>NZ_JACRVZ010000009.1:0-71586 GCF_018812145.1 Gluconobacter sp. P5E10 | reverse complement strand
TATCCCTTCCAATTCCATATTCAATTTTCAAAGATCATCATCTCAATCCGTCCCGGCCAAGCCCTCGAAGAAGGCCCCGCCGCGTCGGTGAACGGGCTTATACGGCCACCACACATCACTGTCAAACAATCATCATACGACACTTATCCACACAACTAACCCACAGATTTCCTGCACTTTCCCCCCTTACACACACTTTCCATTCACAAAACAAAACTAAAAAAATCAAAAAAAAACGCCAGAAAAATCTGGCGCTTTCTTCGAAAGTCCCGGTTTTCCGCGACAATCAGTCTGCGGAGGACAAACGACCATTAATCGTCAGCCCTTTATCGTCTGCAGAGACGGTGATGGTGTCGCCATCCCGGATGGTTCCATCCAGCAGAAGTCCTGCCAGAGGGTTCTGAAGGCTACGCTGGATCACCCTCTTCAGCGGACGGGCGCCATAGACTGGATCATATCCTGCTTCGGCCAGCCACTCGGTCCCCTTCTGATCCAGATCCAGTGTGATCTTGCGATCTTCCAGAAGCTGACGCAGGCGACCCAGCTGGATATCGACAATCCGTCCCATATCCGCGCGCTGCAGACGGGAGAATAGAATGATCTCATCCAGACGGTTCAGGAATTCCGGCCGGAAGTGATTGCGCACCACCTGCATGACCTGCGCCTGAACCAGTTCCGGCGATTCACCATCTTCCTGATTGGCGAGAACATCTGAACCAAGGTTACTCGTCAGAACGATGATCGTATTGCGGAAGTCCACAACACGGCCCTGCCCGTCCGTCAGACGGCCATCATCGAGCACCTGAAGAAGGATGTTGAAGATGTCCTCATGGGCCTTCTCCACCTCGTCAAACAGGATGACCTGATAAGGACGACGACGCACAGCTTCTGTCAGCACACCACCTTCGTCGTACCCAACATATCCCGGAGGTGCGCCAATCAGACGCGACACTGCATGCTTCTCCATGAATTCACTCATGTCGATCCGCAGCAGGGCCTTCTCGTCATCGAACAGGAACTGGGCCAAAGCCTTCGTCAGCTCGGTCTTGCCCACTCCAGTCGGACCAAGGAACAGGAACGACCCAATCGGGCGGTTCGGATCCTGAAGTCCTGCACGGGCACGACGCACAGCATTGGCGACAGCGACCAGAGCCTGCTCCTGCCCAACCACACGCTCACGCAGCGTATCTTCCATCCGCATGAGCTTGGCGCGCTCGCCTTCGAGCATCCGATCTACCGGAATACCCGTCCAGCGGGACACAACCGATGCAATGCCCTGATCCGTGACGCTATCAGCGAACAAGCCAGATTTAGATGCTGCGTCTTCCTCTTCCTGCGCTTTCGCGATCTGAGCTTCCAGGTTTGGAATCAGGCCGTACATCAGCTCGGAAGCCTTCGCGAGATTTCCCTGACGCTGCGCCACATCCACATCGGAGCGTGCTGTATCCAACTGCTCCTTCAGCTTCTGAATGGCGTTCACGCGATCCTTTTCGGCGTGCCACTCGGCACCCATCGCATCGGACTGCTCTTCCAGATCAGCCAGTTCGGCCTCAAGAGCCTGCAGACGATCCTTGGACGCCGTGTCGTCTTCCTTACGGATGGCTTCACGCTCGATCTTCAGCTGAATGATGCGGCGATCGAGTTCGTCCAGAGCTTCAGGCTTGCTGTCAATCTGCATCCGCAGACGGCTGGCAGCTTCGTCAATCAGATCAATGGCCTTATCCGGCAGGAAGCGATCCGTAATATAACGGTTGGAAAGCGTTGCAGCAGAGACGATGGCATTATCCGTGATGCGCACACCATGGTGAAGTTCGTACTTCTCCTTGATGCCACGCAGAATAGAGATCGTATCCGCGACAGATGGCTCACCGACGAAAACCGGCTGGAAACGACGGGCAAGCGCGGCGTCTTTCTCGATGTACTTGCGGTACTCATCGAGTGTCGTCGCACCAATGCAGTGCAGCGTCCCGCGAGCAAGTTCCGGTTTGATAAGATTGGACGCATCCATCGCACCGTCGGAACGGCCAGCGCCCACCAGCGTGTGCATCTCGTCGATGAAGAGAATGACCTCGCCTTCGGCCGTCTCAACTTCTTTAAGAACTGCCTTCAGACGCTCTTCAAACTCACCACGGAACTTCGCACCTGCAATCAGCGCGCCCATGTCGAGCGACATCAGTCTCTTGTTTCGGAGCGCTTCTGGCACATCGCCATTAACGATACGCAGCGCCAGACCTTCAACGATTGCGGTCTTACCAACGCCTGGCTCACCAATCAGAACCGGGTTGTTTTTGCTGCGGCGGGCCAGAACCTGAATGGTGCGCCGGATTTCTTCATCACGGCCAATCACCGGATCGAGCTTGCCAGCCTGGGCGATCGCCGTAACGTCACGCGCATACTTCTTCAGCGCGTCAAACGTATTCTCGGCAGATGCGCTGGTCACTGTCCGCCCTTTGCGGATCTGTGCAACGGCACGTTCCAGCGCAGAGGCATCGGCCTTTCCTTCAACCAGTGCTTTACCCGCAGCTGATCCGCTCGCCGCAATGGCCACGAGCAGGCGGTCCTGCGCAACGTGGCTGTCACCTGCGGCTTTTGCAGCGGCTTCAGCGGAATCCAACAGCCTTACGAAATCAGGCGTGGCTTGCGGCTGACCTGCACCGCCGCCCTGAACCTTCGGAAGCTTGGCAAGTGCTGCATCATTGGCAGTCTGAACAACTTTTGGATCACCACCCGCAGCCCGAATAAGGCCGGATGCAGCGCCCTGATCATCATCCAGCAGGGCCTTGAGAATATGCTCCGGCGTCAACTGCTGATGGTAATCTCGAAGGGCAATAGTCTGTGCGGCCTGAAGGAAACCCTGGCTCCGCTCAGTGAATTTCTGAATGTCCATTCTAATATGTCCTCTCATGCCCCGTATCGGCGGCATATGGTGTCTCGGTCGCCCCCGAAGGCGACGACCGGTGATGAATATTTAGGCACTCATTTTTTTGTTTCAAGGGCATCCCGATGACGTTTCGCTGGCCCGTGCAAGACCATATCGGCCTCCGACAGTCTGCCAAACGCATTCCGCTGCTGATGCCAGTATGGATAAATCAGATCCGGCGCGCTGACATCGTCAAGCCGTGCGACTTGTGCCTTTGTCAGACGCAATGATGCCGCAGCAAGATTATCCAGCAACTGGGTTTCCTTACGGGCTCCAATCACTACGGACGTCACACCCGGTTTGTGCAGCAACCACGCCAGCGCAACGCGTGCAGGCGAGACATCGTGTTCCTCTGCGATCTCCACCAACACTTCAACCGTATCGTAGAGTTTTTCGATATTGCGGACTTCCGGTTCTGGCCAACCCGAAATACGGCGGCTATCCGCAGGCGCCGTCTTCCCGCGACGATATTTGCCCGTCAGCAGCCCACAGGCCAGCGGGCTCCAGATCTGGACGCCCAGTCCTTGATCCACAGCGAGTGGCAGAAGCTCATATTCCGCATCCCGTGCTTCCAGAGAATAATAGATCTGTTCGGAAACCGGCGTAATGAGACGGTCCCGCTCCGCGGCAGACAGAAGCTTCATGGCTTGCCAGCCAGCAAAATTGGAAAGTCCCGCATAGCGGATCTTACCCTGATCCCGAAGCGTCTGAAGTGCCTCCAGCGTCTCTTCAACCGGCGTCAGACCATCCCATTCATGCAGATAATAGAGATCAATATGGTCTCGCCCTAAACGACGCAGGCTGTCATCACAGGCATTCAGAATATGATGCCGCGACAGGCCCTCTTCGTTCGGGCCTTTGCCCGTCGGAAACCGGACTTTGCTGGTCACAAGCAGCTCCCGGCTTCTGCCTTTCAGAACACGACCAAGGATTTCTTCGGCTTCTCCACCCGAATAGCCATCGGCTGTATCAAACATGTTGACGCCATGCTCGACGCAGAGATCCACCATGCGTGTGGCCTCTAAGACGTCAACATTGCCGGTGGAAGCGAAATCGCCCTGCCCGCCGAACGTCACAGAGCCAAAATTGAGTGCGGAAATTTTAAGGCCGGAGCGACCTAGCTGACGATACTGCATATCCATCAGGTTCCTCTTCTGAGACAGACCATGACACACAACACCTCAACGGTGGATCAGTCCCGGTAAAATCGGCCCCGCTCTCATCATCGTGAGCAAGGCGACTTCTCATGCTCGTGCACTCTGTTCAGGAACGACAGGTCAGTCCATGATTGATGTCAAAACTTTTCCTGTCCCGGAGCCGCCATGCCGTCATTCCGTCTCCGCAGAGCCCTGCTGTCCTGCGCGTTCCTGTCTTCCCTGCTTCCCGCCTTACCGGCCATGGCCTCCGAGCCTGCATCGTGCATGCTCGATCTTGCCAAAACACGGAACGGAACGCTGGGTCTGCCCACACGATCAGAAGTGACACCGGACGGGCATTCGGTTCTCTTCCTGCGTTCTGGCCCGTTCGACACACGCCTGCATCTGTTTCGCTACGATCTGCCTGACCATTCGCTGCACGAACTTGCAGCCCCGGAAGCGGGCCCAGAGCACTTGTCCGTTGAGGAGAAAGCCCGGCGAGAGCGGGCCCGTCAGTCCATGTCTGGCATCACCGACTATCAGATGAGCGAAGATGGCGGCACGATCCTGGCATCTCAGGGTGGACGCCTCATCCGCATTGCCGCTGATGACGGCCGGGTGTCTTCCGTTGATGGCAACTGGATCGCCCCCCGCCTTTCCCCGGACGGACAGACCATTGCCGCAGTGCGGGACAATGATCTCTACGCGGTCAATCTGGTAACGGGCGCCGAAACACGGCTGACCACTACAGGCACAGAAACGCTGACCAATGGGTTGGCCGAATTTGCCGCAGCAGAAGAACTGGAGCGCCCGGATGGCGCCTGGTGGTCTCCGGACAGTCAGACCGTGCTGTTCGAAGAAGCTGATTCAGGCAACGTCGAAAAACATTACATCACCAATCCAGAGACGCCGCAGGCGGCTCCGGTCGAGTTCCGTTATCCGCGCGCTGGCACGCCCAATGCACGAACACGTTTTGGTCTCACCAGGATCAAAGGCGGAGACGTTCGCTGGATTGGCTGGGATCATGAAGCATGGCCCTACATGGCACGTGCGGTCTGGCGGAAGAACGGTGGCCTGTTCCTTGTTCTGCTCAACCGGGAACAGACGCAGGAACAGGTTCTGTCCGTTGATCCAGCAACAGGCAAAACGACGCTCCTCCTCGCAGAAAGCGACAAGGCCTGGCTCAATCTTGATCCACGAGACGCCGGTGGCAGCCATGCCTTACCCGTCATGCTGAACGGTCAACAGGGTTTCCTTTGGGCCTCGGAGCGCGGAAAAACGTGGCAGCTTGAACATCACGCCGCAGACGGGTCACTGAAGCGGGTTTTGACGCCCGATACCCTCCCTTACGTCGCGTTCAATGATTACGACGCAGACAGCAACAGCGTTGTCGTGACGGTACGCCCGAACCGAATTGATAACGAGGTCGTCCGGATTTCACTCGCAGACGGCAAGATCACTCCGTTCATCACTGAGCCGGGCATCCACAATGTCCATTTCACCAATGGCACCCATCGCCTGCTGGTCGATGCGTTTGCCGCCGCTGACGGAAGTCGGCGCACTCTTCTGCGAGACGCAAAAGGGAAAATCCTGGCCAGCCTCCCGGGTATTGCGCAGCCCCCTCACCTTCCCGTCCACGTACAGTTCACGACGGCCGGGGAACGACAACTCGATGCAGCGATCATCCGGCCAGAGCATTTTCAGAAGGGCCATCACTATCCGGTCGTGCTGTCCGTCTATGGCGGCCCCGGCGTAAAGCTGGTGCACGATACACCATCGAGCTTTCTGGAAGACCAGTGCCTCGCCAATCAGGGCTATGTCGTTGTCACGCTGGATGGACGCGGCACTCCGGGTCGGGATCATGACTTTGAGCGTGCCATCAAAGGCAACCTGATCGATGCTCCCCTTCAGGACCAGATCGATGGCTTGCAAGGGCTGGGCAAAACCTACCCTGAACTCGATCTGTCACGGGTGGGTGTTTATGGCTGGTCTTTCGGGGGCTACTTCACGGCAATGGCCACCATCCGCCGTCCGGACGTCTTCAAAGTCGGCGTTGCAGGTGCCCCCCCTGTCGATTTCGCCGATTACGACACCGCCTATACCGAACGCTACCTGAACACCCCGCAGAACGACCCGGAAGGATATCGCAAAAGCAACGTCCTAACCTATGCGGACGGCCTGAAACGCCCCCTTCTGGTCATGCACGGCCTGACAGACGACAACGTGTACTTCGAAAATACCATGAAGCTGACACAGGCCCTTCTGAAAGCCGGAAAACCTTACGATCTCCTTCTGCTCCCCGGCACGCATATGCTGCCTGATCCGCTTTTACGCGCACGCGTAAGCCAGCGTCGTGCAGAGTTCCTGGGTGACGCTTTAAAGCCCTAAGGTTGATCTGCCTGGGCCGCATGATCCGAATGGTTCGGAGAGGCAGCCCAGGCTTTCAAGGCTGCCTGATATTGCCGCGATGCTTTGAGCCTGGGCATGTAGGTAATGGCGCGATGGCTGGAGAGTGGGAAGGTCTGCCCATTAAACGATCCTCGCGCGCCACAATGCCCAACCCGACAAGCACTGTC
This sequence comes from Gluconobacter sp. P5E10, assembly GCF_018812145.1. Classification (NCBI taxonomy): domain Bacteria; kingdom Pseudomonadati; phylum Pseudomonadota; class Alphaproteobacteria; order Acetobacterales; family Acetobacteraceae; genus Gluconobacter; species Gluconobacter sp. P5E10. Next base: position 64,954 of record NZ_JACRVZ010000009.1, on the reverse strand, counting down.
AGCATCCTGCAAAACAACATCTTTCCCAGTCCGGCGAAGCGTCAGGCGACAGGGCTTCTCACCGGCCATGAAGGGCGGTTCCTGATACACCAGAGCCTCTCCCTCCATGCGGCCGATGCCTGACAGGGAACACATGTGCCCATTGAAGAACTGTGTTTCTATTCGCAGATAGGCCGCCTCTGCGCTGACGGGCACAACCTCCAGAACATTGTCGCTCCAATAGGTATCACCCGACACGTCACCGTTTTGGAAATGCGTACTGTACCGCCCGGAAAGCTGATTTTGTTCAGGAGCTGGCCTCCCCATCGCGACATGAGCCATCGTCGCTCCCGCCAGAACCACGCCCAAACAGACAGCAACACTCCGCATCTACAAAGCCTTTCTCTTAGTGAGACAGCTCCGGAATCAAAACCAGAAGCGCATCCATTGCCGGACCAACGGCGGAAACCGGCGTCCGTTCATTCAATCCATGCATGAAGGAGTCTGAATTCTTTATGAAGATCGGGCTGATGCCATAGCTGGGAACACCATGAGAGCGGAACCACATGCTGTCGCTCGCTCCGGATGACATGGCTGCAAAGACCGGCACATCCGGATAAACCGCATGAATAGCGGCATCAATCGCATGCACCACATCAGGCCGCATGGGAGAGGCAGCAGTTTCAACGGACCCTTCTGTCGCGTCTTCAACCTTCATACCCGGGTCCTGCGCCGCGTCGCGCAGTTCAGCCATGATCGAAGCCCGGGAATGCCCCGGAAAGATGCGACAATTGATATTAGCCGTCGCCCGCTGAGGAAGCGCATTGAGCGCATGACCACCTTCAATCATCGTGACCACACAGGTTGTGCCAATCCGCCCCACAAAGGACGGGTCAGCCGATAGCGTGGCAATGGCCTTTTCATTGGCTGGATTGGCTGCGAACGCCTTCATGGCCGCCGCAATATCAGGCTTCTGCCAGCGAGCCGCGTTGACAAAGAAACTACGGCTCAGGTCATTCACTTCCGGTTTGAAGCGATGTTGCTGGATCCGCAGAAGATCGGCACTCAGCTCATCAATGGCATTGACGGATCTCGGCTCCGAAGAGTGACCACCGGGGTTCGTCACGGTCAGACGGAAATCAGCGTAGGTTTTTTCCGCACCTTCCCATGTGAAATAATCTGGCTTCCCCGTCTTTTCATCCAACGTGCCATTGGCCCCGTCCATGTTCAGAACAAGTTCGGCATTGGACAACTTGTCAGCGATGATGGCGCCAGTTGCCATCGTCGTCTCTTCATCTCCCGAGAACTCGATGATGATATCCCGGCGGGGCACGTACCCTTCTTTTTTTAGCTCCAGCAGAGCAGAAATAGCCAGTGTATCATCCAGCTTCATGTCCGTTGAGCCACGGCCGAGCAGATAGCCATTTTCAATCTGTGGTTTGAAAGGATCATGCGTCCAGTCAGATGCCTTGGCTTCAACCACATCCATATGGCCGGAAATCACCAGCGGCTTGAGAGACGAATCACGGCCAGGCCAACGGGCGATCAGATACGCTGTATCCTTGTAGGGCGTGATCGTCACATCAGCAGGCGCAAAACCTCCCTTAACCAGAGCTTCCCGGAAAAGGGCTGCGACCTGTGGTGTCTGGTTGGCTGGCCCCGCAACAGATCGCAGGGCTATGGCCTGCTCAGCAAGGTTCAGGGCCTGCGTTGCGGCGTCATGATGCTGGGGAGCTGCGGCAAGCGTGCTCCCGCTCATCAGGGCCAGTAACAATCCTGCGCCAATCGTATTCCGCATCGTCTTCTCCTGCATCAGATGCGAAATCGTAACCATACGGACAGTGGATGCCTAGCCGGTGCGTTGCAGGACATCTCCATCCATCTGACGAGACGGTTTCAAGATGTCCTGCAATAGCCTTCCATCAGGCCGCAAACCCATCCAGCAGGCTCACACCGGATTTTTCAGATATGGTCTGACGGTAAGCCTCAACCCCGAGCGGGTAACGCAGCCCTTTGATGAGTGACATGCTGTGAAGCTGGGCAAACAGATGGATATCGTCTGTGGAAAGCGTGCCATTCACGGCTTCAGGAGACTGGATCAGGGGTTCAAGCTCTTCCAGCAATGCGTTCAGCTCTGCAATTTCCTTTGAGCCATCCGCCAGAATTTCCCAGAACGGGCCGGTAGATTCTTCCTTGCGACGAATAAAGCCCGCCCGGGAAGACGTTGTCGCGAATTCAGGCAAGGGTGCGCAAACTGCACGCGGCAGGAAGAGTCGATACGTGGCCTTGCTGCTTGCACGCAGCCAGTCTGCAATGTCCTTGCGAACCGGCCCATTCAGAACCGGCGCGCCAACTCCATCAATATGGGAGACGATATCCATGCTCTCCGGCATGTATCGACCGTTCTCCTCCAGAATCGGGACAACCTTTCTCCCAACCATACTGATCGGGCCAGCTTCGTCGTCATTCAGGAAAATACGCTTCTCGAACGGGATGTTTTTCAGGCCAAAAATCATCATGGCCTTCACGCAAAACGGGCAATGCTCATAAACGTGAAGGATACGGGTTGTCTGATTCATGATCTGAAAATCCTCATGTCTGTCAAAAGTCGTTGCTCCGAATAAATCGGTCAGGCTTCACCCATAGCGGAGGAGAGCAGCAGCGGATCAATATTGATGGCCGCCAATGCCTTTCCCCATTTTTTCGAATGATCCATGCCAAAGACAATCTCATCACTGGCCGGCGCAACCAGCCATGAACTATCCCTCAGGATCTCTTCTTCAAGCTGACCCGGTGCCCAGGATGCATGGCCAATGGCCATCAATGCCCGCTTGGGGCCCTGCCCCGCAGCAAGCTCCCGCAGCACATCCAGACTGGCCGTCAACGTCGCCTGATCATTGACGCCCAGGCTGCCCTCTCCGTTCCAGTCGGTCGAATGCAGAACAAACCCGTGTGAATGATCGACAGGGCCACCCATACAGACGGCAATCCGGCGTTCCGGAGGGTTTGGCTCGATTCCGAGCTGCGCAAAAAGATCATCCAAACCCGGCTGGGCCAGACGACGGTTGATAATCAGCCCCATCGCCCCGTCTTCGGGGGAGTGAGCACAGAGATAGATCACGCTCTGGGCGAAGACTGTCTCCGCCAGTTGCGGCGCCGCAACCAGGAGCATGCCTGTCAGGTTGTCATTCTGTCCGGCGAGTGTTTTCTTCATTCTCTACAAATGGGTGCATCTCGTGCCTCTTTGCAAGCGTTCCCATGTCGAGAGTTTTATGGAGGTCTTCATGTCCCTTACCGTTCTCGTGACCGGTGCCACTGCCGGCTTCGGACACGCCATCGCCACACGCCTCGTACAGGATGGCCATCGCGTCATCGCCACAGGAAGACGGGCAGAACGTCTTGAGGCCCTGAAAGCCGAACTCGGGGACAATCTTCTCCCCTTCCCTCTGGACATGACGGACCGCGACGCACTCCGCGCACTGCCAGGCAGCCTGCCGGAAAACTGGCGAACCGTGGACGTTCTGGTCAACAACGCGGGCCTTGCACTCGGTATGGAGCCCGCACAGGAAGCCAAGATCGATAACTGGGAAACGATGATCGCCACCAACGTCTCTGGTCTGGTGGAAATGACCCACGCACTGCTGCCCGGAATGGTTGAGCGCAACTCCGGATATATCATCATGCTCGGAAGCACTGCGGGCCTCTACCCCTACACTGGCGGCAATGTTTATGGCGCCACCAAGGCGTTCGTGCGGCAGTTCAGCCAGAACCTGCGAACGGATCTTCTGGGCAAGCGCATCCGCGTTACAGATATTGAACCTGGCCTGTGTGGCGGAAGCGAATTCAGCTCTGTTCGCCTCAAGGACGACGACAAGGCAGCCGCTGTCTACAAAGACACCACGCCCCTGACACCGCAGGACATTGCAGAAACAGTCTCCTGGCTCGTGGGCCTGCCGTGGCACGTGAACGTCAACACAATGGAGATCATGCCTGTCTGTCAGGCTTCTGGTGGCCTTGCGGTGAACCGTCATGTCGGCTGAAAGCGGTATTCCCTCGCGCCTCACAATTACGGACGGCACGAAGTTCAAACTGACCGACTTCAGAACCGATGACCGGATTGGGCACGACAAGAAAAGTGCCCATACCCGCATTCGGGACTGCGTGGACCGGATGGCTATTCTGCAAGGGCGTCTGGCGGCCCATGGGTCCCACGGTATTCTGGTCGTGCTGCAAGGGATGGATACGGCAGGAAAGGATGGCGCTATCCGCCATGCCTTTTCCGGTCTGAACCCACAGGGCTTTCACGTCACATCCTTCAAGACACCCGCCGGTGCCGCAGAAAAGCGTGATGACCTCTGGCGTGTGCATCTGATGGCGCCGGCCCGGGGCGAAATCGCGGTTTTCAATCGCAGCCACTATGAGGATGTTCTGATCGCACGTGTGCATCCGGACATCGTCAGAGCACGCGGGCTCAACCCGGATGAGCCCGGTTTCTGGGACCGGAGACTGGCTGACATCCGGCACTTCGAAAGCTACCTGACGCACCAGAACGTCATCATTCTGAAGCTCTTTCTACATATCTCTGCGGACGAGCAGAAGAAACGTATTCTCAAACGCCTGACCCAACCGGAGAAGCGCTGGAAATTTTCTCCATCGGATCTAGCCGAACGTGAGAAGTGGCCGGATTACACCAAAGCTTACGAGGCTGCCATTCAGGCAACGTCTACTCCGGAAGCCCCCTGGCACATCATCCCTGCTGACCATAAATGGGCAGCCCGCTTGATGGTCGCCGAGGCCCTGCTGGAAACCATGGAAAAACTTCACCTCAAAGTACCCGAAGAAAAGCTCTCCGATACATTGAGGGCTGCCCGTGATGCCCTTCTCGCAGAAGGGTCTTCCAGGACCTAATAAAGAAAAACCCCCGCCGGATCGCTCCGGCGGGGGTTTTCAGTTCTGACGTAAGATCAGAAATCAGGAACGACGCTTGCGGCTCGCACCTTCACCTGACGAGCCACCAGCACCCGGCTTCGGACGACCGAAACCGGAACCGCCACGGCCCTTGTAACCGCCGCCAGCACCGCCACCGCGCGGGCCGCCCTTGAAGCCGCCACCAGCGCCACCGCCGGACCGACCAAAGCGCTTGCCTTCGCCCGGGTTACGACCACGGGAACCATAGCTGCTGCCACCGGCAGGCTCAGCAGACGGCTCGATCGTCACTTCGTCAGGCTCAGCGCCAGCCACACAGGACTTGAAGCGCTCGACGCTCTCATCCGTGATCTGGAAATACGTCTGATCCTGCTCGATGCGGATGCTGCCGATGTCACGCTTCTGAACGTTACCAAGACGGCAGATCAGCGGGATCAGCCACTTCGGATCAGCGCGCTCTGTACGACCGACGCTCATCTTGAACCATTCGCCCGACACGATGCGCTCTTCACGCGGTGCGCGTTCCGGACGATCGCCACGGCTCTGTGGAGCTTCGACGGACATCGCACGGATCTGCTCAACGTTCGGCAGGCGAGCACGGTACATCTGCACCAGCGCTGCTGCGAGCTTCTTCGCGTCGTAGGTTTCAGCCAGCTTCAGAACCAGCTCATCCGTCGTCTCTTCGGATGCGTTGGCGAGGATCGGATCGTCCAGCAGGCGCTTCGTGTCCTGAGCGGCAATCGCGTCAGCCGTAGGAACAGCTTCCCATTCGGCCTTCACGCGTGCCATTTCCAGCAGACGCTCAGCACGACGGCGCTGGTTCATCGGCACCATCAGCACACTGGTGCCCTTGCGGCCCGCACGGCCGGTACGGCCAGAACGGTGCAGCAGGGTTTCAGAAGCCGTCGGGATGCTGGCGTGAATCACGAGATTCAGCGCTGGCACGTCAATGCCACGGGCGGCAACGTCAGTCGCGACACAGACGCGGGCCTGACCGGAGCGGAGGCTCTCGATCGCACGGCTACGCTCGTTCTGACCCATCTCGCCGGAAATGGCGACAGAGGCGAAGCCACGCTCCAGAAGAGCAGCCTGCACCTGACCAACCATCATACGGGTGTTGCAGAACACCATGGCCGTCGGGCTTTCGTAGAAACGCAGAACGTTCACGAGGGAACGCTCGATTTCCTGCGGAGCCGTTACGACGCAGCGGTAGGTGATATCAGAATGCTGCTTGGCGCCGGAAACCGTATCGATGCGCTTGGCATCTTTCTGGAAGCGCTTGGCAAGAGACGCGATTTCGCGCGCAATCGTTGCCGAGAACAGCAGGGTGCGACGCTCGGATGGGGACGCATCCAGAAGCTGCTCAAGCTCGTCACGGAAGCCCATGTCCAGCATTTCGTCAGCTTCGTCGAGAATGACGCAGCGCAGACCGGACAGGTCAAGGGAACCACGGGACTGATGATCACAAAGGCGGCCTGGCGTTCCCACAACAATGTGGGCGCCACGGCTGAGGTCGCGGGCTTCACGGCGGGCATCCGTGCCACCAATGCAGCTCGCGATACGAGCGCCGGTCTCGGCATAGAGCCACTCAAGTTCGGACTGGACCTGAAGGGCCAGTTCACGCGTCGGGGCAATAACCAGAGCCAGCGGCTGTGGCGACGGCGGGAGGCGATCAGCCTCACCAAGCAGCGTCGGCGCAATAGCCAGACCAAAAGCTACGGTCTTGCCTGAACCCGTCTGGGCGGAAACCAGAAGATCACGATCCTCCAGCCCTGGCTGCAGAACTGCTTCCTGAACGGGAGTGGGCTGTTCGTAGCCACGCGCCGTCAGGGCGCGCAGAAGGGCAGGATGAGTATCGGGGAAAGGCATATTTAATGAACACTCGGCAAACGTCACGCCGACGGCAAAAAGCGGCGGCTGGGATGCCGCTGCATAAAGACTTCCGAGCATAAATGCCAGAAGTAACGCATCCGAACCTGCGAATCAGGCAAAATCAGCCCCTGGGCTTCCGCCCGACAACCGCCCGAACCGTGTCACGCCATGCCGTCAGATCTTCCGGAGGAACGACTTCACCTGTGTCGAGTTCCCCAAAACCAGCCTTCGAAAGAAGAACACTGACAAGACGTGCACGGTCTTCTGGCTCCAGAGCCTGCCACATTGCAACAGCTTTCTGCTGATGAAACTGATCTGAGAATGTGACAATCAGAGGAGCCCCTTCCTTCAGAACACGAAGGGCTTCCGTCAGGACTTTCAACGGCTGCGTCAGGTATGCCACCCCGTCACACAGGGTTATGGCGTCAATTGTGTCGTCTTCGAACGGCAGGATGGGGTCTGCGTTCAGATCCTGTACGATCCGTGTCGTCAGCACAGGATTGGTGTCCAGCGCAGCCTTGGACGCTCCCAGTCCGATGGCATCCTGAAAGCGTGCCTCTTCCGGGTAATGGCTGAGTGACCCCGCCATCAGATCCAGAACCGTGCCCCCAACGGGAAGAGATGTCTGGTAAAGTGCCGCAACTGCCGTGCGGGCCCCCATGTCCATCAGCGAATCCGGAAGACGCTGCGCATAGAAGATCGTATCCGGTTCATTATTGACGCGCGTAAACGCCGCTGCGTGAAAACCTTCAACCTGTTCCGTGCCGCTCATATCCATCTCCTCCTGACTGACCTGTCGAAATGAGGGTATGTTCCTCGTGCGTCAACCCGCAGGATGCTCTATGGGAGGCACCATCATGACCCTTTCTTTCACCAAGATGCACGGCCTGGGCAATGATTTCATCGTCATTGATGGCCGCGAAACCGACCCCGCCCTTGACGAAGCCACCATCCGGCACCTGTGCGACAGACGCTTCGGCATCGGCTGCGACCAGCTCGTCCTGCTCTCTGCCCCAACCCTGGAAGGTGCGGATGTTCTGGTCCGTTTCTTCAATGCTGATGGGTCGGAATCCGGCGCCTGCGGAAATGCATCGCGGTGTGTTGCCAGTCTCGTTGGTAACAATCCCGTTCTCCAGACCCGGGCCGGACTTCTCCTCACGTCACAGGATGGCGATCGCATCACGGTGAATATGGGCGCTCCCCGAACTGGCTGGCAGGACGTGCCGCTGTCCAAGGATTGCGACACACTTCACCTGCCCCTGCATGATGCAGCCGCCTGCTCCATGGGAAATCCTCATGCGACCGTTTTCGGCGACGTGTCGCGCGCAGAAGACCTTGGCCCCTCTCTCGAGAAGTCTCCGCTCTTCCCACAGCGCGCCAATATCGGATTTGCGGATCTCATCACCCCCGGTCACATGCGTCTGCGCGTCTGGGAACGCGGTGCGGGTTTAACACTGGCTTGCGGCTCAGGAGCCTGCGCTGCCGTGGTAAATGCCGTACGCCGGGGCCTGGCAGACCGGACCTGCCTCGTGACCATGGACGGTGGAGACCTAGAAATCACCTGGCAGGAAAACGGAGACGTCCTGATGACCGGACCGGCCACAACCGTTTTCCATGGCAAGCTTCCGTGACATCCCCTTCCGTTCTGACATTCGGCTGCCGTCTCAACGCGCATGAGAGCGACGGCATGGCGCATCACGCCCGCGGGCAGGATGACACCATCATCGTCAATACATGCGCCGTTACGACCACAGCCGAGCGACAGGCGAGGCAGGCCATCCGCCGCGCTCACCGCGAGCGCCCGGATGCAAAAATAGTCGTGACAGGCTGCGCGTCGGAAATTGACGCCAAGCGCTGGATGGAGTTGCCCGGCGTGGTGCGGGTTGTGCCCAACGCTGACAAGCTCAAGCCCACCACATGGGGAGACAGCAAGCCCGGCCTTCCGCCATCACGGCATGCCCGTGCTCTGCTTCAGGTCCAGCAGGGATGCGATCATCGGTGCACATTCTGCATCATCCCTTATGGCCGGGGAGACTCCCGCTCCACCCCCACAGCGGAAGCTATTTCGAGAGCCCGCGCCCTGACCGAGGCCGGACATCGTGAAATCGTTCTCACGGGTGTTGATATTGCTTCATGGCAAGGCACAGATGGCGAAGGTCTGGGCCGGATGTGCCGGACGCTCCTGCAGGACGTTCCCGCCATCGAACGTCTGCGCCTGTCGTCCATCGACCCTGTCATTCTTGATCCGGAAACGGGAGATCGGGACCTCTGGTGGCTTCTGGAAAACGAGCCCCGCCTGATGCCACATCTGCATCTGTCTCTTCAGGCTGGTTCCGACCTCATCCTCAAGCGCATGAAACGCCGACACACCACCACGCAGGTCGCGTCCATGCTCCAACATGCTCGCGCCTTACGCCCGAATATTGGTGTTGGTGCAGATCTCATCGCGGGCTTCCCGACAGAAACAGACACGCTTTTCAACGAAACCCTCTCCTTCATCGAAGAGCAGGCTATCCCGTTCCTGCATGTCTTTCCCTACAGCGAACGCCCCGGCACACCCGCCGCCCGAATGCCCGCCGTACCGAACGGAGAACGTCAGGCCAGAGCAGCCCAGCTGAGAGCTGTTGGCGAGGCAAACCGCGATACGTTTCTTGAAAAATTTGTGGGTCAGACTGTGAACGTCCTGATCGAGACACCTGACCGAGGCCACTCGCCGGAATTTGCGCCCGTGCGCTTTGCAGCCGATGCCTCCTCCGCAGTCAGAGGGAGCATCATTCCCTTGTCGATCTACAGTGCCTCAGAAGGGCATCTTCTGGGACGCAGCCCTGCCTAAAAACCTGAGGTCAGGGCGAAGCGGGCATAAACTGGCGCCAGCTAATGCCCTGTTACGCCGCTCGGCACAGCAGACGCCTGTCAGGCGATAGTTATACGCATATTGTACCGCCTAGGCATGCGTATCGAAGACGTTCGCTCCACGTTTCAGGTTTTTGGGGAAACGGAAGCCAATATTCAAACTGGGTTCCTGTGGAGCGCAGGCCAGTGGGTATTCTTCAAGCAGCAGTCCTGCAAACCGCCATACCAAGGCCTTTGATCTGCACAAGGATGCCAAACGAACAGACGAAACTCGGGGCGTTCATCACCTAGCCACCATTAATTCCATAACTTGCCCGATCAACGCCCGATAATGCGCCCTCGCAAAGGAAAAATCCGTGTTGAGCTCAGGCCAGACAAAGGGATTGTACCTCTACCCCTTCCCGACGACTGGCAAGCCGGGAAGACGTTACGTCCGCATCACCGTCGTAACTAAACTCGGACGCAAAATCGGTGATGAAGGCAGCCGCCTGAACATTCAAATGAATGGGTAGGTGTGATCCGTATACCCACTTCACTGTTAACATTGCGAGCGGAGATCGTCGGACGGAAACCCTCTTCTGTCACTCAGGTAGAGTTTGGTCTTCTTCCAAAGACCAAACACCAGACATCCCTCTTAGCTTCACCCCATAAAACCGGGGTGAAGAACCATACGCCCCCACAGAAACTGGAACGCTTTCGGACTGTAAATGTGTGAAACAATCGCCCAACAGCCCGTTTACTCTCAGGAAATCGACGCTACAGACTTGACGTTAGGCCTGACCTGTCCGAACTCCCGTAAATGGCTGGATTTTTCTCACGACTCAAACAGGGTCTTTCACGCTCGAGCTCACGTCTCGGAGCTGTGTTCACGCATCGCAAGCTGGACGATGCTGCTCTTGAAGAACTCGAAGACGAACTGATTGCGGCAGATCTGGGGCCTGTCGTGGCCGAGCGTGTCATCGAGAGCTTTCGCAGCTCCCGTTTTGGCAAGGACGTCACAAGTGACGAAATTCGCGACGCCCTGGCCGAAGAGATTGCGCGGGTTCTGGAGCCCGTTGCGATCCCGTTTGAACCTGATCCCAAGAAGAAGCCACATGTCGTTCTCGTGGTGGGCGTCAACGGTGTAGGCAAGACCACAACCATCGGCAAAATGGCCCGCCATTACAGCGACGAAGGCAAATCCGTCATGCTCGTGGCGGGAGATACCTTCCGTGCTGCGGCTGTCGAACAGCTTCAGGTCTGGGGACAACGCTCAGACGTGCCCGTTATCGCGGGAAAACATGGAGCAGATGCTGCGGGCCTCGCCTATGACGGTATCAAACGCGCAACGGAAGAGGGAAAAGACCTCCTCTTCATCGATACGGCTGGCCGCCTGCACAATAAGGGCGCGCTCATGGAAGAGCTGGCCAAGATCATCCGCGTCATGCAGAAATTCGACCCAACCGCCCCGCATTCGGTATTGCTGGTGCTGGATGCAACGACCGGTCAGAACGCCATTGAGCAGGTGCGGGTATTCCGTGAACTGGTGAACGTGACAGGCCTGATCGTGACCAAACTGGACGGCTCTGCCCGCGGCGGAATTGTGGTCGCACTTGCAGAACAGTTCAAACTGCCCGTGCACATGGTCGGTGTCGGCGAACAGGCCGAAGACCTGCGCCCGTTCTCAGCTCAGGATTATGCACGCGGTCTTGTGGGTGGAGCTACGGGAGATCTTGCCTCCCGGCTTGTCGAGAGCCCCTCAGAAGAAGAAACCCCGGAAGATTGAAGAACCCGGCCTTTTCAGGCCTGCCTCTCACTGTCTGAAGTCAGCCATTCCTCTCGCAGGGCGTCGATCTTCTTTTCGATGGCCCTGCGCTCTCTGCGAACATAATCCGCATACCAAAGTCTGGCACCAATGGCAGACGCTTCAGCGACCAGCCACGCCACACCAACGGCCATCCAGTCCATCACAAGCAGCATTGGCTGCATAATTTGCTGGGTACAGGCCTCCCAATCCCCATGTGACAACCATGCTTCTCTCAAGGGATGAACCATGACGCCCCCCAGATAAAACAGAACAATCATGATCCGCTGACGGTCAGCATCCGGATCGATGAATCGAAGCGCGATCAGAGGCAGCAGCAGAACACCGCCCACAAGCAGACTGCCCGGCACATATGCCAACAGCAGGCCAAGGATGAGGCCGTGCCACCATTTGAAACTCGCCTCCGTCACGCGCAAACGCACTGACTGGCGGGTCATTCACAAAACTCCAGCCAGATACTGGTCATCGCGACAGCAATCCCGATCAAGAGTGAGAAGAACTCTCCAGCATTGCGGGCCTGTTTTTCATGGACAGCTTTGCGGACAGGCTCCTCCTCGAGAACTTTCTCAAGATGGGCAATCTCTGCTTCAGCCTGCCGAGCCAGCTTGCGATCGTGCTGCAAGCCGGCAGGGTCAGTGACGTTATCAAGAAACTTCGTAAGATTTCCCGTTTCGGCCAGCTGAAAAAGCCGGGCACGACGCTTTGCTCTCGTCGTTTTGCTTCGCCATTGCTTAAGCTCGTTTTCCAGCAAGAAAAGCGCCCGCTTTGCCACAGCACTGAGGGGCGTCTTGTCGAAACGGCGCTGGGCCGCAGCCATCAATGTCAGATCCGAAAGCCAGGACGGAAGACCCGCTTTCTGGGACTGCGCAAGTGGGATGATCCCCTGGCGCGCGCAATGACTTTCCAGAAAAGTCCGCATCTGATCGTCCAGAAAGCCTGAACGCCCCAGGTCGTCGGCAGAAAGCTCCTGTTCCGAAACGTGCCTATCCAGCCATTGCAACAGACCCGCTGACAACGAGATCCGTTCTTTCAGGCAACGAGAAGACAGGCAGGGCTGATAGACATTCACGTCGTAAGGTACACGACGGATCTGCTCCATTCCCTTTGCACCTGTTCGCCGCACATCAGTGGCGAGATCATTGATCTGCTTTGCCTGCAATGCGGGCAGCGAAGGAACATCAAACACTTCTGGGCTCGTCATCAGGAAGCCCGCTATCCCACGAATATTGCGCTGCTCTTCAGGCGGGAACCGTCCGGCTTCGGCACACGCCAACATATGAGGAATGGCGGATGGCCAGAACCAGTGTCCGGCCCAGAACATTGGAGCGGCAGAGTCCAGAATGGCAATGGCCCGTGTCACAACCATTGTCGTCGGGTCTACGGCTTTGTTTCCGCTGGATGGCAAAAACGCAATTCCAGCCTGTTCGATCAGGCTGGACATGACCGACAGCTCCAGCTCTCGATGTAACCATTGGCTGACAATTTTTCGCTGAAGCAAAGACAGGAACTCATTGGGATATGTCCCGGCATACCATGCCAGTGCCTGTGGTGTTCTGACCTCCACACCGCCAATGACCAGAGGCGAGCGCGCGGGAATATCGGGCCGGATTGAAAACAGCTTGCTCGGCGCAATGGTTATAAGGTCATTGGGAGAGGGTCTGTTTTCGGGCCTGTCTGAAAGCATGGCCTCTAGAAGGGAGACCAGACCTGCGGGAACGTTATGCCCCTGCATGTAGGCCTCGGCAGACCCCACTTCAAAACGTCGTTGCAGAATTTCGTTATCTGACAGGCCCCTCAGGGGCACTTCCCCGATGCAAAGGGAAAGAACCAGTACTCCCAATGAGAAGATGTCACAGGCAATTGTCCCGCCTCCCCGCGCCGTTGGATGACAGACTGCGGAAGACAAAGGCTCGAACAGGACAGGCTGCGCTTCTGCGTTACAGGCAACCCCAAGCGGGCCAACGACCACCTGATGCAGCCCCTGCCCAACAAACAGATTATCTGGCCGGATCCCGCGACAGGTCAGCCCCATGGAGGAGAGCTTCTCAAGAGCATCGGCAATAGGGCGTATAACCCCATCAATAATCTGGCTTTCAGACCAGACACCCAGATTGTCTTTCAGGGACGGTCCGGGAGGGTGCGGACATAGCACCCAGAGCGAGCCTGCATGATATTCATGGGCATGCAGGCCGATAACACTCTCATGTCGGAAAAACATAAGATCAGAGAAATGGGGAGATGGCATGGACGGTGCCAGAGCCAGCCAGGTTGAACCTGTGGCCGTAATATCCTGAGCCACCCAGGCAGGACAGCCGCTGAGGTCAGGTTGTTTCTGGCTCGTATTCACCAGGTAACGGTCTGCGATCAGCAGTTCGGGGCTGTCATCTCCCTGAGTGTAATCCATGTCCGTTCCATCAAATTCCTGTCTGACACTCTATGCCGGACAGGAATTGAGGCTTCGTTAACGGACCGGCAGTTTCACGTTCAGAAAAACTCAGTCTTCGAACGGGTCACGCATCAGGATCGTGTCATCACGCTCCGGGCTGGTGGACAGCAGCGTCACCGGAGCTTCAATCAGCTCTTCAATGCGACGCACATACTTGATGGCCTGTGCCGGCAGTTCACCCCAGGAACGGGCGCCCGCTGTGGTTTCCTGCCAACCTGGCATCGTCTCATAAATTGGCTTCACACGGGCCTGTGCACCCGGAGCGGATGGGAAGGTATCGATCTTCTTGCCGTCCAGCTCATAGCCAACACAGATCGAGATTTCTTCCAGACCATCCAGCACGTCCAGCTTTGTCAGGGCGATGCCCGTGACGCCGCCAACACGGGCTGCACGGCGCAGCATGACGGCATCGAACCAGCCACAACGACGGGGACGGCCAGTGACCGTGCCGAACTCATGACCACGCTCACCGATCGTACGGCCAACGTCATCGAACAGTTCGCTCGGGAACGGACCTTCGCCCACGCGGGTTGTGTACGCCTTGGCAATACCTAGCACGAAGCCGATGGAAGACGGGCTGACACCACTACCGGATGCGGCAACGGCAGCGACCGTGTTGGAGCTGGTCACGAACGGATAGGTGCCGTGATCGACGTCCAGCATGACGGCCTGCGCACCTTCAAACAGGATACGACGGCCAGCACGACGCGCTTCGTCCAGACGGTCCCAGACCGGGCATGCGAAAGACATCAGACGCGGTGTGAATTCCGTCAGGAAGTCCTTGAGTTCTTCCTTCGTGAAAGTATCAGCACCCAGACCCGCCAGCAGCGTGTTGTGATGCAGAAGTACTTCGTCCAGCTTCCAGTCCAGCGTCTCCGGCTCAGCCAGATCACAGACGCGAATGGCACGACGGGCAACCTTGTCTTCATAAGCCGGGCCAATACCGCGACCCGTTGTGCCGATCTTGCGATCACCGCGAGCAGCTTCACGCGCACGATCCAGCGCACCATGTACCGGCAGGATCAGCGGAGCATTCTCAGCAATCCACAGCGTTTCCGGCGTGACCTTCAGGCCCTGCGCCGTTACGCGGTCGATTTCAGACATCAGAGCCTTCGGATCAATAACGACGCCATTGCCGATTACGCCAATCTGGCCACGCACGAGACCTGATGGCAGCAGTGACAGCTTGTAGACCTGATCGCCGACAACCAGCGTATGACCGGCGTTGTGACCACCCTGGAAACGGACAACGATATCAGCGCGGCTGGCAAGCCAGTCTACGATCTTGCCTTTACCCTCGTCCCCCCACTGGGTTCCGATCACGGTGACGTTGGACATGAGCTGGCTTCCTCGACTTGGTATGCAGAGCAGAAATTAGAAAAAACTGGGGGTCAGAGCGCGTGCGCTGCGCCATTCCGCCAGACATGGGTGCAGCGCAGATGGCGCGCTTCGGCATCAGGCTCTGCATCTACTTCAAGTGCAGAAACCGTCGCAAAACCTTGAGCATGGAGGGCTGCCATGGCCTCATCCTCCAGCCGAACGGGCACATAGCACCGCGGACGGGACGGCGGCACAGGAGCCGCACGCAACAGCGCCTGCGGACGCAACGTCAAACCACAGGCTGGCTCCTGACCCGCAATATACCGTCCACCACGACCCAGTTCTTCACGCGAGGTGGTGGAAAAGACCGTGATGCATAGTCCGGTATGATACTGCCATCCCCGGAAATCCACGGGATCTACCGTCAGACGCAGGGCCGGTGCGCGCTCGCGAATAGCGGCAACGGAGGCAACCAGACGCTCGAAATGCGGACGAACGGAAGCCGGAAAGTCGAGAGAGGCGAGCAGATCAAGCGCGCGACTGGCAGGGCCTGCGGCCTGAAGCATAACCGCCAGAGTGTCGGCGATTGAGCCGCCAAGTTCAGCAACAGATGCTGCATCCTTGCGGTTCAGCGCCTGAATCAGATCTTCCCGGTCGGTTTCAGGGATAGCAGTCTCAATCAGGCCCAGAGCCAGAGCTGGCAACGAGAGATCGAAGGACACACCCTTAATGCCCAGTTCCTCAAGTGCTCTGGCGCCCAGCGCCACCACTTCAGCATCAGCCTGTGCAGAATCCGGGCCGATCAGTTCGATACCCGCCTGGGAAACCTGACGGTCAGCTTCACGTCCCGGCGTACCGATGACGATACAGCTTCCGGAATAAGAGAGACGCAGCGGGCGCGGTGCATCTTGAAGGCGGACACTGGCGATACGGGCAATCTGCGTCGTCATATCTGGCCGAAGGGCCATCATACGATGAGAGCTTGGATCCATCAGACGGAACGTCTGAGTGGAGAGCGCACCGCCTGAACCGTTCAGAAGAGAGGTTTCAAACTCCAGCATGGGCGGGCGTACACGCTCATAACCATGCCGGGAAAAGGCTTCCATGACGCAGGCAATACCCCGCGCCTCAGCTTCGGCTTCACCCGGAAGAAGGTCGGAGAAGCCAGACGGCAGAAGGGCAGCGCTCGGGGTCTCGGAATACAGGCTCATGCAGCAAACTCCTCGCGCGTGCACTCATACGCCCAGTCCAGCCACGGTAGGAGAGCCTGAATATCCGCTGCATCAACGGTGGCTCCTCCCCAGATCCGCAAACCAGCAGGGGCGTCTCGATAAGACGCGAGGTCATAGCCTGCACCTTCCTGTGCGACCAGCCCGGTCAGGTGCTTGACGGCCTTGGCCCGGGATTCAGGCGACAGGGCCTCGAACCAGGGTGCTACGATTTTGAGGCAGATTGACGTGCAGGACCGCGTTGCGGGATCAGACGCAAGAAAGGACACCCAATCCGTCTTTTCCACCCATTCCGCTACGACGGCCAGACTGGCTTGCGAGCGCGCCTTGAGAGCAGGGAGACCACCCGCAGACTCTGCCCACCGCAAACCATCCAGTGCATCTTCTACGCACAGCATGGAGGGCGTATTGATGGTATCCCCTTCGAACACAGCCTCCAGCAGCCCTTTCTTTCCCGTCAGACGGAAAATTTTGGGCAGCGGACGTGGGGCAGCCTCTGTCAGACGAGCGGCAGCACGAGGGCTGATGGCCACCATGCCATGAGCCGCTTCACCGCCGAGGGCCTTCTGCCAGGACCAGGTGACAACATCCAGACGATCCCACGGAAGGTCCATGGCGAAAGCAGCGGATGTTGCATCACAGATGATCAAACCGTCATGCTCGACGGGAATAGCCTCTGCATTCGGAATGCGAACGCCTGACGTTGTACCGTTCCAGGTCAGGACGACATCGCGGGACCAGTCTACAGCCGCCAGATCCGGAAGCTCTCCATAAGGCGCGTCCAGCACGCGAAGATCTTCGATTTTCAGAACGTCCCGCAGATCCTGCGCCCATGTTCCGGAAAAACTTTCAAAAGATAGCACATCCATGCCGCGCTCACCGGCGATGGCCCAGAGAATCATCTCAACCGCACCGGTGTCCGAAGCCGGAACAACAGCCAGACGCCAGTCTGCGGGAATGCCTAGGATATTTTTTGAGCGGGTGATGACTTCCTTCAGGCGCGCACGGCCTTCAGGGGCACGATGTGACCGTCCCAGCAGGGCCTGATCCAGAGCCGAGAGGGACCAGCCAGGGCGTTTTGCGCACGGACCAGAGGAAAAGAACGGGCGGGAAGGTCTGACAGTCGGCTTGGACATGCTCGTTCCGGGCTAAACGGTCCTCGGGTGCAGCCAGACTGGTGCGCCCGGTTTGTGGTGCGAGAGGGGGGATTCGAACCCCCATGCCTTTCGGCGGTCGATTTTGAGCCGACTGCGTCTACCGTTCCGCCACTCTCGCGCGAACGGCCCAGACCCTAGTGCATTCCTGAGCAAAGGACCAGACCGTGAAAAAAAAATCCCAAACCGTGGAAAATCAGAGACCCAGCATCAAAAGCAGATTCTGGATCGCAGCGCCAGAGGCTCCTTTACCCAGATTGTCGAGACGCGCGGTCAGAACTACTTTTTCTCCCTGCGCATTACCGTGCACACGGAGCTCCATATTGTCCGTATTGGCCAGCGCATCTGCCAGGAGTTTGGGTTCAGACGGCAGAACCCGCACATGGTCACACCCACGATAAGCTTTTTCAAGCGTTGCTTCCAGATCGCGCGGCGTCGGATGGCCGGGCAGATCCGCAAGGTGAAGCGGGATGGACACAATCATGCCCTGCGGAAAGTGCCCTACAGACGGCACGAACACCGGCTGGCGCGTCAGGCCGGAATAGTGCTGGATTTCTGGAAGATGCTTGTGCTCCAGCGTCAGCCCATAAAGAAAGAATGCCGGGCCGCCATCCCGTTCATGCGCCTCGATCGCGGAGCGCCCTGCCCCACTGTAACCCGATACGGCATTGATGGAGATGGAGTGGTCGGCTGGGACAAGTCCAGCGCGAACCAGCGGCCGCAAAAGCGCAATTGCACCCGTTGGATAACAGCCAGGATTCGCAACATGGGTCGCACCGCGTATCAGGGTGCCCTGATCTTCATCCAGTTCCGGCAGACCATAAACCCAGCCATCGGCAATCCGGTGCGCCGTACTGGCATCCAGAATACGGACGTTCAGACCCTCTGCCAGAGCAACAGTTTCACGCGCGGCATCGTCTGGCAGACAGAGAATGGCAATATCCGCCTGCGCCAGCAGGGCACGCCGTGCCTCAGCATCTTTTCGCAGAGCCGGATCAATCGATAGCAGTTCGAAACCGTAACTTTCCGGCAGGACCTCGATACGCTGGCGTATGCCAAGCCCCGTGGTTCCTGCTTCTCCGTCGATAAAGATCCTGGCCATGTATTTAAAATCCGGTCTGCAAAAAATGTCCGGCCTGTCCAAGCAGCCGGGCTGGCCTTCTTATCGCGTTACCCTT
Organism: Gluconobacter sp. P5E10; assembly: GCF_018812145.1. Classification (NCBI taxonomy): domain Bacteria; kingdom Pseudomonadati; phylum Pseudomonadota; class Alphaproteobacteria; order Acetobacterales; family Acetobacteraceae; genus Gluconobacter; species Gluconobacter sp. P5E10. Next base: position 46,193 of record NZ_JACRVZ010000009.1, on the reverse strand, counting down.
GGTGCTGTCATCCCGTGAGAGCGGTTCGTGCGCTCTGTGCTTTCTGTCTGTGCAACGAAAGAGTATGCTTTGGGTCAGGCCAGACGCCAGATCATTACCCAGGAGCTGTTATGACCCAGACCCACCCCGTCCGTCAGATTGACCGCCTTCTGGACATCATGAAGCGCCTGCGCGACCCGCAGAGCGGTTGCCCGTGGGACGTGGCACAGACACCCGAAACCATTGCGCCCTTCGCCATAGAAGAAGCGTATGAGGTGATGGATGCCATCGCCCGGGATGACAGTGATTCCTTGCCGGATGAACTCGGGGATCTGCTGCTACAAGTCGTGTTCCAAGCTCAAATGGCTGAAGAAAAGGGCCAATTTGACTTCGAAACCGTTGCTGGAAAGATCGCTGACAAGATGGTCCGCCGTCATCCCAACATCTTCAGCGATGTAGAACACGACGAAGACCTGTGGGAACGCACGAAAGAAACCGAGCGCCACGCCAAAGCAGAATATGGCGCACTCGCTGGTGTGGCCCAACATCTGCCTGCCCTGGTCAGAGCCGCCAAGCTGTGCCGCCGAGCGGCGCGCGTCGGGTTCGACTGGGATGATGCGTCAGGCGTGTTGGAAAAGGTCCAGGAGGAGATCGGCGAACTTAAAGCCGAACTGGACGGAGACCGCGACCGGATCGAAGACGAACTGGGGGATGTCCTGTTCACTGTCGCCAGTCTGGCACGCAAGCTGGGCATTGACCCGGAAGCCGCATTGCGCCGCAGCAACCGGAAGTTCACGCGCCGTTTCGAAGCCATGGAAGCAAGCCTGGCCTCTGAGGGTAAAACAATGGGGGAGCAAAATCTGGAAACGCTGGAAACGCTTTGGCAGACGGTCAAGAAACAGCCGGGGATGCGCTGATCGTTACCCGATCATCTTTCTCAATTCTATCTCGCCCCTAAGGATACTTTGATATGGACCTCCAGATTTCCGGCCGCAAAGCTCTTGTTCTTGGCGCCTCCTCCGGCCTGGGCCGCGGCGTTGCGGAGGCGCTGGCGGCAGAAGGGGTCCATATCGTTCTGGCTGCACGCGCCAGTGACAGACTGACAGAGGCTGCCATGGCCATTGCCAGTCAGCACGGCGTTCAGACGGCTACACTGCCGGTTGATCTGTCGAATAGCGCCTCCGTTGAGGAATTTGTTCAGGCCATCCGCACGCAGCATCCGGATATTTCCATTCTGGTAAACAATACCGGCGGCCCCTCCCCATCAGGTGTTGAGGGCATTTCCATAGACACATGGAAACAGCAGTTTGAGACCATGGTTCTGAGCCTGTTCAGAATTGCGGATGCGGTACTGCCCGGTATGAAGGAGCGCCGGTGGGGGCGCATCCTTACTATCGCATCGGCTGTTGTGGTTGAGCCGAATATCAGGCTTGGCGTCTCCGTCACATTACGCTCAGCACTCGCGGGCTGGTCCAAAACACTTGCGACGGAAGTGGCCCCCTATGCCGTGACGGTCAACATGCTTCTGCCTGGCCATATCACAACGGATCGAACCCATTTCCTGGCAGAGGCCGAAGCCCGCAAGACGGGTAAAACACCGGAGGCCGTTCAGGAAGAAAAGGCCCGCAATATTCCCGTTGGACGTTACGGCACTGTCGAAGAGTTCGGTGCGACTGCAGCTTTTCTCGCCAGTACGGGTGCTGCCTATATAACCGGCAGCATGATCCGTATTGATGGTGGCGCACTGAAGTCGATCTGAAGCAGTCGGGCGCAAAAGAACGCCCTATTTTCTTTTTTAGGAAACTGCACTCCCCCATGCGGGATTAATCCTTTCGGTTACCCCAAAGGAAAAATCCATGCCGCCCACGCCTCGACGCAGTTCGTTCCTGCCCCTTGTGACTGGCATCTTACTCGTTCTGCTCGGCCTGGGTCTGGCCTTGCCCGGTTTCTGGCTGATTGGGCTGGGAGGCTCTTTCTACTACGCCGTCGCAGGCGTCCTCATGGTGGCGTCCGGCATTCTGATGATCCGGCTTCACCCCGGTGCTTCCGCAGTTTATGCCGCTCTCCTGCTTTATACGCTTGTCTGGGCATTGGGACGCGTAGGCCTTGACGGCTGGCGCCTTCTTCCGCCTCTCGCCCTGCCAGCGGGGATGGGCCTGTGGGTGTTCAGTCCATGGATTGCGGGACGACTGCTCCAGGGCACGGAGCGTCGCTCCTTCGGCAAACCCGTTGCGGCAGGCGGCATGGCCTTCTGCGCGGCACTCTTTGTCTTTGTGTTCGCCTGCGGCTGGCACATTACTGCCTCGCGCGACCACCAGTTCAATCCGTTCCCCGGTGAGACCGGTGCGACCCTTCCGGGCGCGGACCAGCAGGCTGCCAATGACTGGCAGTTCTATGGCGGCTCTCCGGCAGGAGACCGCTTTGCCATGCCCACCCAGATCAATGCCGCCAACGCACACGACTTGAAAGTGGCGTGGGTCTATCACAGCAAGGATCTGCCACGCGCGGGCGAGAACTCCCGCGGGCGGGAATTCAGCTTTGAAGCAACCCCCATCAAGATCGGCAACCGGCTGTTTTTCTGCACGCCACACCGAGATGTCGTGGCGCTAGATGCAACATCCGGAAAGGAAATCTGGCGATATTCGCCAGGTGGGGAATTCGGCAAGAATATCTATCAGGCCTGCCGTGGCGTGTCCTACGTCAATGCGCCGGGAACGGATTGCGCCCATCGCATCGTCTCAACAAATTCCAGCTCCCCTCCAACCCTGTTTGAAGTCGATGCCGACACGGGAAAACTCTGCGAAAGTTTTGGCGATCATGGCATTGTGGATCTCCGGGGTGGGATGGGAGCTATTCCACCCGGCTTTCACTTCATTACCTCCCCACCCATGGTGCTGCATAACCGCATCATGACGAGTGGCTGGGTTTATGATGATCAGACGGTTGGCGAACCTTCCGGGGTTATTCGTGGCTTTGATGCCATTACGGGCCAACTGGCCTGGGCCTGGGACATGGGCCGCACACCGACCAACAAACCTCTGGATCCGGGCGAAGTCTTTACCCGCGGCACCGCCAATGGCTGGGGCGTCTATACGGCCGATGCCGGGCTGAACATGGTTTACGTCCCGCTCGGGATTGCCACGCCTGACTATTTCGGTGGCAAGCGCCGGAGCTTTGACGAGAAGTATGACAGCTCCCTTGTCGCGTTGGATATCACGACGGGTGAAGAGCGCTGGCATTTCCAGACCGTGCATCATGATCTGTGGGATTTTGACCTCCCGGTCGGCCCCTCTCTCGTGGATCTGCCAGATGCCCACGGCACCCTGACGCCCGCACTGGTACAAACAACCAAGCAGGGCGAACTCTTCGTGCTGGACCGGCGTACCGGTGCTCCATTCTATCGCGTTCAGGAAACACCCGTACCTGCCGGGGACACACCGGGCGAGCACTATTCGCCGACGCAGCCACTGTCCGTCGACATGCCCAATCTGCGCCGCCCTAATCTGACAGAAGACGACATGTGGGGCGCGACCCCATACGATCAGATGTTCTGCCGCATTGCCTTCCGCTCCTTGCGGGACAAGGGCCTTTTCACACCGCCTAGCCAGCAGGGAACCGTGGGCTTTCCAGCGTTTGATGGCGTGGCAGACTGGTATGGGGGCACCATCGATCCGACGCACGGTGTCATGTATATCAACACCACGTTCATTCCGTTCCTGATGACGCTGGTGCCGCAGGAAAAAGCTCTTGCCAAAGGGCTCTACAAATCCTGGCATGACTGGGCACAGCCTTATCCAGAACCTGTTTTCACGAACAATCCCCAACATGGCCTGCCCTTCGCGGCCGTCGTGAAGCCTTGGCTTGGCCCGTTTGGTGCCCCTTGCCTCGCACCGCCCTGGGGCAAAATGCAGGCCATTGATCTTGTTCACCGTCGGATCATCTGGGAGCGGGCTTTAGGCACAACGAAGAATGTTGGCCCGACGAACATGCTGCGGATGCCCGTTGGCCTCCCTACCAGCGTCTTCTCCATGGGCGGCAGCGTGACCACGCCAAATGGTCTGGTGTTCATGGGCGCTCTGGCCGATCAGAGCTTCCATGTTCTTGATGGGCATGACGGCCATACCCTCTTCAAGACGGAACTGGATGCCGGCGGCAATGCCACGCCGCTGACCTATATGGGCGAAGACGGCCGACAATATGTCGTGCTGGCTGTGGGTGGCCATGGCGGGCTGAAAACACGCAACAGCGATGAAGTCGTGGCCTTTGCATTACCCAAAGCCCCATGAGCATACTGTCTTCCTGCCGTTAGGGCAGGAAGACAGCAGGAGGCAGGATTAACCATGGCCGGTAAACAGCATACTTATTCCGTGAAGGTTGTCTGGACCGGCAATACAGGAACCGGCACATCCTCTGCTCGCAGTTACACGCGCGATTACGATATTACGGCGCCCGGCAAGCCCACGATTGAAGGATCATCCGACCCTTCTTTTCGCGGAGACCCTGCCCGATGGAATCCTGAAGATCTGCTTCTGGCATCCCTGTCAGCCTGTCACAAACTCTGGTTTCTGGGGCTCTGTGCGCAAGCAGGCATCGTTGTCACGGCATACGAAGACCAGGCTACCGGCGAAATGGAAGAAGAACGCACCGGCGCTGGGCAGTTCACGTCCGTAACGCTTCATCCCCGCGTCATCCTGTCTGCCACGTCAGACGCCGAGAAAGCACTGGACCTGCATCACAAGGCGCACGACATGTGCTTCATCGCACGATCGGTCAATTTTCCGGTCATGAACGAGCCTGTTATCGTTCATGAAGGCGAACAGGGCGCCTGAAAGGCATCATCCTCGACGGGTCGGAGCCAAAAAAATCGCCTTTTGACCGAAAAGATGCGCCGGGCTGGCTGGTCCGGCGTTTTCATGTTGGCTGAACCTGCTAGAGAGCATCCCATGACGGATGAACTCGCCACGTTCGATTTCGAACTGCCCCGCGACCATATTGCGACCGAACCCGCCAGACCGCGTGACAGCGCAAAGCTGCTGCATGTGCGTTCGGGAGAAGCGCCTGATCTTCGGATCATACGCGATCTGCCTGGCCTGCTGCGGGAAGGCGATCTGCTGATTGCCAATAATACAGCCGTCATCCGTGCCCAGCTCTCCGCCACGCGCGGCGAGGCAAAAATCGGAATTACACTGGACCGGATTCTGGCTGACGGAAGCTGGCATGCGCTCGCCCGTAACTCTCGCAAGCTGAAGCCGAACGATACGCTGAACTTTGGCGATGATCCGGTCACGGCATCCGTTGTGGAAAACGAAGGCGATGGTGCCGTCAGCATCCGCTTTTCCGTCGAAGGGGATGCGTTCGATACGTTCCTCGAGCGTGTCGGAGCATTGGCCCTGCCGCCCTATATCGACCGTCCTTTCGGGCCGACCGCGCAGGATGACAGCGATTACCGAACGATTTTTTCCGAACATCGCGGGGCTGTAGCGGCCCCCACTGCTGGTCTGCATTTCACGCCGGGTCTTCTGGCCGCGCTCGACGCAAAAGGTATCCAGCGCCGGACGCTAACGCTTCATGTTGGCGCTGGCACGTTCCTGCCCGTTCGATCCTCCATTGCCGAGCATCGCATGCATGCGGAATGGGGCGAGATCGACGCAGAGACGGCGCAGGCCATCAATGAAACACACGCCCGCGGTGGCCGCGTTGTTGCTGTCGGCACCACATCTCTCCGCCTGCTGGAAAGTGCAGCGCAGGAAGACGGTACGGTTCAGCCCTGGCGGGGGGAGACGTCCATTTTCATCAAGCCTGGTTATCGCTTCAAGGCGGTGGACCTGCTCATGACCAATTTCCATCTGCCGCGCTCGACGCTCTTCATGCTGGTCTGCGCGTTCAGCGGCACCGACACCATGCGTGAGGCCTATGCCTACGCCATCGCCAACGGACTGAGGTTCTATTCCTACGGCGATGCCTGCCTTCTGGAGCGAGCACCATGACCGAACAGGCCACAAAGATGACGTGGGTTCCGGAAGCAACCTGCGGGCAGGCCCGCGCCGGCCATCTGCATACCCGTCACGGCACCGTCCCGACCCCGACCTTCATGCCGGTTGGTACAGTTGGCACCGTGAAGGGCATGACCATGGATGCCGTTCGCTCCACGGGCGCAGGCATTGTTTTGGGTAACACCTACCATCTGATGCTGCGCCCCACGGCGGACCGCGTGCAAAAGCTGGGGGGTTTGCACAAGATGATGGACTGGACCGGCCCGATCCTGACAGATTCCGGCGGGTTTCAGGTCATGTCTCTCGGTGCGCTCCGCAAGCTCGATCAGGACGGCGTGACGTTCCAGTCCCATATTGATGGCAGCAAGCATCGCCTGTCTCCTGAGATCTCAACGGAGATCCAGTACAAGCTGGACGCCACGATCAGCATGGCGTTCGATGAGTGCCCGGCCCTCCCCGCCACGCCGGAAGCACTCCGCAAATCCATGGAACTCTCCATGCGCTGGGCGGCACGCTCACGTGAGGCATTCGTGGCACGTGAGGGCTATGGCCAGTTCGGCATCGTGCAAGGCGGCACCGAGCGAGACTTGCGCGAATATTCCATCAAGGCGCTGACGGAGATCGGCTTTGAAGGTTATGCGATTGGTGGTCTGGCTGTGGGTGAAGGTCAGGAACTCATGTTCTCGACCCTTGATTTCACAACGCCAATGCTTCCGCAGGACAAGGCGCGCTATCTGATGGGCGTTGGTACGCCAGACGATCTGCTGGGGTCGGTCATGCGTGGTGTGGACATGTTCGACTGCGTGATGCCCTCGCGTGCTGGCCGCACGGCGCGAGCTTATACGGAGCGCGGCTACATCAACTTGCGCAACGCCCGCTTTGCCGAAGACACGCGCCCGCTGACACCGCATGACGACAGCCCGATGGCTGGCCGTTATACCCGCGCCTATCTGCATCACCTGTTCCGTGCTGGTGAGATGCTCGGCCCAATGCTGCTGACATGGCACAATCTGGCCTACTACCAGCGCCTGATGCGGCAGATCCGTGCCGCTATCGTGGACGGTACTTTGAACGAACTGGCCATCAAACTACGCGAGGATTGGTCCAAGGGAGACTGGACCGAAGATGAATGGCCCATGCCCTCTCTCGCTTTGTAAGTTTTCATTCTGATCCTGTTCCAATAATGTGTTTCCCCAACGACCTTCGGCTTTGGGGAATACGGATTTGAAACGCTTTAATGCAGGCCTGGCTCTTGCCGGGCTTCTCTGTGCGGGCAGTGCTCTGGCTGCGCCCCATAAGGAAGAAATCAAGGTCCTTGTTGTCGCCAACTGGGAAGTCGGCGCGGACAAGGGCGATGAGCCTGGCGAATATCAGGACTGGGTGGAGCGTCTTCATCTTGACGAAGAGCGCCCCATTCGTGGCGTACAGGAAAAGCTCCGCCGCAATGCGGATGGCGTTTATGGCATCGCCCTGAAAAGCGGCAGCATTGACCTGCACGCTCTTGCCCTCGATCCGCATTACGATCTGACGCACACCTACTGGATTTTCACCGGCATTTCTGGCGTGAACCCGAATGTCGCGTCTGTTGGGAGTGTGGCCTGGGCACGCTGGGTTGTGGATGGAGACGCATTGCGGGAAATCGATGACCGCACCGTTCCAAAAGGCTGGCCGTATGGTCTGTACGCCATCGGGGCGGACGAGCCGGACACGCTGCCAGCCAACGCAAACCATTATGGCTCTGTCACGGATGTGGCGGAACTCAGCAAGGCGTATCCACTCAATCAGGGTCTGGCGAACTGGGCCTTCAACCTGAGCAAAAACACTCCAATGGCAGACGATCCCGCCATTGCCGAGCGCCGGAAGGCCTGGAAAGGTTTCCCCAATGCCCAGAAGCCGCCCATGCTCATTATGGGTGAGACGCTTGGGGCGCTTCGTTACTGGCATGGCCCCTCCCGCAACGAGTGGGCGGAAAAATGGGTCAAGCTGTGGACAAAAGATCAGGGTCAGTTCGTCATGACCAATGAGGAAAGCCAGACCTATCAGATCGATATGCGGACACTCGCCCGTCTGGGATATGTCGATCTGAACCGCGTCATGGTTCTGCGCTCAGGGAGCAATTTTGATATGCCGCCCCCGGGCGTGCCGATCACCGAGAGCATCGGGGACGAAGCGCCCGGCCAGAAGCTCGCGTTCGATAATAACGAGCGTGCCGGTGAGCCGGTTGTCCATGAACTGATCGCGCATTGGGCAACGTACCGGACGCATATTCCTGGACAGGACTAAAACCATCAGGCTCTGGACAATGCAGCAGCACCGTCCAGAGCCGATTTTTATCAGAACCGGTTTTCGATCATGATTTCGGAAACCGGCACCGCACCGCCCGATGGCTTCGGAGCGGACGCGGCCTTCCCGATAGCTACGAACATAACGATCTCATGGTCCTCTGGCAGATTGATAAGCTTGCCGACGGCATCGAAGTCAAAACCATCCATCGGGCAGGTTCCATACCCCATGCTCTCGGCCACCAGCATGATGGCAGCCGCAGCCATGCCACAGGACCGCATGCCTTCATCCCGCTGTACCTGCTCGCGACCCCGGTAATACTGGTCGATGGCGCCAACCATGTACTCCCGAACAGCATCCGGGGCGTTTTCCCAGTATCGCTCCGGCGACTTTTCCCATGCCTTGATGTCCGCACACAGGACGATCAAGACAGAGGCATCTGTCACCTGCGGCTGATCCCACGAGACGGCACGCACCCGCTTGCGCAACTCCGGGTCCTTAAGGGCCACAAAGCGCCAGTTCTGGATATTGAATGCCGTCGGCATCCGGCGCGCCAGACCGAGAATAGTTTCGAGGTCTTTCTCCGGCATGATGTGCGCGGCATCGAAATGCTTGGTCGCACGGCGCTGAAGAATGGCGGAAGAAACGTCGAGAGTCATGGGAATCCAATCAATCGAAGCTAAAGCGTTCTGTTCACGACAAACTATGTCTTAAGCGCATACACGCAAAAAATGCCCGCCAGTTCAATCTGGCGAGCATTTTCCTTTCAACACAGGAGCAGGTCGTTATTCTGCACCCGGCATGGTTTTCTCGTACTTGTCCCAATGCGTGGCCAACTCGCGCACAACGACACTGCCAACCGTGTAGGCTGCCTCAACAGATGGAATAAACGCTGAATAGCTGCCTTCGTGCGCTTCTTCGGCCAGCAATTCAGCCGCTGTCTGGCCCGGATACTGCATGTCAAAATTGCTTGTCGTCCGCAGGATCAGAGCACGCTGGGGATCTACTCGACCAGCCTTAGCCTGTGCGGCAAGCGCCTGACAGAACGCAACATCCTCTTCCGCTGTCGTGGCCAATGTTCCCTGATTGTCGGTCCAGTAACGCACCCAGCGCTCGGCCCAGGCATTCATCTTCTCGCCAACCCAGAAGGTCTCACCGGAAATGGTATCGCCGACCATGACAGACGGAGCCTTCAGGGCTTCCGGATAACCCTTGTAACGCGCGCGGGACGCCTGAAGACCCGGCGTGTCGGGCAGGGTCATATTCTTCGTCAGGCTATAGGCCCACTGCACGAACTGCGGGTTAAACGTGTAAACCATGTCCCCGCTGACAGAATGCAAAGGCGGACGCGGCTTCTCATCCGGGAGACTGCCCTGAACCGGCGTAAACCCATCCGGCCAGGATTTCGGAATTTCCCGCGGATCAATCAGATGCGATAGACCGCCATTAATCACGCGCGGTGCCCAAATGGCAGAGCCGACCGTGCCAAACTTCGGATCAACGCCACCAATTCCGGCCAACACGAAATAGGCGTGTTTCAGGTCAAACCGCGGATCAAGGACGAGCGCCGTAATGGCCGATGCCATGTGCTCCGGCCCTTCCCCGGACGCAATACCCAGAACATGCAGTTCCGGGTTGTAGTGCATGACATCATGGTCCGTACCGGGCGCAGGAATTTCCTGCGAGAGCGGGAGCTTCTCAACCCAGTTCTGGTACTCGCCCGGCGTATCGCCCGTGTCCTTGCCAAGTTCGAAGGTCGTCACCACAACCACGCGCACAGGAATAGGCCGCGTTTTAGCAGATGCGCTGGAGACGCTGCCTGAAACTGCAAGGACGGACAGGGCAGTCGCCCCAAGAAGGGTTTTCAGGCGGTTCATTGATAGAGGCTTTCGTGTGGAGCAGAGGTTTCAAAAGCGGCAAACCGCGATTCAAGCTGCCACTGAAGGCGGGCTTTCTCGCTGGTTTTCAACAGATCAGCGCAAGGGCCACTCTCAGGCTGAGATGAAGACGCGGTCTGACAGGCGGAAACAGGCTTGCCGACCTGACGGTTGTCCCAAAGGCTCTGTCCCGGAATAAACGCATATTCCAGACCCGTCCGGGACATCTGTTTCAGGTCCGCATAGCTCAGGTTGTAGGTTTGAGCGGCACGAACATATTCCTGCGTCAGATCACCACGGGAGACGCCTTCGTCATCCGTTGAGAGCGCAACGGGAACCCCGGCCCGGCGGTAGAGCGGCAGCGGGTGTTCAGCGCCCTTCACGTTCAGGATCTCGTCATTACTCGTCAGGTTGATTTCCACCATGACGTGCTTCTTAGCCATCTCGGCCAGCAGCCCGGTAACATCATCTTCCGATGCGATATCGACGCCATGGCCGATGCGCTTGGCACCAGCGATTTCGATGGCTTCCCGAATGTGATGCTTCAGGCCTTCAGGCGGAACCAACTTGCCAGTGAGTTCACCGGCATGAAGGCTGAGGTTCACACCCGGATAGACCTGCGACAGGAACTGGAACATCCGCATATGCAGGGTGTAATCCCGCATGGCGATGGCATCATCTTCCGGTGCAACAATATTGAGGCCGACAAATCGGGGATCGGCCTTAACGACCGCATATCCGGCATCAAGCTGGGCATAGACTGCCTGGGGCGGTAGCGTACGAAGAACCTGGAAAAGGTAATGAACACTCACGCTACAACCCGGATGAGCCTCGGGCGTGCCGCATTTCAGAACCGTTTGTGCCTGCTTGTCCATGGCATCCGTTTCCTGACGGGCCTGCGTCACAAGAGCAGAAATCTCCGGCTCCAGCGCTTTATGAGCAGCGGCGAAATCGTCACCATTCATCGGATGTTTGAAGCCAGCACGGATCATCGTGGGAAGAGCCGGTGAAATCATGGGCTCGATATAGGTGATATGATCGTGGGCGGCACGATCCATGGCCTCTGCCAACATATCGCCCTGATGGGCCGCATCGATCGACCCAAAGTGCCTGAAAGCTGCGAAGAAGTGGTCGTGCCCTGAGCGGTCAGCCGGAGACGGCGTAAAATCCCGCATGGACATGGCATCAATCAGGCGACTTTCAGCATCCGGATTTCCAGCCAGAGCCGTTGCCGGCATCTCACCCTCTTTTGGATGCGGACATGCATGACTGAGGATCTCAAGGCTTTTGAGAGAGACGCACAAGCCATCCTGGGCCGCCCAGTTCAGCATGTTCTCTGCGTAGATCGCTCCTACGAGATGGTTGTGCAGATCTGCGCCTTTGGGAAAGGCCCGCAGAAACAGACCAAGCCGAACCGGATCATTTTGAAGGGTGTTGTAAGTCTGCTCAACAGCAGACGGAGCTTCGGCCCTTGCCAAAGGAGACAGGGCCGTCAGGGAGAGGGCAGCCGCTACAAGAACGGAAGGGAGGGTGCATCGCATGGTGGCACGATGCCGACTGCCCACGCCCCTGACAAGACATTTTCAGACCGTTATAAACTCTGCAACAGACCGTTCTCAGACTTCGCTTTCCAAAGTGAAAAATCCATCCATGACAGGGATACAGGAACCGGCGACATAAGCCTTGCCCGCTTCTGTTCTGGCGTCCAAAAGGCTTGGCCGTCCCATGTCCACGCCCTGCGTGAAGGTCAGGGACAGATCGGCGCCATTCTCCAGTGCAGACAGGAACGCGACGGCGGCCACTGTGGCGCTCCCCGTCGCGGGATCCTCGGCAATGCCATCCAGCGGCGAGAACATGCGCCCCTGAATGTCGCTGCCTTTTTCAAAGGCGCTTTCCCCGGCATTGCGCGTGTAGGCATACACGGAACTGATCCCGTTGGAGGCGAGAAGCCTGCGATGCGCGGCAAGCTCTCCGTGAGCGCGACGCAGAGCATCGCGGGACGCAAGCTCGACAATCAGGAACGGCAGCCCGACCGAAACAACCTGTGGCGCGTGATGATCCGTACGAATGTCTGCGGGTTCGAGCCCCAGACACGCAGCCGCATTTTCAGGAATCATCCGGCTCCGGCGTGTCATGGCTTCCGGCGCCATAAGCTCCGCCCGAACGACCCGTCCGTTCTCACGCTCCAGCCGCACAGGAACCAGGCCGGCCTTTTCTTCAAACAAAAGCGTTTCCGGCAGCTCCCGCCCCTGCGCTTCGGCCTGTCGCGCCAAGGCAAAAGCGGTGCCGATATTCGGATGACCAGCGAATGGCAGCTCTCCGGCTGGCGTGAAGATACGGACATGCGCCGTATGATGCGCCTCTACCGCAGGGAGCACGAAGGTTGTCTCGGAATAGCCGAATTCAATGGCAATCTTCTGCATCTGTTCGGTGGAAAGCCCCGCCGCATCCAGCACGACAGCCAGAGGATTGCCCCCGAAAAGCTGGTCCGTGAAAACATCCAGGGTGACATAGGAACGACGCATAACCGGTTCTCTCATCGGAGAATGAAGACATCCCATCATGTCTGATTGGCCCGTTGGGGGAAAGATGGCGTAAACTGCTGTTTCTGCTTTCCATCCATCTGCTGAGCGCATGACATCACGCCCGTCCCCTTCCCGCCCCGGACGTTCCCTTGAGGAGCGGATCGAGGACCACGCCCGGCATCTGGGGTTCGATGCCGTGGGCTTCTGCGCCGCGGAGCTTGGCCCGGATGTGGAAGCTGGCCTGCGCGCTTTTGTTGCACAGGGCCATCATGGGACGATGGAATGGATGGAGACGCGCATCGAACAGCGCAGCCATCCGCAGACCCTCTGGCCTGAAGCCCGCAGCGTCATTTCCCTTGCCGTCTGTTACGCACCCGCCGAAGACCCGGACGCAACACTGCGTCAGCCAGATCGGGGCAATATCTCCGTCTATGCCCGTAATCGGGACTACCATGACGTCATCAAGGGGATGCTGAAACATCTGGCGCAGTTCGTCGTGAAGCTGGGCGATGAGACCACGCAAGTGAAGGTCTTCGTCGATACCGCCCCGGTTTCGGAACGCGCTTTGGCGGAAAAGGCGCATCTGGGCTGGCAGGGAAAGCATACCTGTCTGGTCTCCCGCACCCATGGTTCATGGCTTTTGCTGGGAGAAATCTACACGACGCTGGATTTAAGCCCGTCCGAGCCAAAAGGCGGAAACTGCGGCACCTGTACCAGTTGCCTGACAGCCTGCCCGACGGACGCATTCATTGGTCCCTATCGTATGGATGCCCGGCGCTGCATTTCGTATCTGACAATCGAACACAAGGGACCGATTCCGCCTGACCTGCGGGAAAAAATGGGCAACCACATCTATGGCTGCGACGACTGCATTTCCGCCTGCCCGTGGAACCGCTTTGCCGAGACCTCCCGCCACATCAAGCTTCAGGCCCGACCGGAATTGATCGAGCCAAAACTTGCAGACCTTGCGGCCCTCGATGATGCGGCTTTCCGCACGCTTTTTTCGGGCTCGCCGGTCAAGCGCATAGGTCGCAACCGGTTTGTCCGGAATGTTCTGATCGCGATCGGCAACTCGAACGATCCTGCCCTCGTACCCTCAGCGCAGGCTCTCCAGTCTGACCCTGATCCCGATATTGCCGAAACGGCCCGCTGGGCGCTGGAACGCCTGACATGAGTGACCTCGTCAAACGCAGCCTTTCGCTCTCAGGACATCGGACGTCCGTCGCGCTTGAACCAGAATTCTGGGCAGTCCTGGATCAGATGGCTACGGAGCGGGCCTTGAGCTTTGCGGCCCTCGTTGCGTCGATTGACGCCAAACGCACACCAGACCGCCCACTGGCCTCAGCACTCCGTGTTGCAGCCCTTATGGATGCGCGAAAAACGGCCGAAGACTGATCGGGTCACTTCGCGTTCGGAGGAAGATCCATCCAGTCAGGGTGCTTTCTCTGGATCCAGTTCAGAGCTTTCTCCATCAAACGACGGAAGAACGGAATATCTTCGGAAAGCAGCAGGATACCTACAGGAATCATCCACACACCCAGAACGGGTAGGAACGCCATGCAGCCTCCGAGCATAAACAGAATACCGGCCGGAATCCGAATCCATTTACGCTCTGGCTCCCGTAGCCAGCTCAGCGTCTTCTGCATCCATTCAGGGAGTTTGCGAATCAGAGCCTGCATCTTCTCCTCATAGTCGTCCGCCGGCGAAGGCTGAGCGACGGGGAGATGCTGCGTCTGATCGGACATAACTGGGGTGACCTTGTTTTTCATGATGCTCCTTCAACACCCGAAGCCTTCGGGAGATCCAGTTCTTTCTGTGGAAGGTACATGTCCGATCTGTCATTTGCCGGTTTCCGGGACCATGCTAGATTGTCGATATGGCTATCTGGGGCAAAATGTTCGGTGGTGTTGCTGGCTTCGCAGTCGGCGGCCCGTTCGGGGCACTGATGGGAGCAGCCCTTGGGCATGCCGCCGACAGTGGCTCTCTGCTTAATCCTTCCACCGGGGGGTGGAGCGAACGCTTTCCTGCACGGGGTCGTCCTGACCCGAACAGTGCAGCGTTTTTTGGAGCTGCAAAAATTGCGGCTGCCATGGGCAAAAAAGATCAGCTTTACGCCATTGGCCTTGTGGCGCTGTGCGCAAAGCTGGCGAAGGTTGACGGGCCGGTCAATCGCTCCGAAATCAATGCTTTCAAAACCTGCTTCCAGTTTCCACCCGACAATACGCGTGAAGTTGGCATGTTGTTCGACCGCGCACGGGAGCGAACGGACGATTTTGAAATGTACGCCCGCGAGATGGGCTCAGCTTACGGAGACGACAAGGCACCGCTGGAAAACCTGATGGTGGCCCTTTTCCGGATTGCTCGTGCGGATGCCGGAGCATCCAAGGAGCTCCATCCAAAAGAAATTGATTTTCTTCAGCGTGTCCATCGTGCGTTTGGTCTGTCGTCTGGAGCATGGACACGCGCAGAAAGTGGCGACAGCCGTGCTGCCAGCACTGGCGAGCCGGATGCCTATCGCGTTCTCGGCATCACGCGTACAGCGTCTGACAAGGAAGTCCGCGTTCGATGGCGAACGCTTATCCGCGAGTACCATCCGGATGTTATTGCCCAGAAACCCATGACGGATATGGAGCGCAAACGTGCGCAGGAACGCGTGGCCCGGATCAATGCTGCATGGGACCGCATCAAGCGGGACCGTCAACTTTAACCGAAGTGAAGCCATACCAGCATACCGTAGCTGATGGCCCCCAGTCCCAGCAGTGAAAGGATGACGGCTCCTGTCACCCTCAGGCCAGCGTTCACAACGCTGCGGGCATCAACACCGAGGCCCAGAGCCGCCATGGATGTTATCGTCAGAATTGTTGTGATGTGACTGATCGGGCCGCCAAGTGACGACGGAATTAGCCCGAGTGAGCGGCCGGCTATCAACGCGAGAAAACCCAGAATAAACCACGGCACAAACTGGAAAATCCCGCCTTTCCTGATTCCTGCGTTTATATTTTCTGACGTCTCATTTTTACGGTCGGAAAAGAAAAGGGGAGAGGCCAGTCCAAGCCCGAAACACACGGGCCCAAGCATCAGAACACGCACCAGTTTGACGATCATGCCTGTCTGCACAGCAATGGTACCGAGCGGGGCCGTGGCAGCGACGACCTGCGGGACGGCATAGACCGTCAGTCCAGCGAATGCGCCGAACATGCTGCCACTCATACCCGAGAATAAGCCAAGACATGGCAGTCCCAATACGGTGAGAACGCCGAACACTGCGGTGAAAGCAATCGCCGCGGCAACGTCTTTTCCGTCTGCTCGAATAACCGGCGCGACAGCTGCAATTGCGGAGTTTCCACAGATCGAGTTGCCGCAGGCAATAAGCAGCGCCATGCGGGGTGGAAGCCCCATAAACCGCCCAATCCCGAAGCTCATGATGAGTGATGTCGCTACGAGCACCATAATGCCAATAATCAGGACAGGCCCAACGGCCAGCAGGTTTGCCGCACTTACTGACGCTCCGAGCAGAACAACAGATATTTCCAGAAAATAGCGGGCAGTGAAAGCAATGCCGGCTTGGTATCTGTCCCCTGGCGACCAGAGGCTGCGCAATGCCATTCCGGTCAAAATCGCCAGTACGAGCGCTTCCAGCCATGCCTTGCCGAAAAGAAGCTGCTCACCGGCTTCTAGCAACGATGCAGCAGCACTCACCGCAAGACATAATCCTATTCCCGGCAGGGTGCGATAAGCGGGCTGAAATTTCGGAACAGCGAGACATCGGGGCATGATCGTTTTCTCCTGCCCTTCAGATATCCAATCATAAATCATCAATAAAACAAATTGATTAAGTTATTTCGTTCGTTAAAAACGATTGATTGCTATCGAGGACGATCATGACGCTAGAGCAGTTACGCATTTTCGTTGGCGTCGCCGAACGCGAACATATGACGGCCGCTGCACGAGCGCTGAACGTCACGCAGTCCACTGCTTCAGCCGCAATTTCTGCTCTTGAAGAACGGCACGGCATCAAGCTGTTTCACCGCGTGGGGCGAGGCATCGCTTTAACGGATGCTGGCCAGATTTTTCTGGAAGAAGCCCGCAATGTTCTTGCAAGCGCAGCTTCGGCGCAAAACACACTTGATGAACTCAGCGGACTCAACCGCGGCAGTCTTCGGGTTGTCGCCAGCCAGACCATCGCAGCCTACTGGCTGCCACCATTACTGGTCGCTTTTCGCACCACCTTTCCCAACATCACCATTGCGCTTGAAATCGGCAATACGACGCAGGCCGCAGCGCATGTGCGAGAGGGACAATCGGATCTTGGAATTGTCGAAGGTAACGTGGATGACCCAGCACTCGCGCAGTGGCCACTTGCGGAAGATCGCCTGCAACTCGTACAGGCCGAACCTTTCGGAACGCAAACTGTGGATGCTGGCTGGCTGCAAAATGCGACCTGGATCATGCGGGAGCGTGGCTCGGGCACACGCTCATCGCTTGATGCCAGTTTGCGGGCTGTCGGCGTAAAACCTGAGGCCCTGAAGGAAGGTCTGGTTCTGCCATCAAACGAAAGCGTAAGAACAGCTGTTGAGGAAGGCGCCGGACTGGCAGCTCTCTCTTCCCTTGTAGTTGCCCCATCCCTCGCCGGCGGAAAACTTCATGCTGCTCCGTTTGATCTTGGGCCCCGCACCTTCTTCGGTTTGCGACACAAAGAACGCTATCGCAGCAAAGCCGCTGATGCTCTTTTGCAGATCATCTCGGCGCGGAAAAACGGCACCTAGAAACGGATGGGCGCCAGCCCATAAAAAAACCGCTTCTCCCTGAAGAGAAGCGGTCAAAAAGCCTGTCAGGCTGCCCGGTTTCAGGCTGGCAGTGCAGCCTTGACGCCCTTTTCGCGAATGATCTTGCGCAGCGCGATAACCTTCTCATCAAGCGTCGCATTATCCAGATCACGCCAGGCGTCAAAAGCGGGAAGTTTCAGAGCGCTCTCAAAGTCGTCTGCTTTCGCGAGTGCCTTCTGCTGATCACCGAAGGTTGGCTCGAACGGCTCATACGTTCCACCCTTCTCGCTCTTCCCACGCAGCATCTCAAGGTAGGCTGCCATGCCAAACGCAATTCGGGATAGATCCCGCTTGCCTTCAAGAGCCTGACGGACCGTTTCCGTCCAGAAGACCTGAATTTTCGAGGACCCATCCCCTGAAATTCGCAGGGTCTGGTCAGCCATCGCCGGATTGGAGAAGCGGCTGATCACGCTGTCACGATATCCTTCCAGCGTCATGCCTGGCGGGGCTTCCAGGGTCGGGATGACGTCCTTGTTGAGGAAGTTCTCCAGATTGCCCCGCAGATCGGCGTCACGAACAGCTTCATCAACATTCTCATACCCGACCAGAACGGCAGGGAAGCAGAGCATGATGTGGCCAGCATTCAGCATGCGGATCTTTACATGTTCGTAGTCCGTCACATCATCGACGAACTGGACGCCGGCCTTCTCCAGTGCCGGGCGTCCGTCAGCGAAGCTGTCTTCCAGCACCCATTGATGGAAATCCTCAGCAACGAGCGGAAGGTCATCGCTCAAACCACTGGCCTCATTCAGGCGCTTGGCAATTTCTGAAGACACGGTCGGTGTGATGCGATCCACCATTCCATTGGGGAATGTGGCGTTTTCTTCAATCCACTTAGCCAGTTCCGGATCACGCGCCTTTGCATAACCCAAGAACGCCTTGCGGGCGACGTTCCCATTGTGCCGCAGATTATCGCAGGACATGATCGTAAAGGCCTTACCCCCGGCATCCCGGCGACGGCGCAGTCCTTCCACAACATATCCGAAGATCGTGGACGGCGCTTCCGGCGTCTTCAAATCCTGCTGAACAGCCGCATTCTCAAGATCGAACGCACCCGTCGATTCATTGATGTTGTAGCCACCTTCCGTGATCGTCATGGAAACAATCCGGATAGCAGGGTCTGAGAGGTGCTTCAGTACGGCTTCAGGATCTGCCGGAGCCAGCAGATAGTCCCGCAATGCGCCCATGACGCGGACAGTGCTTTTGCCAGACGGTGCCGTTTCCGTCAGGGAGAAGAGGCAATCCTGCTTTTTGAATTCTTCAGCTTTTTTCTTTGAACGGTCACCGCCCGTCAGACCGACGCCTATGATGCCCCAGTTAGGATCATCCTTGAGAATTTGCTCAACATAAAATGCCTCGTGGGCACGAAAGAAATTGCCCACTCCAAAATGCACGATCCCTGGCTTTATCCCGTTGATGTCGTAGGGCGGAGCCTGCACACCGGCGGGAAGAGACTTGAGGGTTTCGTGCGTAATCATGGATTTCTCCGTTCCTAATGACCAGCCTCTGACGGGGGCCGGTTTTCCGGGCAGATGCACCGAGCTCTCCAGAAAACGCGGGAGATCACGACCGGGTTTCGAAAAAACGCCATCAACTGGCGCCTAGAGCCCTTTGGCAGCACTGGCATCGTCCCGCATGAGAACGCCTACGGCGCGCTCCAGATCATCCTTGAACAGAGACATGACGAAGCGCATTTCAGGCCGCGTCTGTTCTTCCAGCCGTGGAAGAAGTTCGAGAATGTCCTTGTCTTCCGGCTGATGCGGATGACGGTCCTGCTTGCGAACAAATCTTTGTTCACAGCTATGAGCCAATGCTCTCAGCGTGTGGCTGAGGCTTTTGTAGAGTGGAACAAGGCCTGTATTCCCTGCTGCACGGCCTGTCGCGATTGCTCGAGCCACCAGCATCGTATCGTTCAGGAGCCGCCGCATCAACCTTGGAAGTGCCGCAAGCACAGGATCGCGCTTCTCCAGGTCACTGAAACGCTCGCGTCTGGCCTCTTCCACTGCGCCTTCAAGTTCGATCAGAAGGGCCACACAGGCTTCGTTCCGGGTTTCAATTTCTCGCCAGCCTGTTTTCTGATCCAGTGCGCCTTCCAGCAATCCGTCCAGACGTCGCAGAATACGGCTGGATGTGTGGAAAGCCTGCTTTCGGGCACTGCTATGCAATACCACGAAAGACACCACCAGAGAGACGACCACACCAATCACGATAGCCGTCAACCGCGTCACCATTGGCAGGAACGGGCTGCCTTCGCTGGGAAACAAATACACAATAATCAGGGTGATACAGGCAAACCGCAGATTGGTCTGAACGGCTGCGAGAAAGGCCAATGGCGCGAGAACGATCCAGAAAGGCAGCCACCGCAGACCCGTCCACATTTCCAGCAAGACCGCCACGATCCCCGCGACAGCGCCTAGCAGCGTGCCGGTAATCTGATCGCGGGCCGTTGCCATTGTCTGCGTTATGCTGGACTGCGTAACAATCAGCGCGGTCACGAGTGCCCAGATTGTTTCCTGAAGATGGAGCGTCATGCCCACAACCCAGGCTGTGACAATCGAAACCAGAACGCGAATGGTCTGGCGCGTGGCGGGTCGCAGAACCTCTCGCCAACTGCTTCCCTTCGGCGGGACCATCAGCCAGGTCTGTGTGATTTTTTTTAGAGCACTCATCATGTCATGAGCGCTTTAAGAGCTTCCCGGTTCTTCCGTCCACCCGTTTCAGAGCGAGATCAGATGCCCGCCTCTTTCAAACGAAGAACTGGACCAGTCATTCCCCGGAATGGCGATTGGTGGGAGACACACGTAGGACCTGACGTCTTGCAGAACCATGCTGATGGCAACATCAATGCCAACGTTCGTCCATCGTATGCGGGTAAATTCCCGGCAAACGGGAGATGTAAAATACCGCAGAGCGTAATACCCGTCCTTTATCGGAAAGATATTTTCCATAAAGAATTTTGCGCAGGCAGGCGTGATGACGTAGCAGCAACAACCTGCGAAGGCGCTGAGTTGCGGGTAACAGAACGCACGCCCTTTTAAGAACTTTGGCTGCTCTTCATCAAAAATGATTGTCGCCTTCATGGAGCCCGGAACAAACGCCACCTCCAACGGCCAATCCGTGTTGAACCCGAGAGCCAGAAAATCATAATCAGGATTGGTGGTCAGCGCCTGCTCTCGGTCTTTCCAGAAATCTGGAGACAAATGAACGTCATCCTCCATGACCATAATGGGCTCCCCGATGTCCCGGCACAGCTGCCATAGCCTCAGATGCGACATCGCGACGGCAAGCGCCGTATCGTCATAATCGGCGTCATTTAAAACGATACCGGCATCAATACACGCCTGCTTGCTGACATCATTTTTATCTGTCGCAGGGAAAATGGTAATCTGGGCGAGGAACGGCGCATTTATGGCATTGAACTGCGCAAGCCGGTCTGGCCTGGAAGCAAGACTGATGACGTAATTCTTCATCGCCCCTCACACCCTAAGAAGCTGAGCGGATCAGTTCCCCAGAAAAGGAACTGGCACCCAGCGTAGCCCGTCATCATCCTGCACCAACAGCAGAACTTCTTTCTTCTTCTGTTCCAGCGCGCGGCTCACAGCTTTGGCAAACGCATCCGGCGTGTCGATCTGATCCTGCCCGACCTGCGTAATCACATTCCCAACGGCAATCCCGCGAGAGGTGGCCGGGCTGGACGGTTCAACCCGATCCACCAGCACGCCGCGCTGATCGTCCGTCAGAGCATATTGGGTGCGCATTTCCGCATCGATGGAACGCACTGCCAGACCCAACTCGCCAAAAGCTGCTTTCGTATGCGTTGGCTGATGCGTGTCGGACGGTGGCATATCTGGCGCGTTTGGCGACTGTGCCAGCGTGATCGGAAGCATCTTGATGCTGCCCTTATGCCAGACGGTCAGCTCTGTCTTGGTTCCAGGCAAGATGGACGCAATGATGCGCGGCATGGTCTGACCCGTCACATCCTGACTGCCCACACGAGTGATGATATCGCCAACCTGAAGGCCAGCCTGCGCTGCCGGACTTTTCGGCCCCACTTCAGATACCAGAGCGCCCTTGCCGACCGTGCCGTCCGCCTGGTGAAAATCAAGATCCTCAGCAATGTCGTAGGAGACATTCTGGAACTTCAGTCCCATCCACCCGCGTGACACATGACCTGTCTTGCGAAGCTGATCGATGATGCCACGCGCGTCATCCGCCGGGATGGCAAAGCCGATCCCGATAGAATCACCCCCGGCCCCACCATAGATCAAGGTGTTGATGCCAATGACTTCGCCCGAGAGATTAAAGAGTGGGCCGCCAGAATTTCCCCGGTTAATGGCTGCATCCGTCTGGATATAGTCATCATACAGGCCGTGTTCGACATTCCGTCCGCGGGACGAGATGATACCTGCCGTGACTGTGCCGTTCAGGCCGAACGGATTGCCAATGGCCACCACCCAGTCTCCGATCCTGGCGGCATCGCTGTGTCCTAACGGAACAGCTGGCAGCGGATGTTTCGGTTTGACTTCCAGAACGGCCAGATCAACCTGACTGTCACGCCCAACAATCTTAGCCGGCAGTTCGGTACCATCCTGAAGTGTCACGGAGACCTGATCTGCGCCTTCAATGACGTGATTGTTCGTCACGATGATGCCTGCCGGATCGACAATAAAGCCTGATCCCAGAGCCTGCATCCGCCGCGGCGGCCGGTTCGGTGCCGGCTTATGCGTCATGTAGTCGTGAAAGAATTTTTCCAGCGGAGAGCCCTGCGGGAACTGCGGCACCTGCGGACCATCCGGACCACTGGAGTCCGGTCCCTTGTCTTCATCCTTACCGGGCTTGAGCACAGCAGACGTGGAAACATTCACCACGGACGGAAGAAGGCGATTTGCCAGATCCGCAAAGCTGGACGGAACGGAGCGCGGGGCTGGAACGGGTGCCGGAGAGGGCTGCGGGGCTGTCTGGGCCTGTACCGTCGTGACGGACAGCGCCAGGGAAACGGCGCAGGACAGGGCAAGGCTGGCGGTCAATCTGCTCATGGTGACACGCTAACGCAGAAGACAGTCCTTCGTCACCATCCTGTAGTTCAGGAGGGGCGTATGCTACGCTGTTTCTCCTTCCTGACAGGCCGTTCCCCCAGAAAAAAGAGTCTTGGCATGACCGATCATCTCCCCCCGACCAGTTCTTCTGACGAATCACATGCCAATGCCGAGAAACGCATTTCCGAGATTCTGAACAACGAACAAAGTGGTCTTGGATCGAACGTATTGTCCTTTGCGTCGCTGGAAGGTGTTTCAGTTCGCGATGGACATGCGCACGTGACCCTTGCCACCTCGCGGGACAACGTGTCGCGCATGGAGCCAATCAGACCTCAGGTTGAAGCAGAGATCGCGCGCATTCCAGGTCTGACGGGAGCAACAATTTCCCTGACAGCCCATCGCGCTACCACGCCACCACCGGCCAACGCACCAGCTCCCGCAGCCGGGGGCGGTCATCGACCGTTCAATCTGGGCGGCAAACGGCAGAATGCGTCCAGCCGTCATGCTCCAGAGACGCTTCTACCGGGCGTAAAAGCCGTCGTCGCTGTTGCGTCCGGCAAGGGAGGCGTTGGCAAATCCACAACCGCTGTGAACCTTGCAGCCGGACTGGCTAAATTAGGTGTCCGGACCGGCCTGCTGGATGCAGACATCTACGGCCCGTCCCTGCCGCGGATGCTCGGCCGCAACACACGCCCCGAAGTTATTGAAGGCCGGATCATCCCCATTGAAGCCTGGGGGCTGAAAAGTATGTCCATCGGCTATCTGGTGGACGAGCATCAGGCCATGATCTGGCGTGGCCCCATGGTCATGGGCGCCCTCACCCAGTTCCTTGGAGAAGTGGACTGGGGAGATCTGGACGTCCTTGTCATAGACATGCCGCCCGGAACCGGTGATGCCCAACTGACACTGGCCCAGAAGCTTGGAGCCAAAATGGCCAAGGGTGGGGCTGTTATTGTCTCCACGCCTCAGGACATTGCGCTGCTGGATGCAAGACGTGGCGTTTCCATGTTCGAACGGATGGAAACCCCCATCCTCGGCGTTGTGGAAAACATGTCCTATTTCTGCTGCCCCAATTGTAATCACCGCACTGAGCTTTTTGGCCACGGTGGCGCCAGAGAAGAGGCCGAACGTCTTGGTGTGCCTTTCCTCGGCGAAATTCCTCTGCTGGCTGACATCCGGGCCAGCGGCGATCAAGGCACGCCCATTATCCTCTCGGCACCTGACAGCGAAGCTGCCCGTGCCTACACGGCCCTCGCCACGACTATTGCCGAGGCCCTCAGCCAATCTGATGAAAAGGCTTCCTCATGACCCGTCTTCTCCTGCTGGGAACAGCACTACTTCTGTCGGCTTGTGCTAAGCCGCCTGTAGTCCATCATGGGCTTTCTTCAGACGGCTACGGCT
Source organism: Gluconobacter sp. P5E10 (assembly GCF_018812145.1). Lineage (NCBI taxonomy): Bacteria > Pseudomonadati > Pseudomonadota > Alphaproteobacteria > Acetobacterales > Acetobacteraceae > Gluconobacter > Gluconobacter sp. P5E10. The sequence continues at coordinate 22,273 of NZ_JACRVZ010000009.1, read as the reverse complement.
TCACGAATAACTCCTCCCATCTTCCGCCGCCACCGAGCCTCATGACCCCTGCGACACGATAAAATTACAGAATCGACACTCAGGAGCTTGACCAAAGGGGTCTCGGCGTGGAAAAAGCCGGGCTGTGGATGCCGGGTTAGCACAGTGGTAGTGCAGCGGTTTTGTAAACCGAAGGTCGGGGGTTCAAATCCCTCACCCGGCACCACGATTTTTCCCAGAAAATCAAGCGTTCTACGCGATTCTCAAAAAAGAATCGTGCACGCCGTCGACCCCCTCTTTGGGGGATCAAACCCTGTGGATAAGTTTGTTGATTAAGATCTACGAAATGTGAGTCCGACGTGATTCCACATTCGTTCTCCGTAGAATCCGTTCAGAAACAGCGATTCCGGAAAACAGGAAATCCACCGACCATTTTACTCACCGAAATACGAACTTAATTTTCGGCGGTAGGGTCAATTTTATAGCAGTGTTCAGTCAGGCCCTTTTTACAAAGGGCCATATGCTTGTGTGCCGGTGCAGGCCAGAAAATGTGGATGCACACGGACGCAAGAATGAGCAGCCCTGCGAGAATCGCCCAAGGCCAGATCCGCGGCAACTGCGGCTCTATTTCAGCCGAAGTTTCACTTTGCACGGAAGGAGCTTCTCGCAGGAGCTTGTCAAAATCGTTCACGATTTTCGGTTATCTCAGGCTTCTGGCTCGAGAATGTCGTTCATCTCGATCCATTCGCGCTTGGAAAGCCCGGACGTTTCCTGTGTCACGGCCTCTCCCGCCAGACGGCGGCGCACCACGTTCAGCATCCCCGCTGAGAACGTGAAGGCTCCGCGACGATATTCTTCGAACGCAGCAGCCGTTGCCGGCACCCAAGCATGCAGGAGCTCAATCATCTTTTCTGCATAAACACGAATCTCGTACTGCGCATGCGGATCTGCGCGCAGGGCGAGGAAGTGCATCAGATTGTGCAGATCGATCTTCCAGTACCACTGGGTATAGGTGTTCAGCGTCAGGTTCATGCGCGCCAGTTCACGGGCCAGGCCGGTGCCCTCCGGGTCCAGCATCGATTCATAATCATCGTAGCACTGGCTGGCATCACGACGCAGAATCTCAAGCACGCGCTCCGCCGTTTCCGGATCAAGAGCTTCGCTGCGTCCCTGACGGTTCGAGGCGCTCTGCGATGCAACCTGATCCAGAGCTGGCAGATAGAACTCACGGTCGAGAATCGAATAGCGCGCGGAATATTCATTCACGCTCGCCATGCGATGACGAATCCACTGCCGTGCCACGAAAACCGGAAGCTTAACGTGGAACTTGATCTCGCACATCTCGAACGGCGTCGAATGCCGATGACGCATCAGATAGCGGATCAGTCCGGCATCTTCAGACACCTTTTTGGTGCCACGCCCATAAGACACCCGGGCAGCCTGAACGACGGCTCCATCATCGCCCATATAATCGACGACGCGCAGGAAACCATGATCCAGCACCTCGATGGGCGTGAAAAGAAGTTTCTCCATCGCCGGAACGGTCGGGCGGGAGGTCAGCTGGGGCTCGTTGCGCTGAGCTTCGATCTCAGCGCGCTGTTCGGATGTCAGTGCCATAGGCCGCGGCTCTAGCATGACGAAACATCTCCCGCCACCGCAAGAGACGAGTCCGGGCGGCATCATCATGCGCTTCGTCTTTTCCCCTTGCAGGACGGCAACAGCACTCCTATGTTCAGCAGTGCAAGGGGTTCGTCCCCGGCTATGGCGATAAACGGTAAGTGAAATAAGTGTTGTGGACCCGGGGGCAGTGCCCGGCGTCTCCACCAAGAAAAATCTCTCGCAAGAGGGATCTGTGGGGACGAAACAGGCTCGACGCGCATGGTAAAGACTTATCTTTTGCCCGGTATTGTACCACCGTCATCGGGCTAAACTTACAAGTGCCAATGATAACTCTGAGGTGCTCGCTGTCGCTGCATAAGCGATAAGCGCGGTTCGGGAGGGCACCGGGCAACAGAAGCCCTCCCACCTCATTTTTCCTTTTGTGCAAAACGTCTTGCCATTCTGGCTGGTCTGTCGCATCCCTGACCTGATTGACTGAAACATCAGGCCTGCGACCATGAGCGACGACGATCACACCGGCCAGGACGGCCTTGAGCACGACCTGCCCGAAAGCCTTCTTCCCTATGACGACTGGGTGGAAGACGCCTATCGTGAAGTCATGCTGCGCGCTATTGAGCACGTTGCGGCTGAGGGACTTCCCGGTGCTCACCATTTCTATCTGACCTTCCGCACCAATCGTCCGGACGTGATCATCCCGTCCCGTCTCCGCGCCCAGTATCCGGAAGAAATGACGATCGTTCTTCAGCACCAGTTCTGGGATTTGGCGCTGGATCGCGAAAAGAATGTCATTTCCGTTGGTCTGTCGTTCGGGGGCGTTGGCAGCATCCTTGTCATCCCGGTTGCCGCCATTACGGCCTTTGCAGATCCACATATCCGGATGGCGCTGCGCTTCGTCAGCAGCATGGTCGATGACGACGAAGACATCGAGATCCCTGAAGGTGCGGTAGAGCCAGATGATATCGATCCGGCGCACCACCCCGAGGTGACGATCGAAGAGCCTCCCCAGGAAGAGAAGAAAGATGCCGAGGTCGTCAGCCTGGCGGCATTCCGCAAGCGTCCACCGACCTGAGATATTCTTTCCCGCCCGAACAGGGCACCGAGGCCTGACGGTTTCTGCGTCCTGATGATAATATCAGGACCATCGGGCGCCGTTTTCTTGAGGGACCATCATGCGCTTTACCGTTGATCGCCTTGACCATATCGTTCTGACCGTACGGGACAGAACTGTTTCGGCATCCTGGTACCAGCGGGTTCTGGGCATGGATATTGAGGAATACGGCCGTAATAACCGTGTTGCTCTCTGCTTCGGCGGCCAGAAGATCAATCTTCGCCCTGAAGGATCGGAGGGTTGGGAAACGGCCGAGGGCGCGCAGCCCGGCACATCCGACCTTTGCTTCACAACAGCTATCTCAAGCGACGATGTTGTGCGGCATCTCGAAAAATGCGGTGTTGTCGTTGTGGAAGGTCCGGTTTCGCGCCTGGGCGCGCTGGGACCGATCACCTCGGTCTATTGCCGGGACCCGGACGGCAACCTTGTGGAAATTGCCTCTTACCAAGGCTAACAGGCGGGGGTTGACCCGCCTGCCCTGCTGGCTTTTACCAATTTTTGGAGATCATCCAGAATTCTTCGGATGTCAGGGTAATCGCATTGCAGTCTTTGGTTTCAGCCGCAGCCGTGGCGAGGGCTTCGATACGCTCGATCATGAGCGTCTTACGCTGATGAGCTTCTGACTGCTCCTTGACGGTGGCAAGTGTCTGAAGGGCAGACTTTGCAGCTTTGGCAACGCGGGCTGCATCAATAGCGGCATAAGACATGATTAGTCTCCATGGTGATGGTCAAACTCGAAGTTGATCCTACCGCACCCTTGAGACCAGACCAAATAACAGCTGACCTCAGGCCAGTGAGGCCTCATATGCCTCAAGCACAGTGTCCGTCGGACCATCCATGCGGATCTGCCCCTCTTCCATCCAGAGGATGCGCGTACACCACTGCTTGAGCACAGGCAGGGAATGCGATGTCACGACAAGAATTTCAGCGGCATCAACCATGCCTGCCATCCGTTCTTTCGCCTTTTCCTGAAAGCGCTGGTCCCCTGCCATGAACCATTCGTCCATCAGCAGAATGCGCGGACGGGGAACCGTAGCCAGAGCAAATCCAAGCCGAATGCTCATCCCGGACGAGTAGAGTCGAACGGGCAGGTCAAAAAACGGCCCCAACTCCGCAAAGGCTTCGACGTCGGCTTCCAAAGCTGGAAGCTGCCCTTTGGGCAAACCAATGCGACATGCAAAGAGATTGAGGTTTTCGCGCCCACTTAACTCCGGGTTCATGCCAGACTGCGGATCAATGAGCGCATGACTGTCGCCCTCGATATCCAGATAGCCATCATCTGTTTCATAGATCCCGGCCAGCACACGCAGGAGCGTTGTTTTGCCAGCGCCGTTATGGCCGATCAGGCCAATGCGCTCACCTCCATTGATCTGAAATGTCAGCCCTGACAGCGCCTGCACGAGCACGGCGTCCGAGGCGACTGCACCGAGACGCATTCTTCCGCCAACAGATGCGGGCTTCGTGACGGTGGCCTTGGCGCGCGCCAGCAGGGTTTTCTTCAGAGAGCGAGAAGCCCCGTGCAGAACCGGGAATGACAGGGAGAGATTCTCAAGGCGGATATGCGTCATGTCAGATCCAGAATACCAGCCGTGAGCGCACACGGACGAAAGCCCATATCGCGATAACCCAGAAGACAGCACTCGTCAGCAGAGCCACAAGCCAGACGCCGATCGAAGGAATGTGCCCTAACAGCGGAGCACGAACGACTTCCAGCAGAGCATAAAACGGATTGTACAGAAGATACCGCGCTTTCCCCGCCAGCTGCTGCGGCTGCCAGATGACAGGCGTCACGTAGAACACGATCTGAAGGAGCGCCCCGATAATCGGTGGCACATCCCGAAACCTCGCACAGAGCGAGCCCAGCAGCATACAAGCCGCAAATCCGTCCAGTCCCCATAGCAGGAGTGAGGGAAGCGCCAACAACGCCGTAGACCCCGGCCAGACATGGTAGATCGCGAAAACACCCACAGGCACTATGATGTTGTGAGCAAAGACGATCGCATTACGGACCACAACCCGAATGGCCTGAAGCAGCAAAGGAAGACGACTGGAGCGTATGATGCTTTCTGCATCCAGAAAACTGGTGCAGGATTCCTGAAGAAGGCTCGATAACCCCGTTTGCCAAAGCGTCAGGGAGAGAGCCAAAAACGGCAGGTAAACCTTCATATCCTGATGAAAGAGGCGACTGTACAGAACGCCCATGGATGCAACCATGATGGCGGATGTAATGGTCAGCCAGAATGGACCCAACGCTGATCCGCGATAGCGAAGCTTGATGTCCAACCATCCCAGCATAACGCCCAGACGCCAGAGCTTGCAGGCTCCGCGAAAATCATCCCAGGCCCGGGCAGCGGGGCTCCCACGACGCTGGTCGAACTTCAGCGGGCTCAGATCATGCTTCGGTAGCCGTTGCATCTCTGGCTCTTTGGGGGCCGGGGAAGATGAGTTCATCTGGTTCGCCTAGCCGATAGACTCTGTTCCCGCAAGCAGTCTTCCCCTTGATGAAGAAGCACCCTTTCACCATCTGTCATCGAACAGCTTCGAAGCGAAAAAGTAGGCGACAAACGTAAACCTTTCGTCATTTTTCCTAGTTTTGCCGTAATCCCTGTGTATTGTCTGGGGGTTGCGACAGTTCTTCCCTTGTCAGGTACCCTGCCCCGATGCCCAGACCCGCCGTGCCGTTCCAGACCACTCTTCGCCCGTTGACCGCTCTCCGTTCCGGTCTGGCACTTGGTCTGATCGGCCTTCTCGCGGCCTGCGCCGGTACACCCGACATGAGTTCTACCTCTCAGGTTCCGGTCTCTCAGGAAGCCGCAAAATATCGCGCTCATGCGAAATCCTATTACGCTCCGCCGGGCCCACCCAGCGATCCGTGGGGGCCATACATTCAGGAAGCTTCTGCTCGGTTTGATATTCCAGAAGCGTGGATCCGGGCGGTCATACAGCAGGAATCCGGCGGCCACCTTTACGACCATAATGGCAATTTCATCACTTCGACGCCGGGTGCCATGGGCCTGTTACAGCTTATGCCGCCAACTTATGATGATATGCGCCAACAATACGGCCTCGGCGACGACCCGTTTGATCCGCATGATAACATTCTCGCAGGCACGGCGTATCTACGACAGATGTACGAAATCTATGGTTCTCCAGGATTTCTCGCTGCCTACAACGATGGGCCTGGAAGTCTAGACAGCTACCTGCGCCGCGGACGTCCGTTGCCGCGCGAGACACGCCGCTATGTGGCAGCAATCGGCCCACGCATCGCAGGCGTAACGCCTCATAACCGGTCGGCCGCAGACCTTCTGGTCTCCCAGCATGATCCCAACGCCCAGATTCAGGTCGCAGAAAACACTGCCCCCACCACGCCTGCCAGTCAGTCGATCCGGGCAGCCTGGTCTCACAAGGATTCATCAGCAGACAGTTCGTCTGACGACAGTCCGTCTTCGGATGAGGCCGTGGCCGAAACACCAGCCGCTCCCGCAGCGCCTGTGGTTGTAGCCTCTGCCGCACCGGTAGAACCAAACAGTGTCAGCGCGGCGTGGGCAGCGCGGGGTATCACATCACCAGCTCCCACTGTGCAGAAAGTGGCCTATCACCCACCAGTCGCAAACAGCATGGATACCGAACTGGCCGACAGCCAGGTCACGGCGCAGGAAATTCCGATGGGGCACCATTTGCAGCCCCAGCCGATCATGGCCGTCATGCCTGCTTCACGACAGCAGTACCGACTGTCTTCCCCTGCACCGACAATGCATCACGCCACCATCGCCGCACCACAAGAAACGAGTGGCCCCAAAACATGGGCCATTCAGGTCGGCGCATTTGCCAATTCCGGACAGGCCACTTCAGCCGCGTCTCAGGCTCATAGTCAGGGCGGAGCAGTTGTCGCGTCTGCGAGAACACAGGTTGCCAGCGTCAAAACAGGCAAAGGACACCTCTATCGTGCCCGCCTGACCGGCCTGACACATGAAAATGCTCTTGCGGCCTGTCACCGTCTGCCGCACGGTTCACCATGTGTCGTGGTTCCGCCCGGCGCATTCTAAACCGTTACCTTCAGGGAACAGAGCACATCCTATGCGTCGCTTTCTGCCAATTTCTGCTTTCTGTGCCCTTGCCATGATTGGCACCCTCCCTTCTCCAGCTCACGCTGCTCTGGAAACAGGAGCCCATGCTCCAGACTTCACTGCCAAGGCGAGCATGGCAGGACATGAGTTCAGCTACCATCTGGCCGAGGCCTTAAAAACGGGTCCGGTCGTCCTTTATTTTTACCCTGCCGCCTTCACCAAAGGCTGCACCATCGAGGCGCATGAATTCGCCGAGGCTGTTCCCGAATTCAAGGCGATGGGCGCAACGGTTATCGGGATCTCCATGGACCCGATCGACAAGTTGACCCGTTTCTCTGTCAGTGAATGCCGGAGCGCATTTCCTGTTGCCGCAGATCCTGACGGGACCATCACCAATTCCTACAAGGCCAAGATGCCTCTTCTGCATATGGCCAGCCGCACCTCTTACGTGATTGCGCCGGATGGGCATGTTGCCCTCTCCTATGCGTCCATGTCCCCGGATGGCCATGTCGAGCGCACACTGGCTGCCGTCAAGGCGCTTCAGGCTGCCCACTAAGTTTACCACACACCGGAATGTCTTCTATGCCGCGCCCTTCCCGCTCCACACCGTTTCAGAGCGGAGGGGAGCCTGCTGACCTTTTTGGGCAGCATCATGTTGGTGATTCACGCCCGCTTCGGCTGTCGGAAGACGTCATCAGTACAGCCCTCTACGACGGCCCGGGCGACTGTTACCGTTACACCTTGAAGCGCGTATGGGACGAGACGAAACCCATGGTCATGTGGCTGATGATGAACCCGTCAGTGGCCACAGAACTCGGGGACGACCGAACGGTCGCCAAATGCCAGCGCTATGCGCGTGCATGGGGTTACGGTGGAATTTTCGTCGGCAACAGTTTTGCCTACCGCTGCACGGATCAGAAACGCCTTTTGGAAGTCGATGATCCCATTGGCCCCGACAACGACAGGCATCTTCTTGAAATGGCGAAGGCAGCTGATCTTGTCGTGCTGGCTTACGGCGCCCCTCAGGCCAAGGCACTTAGACCTCGCGGCACTGCTGTAGCCCGAATGCTGGCGCACCATGGCGTGAAGGTGACGGCATTAAGATTGAGCAAGACAGGACGGCCAGAACACCCACTTTATCTTCCGGGTGTCCTGACCCCCCAGTCATTGGATCCGGAGACCCTGACCTAATTTTTCAGGCGGGTTATTCCCCGTCTGAGCGCGGGCTCTGCTCACGGATCTGCCAGACCAGAACCAGATGATTGTCATGGTTCGGATAAACCACCTGTGGCTGGATCTGAGCGCCGAGCTTGTTTTCCCGATAGACTTTCTCGATCGCCACTTCGTCCGCAGCCAAAGCCTGATCCGAGATCGCTGCGCCATCCTGAAGGGTAGTTGCTGCTGCCAGAGCAGGCGTTGGTACTTTTCGGTTACCCTCGAAAGCAACCTTGTCCACGATCAGTCCAGCAGTGCCAGCCTCGGCAGTCCGTTGATCGTGCTCCCTCATCAGCAGCTTCACATCCACCTTGTTGGCGGAGATATGCAACTGCTCACCAAGGTCCGCCCCAACACCGCGTGACTGATACAACGTCGCGACCTGTTTCTGTGCGTCTGCCAGCTTCGCGCGTGTGACGTTTTGGCCGTCGTGATAACCGAATGCTGCGAGAATATCCGCAGATGGAACACGCTTGTTTCCCTCCACAGACACCGAGCCCAGTTGAAGAGGGGAATCGAGAGCGGGAACAGGTGGGGGAGCGACTGGACCTGTAACGGGCTCCGCCAGAACCGAACCGGTCGTTAAAATCGCTCCCACGGCAAGACCCACTCCTGCACGTGTCAGCATGGAACGAGAGAACCTCATGCTGCCTCCTGTAAAAAAACAAAAAATCAAGAGATTGTCTTACGCCATAATGCTCCGGGAGTTGCCCTTTATCTGGACCATGATGGTCTCCATCCACACAATGTCACACTTCTCATGGTCAAAGACCAAACCACTTTAGTTCCCTTGCACGCATTGACAGCGGGTCGGACGGTCTGCGACACACCACCTCTCACTCCATAAATTGGAATTCATTTTCTTCGCCCCACCCTGTGGGAAAGTCTTCGAAGAAGACCGTCTTCCTGTTCGCCATCATCAGACAGAAGAGAGATTCGCTGCCTTATGGTCGTGCTGACTGATCACGCTCGCCTTTTTCGTTCCGGACATCTGCGGACCGTTTTTCTGGGACTCCTGTCCGCCTCGACACTGGCTTTTGCGCCAGGCCAAGCCTGGGGTCAGTCAGCCTCGCCTTCAGGTTCAACCCCGACGGCAGGCCCGTCGGCGGAACCCTCGGCAGGCAACAGCAAATCCGAACTGACGTCACACCCTATGGATACAGGGCGACGCGTTCCCATCCTGCAAAACAACATGCGCGGCGTACGCAGCGCTGGCACTCCTGACGAAGTTGAAGATCCGGGGGCGTTTTTCGCAGCCCCAATGGGATCCCAGCATTTCTTCGGAGACTGGGGCGGCATCCAGCCGTGGCTTGTCAATCACGGCATTCATCTCCTAGCCGCAGTTAACGAAGAATTCGCCGGCAACGTGACGGGCGGTAAAGACCGAGCCTATTCGGATACGGGGCAGGTCGGCGTCGAAGTGGATATCGACTGGGACAAGATGGCCGGTATCAAAAACTTCTGGACGCATACGCTGATCGTCAACGGACATGGCCAGAACGTGTCCCGGATGTTCGGAGATTCCATTGCGCCTGTGCAGGAAATCTATGGTGCACGCGGCAACGTCGTAGCGCATCTCGTGTCGATGTATGGAGAGGCATCCTTCTACCATAACCGTATCGACATCAGCGCTGGCTGGATCCCGGTCGGTTCTTTCTTTGCTGCCTCGCCACTTTTCTGCGACTTCATGAACGTCGCCGTCTGCGGAAATCCAGCGCCAAATAAGTACACGGAAGGCAACCGCGACTGGCCGTCCGGTAACCTTGCCGCCATCGCCCGCGTCATGCCAACGGCCAACACGTATATTATGGGTGGCCTCTTCGCGGTAAGCCCACACGCTTACAACGGCGGCATTTCCGGTTGGTCCTGGGCGCAATCGGGGCTGGGGAAGTTTTCTACGCCTGTCGAAATCGGCTGGATTCCCCGGTTTGGGAAAAACCATCTCGTTGGTCATTACGAGCTTGGATATTCCTACGACAATTCACGCTATCTGAACCTGTACGAAGACATTCACGGGAACTCGTGGCAGCAGACCGGCCTACCTCGCCGCTATGAAGCCGGGCGAAACAGTGCGTGGCTGATCATGGATCAGATGCTGATGCGCAACGGTCCGGGTGATACCAACGGTCTGATCCTTATGGCGGGCGCCATGTACAGTGACGGCAAGACCGTCGCCATGCGAGACCACACATGGGTCGGCATGATTGATACAGGCAAAGCGTGGGGCCGTCCGCTCGATACTGTCGGCGCCATGTGGCAGCACTTCGACATGAGCACCACGGCAGCCTTGCAGCAGGAATCCTCCAAGCAGCTCAACCTGCCCTATCAGGATAACCAGTGGGGCACAGTCTATGGCCCGCAGAGCCATGAGAACGTGTACGAACTGTTTTATAGCGCGCATGTGGCCCGTGCGATGGCGATCCAGCCCGACTTCCAGTACATCCAACGCCCCAGCGCGACGACGACATTTCGTGATGCCGCTGTGCTGGGTGTTCAGTTCACCGTCGTGCTCTGAATTAGCGACGAACCAACCACGACAAAGCGAAGCCCGAAACAGGCTTCGCTTTTTTTGTACCCGCATCCCGCACACAGACGCAGTCATATTAAGTTACATTGATTTATTTGAGATTAATTCTCATTACCGTATGTAGCGCACATCTTCCCCTCCAATCGAGGCTTCTTTCCGTGCGCGCATATCTGCTTTCCCGCCCCAGACCTGCTCGCCATCGCAGGCACCTGGCCTGCCTGCTTCTGGCCGGAACAACCCTTCCCGCTTTCGCCTACGCAGCAAGCCCCTTGCCGAATCAGACCCAGGTCGCGTCCACCAAGGCTGCGGCAGTTCCCAGCGCAGCCAAATCGTCCGCACCGAACGATGAAGAAATCATCGTAAAGGCCAAGCGCCGGAACCAGATGGAAGTCACGAGTGGCGGACAGCTGGGTGCACTGGGAAACAAGAAGGGCCTGGACGTACCCTTCAACATTCGCAGTTATTCTTCCAGCATGATCCTGAACCAGCAGTCCCAGACACTGGGACAGGTTCTGGAAAATGATCCATCCGTTCGCACGACGTATGGATACGGCAACTTCTCGGAAATGTTTGTCATCCGCGGTTTCGCCGTCAACGGTGATGACGTGGCCATCAATGGTCTTTACGGCATCACGCCCCGACAGCTTGTTTCACCCCAGCTCTACGACAGTGTTCAGGTTCTCAACGGCGCCAGCGCGTTCCTGAACGGCGCTGCACCGAGTGGGTCTGCTATTGGCGGCAACATCAACCTGATGTTCAAACATGCGACGGATGCCCCAATCACCCGCCTGACGGGAGACTACACGAGCAGCGCCATGGGAGGCGGCAGCATTGACGTGGGCCGCCGTTTTGGAACGGAGAAGCAGTTTGGTGTTCGCCTGAACGTGGCCGGTCAGTCAGGCGAAGATTCCATCAATAATGAATACCGGCACTCCACCGCTCTGGGGGCTGATTTTGACTGGCACAGTCGCGATAACAGCACACGCATTTCGATGGACATGAACTATCAGAATCAGGGCGTTAATGGTGGCCGCCCAGGTCTAATGCTGAGTTCATCTGTCACCAGCGTTCCGCGCCCAGTCGCCCCGTCTCACAATTTCGGTCAGAAATGGGCGTATAATGACCTGAACTACATTTTTGGCATGCTGAACATTGAGCATGATCTCTCCAAAAATGTGACCCTGTATGGGGCCTTTGGTGCCCTGAACGCGAATGAGAAGGGCAACTATTCCAGCCCGACCCTAACGGATGCAGCCACCGGCGCTGCAACTGTGGGCAGCATGTATGTGCCTTACAATCAGACGAATGAGAGCACCCGCGCCGGCGTTCGTGCGCACTTCCGAACGGGCTTCATCAAACACGAAGTCAATGCCGGTGGCTCCGCGCTCTGGGAAGATTCAGCTGCGGCCTACGCGATGGCCCTGACCTCTCCGACCACAAACATTTACAAGACACCGCATTTTGCCTCCCCGGCTCAGACTTTCGTTGGGGGTGTTTTAAACGACCCGCAGACGACAAACTGGACACGCCTGTATAGCCTGTTTTTCTCTGACACGATGTCTTTCCTGAATGGTCGCGTCGCTCTCACCGGGGGCTTCCGCTACCAGAACATGATGATCAACGGATATAACTACAGCACAACCGGCCGAGGCTCGTTAAGCACTCCGTATAATCAGGATGCCATTACGCCTGTTGTCGGGCTTGTCATTCACCCGACGCGTCAGACGTCCATTTACTTCAACCGGATTGAGGGCATGTCTCAGGGTGATACAGCCCCTGCCAGTGCCCAGAACGTCGGGCAGATTTTCCCACCCTATAAGTCTGCCCAGTATGAAATCGGCGCCAAGTACGACATTGGTCGCTTTAGCGCTGCTCTGGCTTTTTATCAGATTTCACGCCCCAATTCTTATAATGTGCCGATCGAAGGCACGGGATATTCCGTTTATAAACAGGACGGCCTGCAACGGAACCGTGGCATCGAACTCACCGTGAATGGAGAAATCCTGCCGGGATTGAGATTCAATGGCGGCGGCACGCTGATTGATGCGGACCTGCGCCACACGGCTGGCGGCCTGCAGAATGGTAACTCAGCGATCGGCATTCCAAATTATACGATCAACGGCAATCTGGAATACGATCTCCCGTTCCTGAAGGGGGCCACGGTCGTCGGGCGCGTCGTCAATACAGGCAAGCAGTGGGTTAACACAGCCAATACCCTGCATCTGCCAGTCTGGACGCGCTTTGATCTGGCAGCACGCTATACGTTCACGACATACCACAAGCCTGTCACTCTGCGCTTTGGCGTCGATAACATTGCCAACACGCGCTACTGGTCTTCGTCCTTCAACGGCTATCTGCTTGAAGGCCTGCCCCGGACATTCAAGTTTTCCTTCACGACTGACCTCTGATTTCACGTCAGACGACTGGCACAAAAAAAACGCGCCACCTTGATCGGGTGGCGCGTTTTTCATGTCTGGCTTTTGCCAGAGAAATCAGAAGGTAATGCCCGTCTCAAAATCAAGCAGCAGAGCATTCTTGTAGCGATTGGTACCCCCGGGATGCATAAGATACTGCGCACCCGGACGAATCACGAGCCACGGGGTCGGGCGCCAGCCATAGTTCAATTCAATGGCATGCTCTTCAGAGGGCTTGAACAGGTTTGTTGCCCCGGCAGCCTGCATCTGTCGCGCCCAGATCGTCAGCTTCGGGTTCACCCACAGCATCTTCATGCCAAGGCTGATCGTATCATTGGGTCGGCTCGGGAAGGTCCCCTTACGCGTGATGCCCCACGTAATAAAGTAAGGTGCAATCGCGGTGCGGGGATCACCCCAGGTGAAAGATCCGAAGAACGATGTTCCACGGTTCGGATCAGCCTTGTCACGTTCCAACATACGGTCGAACTGGAACCAGCCACCAAAACGGCCACGAACCTGCTGGGTCGGCGCTGAAATCAGATACTCTGTCGGAACACCGAATGTGCCAAGCTGGCCATAGACGTTCTTGACCTGAGAAGAATCCCAGTAGCCACCAATCTTGATATTGGTCTGAAGCGGGCCGCTGTAATCGTCCTTACCGCCCTGATGCCATCCAAGCTGGAACGGAACATACGTCCCCGTTGCACCATGAAGGTTCATTTTCCAGCCATTATGCGTGTTGGCAATCGTCGGATCGACCGAGTACGCACCGAACTGGATCAGGTAATGATTGTTTCCGGCAGGGTAGAACTTCACCCAGGCACCCGGATGCGCCGTCGGGTAATATCCGTAGCCCGAGTTCATTGCGACAGACTGCGGCATACCGCAGATCGCGTTGGACTCGAACTGGCAGTACTGGCTCATGCCCCAGTACATGGACGACTGCTCGAAATCGTTCTCAGTGTTGATTTCGCCGACTTCGGTCGAGACATAACGGTTCCACGGCATCTCCCACGAAAGGCGGGTCAGACGCACGGTCTCACCAGAGCCAAAGATCTGCTGCGGGCTATCCAGCGCCGGAAGCTTGGCACCAATACCCAGCCCCTGACGCGCAGTACTAAGGAAATGGAACAGGCCAAGGTTCCAGCCGGTCAGACGCTTCAGATCGAGATCGATGTTAAGACCGAATTCATCCGCATAACGAACGGTCTTGGCCTTACCACCCATCGGATTTCCTGCGCTGTCCTGCAGGAAGTGGCCACCGATGTTGATCCCTTTTTCCGTAAGCCAGGTGCGATATCCGCCCCAGTCACCGGTCATGGTGCTCTGCGTCAGCCAGTCATGGAAACTGGCCGGGAAGAAGCGGTTTTCTGTTGTGTCTGAAGGCTGCACGTCCGCAAGGTGCGACGGGGTCGGAGCGGGTTTGACCAGCAGAGGGGTCGGCTGGATGGACCGGGTGCGAAGAACCGGGTGCCCTGCACTGTTATGGGCGCGAGGCTGACCAGGTTTTCCCTGATCAGATGCAGAAACCGTCTCGGCGTATGCAATCTGGGGTGTGGAGAGCGTCGTGCTCAAAAGACAGGCCGCCCCCAGAGCCTTCGTCAAACCGCTTTTAAACCTCTGCATCTTTTCCCGCGTCTCCTTCTCACGTCGCCTGCAACCGGAAATCATGAATGACTTTCCCATACAGGCCGATGCCGGTCCGGAATAGAGAGAGGAAGACGGTTGTTTTCGTAATGCGACACTTCCGCCGCATCACTTCAGATCATGTCTAATCTTTTTCCTAGGTTTTCTCCCGAATTACAAAACCTTCACATGGTTCAATTCGGCGAAAGTTTCCTGTTCACAGTTATGTGTTCTCGGTCCCAGCGGCGTGTCAAAGGCTCCAGGCAGACCAGAATCACCACAACAACAATCGCCACTTCACACAAGGTCCGGAACAAACTGGCATACAAGGCATTCCCTGCGGAAGCTGCCATATCAGCGGGCATGGCCGCCCGATTGGCGATGACACTGCCCACATACATCGCAATGCCCCAGAGCAGATAAAGTGCGCCCATCATGAAGCCGCTCAGACGCGCAGGCGTATAGCGGGCCACAATCGCCAGACCCAAACCATTTGTCAGCAACTCGGCGAAAGACAGAAGTCCGTAGCCCGCGACCATAATCCAAGGGGAAACCAAACCTGTCGTTCCGACGGCAGAGAGCCACCAAACCGCGAAAGCCATAGCCACCATCACGTAGCCAATCAGCATTTTTCGAGCCAGCGATAGGTCTCGTCCCTGTGCGCCCAGCCGATTGTACAAAATCGCCAATAGTGGGCTGATCGCCATGATCCAGATCGGATTGAGCGCCTGAAACTGGCCGGCCGACATATGGAAAAGCGTTACGCCGCCGATGCTGAAGTCGCCCGAGACATCTCGCAGTGCGAACAACGTCAAGGACGTGATCATCTGCTGATAAAAGACGAGATAAATCGTTCCCTGCAAGCACAGCATGTATGTGAGCCGCAAACCCGGTCGCTCTTCTCTCGGTGCACGGACGTACAGGACAACCCAGGACAGAAACAGCAACACAGCGGCAGCAAAAATACAGATCCGGGCAAGGCCGTCGCTGCTCATGATCCAGGCGTTGAAAACGGTCAGCGCAAGAAGGCCGAGCCCCACAAGAGCAAAACGGCTGGCAGGCACGCGCTCTTTTTCCAGAGGGCTGGCTGTCTGGGCAAGCCATCCCGAACGCCACACATAATAGAGCAATCCAATCACCAACCCGACCGAACAGGTCGCGAAAGCAACAGGTGCGCCATAGTGAACCTGTAGCCATGGTGTCAGCAGCATCGACACCGTGGAGCCAACGTTGACGGACATGTAATAGAGGGTGAACGCCGCATCGAGGGCGGCATTATCCCCCTCATAAATCCGGCGAACCAGATTACCCGCATTCGGCTTAAAGAGGCCATTTCCTGTAGAAATCAGCGCCATGGCCAGCAGGAGCAATGTCGGTGATGTCAGAGAAGCGGCAAGGCAGGCGTAGCCGATGGCAAGGGAAATAGCTCCCATAACCATAGTGCGCCGCGTGCCGAGAAAACGATCTCCCAGCACGCCACCCAGAACAGGGGTGATGTAGGTCAGGGCGGAGAAGGCCCCCAGCATCAGATTGGCCGTGGTATCGGCCATTCGAAGCTGCTGGACCATGAACAGCGTCAGAACTGCCTGCATGCCGTAATAACCGAACCGTTCCCACAGCTCGATTGCCAGCACAACGGTAAAGGCGCGACGACGTGTCGTCGCCAGCGGTTGCCCGGAGGCAGGTGTAGAATAAGAGGTCATGAAAAACCCGTCAGAAACAAAGACGGGCTTTATCTTAGGGCAAATGCCACTCCCCGGCGAGGATGAGGGCATGGGATCCGATCACGCTCAGCACAACCACAAAGATGATGGCGAAAATGCCACCAATAATCTGACGCCATGGCCAGTCTGGAATACGTGCTTTTGCGCGACGGATCATTCCCATGATCAGGCCTCCTGCTCAGCGAAGAAGGCTTCCAGTTCAGGAGAAACCGTCCCGATATGCACCTGCAACGTCACGAACAGGTCACCTGCGGGGTTCTTTTTGTCAGCGCCAATACCACGACCGGCAAGACGGAGAACTTTCCCGCTGTCGGAATGTTTGGGCACCTTCACCGCGACGTCGCCCTTCGGTGTCGCCACGGTCACTTTCCCGCCCAGAACAGCTGTCTTGAGATCGACATTCTGGGTCATGCGCAGATTACGACCATCACGGACGTAACGCTTGTCTGGCGTGACAGAGATCGTCAGCAGCGCATCACCTGGAACACCGGGCTGACCATCCATACCCGGACGACCTGGCGCGCCCTTACCCCGTACACGCAGGGTTTGCCCTTCTTCCACGCCCGGCGGAATACGAACTTCCGTATGACCGCCTTCGCCCAAAGCCAGATCCAGAGACGTCCCAAGAACGGACTGTTCAAAGGTGATGGTCACGGAAAAGCGGCGGTCAGAGCCCTTCGTGGCCCGACGTCCTGCCGCACCACCGGGCTGAAAGTCCCCACTGAACCCACCGCCACCAAACATGTCGGAAAAGAAAGCTCCCAGATCTTCCTGATTGAAATTTCCCTGGAAGCCATGTGCCCCGGCTCCCGGACCGCCACCGCCGAAGCCACCGCCGCCAAACGGGCCACGCTCCTGCCCTTCAGCATCAATCTCGCCACGGTCAAAGCGCGCACGCTTTTCCTTGTCTCCGACGATGTTATACGCCTGACCTACAGCCTTGAACCGCTCTTCCGCGTCCTTGCTGTCGGGGTTGTGGTCCGGATGGTATTGCTTGGCCAGCTTCCTGTATGCGCTGCGGATTTCCTTGTCCGTGGCCGTCTTGGAAACCCCAAGAACTGAATAAGGGTCTTTCATCTCAACTCCGCATCATCTGCTGCGCCGTCATCCAGAAGATCAATCAGTACGGCAAGTACGACATCACGCGAAAATCCCGCGCTCACACCTTCTTCAATCAGACTGTCCAGCTTTGGTCTGAGGTAATCCTCAGCCGGGTGACCATCCTGTGCCATTGGTTTATTCCTCCATTACTTTCAGATGTGTGACGTTGATCGCTTCGGGTCAATGACCGAGGACAAACTCCGCGACATGCGGCACCAGATCTGGATCAAGAGGGCCGAAAGAAGGAAGGCCAGCTCCGGTCATGGTTTTGGAAACAACACCCGGCATGTCCGTCAGAAAGTGACTTGCAGAGGGCAGATAAACAGTCGTCGCGCGAGGGTCAGCAGCCTGCAGCAAAGGCAGATCTTCTGTCGGGCTGATCTGATGATCCTTTCCACCCTGCACCAGCAGAACGGAGCCATGATACGCCCTCAGAAGCGCAGCGGGATCATAACGCATGACATCAATCAGGTATCCCTGCACGTCCGCGTTGAACAAAGCCTGTAAACCGGGATGTAATGTTAGCGGGTTAACACGGTGGCCTGCTTCAAGAGCATCAATGGTGCTATCAATTTGTGGAAGAACCGTCTGCGCGCGCGGATTGGCGTGAAGCTGCGCTCGGATGAGTTCACCCATTGGTCGCCCCTGCCCTGACAACAGGATCAAACCACAGACACCCTGGCTATGCTGAGATGCAGCAAGTACGACCAGTGCGCCTTCGCTATGTCCACCAAGCCAGACGCAACGTGTCCCCGTTTCTTTGCGAATGACAGAGATCCAGTTCTGAACGTCCGTCACGTAGTCCTGAATGGTAACGTGGTTCCCGTTCGCGACCGCTCGTGCACTTCCAAACATACCACGCTTATCAACGCGAACCGTTGAAATACCCCGCCCAGCCAGGCCCTCAGCCAACAGCTTCAAAGTTCCGGGCTTGAGGCCAGACGCTGAATCCCCGTTTCTGTCTGTGGGGCCAGAGCCAGGGACGAGCAGAAGAACGGGCGATGTTTTCCCCGCGTCAAGATAAGTGCCAGATAACGGTCCCAGGGGGCCGGGCGCTTCAAGATCACGCTCGGTTGCTGCCTCGGAAAGACCAGTTCCCAACATAACAGCAGCCAGCAGAGCAAATGATCGCAGAAAGACAGGCATCATGGCAGGACTCCGTTCAAACTGTTCTTGCCCTGTTGCGAGCCAATCCTGTCCTAGCGCGTAAAGGCCCGTACCAGCGCGTTTTGCTTTCCAACTTCAATCGGCAGACGCGTATCGGTGAGCTGACGGCCCTGCCAACCAGCACCCATCGCCGTATAAAGCGAGATGGCATCACGCAGACGAGCCATCCGTCCCACAACCGCCTGATCTTGAGCAGAAAGTGCGGTCTGCTCGGTTGTCAGAACATTCAGATACCCGGTCAGACCAGCGCTAAACAGCTTCTGCGCTCGGTCACGGGCAAGACCGGAATCCGTCGCGGCCTCTTCAAGCTGCGTGACAAGCTCATTGTCATGGCGCCAGTCACCCATTGAATCTTCAACTTCAGCGAAGGCCTTCAGCACGGTTTTACGATACACCAGACGGCTCGCCTCGGCTTCTGCACGAGCCTGAGCAATTTCAGCTGTATAGCGGCCGCCATGAATGATGGGCAGCGAAGCCATCATCATAAAGCTCCAGGCCATGCCGCCCATCTGAAACGCCTGATAGGCGGCAGAAGCGTTCGGATTAAACGTCAGCGGGATCATGAACTTCGGATAGAGGTTGGCAACCGCCACACCGACCTGAGCCATGTCAGCTGCATAATGCGCTTCCGTCGCCCGAATATCCGGGCGATTTGCCAAGACGATGGACGGCAAGGACGCTGGGAACGCGGGAACAGACGGCAGAGGGCGCCGTACGTCCAGCTCTTCCTCCAGCTTGCCGGGCATCTCACCCAGCAGAATTGAAATGGCGTGAATCAGGCGCTCTTCCTGCGAGTGCAGTGGAGCAAGACGTGAGCGCTCGAGATGCTCTTCCGTCTGTGCCTGCGCTACAGCCAGCGTATTACCCAGGCCGTGCGTATAAAGCTTTTCAGTCAGTTCGCGGGAACGCTGCGCCACATCGATGCTGTGTTCCGTGACTGCAAGCCGTTCCTGAATACCGCGCAACGTCACGTAGTCTGATGCGACTTCGGACAGCAGCGACAACAGAATGGCGCGACGGTTTTCCAGAGATTCCTCAACCAGCCGCTTACGCTCCTCGACCTGCCGGGAAATATGCCCGAACAGATCGATTTCCCAACTGGCGCGAGCACCATAGGTCAGAACCGAAGCTTGGGGCCGGTTTGCCGGATTCCCAGGGCGGAGCGGCCAGTTATCGACATTGATGGAATACCGGTCATCGCCACCGCCCATAGCTGCATCAAGCTGCGGATACCACGCTGCCTGAGCCTGCCGCCGGACAGCCCGTTCCGAAATGATATGCTGCGATGCAATCTGCAGATCATAGTTACCCTTAACTGCGGCCTCGATCAGCTCGTTCAGCATCGGGTCATGGAACTGGGCCCACCAGTCCTTCATGTCTGCTTCGGTCCGCGCGATCTCGGCTGCCGTTACCGATTGTGGCTGCTCGACAAAAGTGTCGGGCACCTTGATCTTGTCTGGCTTGAAATTCGGCCCGACGGTGCAGGCCGTAAGTGACAGACAGGTGCTGAGAGCGAGGGTCAGAAGCTTGCGTGACATGTCAGAGATGGTTCTGCAGCCAGGTGGTCAACTTGCCACGGGCGCCCGGCGTTTCGCGCCCAATCGTGACGGTTGCGGTCATACCGGCCGCGAGAGTGATTTCCGGCGGAACGTTATCCAGTTCCAGACGAACCGGAATACGCTGTGCAAGACGGACCCATGTGAAAATCGGGTTCACGTCTGGCAGACCAAGACGGTCTGACACGCCGTTACGGTCATTAATACCACGACCAATGCTGACTACGTGGGCAGGCAGGATCTGCTTGTAACCCATGAGTTTGACACGGGCGGCGTCACCAACATGCACACCATGCATCTTGGTTTCTTCGAAGTATCCGTTGATCCAGTAACTGTGGGCATCAATCACGGCGAGACCAGGCTGACCAGCATGGGCATAATCACCGACGCGAAGGTTCAGGTTGGTGATGTACCCGTCAACAGGCGAATAGACCGTGGAACGCTGAAGATTCAGCAGCGCCGTATTCAGTTCGGCTTTTGCAGCATTTACTTTGGCGCGTTGGGTTTCAACGTTCGAGTTGAAGTCTTCCTGCTCTTCGGCAGACACAATGCCACCGAGGCCCATACGACGCTTGGCATCAGAAGATCTCAGCTTGAGGTCTTCGTCCGCACCGGCAAGGCGGGCACGGGCGGCGTCAATATCAAGGCGGAAGCGAACGGGATCGAGAACGAAAAGCGGATCGCCGCGATGGACAAACTGGTTGTCCACGACGGGAACAGAAACAACTGTTCCGGAAACTTCAGGGGCTGCATCTACGACGTAAACACGAACACGACCATCGCGCGTCCATGGTGCCAGAACGTAAATGTCCCACATGGTCCGACCGAGGCCAATGGCCATCGCCAGGACAATCAGAGTCAGCAGAACGCGGATCACACTGCGGGTCCAGTTCATAGCCGACCCCTCCTAGACGTAAAGGATGAGTAGACAGAGAACACAGACATAGAGCGCTATTTCAAAGAGGGCGACGTGCCAGAACCAGCTCAGAGCACCGGTTCGCCACAGAATGCTTCTCAACAGAAGTGTTACGAACACTGCTGCAACGGCGTAAATTGAGAGGGGTGCGACAAAGACGCCGAAGAGATTGACTTCCGTAAGCATCAGGCTGTGACCTTGGTGCCAACTAACGGACTGTTCGACGAACTTTCCACGGGACTCCTCGCAAGGCCGTGACGACTCCCCCAAGGGCGTAATCACGGCACAGGCGAAGTGCTTACGCCATTAACCTACAACTGGCCAGATGGCTTTGACAAAAATCAGTCATAAAATGTCTTATTTGGAATGACTGAAGAAACTCTTCAGAATGGACAGGAAGCTTTTGCCCGTAAAACGGCCAATTGGCCCCAGCAGAAGACCAGTAACGGCTGTAATGGCAACAGACTGCTTCAGTTCGACCAACTTGCGGTCGCGACGAATACGCGCCTCGATCTCAACAACGTCCGGGATCGACCATGCAGCAAGAACTGCAAAAATCAGCACGAAGAACAGATCAACGCCGATAACGCACAGACTGGCTTTGACGTAGCTCAGACCTGCAACGCTGATGAAGAACGCCCACAGAAAGCCGTGAAAAGAAATGGCTGCGAACAGCAGGAAGACAACGGCAACAAGCGCGCACGCAACTCTCCGACCGATTCGCATGGCGGAGCGGGAGAGAATCTGGCCTTGGGCGGAAAGGACTTCCTGACCGAGTTCGATGGGCTTCATGGAGGATCGTTGCCTTTATTTCTAACAGGACGGGCGCAGGTCTGTGAATGGCCTGCCTCCCGCCTGAAAGGTCACGTGCCGATTACTTGGAGAAACGGCCCGCCAGGAAACCGACCACAGCGGAAATCAGAATAGCGGCGATGGGCCGCGACTGCACACGCGTCGATACATTTTCAATTTCATGATCTGTGATTTTGCGGGCATTTGCAACGGCATGCTCTGTACGGTCCGCTGCCTGAAGCAGAGCCGGGTTAACATAGTCGTTCAGGATCTGCTCAACCTGCTTGCGCAGCGTCTCGATCTGGTCCTGCGTTGTCTCGGCTGCAGCTTCGATGTTCTTCTTGACGGTATCGCGGCTCATGTTCAAACCCTCATTGCAATCAAATAGGGACCTGGGAATCAGGCCCGGTATCTGGCTTCAAACGCAAAAGCATTATCAGAGGTTGCATGTCCCGCCCACC
>NZ_JACRVZ010000008.1:0-81824 GCF_018812145.1 Gluconobacter sp. P5E10 | reverse complement strand
GTTTTGATTCCGGGAAAAAGGAGCGTTGCACCAGATGAACAAAGACCGCCTCATGGCGCTGCTGCCCCCGCCGCAGCGCTCCAAACACAAGGAAGACCGCTACAAGGCGATTGCCAGCGTCCTTCAGACATTTGCCCTCAGCGCGTGGGGGCTCGGCATCGTGACCCCCCTTATTTCCGGGACAGGACCGTTGACCCCCATGCGTGCCGTCACCTGTTTTTTTCTGGGTGCGGCGCTTGAGGCAATTTCTTTGACTTTTCTGGCGTATATCCCCTATCCTGAGGACAAGACGGAGGCGAAAACCAATGGATAACATGACCCAGAGTATCCTGTTTATTCTTCTTCCTGCCGCTGTTTTCACCATCGGTCTGGGGCTTGCGATCGGACCGATTGCCACCCGGCTCGCAAAGTTGCGAACGTCCCATCAGTGACACCGACAGGCGGCCTCCGGGCCGCTTTTTTTTGTCCGCTCACCCGGTTTAGTCAGGCGGACGCGCCTCGTCGGCGCGAGCTTTGATGCCCCCAATGCTCGCCCCCCACAGGGGGGCTGCGCCAGGACAGAGAAAAAGACTAGACTGGCCCCATGTCACGACAAACAGTCATTCGCATCGGTGCGCTGATCATTCAGGTCGCCATTCTACTCCTGATCTGGCAGGGCTTTCTGCACCCGACACGGGGAGGTCTGCTGGTGCTTGCCGTGGGTTTTGTGGTGTTCTTTCTGACCCGGGACTCTTCCGGGAAAAAATCAGGGCAGTGAGCAAAGAAAGCAAAAGAGGATTGGGGGCGGCCCTGAAGGGTTCGTTCACTCTATCTCACTAGGCTCCTGCGTCGCCAAGTTCGACCGAGCCACAGCGTCCAGCCGCCCTCAACCGGGCGTCTGGCCCCTGCGTCTCGGCCCGTCCGGGTAACGGTTCACCCGCATCCTTTTCCAACGTCGGACGGTCCGGGTCTGGGGGATCGGTTCGTGAGACGGCTCCTCAACCTCCCCGGCCAGTCCTGCGGACCGTCCGGGGAGGCACGTTCCACGACGGCGGCCTCGCATCCAGCGTTCAGTCTGACAGTCGCCGTGCCAGTCCGTAAAGCCACTGCGCGACCCTCGGCGGCAGGTGTCAGGCCCGCGTCTGCTGCAGGGCCGCACGCGACCCCGCATCAGCCGCAAGCCTGCCCCCCTTGCTCAGGACGCTCCGGGCTTGACGGCCTGTCCCGTCGCCCGTCTTGGCCGGTGGCAGGATGGGCTCAGGAAAACGCCACCGTCGTTCCACTCTCGTCGCCGTCAGTGTGCTCGCCGCACGGGCAGGATGGGTCTAGGAAAACGACAGGTATTCATAAAGTAATCAAGAAATCTCTTTACTTGTCGCGCAAAAATAAATCGCGTTTTATGGCGGTTTTYTGCGTTTTTTYTCTTGTCATGAAAGGCCAAAAAGGCTATCTTTTACTTGTCGAGAGGGATTGGCTCTCAAGACAAAGCGCCCCGGTTAGTGCTCGAACACTAAGCCGGGACTTCGCTAGACTAGAAAGGGTAGTTTCATGTCCGACGCAGCAACCACAATCGCACCGAAGGCCCAGAACCGCAAGGCCGCAAAAAAGGCCAGCCCCGCTGCCGTCCGCCGTTTCAACGAAGCCCGCGACCGCACAAAGGCCATTGCCTCTCCCACGCTGGCCGACGTTCTCCGCATCGCCCCCAACGATGACAAGATTTCCGCCATTGTTCAGCATTTCGGTTTCGAGGCTGGTGACTATGACGAGCTGATGGGGGCCGGTTTGAGCATGATCCGCGACCAGTACGCGCTTCTTGAGGACGTTCTGATCGTCACCGACTTCCGGGGCGAGCGCAATTTCAAGGCCATGGAAATGCACCTTGGCCGTCTCGTGGACGGTATGGTCCGCTCTGCCTATGGCGCCGCCAACTTTTACGAGAACAAGCGCCAGATTGCTCGCGACGAACAGAACTCTTTCAGCAACGAAAGCCGCGACGAAGACCGCCAAGGCATCGACGGCGGGGAAAACCGCGTTGACCGCGCCGTTCGCTTTGCAGCAGCGCAGGCCCCGAAGGCTTACGCGCTCGCTGTTATGGCTCAGGGCGCATGTGACGCCTACCGCGAACTGTTCGGGGAAGACTGGAAGCCTTACGTTAAGGACAACGGCCGCACCCTCACCGAGAATGTCCGCGCCGCACAGTGGGGGGCAGTTCTCTAACGCCCACAGGCCGGGCCAGCAGGTCCGGCCACCCACCGGGGCCGCGCTGACGGCCTCGGCTCTGCCCTCGGCCTCTTCTCCCGTCCGCCCTAGTTCATCTCCCGTCGTTTTTTCCGGGAAGGCGGACGCGCCTCGTCGGCGCGGAGTGTTTTGCCCCCAGTGCTCGCCCCCCACAGGGGGGCTGCGCTAGGCAATCGAAGACGCAGAGCGTTCAGATTTCTTCGATCATGGACGAGAGCAATTCGAGAAGCCAGCCTCCAAATCCGGCCATCAGAGCCACGTCGAGAGCGCTGACCGCCTCTTTCTCATGGCCCAGAAGATACAGGCCAAGCGAAAGAACTGCGCACAGCGCCGTAACCGGAACAGCCAAGAAAAGTGCGTAGCGGGTCGAGCGGCGGAGCCAGAGCATCATCGTTGCCATGCCCGCTGAAGCGATGTGGAAGAGCGCAAAAGGCGTACCAAGAAACTTGGCGTTGTTTCGCTCACGGATGGCTGCGATCAGCCATTGGAGGCCAAAGAGAAAGAGGAAGTACGGCCAGACTTTCGGAATGGTGAGCATCTGTTTCATGTCCTTCTTCACGAAGCCGACGCCTCGGATGAGCGCGTGTTTCTTGCTTCAGAAAGGCAGAATGACGCGGGGAGATGCGACTGGTGAAAAGAAGGATCGGGGCGGCCCTGAAGGGTTCGCGCGCTCTTGTGTGAACGGCCTCTATGGCGCAAGGAAAATCTTGTCTTGAAACATACGGAACTGGTGCTCTCATGTGTCCGGCCTTTTTGTGCAGCCACTAGGGCCGCTGGCCATGATGAAGTCCGCGAACAGAAAACCTAAAACAATTCCACGCGCTTTAATGGCGCAAGAGCGAGCACGGTTTTATTCTGTTCCCGAAGCAGTCCGGTCTGTCATCAAAACTCAACACTCCCGCACATCTACCAGATCATCAAATGATGACTGGCTTTGTCTCTGATCTTAGCAAACGGCACACGGAACTGCCGAGGTGCCACGATATGTCTCGGCGCGGCTCATAAGAGCCCATGCAATCCTTGCTGTCTTGTTAGCCAATGCGACAGAGACAACGCGTCCAGGCTTTTTCTCCCGAAGCATCTGGCCCCAGAGATGACTGGGTGTTTTTTTACGATCTATGCGCAGGAGAGCAGTAACGCCTACGACAAGTAACCTGCGAATATACCCGTTACCGGCCTTGGTTATGCGCCCAAGCGTATCTTTGCCACCTGAGCCATGAACACGAGGTGTTAAACCAAGCCATGCAGAGAAATGTCTTCCCGACCGAAAAAGCTTTGGGTCCGGAACAGACGCTGCGATAGCGCTCGCGACAATCGGACCGATCCCTGGGACGGTCGCAAGTCGCATACTGTTTTCGTTATTACGATGCCATTGCAGGATCCTGTCATCCAGTTTTTCAATCTGGGTCTGTATCATACGAAGCTGATCTAGAAAGGCATGTGCGACGGTTCGTATTTCATTCGGCCACGAGTCTTGATTTTCATGGACAAGGCCTCCGAGAGACTTGGCGCCGACAACTCCTTTGGGAGCAATGAGACCAATTTCACTCAAATGTCCTCGAAGAGCATTGATGAGCATGGTCTTCTGCTTCACCAGCAAGTCTCGACTGCTGTGCAACATCAGAACAGACTGTTGTTCTACAGATTTGACAGGAACAAACTGCATGGTCGGTCGTGTGACGGCTTCACAGATGGCCTCGGCATCGCGCGCATCTGTTTTTCCGCGTTTGAGGTAAGGCTTGACGTAGTTTGGTGGCATCAGTCTGACCGTATGTCCCAAAGCTTTGAACTCGCGTGCCCAATAATGGGCTGACCCGCACGCTTCCATACCAATGAGGCATGGCGGAAGTTTCTGAAAAAATTTTAGGAGCTCGGCGCGTCTCAGTTGACGCTTGAGGACAGGCAATCCCTGCTGGTTAACAGCGTGGATTTGAAAAACAGATTTGGCGAGATCAAGACCGATAACTGCAATGTCTGTCATTGTTCTTCTCCGGATGCCCTGACTGGCAACGGCACCCTAGCACTAAAGTAAGGCATAGAGGCCGTTCACCACATCAATTCCGCTAGGCTCCTGCGTCGCCAAGCTCCACCGAGCCCCGACGTCCAGCCGCCCTCAACCGGGCGTCTGGCCCTCGGGTCTCGGCCCTTCCGGGTAACGGCTTGCCCGCATCCTTTTCCAATATCGGGCGGTCCTGGTCTGGGGATCGGTTCGTGAGACGGCTCCTCAACCTCCCCGGCCCGTCCTGCGGACCGTCCGGGGAGGCACGTTCCATGGAGGCGACCTCGCATCCAGCGTTCAGTCTGACAGTCGCCGTGCCAGTCCGTAAAGCCACTGCACATCCCTCGGCGGCAGGTGTCAGGCCCGCGTCTGCTGCAGGGCCGCACGCGACCCCGCATCAGCCGCAAACCTGCCCCCCTTGCTCAGGACGCTCCGGGCTTGACGGCCTGTCCCGTCGCCCGTCTTGGCCGGTGGCAGGATGGGCTCAGGAAAACGCCACCTCCATTCCTCTTTCGTCGCCGTCAGTGTGCTCGCCGCACGGGCAGGATGGGTCTAGGAAAACCGGGGGCGATCACCCGGGGCCGGGTGTGCGGGCAGACGAAAGAGACGGGCGGCTTGTCGGGTCTATCGTGGCGGTCAGGGCAGGCTGGCCGGTCAGGGTCTGACTCAGCGAGCGGCCCGGTTCAGAGGTGGGTGTCCGGCTGGCGTGGCGGGCGATCTCCCGATCCGTTCCGGCCAGATCGGTCAGGATTTCCGTTTCCCGACCGTGAGCCGCGCCGAACGCAAAGGCCTTTTCCCGACTGTCGCCATAAGCGGCCATGTCCTTCTGGACCTTGCCCAGCTCACGCGCAAAAGCGGGATTATGCCGCAGTTCCTGTTTGATGGCCTCCCCAAGCGCCGCATGACGGCCTCCGGCCTTCATGCCGGTAAAGGCCTGTGCTGCATCGCCGCCCTCCTGGCGGATGGCGGTCTCGATGTCGCGGCAGACGAGGGAAGGCGGGGCCGACCAGAACGCATGAAGAGAGGCAGCAGCCTTGCGGCCGTCCTCTTTCGCCCGTGCCAGGAGCGCGCTTTCGCGCTTCTCCTCCGCAGGCCCGAAGACAGCCGGGATGACCGGACGCGGCACGGGCCGAAGCACCGGAGCAGCAGAGGCCGTCAAAAAATCGGACTGCACGGTGACGGTGTACCCGCCGTCCTTTCGGACAGCGTTTCGCAGATCCGCGACAGGCACCGCCACGATTCCGTCAGGCGTTTCGAACGCACCGGACAGGCTGGTCCGTGTTTTGAAGATCCCCGAGACAGTTTCTCCAGGCGCGGCCGTGCGGATGACAAGGTCATCCAGCGGCCTTGCGGCAGGGCCAGAGCCCATGTCCTGCATCAGCTCCTTCAGGGCACGGGTGCGGGCGGGCGAGCTGGCGTCCGTCAGCAGGGCCGCCATGGCCGGATGGTCCGGATCCTGCGTGCCGGCAATGGACGCGGAGACCATCCGAGATCTCGTGATGACGGAGAGGTCCACATTATGCCCGTAGTGTCGGCCGAGTTCCGCGACAAACGCCTCCTGCGCTCTGCCGTTGCCTTCCCGGAACGGGTGGACGTAATTGAGTTCGTTCAGAACCTTGCCGGCGATGGCCGCAAACTGCTCCGGCGTTGAGGCCTTCAGGACGTCCGGGTCGCGGATGGGCTTGAAGGCCTCGGTCAGGCCCATGTCGATATGGGAGCCGGGCAGGAAGGTGGTCGCGTCCTTGCGCATCGAGCCGATCGGTTCGACCCGTGCCCCGTCCACGACCGGCCTCTCGTGGCGCATGTGGCCCGCCCATTCATAGACGTCCTGGAAGATATGCCGATGAATGGCCTTCAGGTGGTCGGCATCGAAATGGCCGGTCGGCCCCAGACCCAGCCGGATTTCCAGAATCCTGTGGCTGGTGCGGCGGTATTCTTCAGGGTGAAGTTCGGAATGGCGGCGAAGGCCGAGCCGGCTCCGCAGGACGTCTGTCTGGTCCGGATCGTCGGAGACGTTCGGGTAGGTGTAACCGTGGGCGGGAGGCATCGACGCGTCAGAGGGCGGGATTCAGTCTCCGCCCCAGTTCAGCAAGGTCGATCTGCCCCGCAACGAACGACTGGCAGGCATCCTCGATAAGGGGATCATGCGTGTAGCCCTGCCGTCTCTGGGCCGCGAGAGTCCACTCGACCGCGTCCTGGCGGCGCGCGCGCTCTTCATCCGAAAGAGCGGGAAAAGGCGTCGGAGCGAAGAGGGTTTTGGCTGAACTCATAGGAAGAAAATAGCGGTTTTTGCCCGGAATGGCAAGGTTTCCGGTGGTTCGTGGCCGTTCTGAAGATGTGTTTCAAGGCGAGATTTTTTGCGTTCAGTCGCAGAACGCGGCGGCAGGATGCTCTTATGACGAAGAGCCTTTCCCCTCTCGATAGCCGCCCGAAGCATCTGACCGGGCCGCGCCTGTCTCTTGCCCTGTTCCGGATCGGATGGTCCGAGCGTCAGGCTGCCGAGAAATGCGATATGCACAGAAACCAGTTCCGGCGCTGCCTGGACGGCACGTCCTCACTTCCGGCTGATCTGTCCGTGTGGCTTCTGGATCTGGAAGCGGCCCATCTGGCCTATCCCTGTCCCCGGCAGAGAAAGGCCGATCCCATTCTCGCCGAGATCCGCAAAGCCGGGTGACATTGCCCGCGACGTGGTGGGTTCCGGTGTCTCCACGTCCAGGCTCAGGGGATATGAAAAAGGCAGCCCGGAGGCTGCCTGATCGTCATCAGTCGTGGTGGTAACTGAAACCCTGTGTCCCGTCTGACATGAGAACCGGCTCACAGCGCGCTGTCGGATCGGCTGCCGCTGCGTAAGGCTTGATGAGTGCCTGCTTTACCCAGCCTGACTTCATGTTCATTTGCAGCGCTGGAACATAGCCGTTTACCGGGGCTGTATCTGATTTTACTGCCAATACTTCGGCGGCTCCGCCCATGGTCTGCGCACCGTCCCGTGGCTCGCTGTAGAGCATAGGTGGATGGTTGAAATCCATCTCCTGCTCATGCGTCAAATTCAGCATCGCACAGCTATACCCTGGTAGGGTCTTCACCGCGTGGCGTGCGGCAGCCATGGCGTGAGAGGATGTAAGCGCTGCAACGACAAGCAAAGGGAAGGAGAGTGTCCGTTTCATGGTTAAATCCTAGCGTCTATTAAGAGTTTAGAACAGGCAATGTTGCGCCTGATCCCATCTTGTCTGCGACTGATTGCCTCCACTGACTGACCGTCTCACCTGCGGAAATGCCATTTTTTGCGAGTGCGGACGCGCTGTATGAAGGAAGTGTTTCGGCCATAGTGGCGTCCGGATTGGCCTGAGCGATGGCGCGACCCGATGATGGCCCGAAATTATAGTAACCTCTGACATCTACAGAGGTAGGATTGCTGATCCCTTGGTTTTGCAGATAGGTGGCTCCGTCCTTCAGGTACTGTGCGGCCGCTACTGCTTGTGTTGCCGGATCCTGTTGGCCTGCGGTTCCTGACGTAATGGTGCTGGCGAGGCCGGGGTTGGCTGCGAGTGCCTTGCGCATTTCCTCGGTGTAGGTTCCATTCGACATCTGGAACGCACCTGTAATCGTGTTTCCTGAATTGTTCGCCGTATAGACATTCTGACAGCCGGATTCCACCTGACACGTCGCCGCCAGGGCAGCCGGGTTCACGCCAATGGAATAAGCATTGTCAGCGGCCTGATAGCCCCATGCGCGACTATAAAGTGTTTGCAGGGCGTCCGATCCATTCGAAACGGGCTGAGTGGTCTGGATGACCTTACCGTCTCCGCCGATCTGCTGGACGGTCCCGGCTGGGACTGTGAAGTTCGGCAGGCCGACTTCCGGATAGACGACATGCGGGACTTCCGGCAGGCCGTTAGGCACTTCGATCGACTGCGCCTGGCACGAACCGCTGAGGCCAAGTCCAGCCGAGAGGGCCAGGCCTGTTATCAGAAAGGATTGTTTGACGGGGGGCGGCATTGAGCACTCCTGTGTTGGGGGTCTCAGTATCCGCCTGTCATCTGCGACTTTGAGGGCTGTTTGAGACGCTGCCTGATGGCGCAAGGCAGTGTGTCCGTTTTGGACACACCTAAATGAGGTGATCGAGGATAATTCCAAACACGGTTCCCCCGACGATCATGGTGGCGAACCATCCGGCCCGCTTGCTGATTTCGTCTCTTCGAACCCGGGTGCCCGCCATCACGATCTGGGCTTTCATGCTCTCGGCGATTTCGCCTTTGACCGTTCCAAGGACTTCCGCGACCTTTGCCTTGACGGTCTTTTCGTCAATCTTCTGAAGCTGGCGAGAGGCGGCCACGCCTTCATGGAGAGCACGCCTGACCTCAATCACCTCCTCCGTTGCGGAGCGTGTGCATTGATCCAGCAGGCTTTCACACTTCGCGACACACTGCTCCATCCGCTTCTCGGCCTCCTGAAACAGCGCTCTGTGCGCTGCTTCGGAATGTTCACGATCCTTGAGGAGGAGGGCCTGATGAAGATTGTTCATCTCCATCAGGATCATGAGGCCGTCCAGAACCTTGGCCTCAGGTGAACGCGGCCGAAGCGTCCACCGATGCGTCTGCTCACGGAGCGCATCCAGTGAGCTTTCAAATCTGGCCTGACAGCCGGAAATCCTCTGGGTAAGGCCGTCAGACATTACACGTCACTTTCGGCCGGAACAGGGAGGCCTTTAGGCATATTCGGTAGGCGAGGCTCGCCTAGCTCCCGCAGGAAGACCGGGAAGTCACGGCGGTACCAACGGTCAATCGCGAGCCGGTCAAAGATTGAGGTGGTCGGGAACCCGTCCTTTTGTTCGCCCTCGGCATAGGCGCGGAACGTGAGCGTTCGGTCACAGACGTCTTTCATGGGCTCGGCGGCCGGATAGAGGACCAGCTTTGCGCCATTGTCCATGGCTTCGACAACCGCGGGGTGAATGGCAACCTCTTCAAAGACGTCATCCACATCCAGGGAAGGAGGAATAAGGCCTTCGTTGAGAATGACTGCGGCGTTCCGGGGAGAGAACTTCTTGTTCGTTTGGAGGTCTTCCAGATAATCGAGATCTGCGCGTTCATGGCCGATGAGGAACGCCACTGAGAGCGTGATGCCCATCATGTCGAGGGCGCGTGTCAGTGATTCCGTGCTGATTAACTCATGCAGCGCTGTCCATCCGCCGCCGATGTCGAGAATGGCGTCATGGCGACTTTCCATGAGAGACTGGATCTTTTCTTCCAGCCATTTCCGCTGACGTTTCGTGTCACCGCCTGTGGGGCTTTTAGCATCATGGAAACTGGAAATGGAGTGCGACCGGTTCAGCAGATCGGTGTTCCAGATTTCGGGTGTGCCGCCCTGCTCGTGGATCGTCTGGGCGAGAGCATTAAGCAGGGTCGTCTTCCCGACCCGCTGACGGCCAATGATCGTAAAAATAACCGGCTTGCGCTTGGGGGCGGCTGCCTTCTGGTCGGCAGCGCCTGTGGGGGCTTTGGCGGCAATATCCTTGGTCATGGATGGTCGGCTCCTGATGAGGCAGCCCCCTCACTGTGAGATGGGCTTCTCTTCCTCTTTCAGACACCATAGTGCCGGGCCATTCTGCGACTTAACTCCGCCGCTCAGAAAAAAATCAGTCTGGCGTGAGCCTTCTTTTCTCTTCTCTGCGCGCCCGGAGCTTTGCCCGGATATGTTCCAGAGACTGGCGACCCTCAGCAGAAATGTTCGTATGCGGGTCCGCGTTTCTGGAGGACGGTGACGTTACGGCGGCCGAAATGGCGGGCACCTGTGGCGTGGCGGCAGGTGGCGGCGCGACGGGTCTTTCCTCACGTTCCGCGTAATACTCTTCCACAGCGGCAGGCCGCCAGTCTGCCGGGGTTCGGCTCGGCGGTTCTGGCGTCTGATCGGGTGCGTCGTTTGGCGGTTTTCCGACTGTGATTTTCTCTCGCTCGCTCTTGAGGCGTGACCACATTTTTCTGATGGCCCCAAGTCCAACCGGAGAGAGTTCGACCTCCACACCATCCTTTTTCGCGGCTTCGGCGATCATCTCCCAGGTGGCGATTTTCGCCTCGCGAAGTTCAGACACGATGTCCTGATTTTTTCTGAGCCACTGATAGACGGCTTTCGAGTGCGGTTGAGCAGGGCGTGTCTTGTGTGCCTCCTGAATCTCTCTCAGTGCCTTGGACATGATCACTTTCGCCCCCGCTTTGTGTCCGTTCTGGACACACCTCGCACTCTGAACCGTTTTCACGGCCTCTGGTGCGTCGGACCTCTTTCGCAGGAGAGGCATCTCCGTGTCAAGTTCGAGGCATCATGGAGGCATCTACGAGGCGTCTCCGAAGCGATCTCGAGGCTAGTACGAGGCGACTGCGAGGCGGGATTGAGAATTGACGAGGCAACGATGAGGCAAAGAAAAGAGCTTCTTCATAGACCATTGCACCGTTGGTGCGGACGGCTTCGCCGCGCAGGGAAAAAGAAGAGGGGTAGGTGTATCAATCTGATAGACCTACCCTCGTTTGAAAGCGGCGCTTCGGTCTCTCGGTGCAGTCGCAGATCAAGCGGTCATCATGGCTTTCGAAAGGGGAACACCAGTCCGTCTCATCGGGAGGCAGAACCCCTCAGCAGGAGCCTGACGTGCCAAGAAAGCAGAAAGCTATATCGCCCCCCCTCGTCGCTGATGTGGACTACGTCGAAGCCGCGCAGTTCCGTTTCAACGACACAACTCTTCAGACTTTCGTAAAAGATGGCGAAGTCTGGTTTCGGATGATGGAGGTGTGTGAAGCTATCGCACACAGCTCGCCTGCCGTGGCAGCTCGTGGGCTTGATGACGACGAAAAGCGGACGATCGCGCTACCATCCTCAGGTAGGATTCAAAATCAGATCGTTGTTAGCGAGAGCGGTCTCTATCACTTCCTGATCAAGTCACAGCTTCCGCTTGCGGTTGCCTTTCGTCGCTGGATTACCAAAGAAGTTCTCCCGAGCATCAGGCGGAATGGATTCTATTCACGCCCGGGAGTGGAACTGGCGATCGCGGGAGTTCAATCAGTGGACCCGGCTGACCTTACGCGCCTTCAGGAAATGCGTCGCCTACCGGGCCGGTATATGGTTCTGAGTCTGCCGGATCGCCCTTTGCATGTTGAAGCCCGTGATCTGGACGAGATCCTTGTTGAGGTTGATCAGGCCGATGTGCAGGCGTTGGTGAGTTCTGCCCAACTGGTCGGATCCCTGTGGCGGAACTTCCGAACCGAGGACGTCATCATGAACAAGGCCGTGACCGAAAATTCCTGCGGCCAACAGCTTGATCAGGCCATCTCGCTGAGCACTCGACTGGCGCAATGGGTCATGCAAGCGGCAACCACCGCACAGAAGGAGAGGGAACGGCCTGACGCTTTGACGAAATAATCTCAGTCGCATGAGGGCTTTCTATCCTGCCCTCATGACAGATCAGACCCAGACCCCCAACCGCGCTCCCGAGACCGATGTTTCGGATCGAGAGCTTCTTCAGCATCTCCTCACCCGCTCTGACGAGCAGGGAGAAGAGATCCGGTTCATCAGCGAAAAGCTGAGTATCCTGATTGAGCTTCTGACCCCCTCGGAGAAAGGGGACAGCCCGACACTGGATGATATTCTCGCGCGCCTGGTCGAGCTGATGAAGGATCAGGAGCCGGTCATCAGGCGCATCGACCATACGACGGCCCGCAACAATGACCTGCTTGAAGGCCGCAAGGTTCGCACGAAAGCAGAGGACGGCCGCCCGTCATGATGACCTTCCGCAAGATCTCGGCGGAGTGCAACGGCCGGTTCGTGGCCGCCTATTTTACCGAGGGCGCGCCGGATCCAGAGCACGATTTTCGCACGGACACCGGCAAGGTGCCTGACGGCGACGGTCAGCGCCTCACGAACTACTACCTCGGCCGCGATGGTCGGGCCTCTTTTAATCCGGGCATGAGTCAGAAGATGGCGGACGTGCTCGGCGTAGATCGGCGTGCCATGCCCACGACCGAAACACTTGCGGCCCTGTTCGAAGGCAAGCGCGCCGACAATGGCGAGCAATGGTCTCAGGCCAAGCGGAAGATCAGCGCCTACGACCTCACCATGGCCCCGCACAAATCGGTCACGCTGGCTGCCGAGTTTGCGCCAACACAGGCCGAAGGAGCCGCGATCTGGAACGCAGTGCAGCGGGCTAATGACGCGACCATGCAGTATGTGGCCCGTGAGCTGGGCTTTGCCCGACGCGGCCATGGTGGGGAAGACGGAGAAGAGGCCGGGGAGGTCGCCTGGACGTCCTATCGGCACCGTACGTCTCGCCCGACCCTGACCCTGCATGATGCCGAGACCGACACGACCTATCTGCGCGAGGCTCCGACCGGGGGCGATCCGCAGATGCACATCCATAATTCGCTCTACAATGTCGTTGTCACCGACAGCGGCCATGTGGGGTCGCTGGACACGAAGCGCCTGCGATCCCGCGTCCATGAGTTCGGAGCCTTCTTTCAGGCGGAGCTGGCGGATGAGCTTCGCAAACTCGGGATCGCGCAGTCCTACGACGCCAAAGAGCAGGCGACCGTCATTTCCGCCGTCCCGCAAGAGGCCTGTGACGCGTTCTCCAGCCGCACGGCCGAGGTGACACGGGCTGCGCGAGCTTATGCCGAGAAAGAAGGTCATGACTGGAACGCCATGACGGCCGAGCTGAAGAACAAGATGCTCAAAGCCGCCAGTCTGGCGCACCGGCAGAAGAAGAATGAGTCCGCCGACGACGTACAGGCCTGGCGCGAGCGCGCCGCCGAGATCGGGTGGGAGCATCACAGCGTTCTCGATACAGCCGAGGCTCCTGCGCTCACGGGCGCCGAGCGGCACGAGCAGGCCTATGCGTTCGCGGCCAAGCATCTCGGCAAGGAGTTCGAGACGGCTGCCGTGCTCGATCACGACAAACTCCGGATGTACGCGGCACGCGGCCTCATCGGTGCGGGGATCTCAGGTGGCATTGAGGACATTGACCAGGTCGTCAAACTGATCGAGGACAAGGGCCTTGAGGTCCGGGGCGAGCAGGTCAGCCTCGTGTCCTGTGTGAAGAACGATCGGGTCCGCGTGACCAATACGGCCCAGATCCGGGTCGAGGAGACGCTCGCCAAAGAAGCCGTGCGGGCCTCGGCGGATCGCAGCGCTTCCCTTTCGGATGCCCAACTCACAGAGGCCATCGAGCGCTGCGACCTCGATTTTGACAACGAGCATGGCCAGTCCCAGAAGGCAGCGATTTACGCTCTGGGGAAGGCCGGAAAGATCTCGATGCTTACGGGCGTTGCGGGCTCCGGCAAGACAACGCTGCTTCAGCCGCTCGTGGATGCCTGGAAGCGCGACACCCGGTTTTCGGAGAAGGGCCGTGAGATGATCGGCCTTGCGACGGCCTGGCGTCAGGCGGATGCGCTTGGCGATGCCGGCATCCATCAGCGCTACGCCATGATGCCCTTCCTGAGCCGTCTGGAGAAAGGCGAGCAGACCGTGGATGAGAACACGGTTCTGGTCATTGACGAGGTCGGGCAGATCGCACCGCGCCAGATGCTTCAGCTTCTGGAACTTCAGCGCGCGAGCGGCTGTACCATCAAGGCCCTGGGGGATCGGGAGCAGGCACAGTCCATTGAGGCCGGTGATACCGTCGAGATCCTGCGCAGGGTTCTGGCCAAGGAAGACATGCCGGAATTGCTGTCCACGGTCCGCCAGACGACCGCCCGCAATCGTGAGATTGCCGGACTGTTCCGTGGCGAGAAACCCGATGCCGATGCGCTGGAAGCGCTTCGACCCAAAGGGAAGGCAGCTTATGCCAACCGGGACGAGGAAAACTCGGACGATCCCCGCAACGCCTTTCACCTCGAAGAGGTGCGCCGTGCGATCGACATGAAGCGTGAGGATGGCACGATCCGATTGGTCGGCGGCGATCAGGACGAAGTGCTGCAACAGATTGCCGAGCTGTATGTCACACGCCGCGACGCTCTGGCCGCGTCCGGTTCAACGCGTGGCATCAGCATGTCGGCCCTGACCAATCAGGACGCGGCCGATCTCAGCCGCGCCGTCCGCAGGATCCTGCAAGAGCGTGGTGAGATCTCCCGCGATGAGGTCAAACTCGATGCGGTCGATCAGCGCGGCGAGGCCTATGAGCTTCAGGTTGCGGCCGGAGACAGGTTGCGCCTGTTCCGGCGCACCTGGGGGACGGTCGAAGGGAAAGGGACTACCGTTGGCAACAACGGCGATGTCGTGGAGGTTGTCTCTCACGGCAAGGACGGTCTGCGCGTCCGGATGAAGGATGGTCGGGAGGCAGATGTTGAGTGGCGTCGGCTGAAGGACCATAAGACCGGCCGGATCCTGCTTGGTTTCGGTCATGCCATGACCATTGATGCCGCCCAGGGCCTCACCTCAGACGAGCATATCAACGCGCTTCCGCGAGGTGTCGCGACGGCAACCGGGTTCACGTCCTACGTGGCGGAGAGCCGGGCCAAGGGCACGACCTGGACCATGATCTCGGACGGCGCCACGTTCGAGGCCGTGCGCAATGGCCGGGCGCTTGGCGACACGACCGAGATCACCAGTGACGATCTGTGGAACCATGTGGCCAAGGGCATGTCTAACAAGCCTTATAAGGCGCTTGGCATGGATCTGCCTTTTACGTCCCAGGCCGAACGGGAGAAGCACGTTCAGGAACTGATCCGCCTCGGGAAGATGCAGGAGGAGATGGCGCAGGACGGTCGGGACTATGGGCGCGAGGTGGCCAACCGTGTGCAGGCGATTACATTTGAGAAGACCGCTGCGCCTAAATTGAAGGAATTGGACAAGCAGATTAAGCAACTTTTAAGTCAAGCCGGTTCCTCAGTACCAAATATCGAACAAGAACTGCGCACGAGAAGAGCAAAAATTGTAAATGCGATGTTCCCAGACATTTTATAATATTAACATGAAAATTATATAAATTCCGATATTTTTATACGGATTTTTCTATCTTCGGTCTCGTATCTTCTTCTTTGCCATTATTATTTCGTCTTTCCATATTGAATCGTAATGTTCAGAAAATAGAAAGCTTTTTACATTTAAATCGGAGAAAATACGAGATGCTCGCGGTATTATGGAATGTTCAAACTTCCCTTTATAAATAATTCTATCCATACAGTTTTTTATTCCAATTATTCCAATTGCCTGACAAGCATATTCGAATTCGTTGGAAGACAGAACAGAGAACGGGTATTTATATAAATATTCAATATTAATATGTTCAACTTTCATCTTTTCAGTAACTGCAAGAAAGAGCCTTTGAGATAGATACGGATTAACGAAATACCAATCTTCCATGGTTATTATCATTGAATAAGAAGGGAGATCATTGACATTGAAGTTTGTGAGGCCTTTATATATATCTTTTATATTTTTGTAATTTTGAACGATGGCTTCAGCTAGTATTTTTATATCCTTGTCCATGTGTTGAGGGTCTATAGTTGTTTTTGATCGTAAAGTTAATCTTTTGGTCTTCGTTTCGATAAATAAGTTTGCTGATATATCGGACAAAACCCAGTCTACCCCATGTCTGGGGTTCTTTTTTACTGTATATGGCTTTATTTTTGTAACAGAAAACCGATCTTTATCACAAGATGTATTTATAATTTCCCCAACGAAATTTTCAAAAGAGGCTCCAAAAGGATTGGTAAAGCGTTCATTGTGAACGAGATCATAAAAAATACCGGACGTTGATCTTCTTAGTAAATACATAGGTATCGGACAAATTACGTGGTTCCGTTTTTGTGAATCTAAAATAATTAAAGGATTTGAGATTAGAGGATTCCACGTATATGCCCAGTTCTCATTGTATTGTTGAGTTAAACGCAGATTTTCTTTTAGGTCTTTTAGTGAGATTATTATTTTTTCGAATACCCGACAAGATTGTTGTTGATTTATTGAAAAACAATCAAAGTTGGTTGATGTGTCAAAGTAAATGTTTCTAGATATCATAGACTTTGAAATTATCATTAGGAGCAATATTTTTTCAATTCCTAGGCCGTATTCTTCTTCAATCAATTCTCTTAAATTTTCGTCTCCAAAAACCATGCTGGCTTTCGTAATTGATAGTCCTTCAGGGTCGTTTTGCCATATAATTTGCCTGTGAATAATACGGTCAAGTTCTAAATTATCAAACTTATTATTTATTGATCCAACGGTCGCCGCTAAATCTTCTATTTCTCGCAGCATTTCTATCGCTTTATAGAAATGATTCCAAACACTGAGAGTCTTAGTGCCATAGGTGTTGCCGTTTAATATCACCTCGCGAATTAAAATTTCTATTTCCCATGAATGGATATGCTTTTTCATTAGGGAAATATTACTTCTATGCCACGAGCAAAAATATGACGGAAGAGGGGTGTCTTCTTGTAAGAAAAGCAATATGTGCTTCAGAGCATTTAGGCTGTCGACGATCTCGAAGTTACGGATATAGTTCCTGAATGGCTTATACTGTTCGTAAAAATCCATTATTATCCTCGATTTGATGATATAGGATGATATATTTATTGTTCTTGCTTAGCAAAAATATTGCTATGTTTTCGAGATGGCATCACTCAGTCTACGAAGATCGACTATCTTATTACAAATTTATCAAAGATCATCAACATGGACGCTCTGTTCCAAAGTTAAGATTATTCCCGATACCAGCGAAGCCTAGGTGGAATCAGACTGTAATCACTGGTTCTGGTATACCCACCGCCGCGCTTTAGCGTTACGTAGGATGCACGTTACGTCGTGCCATGCATAAGCGGGTGACGGTGGACATAGTGTAGAACGCGTTTTTGGCTCCATGCCTATGCCTGATAGACACTATAAGTCACGCCTTAAGTCTGTCACCAAGCGTCTTGGATGCAGCCAAGATTTCTCTTTCGCTCGCCCCTTTGGCGCCAGCCGTGTTGGCCGGAAGAGCCCTAAGCTGATCGCGCGTCGCCAGAACCAGCACAGCACGACGACGAGGCGTCCGGCCTGTCCGACTTCCCACAAGGCGCTCCAGTTGCTCGACCCGCCCCAGAAAGGCCCCATCCATGGGTTGGGACGGCACAAGGCTTTCATCCTTGTTGTCGTCGCGATTGAAGCGGCCCCAGGCCAGCATCCCGGCAAACGGCGTGCTTCCGTCCGCCTGTCCCTGTGTGGTCGCAGTCCGCAGGTAAGACGCGATTTCCGTCAGGTTTGTGCTGACATCGCCCATGAGGGCTTTGCTGTCCCGGTGGTTCTCATTCGCGATCTTGCCGATCAGGGCTTCGACCGCTGGTGGGAGGGCCGAGCTGGCGGTCTCGATCTGGAAGTCGCCGTTTTCCAGCGTTTCGACAATGCCCCAGGTCTCGGCGTCCGGATCCACACCGTGTCCGGACTTGGGCGAGGGGAGCATGACCGGACGGGCGCGGCGCACTTCGCCGGAGCGTCCATTGATGTCGGCAAAGAAGGTCTTGGAGTGAATGACGCGGCCGCCAAACATTGTCACGGCCTCACCTTCGATCAGGCTTTGCAGATCGTTCCAGGGCAGACGGGAAACTTCGCGGACCTCAGCCCCTGAGCCGTTGTAATAGCCATAGCCATCATTCTCCACGCGGGTTGCCTGTGTCACCTCGACCTTGTCGGCCTGCTGTTCCAGCCATTCACGGGTCTTCATGGCATCCTGAAGCCGCAGCGCATGGGTAAGGTTGGCATTGCCAAGAAGCGAGAAGGCCTTTTCGCCAATCCGGGCCGTCAGGCCGGGCAGATCCTGAAACGAGATCCAGAACATGCAGTTCAGGCCACGGCCCATGGCGAGCATCCGGTCCATGCCGTCCGTGACATAGGCGGCCAGCTCGTCAAAGAAGATCTGGAATGGCGCATCACCAGCTCCGGCCTTCAGCTTGAACACTTCGCTGGCAGAGCCATGCAGCTTTGCCCCGAGGAGCTGGGCCATGACACCGCGCAGTGAGGCCACGACGATCTTGCCCAGGCCCGCGAGACTGTCTGACGAGTTTTCCAGCGAGGGCAGGATGACGATCAGGATGCGGCGGTTCAGGACCACATCGCGCATGATGATGTCGGCCGTCTCGGCACTGAAGATATGCCCAAGGCTGACGCCAAGCTGGGTGAAGACGCGCGAGAAATACATCTTGGCATAGCCGTGCTGCTCGGACGGCTTGTTTTCCTTCTGCGCGTTCCACTCCAGAGAGGAATCATAACCGGGCAGTTCGCCGAGATACGCCTGAAGCGGCCACAGCACATCGTCCGGAATATCCTCGACCCTGCGCTCGATGGCCTGATTGGAG
Source organism: Gluconobacter sp. P5E10 (assembly GCF_018812145.1). Classification (NCBI taxonomy): domain Bacteria; kingdom Pseudomonadati; phylum Pseudomonadota; class Alphaproteobacteria; order Acetobacterales; family Acetobacteraceae; genus Gluconobacter; species Gluconobacter sp. P5E10. The sequence goes on along the minus strand of NZ_JACRVZ010000008.1, from coordinate 63,311 downwards.
CCGGGATTGCGAATGAGAAAGACCTTGTGCCGGGCGAGCGTCCCGATCCAGCGCAGGTCGGTCGCATAGCGGATGGCGTCGATATTGATGGGGATGCCGTGCGTGTCGCGCATCCAGACGAGGGCCGGAACCACTGTGCCGATGAGGCCGACAGCGCGGTCGCGGAAGACGCCATTGGAATCATTGGCCGACTGTTCGCCGAGCTGGCTGACCAGCATTTCGCGGATGGCGTCCGCATTTCCGGTGGCAAACGGATTGAAGGTGTTGGAATCCCGTGTGCCGGAGGCGGCGAGGAAGTTCAGCGCCAGCACCTGGTCATCGAGCCCGAACCGCCGTGCGAGGGCCAGCACATCGCCGTAAACCGTGTTGTCGCCTTTGGCGTCCACGAGGATGCAGCCGGAGCCATGGGCCAGGGCGTTCGTCATCAGGGAGACAATGGCCGTGGTCTTGCCGGATCCGGTGGTGCCCGGAATGGCTGCGTGCTGACGGGCCGCGTCCGAGGACATCCAGAGCTGGCGGCGGGTCCGGGCTTCCGTGCCGAGATAGAGAATGCCGTTGGCCTGACGGGCCTTGCGATCCTTGGGGTTCAGATCGTTCGCATCCTTCAGCCCGCTATAGCGTGGCATGTGAAGCGGAAGACGCTCAGGACGGAGGACCACCCAGGCCGCGACGGCCGGGGCCGCGAGGATCAGCGCGCCATCTATAGCGGGCACGAACCAGCCCAGGCCGACCCCGACGAAGCCAAGCCATCCGGCCAGAGGGGAACGCAGCTCTTCCTTCGTTTTCGTCCAGAACGGGCGGGTATCGCGGTATGTCTTTCCCCGCTCGACCTGCTGATGGCCAAGCGGGGCACCAATCTTTCGGGCCGTCATGGTCTCAGTTCTCCAGCCCAAATGGCGAACCGGCCTGTGCGGGCGCGGGTGCTGGCGACGGCATTTCCAGATGGGCGGGCTGATGCAGCGCCTTGAGGATCTGCTGTGGTGTCGTGGCTGCCGCAGCTTGCGGCTGAGTCTCCAGCGGGCCGCTGGAGGGCAACGGCGGAAGAGGCGCGGATTCCGGCATGGTGGGAGCCGACGCGTGCAGGCCGCCAAAAGTATATAACAGACCTGCACAGACGACGGCTGTTGCGGCAACCGGCAGGAAGCGGCGGATCCGGCCAGGCGCGGCGGTCTGCGCTCCAGCCGGGGCGATCTCGGCCTGAGCGGCCGCGAGCGGCAGGGCTTGCGGAAAATGGAGATGGATCGGGGCCGTGTTTCCCTCCTTGATGTCGAGCGTGACGGGAGCGTTCTGGCCGTGCTGGAGAATGATGCGGGTCATGAAACTGTCCTTCAGGCGGAGCGGAGCGTGGAGAGGGCGCGATCAAGCACCGGGATGTAGAGGGGGCGACGCAGACGCTGTTCCTCGGACCAGTGGGCACGGGCGCCAGCGGCTTCGATCCGGGGATTGGGATGCACGTCTTCATTGGGGTTTTCACTGGGGTAGCCCAGAGAGTGCAGGGCATACCAAAGCGGCCGGTCGATCAGCTTGACGATGGCGAAGGCGGGCGGCGCCAGCACACCAGCCTCGAAGCGGGCATCGCACAGAAGCGTCATGAGGGCGGTCGTGGTCCAGCCGTGACGGTCACAGCTCTGCGCGATCGTGGCCTGCACATCGGGATCTGCAAGGAAGTCCTGCGCGTTCTTCAGGACCTCTGCGGGCACCTTCAGGCTGACCTTCGGGCCGGTATCCCCATCAAGGCCTGCGTCTGCCAGACCCTCAGACAGTTGTCCGAGCAGGATCATGGCCTCATCGCGACGCTTGAGTTTGTGCAGCGCAAAGGCCGCAAAGAGCACCTGGGCCGCTGGCGGGGTCGCGCGTGGACCGGCCGTTGTGTAGTGCGGGCCGAGCTGACGCTCGAAAGCTTCCTGCGCGCAAACCTCACTGAAACTGCCATCAGCGGCCGTGGCAAAGCGGCTGCGCCATTCGTCGGCCGTCAGGGCCGGATCGGCCGGAAGGGGGGCTCCGGTGGACGGCGCAACCAGTCGGGTGATGCGGCGCTTTGCAAACCCGCGCAGGGTCGGAAACATTTTTGCCTGCACGGCAATCAGGCCTTCGAGATCGAGGACGGCCCGCAGCGCCTTGTTCTCCCCGAAGAAGAGGCACAGGCCCGCGCAGATTCCACCGACCAGGACCGCAACCCACCGAAGTTGCATCCCGACGATGGACAGGCCGTAATAGAGCTGGATCAGGCGAATGGACGCCGGATGGTGCAGGGCCTGATGAAGCTGGACATTCAGATGCGCCAGCTCCGGGGTCGGCGAGAGGATGCCGAGCTGCCAGATCAGGGCCTCGCAGTAGAAGCGGCTGATCTCGGTGTGGAAGGTTGACCAGACCATATAGGCCAGGACAACCATGCCCAACAGTGCAACACCGGCCAGCATCAGGGTGATTTCCCCTGACGAGCGCGAGCCTGAGGACCGCGAAGCTGTGCCACTCATGCCGGGTCTCCTTGATGGCTGGTGCGGATCAGGGTCTGGGAAATCTCGTAGAAGCGCTTCAGGTAGGCCGTGCCAAAACGAGGCGTATGGGAGTGATAGCCTGCGACGGCCTGCCAGAGATCGCCCCGGGCCTTGGTCATTTCCTGACCGAGGATCCAGCCGCCCGCTTCAAGATTGGCGCAGGAATTGTTCCGCAACGCCGCATAGGCGCGGGACGGGGTGGTGTGCCAGTGGCGCGAAATCTCGGGAACATGGATCGTATTGACCTGCATGGGGCCAAGGTCGGACGTCCCGTTGGTATTCTGCACGGCCTGACCGGGATGGCCTCCTTCGACGTAGAGCAGGACCAGCATGACGCCCGCTGGCACATGCGCGTTATGAGCGGACTCCTTCAGGCAGGCCGCAATCTGGCGTCCGCCATCGTCGGCCGAGGCAGCCGGGGCCGCCATGAGGGCCGCGAGGGCCAACGGAAAGAAAAGGCGGGTTTTCATGCGGCCTGCTCCTTCTGGACGGAGACAGGCTGAAGACGCGCCATACTCGCCTGCCAGAGGCCGGTCAGATCACACAGATTGATCTGGCCGTTCTGAACCGGAAGCGCATCCAGCACATCGAGCAGGCAGAGCAGGACCGTGACGGCAGACTGCGCATCATGGTCGATAACGGTCACGCCAAGAGCGGCCTCTGGATCATCGACCAGCGTCAGGCCAAAGCCGTGCCGGGTCATTTCAAACCAGAGCGCCTCTGCGGTGATCAGGAAGGCTGGCAGGAAGCCGCTGCTGGACGCCGCGACCGTACTGGCGCAGGGGGTTGAGTTGGTGGCATCGCTCAGAATGACGCTGAGGCCCTTGCGGTCGATGGCCCGGACCAGAACGTCTGACAGGAGCGTGACGGCAGGAGACGGTGTCATCCGTAGCGCCTCCGTTTCCAGGTCGGCCGCCCGGACCGGACGGGGCCGGTGATGAGGCGACGAACGGTTCTGAGGGCAGCCGGCAGCGTCAGACCAAAGAAGCTGATCGTTGCAAACAGGGCGGTGCCCAGAACGCCGATATACAATGTCGTCCAGCTCCAGTACGTGACCGTTACAAGGAGCGGGAGACAGGCTCGGCCATCAAGGATGGCCAGGCGGACAGGTTGTGCGGTTGCGCGCCACATCAGGCGTCTCTCCTCCAGGCGTCGTTGGCGGTCTTTTCAGTAATCAGCCCCTCTTCCAGGGCTTTGCGGATGGCGACGGCGTAGCTCTGGCCGTCGCTCTCGATGGCCTGCGCCACAAGGTCGGGCCAAAGCTCGCTTTCGGTTCGCATGAGCTGACGGCGCAGGTCCTGGTGAAAGGTCAGGAACTCGCGCACAGCCACACGGCCCCCGCCGACCCGTTCCAGAAGACGCTGGTTGATGACGAAGCGCAGGGACTGCGCCAGCGCGCTCACGAGGTTGTCGCGTTCAGCCCGTGGGCAGAGCGCAATGGAACGCTGGATCATGAGCGGGCCGTTATCGGCATGGATGGTGGTCGAGAGCTTCCCGCCCGTAATGGCGCAGTTGATGGCCGCTTCCATGGTCGGACCGTCTCGACATTCGCCAAGGACCAGATCCGAGTTTTCACGGCGCATGGAGCCCTCGACAAACAGGGGCGGTGTCAGATTGGGCGGACGGATCTCGGTTTGGGTGATCCGGTTGCCGTTGGGTGGCTTGAGGCTGTCGAAGAGGAACTCGATTGGCTGCTCGCCTGTGGAAATGTTGCACGAAACAGTCGGATCCATCAGCCGCTCATGGATCAGCGCGAACTGTAGCGTGGTCTTGCCCGATCCCGTCGATCCTCCCGTGAGCACCATGCCGCTTCTCAGCAGGTTGGTGTCGCGGATCTCCTGCTCGACCCGCTGCTCATCCAGACTGGCTGGCAGGGTCGGGATAGGCCGGAAGACCAGATTCATGCCAGGGCCGCGCATGGTCTGCACGGGAAAGATGTTGATACGAAAGCGCAGGGACTCACGGCGGTTGAGCGTGACGCTATAGGCCGTATCGAGCTGAAGGCTGATCAGGACACGCGCCGAGCCGTCCGCGCCATAGACGTGATCCACGATCTGCTTGAGATCCAGCGATGTCGTGGGGTCCATGGTGGCGTAGCGGTTGCGGCCATGAACCGTCAGCGCGGCGCGATGACCGGTCAACAGGTCAATCCGCGACGCGCCGAGGCCATGCGCCCATTTCAGGAAGTCATCGAGACCGGGCGCATGTTTCCGGGCTTCAGCAACCCAGGGGTATTCTCGCTTCGCCCGTTCGTGTGCCCAGGTTTCGGTGTCGCGCAGTTTGAGGACGGCGCTCATCGGCAGTCCTCCGGATAGGCGACGCGGGTGCGGGCCTGGAGGCCGGGCTGTCCGGTGATCCGGATGACGCGGTCGCCGAGATGCAGACTGTCGCCGCCGCCCACGGCCTGACGGTTCTCGAAGACCACGCGTGGCTCTTCGACACGACCGGCCCGCAGAAGCACGCGGTAGCGGGCCATGCCCGTGATGTCGCGCTGAAGACGGGAGAGATCGGACAGGTAGATCTCATCAGCCACCTTTTCTCCGGATGCCCAGCCTTCGGCCACCCAGTCGTTCCAGTGCCGCACTTCCTTGTCCGTGTGAGGCAAAGCGGATGAGGCCGGATGACGCGGCTTGTTCCAGGAGCGGACGAGATAGGTCCGCCAGTTCGGGGCGGCGGACGTAAGCTGTGCCTCTCGGGTAATCTCGAAGACGCAGCGGCTTTCATGAGCGATGGTGCCTGTGTCGTTCAGGGCGAAGGCCATCTGCGCCTGACTGACGATCGGGGGCTGCATCAGCGTTTGACCATCACCGACCGGCAGGACGAAGGGGCGGAAATCGAACGTCGTGTCGAGGATTGGCTCGTTGTGGCGCAACATTTCGTTGATGGCGAAAGACCGCGCCGCCTGTCCGCCCTGTGCGCCGTAGGTCAGCGCGGCCTGACGGATCTGCTCGCGTCGGCCTGGCTTGAGGTCGTCGCCGGCTTCATCGTTTGGTCGAGCGTCCTGCAAGGCTTCGAGAGACGGTGGGGCCTCACCGCCTGTGATGCGGTCGAGCTGAAGCGCGCCCGTGACCGGGGTGTTCGCAGGATTGCCCAAGGCCTCATCATTGGCGTTGACCTGATCCGCGCCCGGCTCAGGCGGGTTTGGCATGGACACGAGCGTCACGCTCCGGGCTGGCGGAGGAAGGGCGCTTGTGGACGGCATGATGGTGCCGTTGTCGGCCGCACCTGCGAGAGACGGAAAAGCGAGAAGGGCGGCCGTTGCGAGGCCGCAGAGCAGGGCGCGATCAGCCATGGTACGTCACCGAGATTGCGTGGGAGAGGGGATCGACAGAGACGGTGGCCTGATCTCCCGCCTGCTCGCCGAGCGCGCGCAGGTGGTCAATCACCGGGGCCACGGCATTGATCTGGACAGCGACCTTTCGATGCGGGCCGAACGCGGTCACGCTGTAGCCGATGTCCTTGCCGAGTTTGCGCACGGCAGGCTCAAGCGGCCCTTGCCAGACAAACCAGACCTGACGCTTGAGGTCAGCGGGCAGGCCGGGATCCGGCGTCATGGGCGGCGGGGTAGGGCGCAACGTGCCGAGCTGGGCCAGATCCGCGTCGGTCGTGGCAATGGCGCGTTGCAGCGCAAGCTCGGGATTGGCCATGCCTGTTGTCGCGACAGGCTCGGGCGGCTTGGTGGCGCAGGCCGAGAGGGCCAGCAGAAGAGCGGGTGTGAGAAGGTAGTGGTGTCGCATGGATCCCTCCAGATGTTGGAAGGATCATCGCGAGCCTATCTGCGACTTTCAGAAAAAAACTTTACGGCGGTTCATCGCCATTCAGGGATGAGTCTTGTTTACCCCGTTTTTTTTGTGTTGCTTTTGTTGGACATATGTTTGACAAATATTTCTAGTAAGTCGGTCCCATAGAGAAGATACGCGAGTGCCAGTGAGTGCCGCAGAGTAAAGAGAGATCCCGACACGATGCCCCAGATCACTGCAAACACAGCCCATTTCGGAATGCGGCTCGAAGCCGATTTCAAAGAAGAGTCCTTCAGGAAGGTCAAGGAACTCGGAACGACGCCTGCTGACCTGTTTCGGGACGTTCTTGAATATGTCGTCAGAAACAACCGTCTGCCGATCCGCAAAGAAGTCGTGAGCGACGATGACGCCGTTCTTCTTGATCTGGTCAAGAAACGCCTGAAGAACCCGGGGGAAATTATGAGGAACGTGAGCCTTGACGATCTACTCTCTGGACATCCCGGAAGTCGTAAGGGATGAACTGTACGCTCTGGATTATAGCGTTGCAGAACGGTTTTTAAAAAAACTTCGCAAGATCCTGCACAACCCCCATGTTCCAAAGAACAAGCTACGCGGTTTGCCGAACTGTTATAAAATCAAACTGCGTGATGATGGCATCCGGGGCGTTTATCAGGTGCATGATCAGGAGATCAGAGTGCTTTTGATCGCTGTCGGCAAGCGCGACAAAAGTGCAGTTTATGAAACTGCAAAAATCCGATTGTGAAAACAGGGGGGCTCTTGCCCCCCTTCTTTTGTCGGTGGTGTGTCCTAGGCCGCCGCCCGTTGTTGCTCGTCCATGGCTTCCAGGCGTTCGTACAAGCCGCCTGCAATGCCCTGACCTGAGAGAATTTCCTCGACCAAAGCGTCCATGACCCCCTGTTGGGCCTGTTCGTCCTGAAGAAACGAGCTTTTCATCGCCAGAGCCTTGCGGCGTGCCAGTTCCTTTTCCGCACTCCCGCCCGGAAACACGATGGCAAGGCACCGCAAGGCGCGGCTTGAGGGCATCCGGGCAAAGAGACGCGAGCGCAGAGCAGTATCGTTTGGCGTGCTGGAGAAGGCCCAGAGTTCAATGGGGCCGAGCACGTTGACCAGAAGCTGCTCATATTTGCCTTCGGCCGCGTTCATCACCACGAAGAACGGCGCACCGTTGCGGCCTGGACCGGGCAGGCGATTGCGGACGACATAGGCGCTGGCAGGCGTGAGCTTGAAGTTTTCGATCATCTCGTTGGCCTCGCGCTCGTCGCCGCATTTCAGGATCCAGCGGGCCGTGGACTGCCCCACGAGATCGGCGCTGAAGTCGCCGCTGCGCTGGCTGATGAACGAAAGCTGGACGTTGTGCTTACGGCCTTCACGAACGTCGCGGATCGCCTGCTTATCGACTTGCGGGGCCTCCTTGGGACGATGCCACTCTTCGAAATCGAGGCGCTTGATTGTCTCTTTCATCTCGGTGAAGCGGCTACGATGGTGCTCCCGCACATTCTCCGGCATGACCGGCAGATCCGCATATTCCGGATGCAGGAAGAAGTTCCGGCCGATCAGGTAACGGCCGAGCATATACATCAGGGCCGTCTGCCGGTTTGCACTCTCTGATCCCTGTGGCGCGACACGGGCCAGATCCAATACGATAATCCGGGCATCACCGAGATCAAGCTGGGTCGGCTCGGAGAGCGTCGGATATTTCTTGATCGCCGCCATGATGTAGCGTTCGAACGCATCAATCAGCGTCTCCTGCGTCGGCAGGATGATCTTGGAATAGCGATTGAAGATTTCCGGCGCACGGGCCGCTGCAATCAGATCCTGAAGAACCGGAACGGCATGACGTTGGGCAATCCCCGCCAGACGATGCTCGCCCGCAGCGATCAGGGCCGTTACCACGTCACGCCACCAGGTCGGATCCGCGCTGTCGAGATCGCCCTCGGCCGCCGCGTGGTGCGGGAGCTGGAGGCCGAGGCGATGGATAGCCTCATCCACACTGGGTTCGATGCCCTCGCGGTAGTGCTTCGGATTGCCGCCTGCAACACCCGTGCACTGACGATAGGCCTCCGCAATCACGTCGCCGACGAGCTGGTCCATCCCTTCGAAAGGCTGACCATCAAGGGGTGTGGCCAGCAGCGACACGAAATTGTCGATCGCGACCTCTTCGAGCGGCAGCGGATATTCAAGGCCGACCTGAAGGTCGAAGATATTGACCTCAAACCCAGGAGCCATCTGCATTTCCACGAAGATGGCCTCATGGGCACGATCCGGCCCGAGCGCGTTGCGGACCATTTCGATAAAGCCGAGAGACGCATGGCCGATGTCCAGCTTCGCCAGCAGCGGCAGCTTGACGCCATTATTGCCCATGGCCGCAGAACTCAGGAGCAGGCCGAGAAGAATGGTGTTTCCGAGCACGGTCTTACCGCTGCCTGGAGGGGCGACGATAATATCCGCGATATGCTCACGGACACCGCCGCCAGTCGGATCGAACGGCCAGATCCCGCCATCGGGCTTGCGAAAGAGGATGGAGCCTTGCGGGAAGGGTGAGGCGCTTCGCATCCACGGCATCATGCTCATGGCATCGCCGAGAGGCGCAAGAGACGGGGTGGCCGTAGAGCCCAGAGAGAGCACGGGAACCGATCCCATGGCGGCCTCAAGCGGATCACCCGGTACCCGGGTCGTTTTGCAGCCGCCCCAGCTTTCAATGCCCTGAGACAGATCGGCCGCACGGCGACGCAGCAGCTTGTCTTCGCCGACTGGTGCCCAGGTGCTGGCGGTCATCCGCATCCGGACGGAATTATGGTTTTCCGTCTCGCGCATACGTTTGATGGCCTGAAAGGCGCGCGTGATGTCCTTGTTGCCCGGAAACATGCCGAGCATGGTGGCCCCCGTTTCCTTGATCGCGAACGCAGCCTTGCCGCCGCCTTCGAGGATCATGGAACTCCGCCAGGGCAGACGCTTGCGGCCCAGAGTGTTGAGCAGTTCGGAGAACGGGCGCGGATCCTCGGGGCCGAGAAGCATGTCCACGGGCGCATAGGTATAATCGCCGACCGTCACGAGCTGACCACCCTGATTTTCGGCGTCTGCGTTAAAGATCTGGTCGCGCAGGGACGGCCAAAGCAGATTTTCGGTCTTTTTGCTCTGTTTTTCGTCATCCGGGAGACGGGGCATGACAGGGTCGCCTACCAGCGTCGGCTTCCAGCCGCTTCCGGCCGTCTCGCGGTAGAGCGTCTCACGCGCCAGCGTGATGGATTCATCGGCGCGCAGCAGCGTCGTGGAAATGCCGAGATTGGACATGCTGTCCTGCACGCGCGCGACAAAGGCGTCGTGACGACCGGCCATCAGTTCAGAGCGTAGGGTGAAGCGCTGACCGCTCCCCGCTTTTGGCCAGGCCTTGACCTGATCTTTCCGCTCCGCCGCCACCTGTTTCTTTTCTTCGCGGGTCAGCACGGCGGGTCGGGTCCACAGGATGTAGCAGGCATCTTCCCACCGCATCACCTGAGGCCACCGCAGGCGGCGCTCATTGATGATGTCGTGGAAGTCGGCGTTCATCATGCGTGAAATCTGCTCGCACCCGTTGAGCGCCAGCAGATCGACGGCCACACGGGCCTGATCGGGGTCGGAGATGTACCAGCCTTCGATCGCATGGCCGGTGCCTTCGAGAAGGCCTTGCAGCTCGATGCGCTGTTGCTCGGCGATGGCCTCAACGTCTGCACGCGAGCACATGGTGCGCAGACCGTTCACGCGCAGAACAGAGACGTACTCGCCCCGCAGCGTTACGAGCCGGTCCTGATGAACGGCATCCGTGTGATTGGTCTCGACATCACAAAAGGATTCGAGGGGCTGACGAAGAAAGAGGCTCGCGCTGGCAAGCAACTCGGTCAAAAAGCCAGACATTGGAAACTCCGCGTCAGGATGGGGTAAGAGCAAGGGCCTTGTCGAGGAAGGCCGGATAAACGTCAGCGCCAGCGTCGAGCAGTCTGCCGGTCGGCAGAATACGAAGGCCTGCGCGGAGCAGATCGAGATTGCGTCGGACGGCTTCATCGGCGCTGCCACACAGGCGCATGGCCGTTGTGACCTGACGGATGGAGCCCGATTGCAGCCGGTGCTCGGCTTCCGCGCGCCGACTTTCGAGCAGACGCAAGAGCGTCATGGGCGTGCGGAAAGAGGGGGAAAACTGCGTGCCGAGCAACGGGTCCGGGATAGCCTTGAGGATGGTTTCCCAGAACTGGCGGTCAGACTGACCCTGCTGGCGGGCCATCAGGCGGAGCGTCTGATGGGCGGTCCGGGCGAGAAACATCAGGCGCGACTGAGACATCTCGGGCCACCAGACGAGCATGGCTTCGGCGTCGATGGCTGCACGCGATGTGTCCTGAAGAAGATTGCACACCTGGCAGACCCTGAGACCGACCCCTGAGGAGGGACCGGTCCATGGGAGACCTGCACCGGGCGACGGCAGGCCGCAGCACGCGCAGGTAAACGCGCCATCCGACCCGTCTTTCCCGGGCCGGATCTCCTGGTCGAGACCAGGCTGGAGGAAGAACGGATCGGAGGTCATGTCGGCTTACTGGAACTGGTAGCTCTTGGCGGTATTGCTGATTTCAGCATTCCCGTTGGAGGCCGTGTTTGCAGAGTTGTTGATCCACTTCGGACCCGTTGCCGCCACACCGGCCAGAACGAAGCAGACGACGCCGGCGATTGCCATGCCAGGGCGCTTCGTCTCTTCCTTCTGGGACTTGTAGAACAGCACGATACCCGTCACGAGGGCGACAATGGCCAGAGCGTAAAGGGTTGCGGCAGACCCGACACCGATGGTGTCCGTGCCTTCCTGCGCCATGTTCTGGATCTGATGGCCAAGACCGTTGCTGGAGGCTGTGCCCCCTGCGGCAGCAAGGGCTGTGCCAGCCATCACCATCGGCAGCATGGTTGCTGTTGCAACGGTTGCGCCGATCTTGGTGAGGGCGCGGGAAGAAGACGGGGCTGTCTGGGATGTCATGAGTTGTTTCTCCGTTGTGAGGGACAATCCCCTCTGCCGACGACTCTGACCGCGTGATCTGCGACTGAGGCGGGAGAGGGGTATTTTTTTTCGTCAGCCCGTTTCAGGGCCAGAAAGAGAGGATCCAGGTCGCGTCCTTGACCGGATTGAGGAGCATGACGCCAAAGACGTACTGAATGCCGCAGCCAAGGCGCTCGCGGTTCGAGCGGCCCCTCTGGATGGCAAACCAGGTCAGGACGGCGAAAAAGCACGTCCAGGCCCCGAACATCTGAAAGAACAGGGCAAAGTCTTTGACAATCGCCATGATCGCGTCTTTGGGGCCGGTGCCGGTGATCAGGCTGTCCGCCGTGCTGTAACTGGTCGCCGCGTCGCCCAGAGTGACCTGCACGTCCGTTCCGGCCGAGGCGGTGCTCTTGGTGAGGATGACATTGAACGAGGCGAAGACACCGCACAGGACGAGGGACAGATAGGGCAGCCAGGGCTTGTCCTGCAGGGCCTGAATGGTCGGGTGGTAATACTGGTAGATCCCGATCAGGCTGAAGATCAGGCAGGACACGGCCGCCGCATAGCAGGCCGTGGGCAGGAGCCAGCCCATGCCAACGGCGATTTCGTGGACGAGATTGACAAGGCCTTCCATGGTGGCCTCCTCAGTTCAGGTCGCCATGAGCCGTGTGCAGAACCCAGGTGGCGCCCTGCTGGCTAATGGTCAGGACCGCGCCGTAGCCCGGGATGACCGTGCCAACACCCACCTCGAACTGGCGGGCCTGCCCGCTTGGGGCCGCACTGTCCTCAATCATGGCGAGTTGCGGCGAGGCCGCGACGATCCGGTAGTGATGGACCCACGCAGGCTTTGGAGCCGGCCCCGCCACGGCGGCCGGAGCGGGTGGGGCGGCTGAAGATGTTGCGGCCACTGTCGCAGGCTTGTTCATGGCGGCGCTCAGGGCCGCACGCGCCTTTTCGGCGGCGGCATGGGCCTGGGCTGCTTCATCCGCACCGGGGTTTTCAGCGCCTGTCACGGCATGGTTGGCTTCGACCAGAGAGACGCGCCGCGTCAGATCGTTCAGCCGGTCTTCTTCGGCCTTGCGCTGTCCGGCAAGGGACTGGCGCAGCTCTTCGACTTCGCCGCGCTCGCGTTCAATCACGCGGGCCTCAGCCGTGACGAGCTGAAGCACGTCGATCTGCTGCTGCGTCGCCATGGACGCGGCCTGAAGGGTCTGGGCTGTCTTGACCGGATCGGCAGGCGGTGCGGGCGGCACAACGGCCGGAGCCTCAGTTCGGGGGGCGTCAGGCTGGGCTGACGCAGACTGCGATGCGGCTGACGGCGTTGCAACGCCGGCCGCAGGCGGCGCTTTCGGGGACGTCGCAGTGTCGGGCGGGCTCGCAGCAGCTTTCGGATGGCCGAGGGTCTGCATTTCTGCAAGATCGGCGGTTGCAGGAGGGGCCGCTACCGGAGCCGGTTCGGGGGCCTGGGCCACGGGCGCTGCCGACTGATCCATGCCGACTTCCTGGCCAGGCGCGGAGACAGCGCGATGGTGGTGCCCACTTGTCGCCAGAATCCCCACGAGGAAAACGGCGCAGATCCCGAGGCCCGAACCGCCGTAGAGTTTCTGGCGGGGTGTCAGTGCCTCGTAGCGCGAGATGATGGGCGTGAGAAAAGAAGCAGAGCCGGACGATGCAGGGGCCGTCGTGTGATTGTCATCATGGCCCGTGGCTTCGGGGGTGTCCCCGTCCGGACCGTCAGACACCGTGTCGTGCTGGTGAGGCGGTGGGGGCGCTGCCGGGACGGGATCCATCCGGCGTGGCGTGACTTCGGTGTTCAGGTGGTGAACTGTGGAACTCATAAAAAAGATCCTTCTGGCTGAGACTGCCAGAAGGATCGGGGAACGATCTGCGACTGAGTGCGAAAAATCAGGGCTTGTCGAGAACAGGATCCATGAACATCACACCTACGTTCACGTTGGCGGCGAGGATGATCCGCGCGCGTGTTGGCGTGTCCTGTGTCAGGGCACTGTTGACGGCCGAGGCGGCACTTCCTGCGGCGACACCGAGCTGCTGACCCATGTTCAGGCGCTGGATATAGTTCATGCCGCCCAGGGCGCTGTAGCTGCCTTGGACATTGGACGTGGTTTCGATGGCCTGCCCAAGGCCCTGCACGAAGGCTGCGGCGGCAGGCATGACAAACCGCTGGAAAATCAGGGGATCAACGCTGGAGGCGACACCCTGCTTCATGGTGTCGGGCGCCATCACCACGCCGTTGGTTGCGAGAGTGCGGCCCTGATGAATGATCTTGTTGACCTGCACGACCAGGAGCTGCTCGTTTCCGGGTGCCCGCGCAACCGTTGCAATCATGCGGTCGCCCGCAATCGGGCCGCTATCGGCTTCCAGCACGATCTGCCCTGACAGGTCGCTGTCGGTCGCTGTGACGGTATGGGCATAAATCCCTCGACCGGCCGGAATGAGCGCTGGCGCGGCGGCTGTATCATGTGAGGCCGTGGCCGCTGCGGAGGCTCCTGCCGCACCACGCGAGGCCATGGCTTTCTCGGCCTGGGGCTGCGCCTCCTGCTCTGGCTTGAAGACGGCTTCCTGAAGATCCGAGACAGGCGGCCGGGTCTGAAGGCCGCTTTCGATGCGCGCGATCTCTGCGACATAGCGGGCACGGCGCTTCTCGCGCTCCTGCTGCTCGGCCTGAGACGTCTCACCATTCCCGGATGCGGAATAGGCGGGATCGGTCTGGACCAGCGGGGCTTCCGGCGCGTTTTCGATGTGTGGAGGCCTCGGTGGTGGAGCTGGCGACGGTATCGGAGCGCTGTATCCGACTTCCTGGGGGTGAGGCGCTTCGGCTTCATGCGGAAGAACCGCATCCGTCCGCTCGCCCTTGGTGTTGCGTGTTACTGCGGGAGCGAGATCCGGGGTGTAGGATTTCCCGTCCCCCTCGGATTGCTGTGCGGCCTCAGTGTTTTGCATCTGGCGCAGGCGATCCTGCTCAGGGTTGGTATTGGTCCCACCGGGCAGAGCGTTCATCTCCACGATCTGCCCTGGATTGGATTTGGGCATCTGCTTGGTCTCATGATGTGAGACGAGAAGCACCAGAGCGATCACGGAGACGGCCGAGGCACCGAGCAGAATCAAGCGGCGGTTTCCTCCGCGTGTTGCGCTCGACAGAACGGATTTGAATTTGGGAAGCTTCGGGATCATGGCGTCATGTCCTTGAGAGACGCGGACACGGTCCGACCGGAATCCGACAGGAGAATGTAGGGGGTCTGGCGGAAGGCATAGAGGGTGTAGCCGTCTTCGCCACGCTCTGAGCTGTCCCAGGCAGGCGTCATGAGCGCCAGCCGCGTGCGGATGTAGAGTTCATTGCCCATGCGCCACGCCCGCACATCATCAGGAGAAAGACCCTCGACGCTCTGGGGAACGGCGGAGGCCGGAGCGATCCCGGACAGCATGGCATTCATGAACGGCTCTGCCGTGCCGGGGGCGGCTTCCGGACCCATTTCCTGCTTTGCATTGGGGCCGTCTTCGTTCACGCGGACCGTCAGGTTGTCATCATAGGTGCCGCGCCCTGCCAGAAGCAGGAAAGAGATCGGCTTGATTGCGCCCTTCAACGTGACGAGCAGGCCGCCACGCGGTGACAGCGACAGTGGCTCGATGTTGATGGTGTTGCTGCCAGCATAAGGAACGCAGGTGTAAAAACCCGTGGTCTGCACGGCAGGGGAACCCCCTTTGCCCCCGTCAGACGAGCAGTTCTTCAGACCATCCGGATTGGCGGACGTGCTGGTCGTGTTCCACGCAATCGGCCAGGGTGCTCCGGAGCGGTCCACGAACGAGACGGCCGTGGGATAGCCCTTGGTCGTGAAAATCAGCGATGTCTGCTGGCCGGGTGCGAAAGACACGCGAATGGCCGGGC
Organism: Gluconobacter sp. P5E10; assembly: GCF_018812145.1. Classification (NCBI taxonomy): domain Bacteria; kingdom Pseudomonadati; phylum Pseudomonadota; class Alphaproteobacteria; order Acetobacterales; family Acetobacteraceae; genus Gluconobacter; species Gluconobacter sp. P5E10. The sequence goes on along the minus strand of NZ_JACRVZ010000008.1, from coordinate 48,155 downwards.
GGCTTGTCGGAGCCGCGACTTCCGTAGCGACATCCTCACGCGCTTTCTGGTTCTCCTTGAGACGGTTGCCGAGGCGACGGATCATCTCCGGCGTCAGGGGTATGGCCTCATCTTCGGCGGCCTGCTGATCCTGTTGCTCGGCAGAGAGAGGGGGAGACGCTGGTGGGGTCTCCGGACCAGGGGCGGCCGACTGTGCCAGCGCGGTGAAGGGCATGAAGCCCATGAGGCCAAGAAGGGCTAACGAAAAGGAACGGGTTTTCATGGCACGGATCCTTACTGCGGGCTGGCCACGAGCTGGGTGATGGCAATGCCGTCGGGGTGATCAGCGTCATCGACACGCTCGACATGCACGGTTGCAATCAGGGTCTGGGAGCTTTCCACATTGACGTTCTCGCAGGTCTGAACGAACGGGAACTGCACGACGTAATGGTGATGACCGTTGACCATGTTTTGCTGGCGAATGGTGGCGGCACGCGTCGGCTGCGCGTAGCAGAGCAGCTTGGCCTCTTTCATTTTCGCCAGATTGCCGTCCTGGACGAAGGACTGCGCGAACGTATTCCAGCCATTGATGGTGAAATGCGATCCGGCTGCGTTAAGCTGCGACGGATAATCCCGGTAATTGATGTTGTAGGGCTTGAGCGACCACTTGATGACCCACGACAGGAAATCTTCCTGACTGAGGATTGGGCTGTTTAGTGCGATAGCCGGGCGAGGGGCGTTGATCCCATCCACGAAGAAATACTTCGGGAGTGGATGATACGACCAGGCGCGGGCCAGAAGAACGGCCAGAACGACCACGACAGCCGCGAGGGCGATGGACGTCTGCAAGGAACGCTCAACGATCTTTCCCTGAAAATCAGGATCGGTCAGGCGTCGGCTCAGGGATCCCGAGGAGCGGCTCATGGCGCGATGTCTCCGTGGAACGACAGCGGGGCTGCGGATGGCATTTCAAACCTCATGATGACTGTGTCATCGTCACCGTGACCCGTTGATCTGCGACTGAAGCTGAAAAAATGGAGAAATTTGCGGATTAATCGCCCGAGCGCATGACGGCGGTCTGCTGGTGCAAGCGGCTGATACGGCGGCCGTTACGGCGGGTGGTCCAGAAATAGAACCCGGCCTTACCGAGGCATTCGCGGCGCACGTAATCCATCTTGTTCAGATAGACTTCATACAGGGCCGGTTCGAACGCCTTGCGCATGTCTTTCTTGGAACGGCGAGGCAGGTGCAGCCAGCCGGACTGACTGACGATAGTGCGATCCGTCAGGAGGAAGTCCTCTGCCACGGCATCAGGGGACTGGTGTGCAAAATGTCGCATGGCGAGCTCGTGCTGCATTTCTACGGACCAGCGTGTGGTGCAGGCGTTCCGGCTGAAGCCGATGACCAACCCGGAGGGTGAGCTTCGGACCTGCCATCTGCGGCCCCGACGCTCTTCCGGTGTCAGGCGGGACGCCTGTTCCCAGGTGAGAATGACGGATGGATCAGCGGGAATAGCAGTGGAGGCAGGGGTAGGGCGGAGACTAACGAGCTTACGCTGGAGACTACGGACACTGCGGCCCATCTGTTTCGCAATGCGTTGGAGCCCGATGCGCCGCTCACGGTGGGCCAGAAGAGTGGCAACGTCGGCGTCCGTCCAGACCACCTCGGCATAACGCTCCCGGGCAGGCAGGCCGAGGGCGGCGCGTTTCTTGCGCACGGCCATGACGGTGCGATCGAGGCGCTTTGCGATAGTGGGAAGGTCTTCGCCCTCGGCCCATGCGCGGCTGAGGCGGCTGATATCGAGGAGAGACCATGCCCGAGGGCCATTCCTGAGCGGAGTGCGCTTGAGAACAAGTCCTTCCTCTCGCGCAATGGCCTCTATTTCGAGACGGCTTATGAAAAGTGCAGCCGCGATGTACGCGACGTTCACACCGTTCATCGTCATCTCAATGACGAGTGTCCTGACTTCCTCGGGAGTTTTCCCGAGGGAAATCAGGGGCTGGCCTTTTTCAATTTCAGCATACGACGAATGAAAAATCGCTTCTGCTACAACGCCACAGGCGGGAAGCGAGGAGCGGAGGCTGCGTGCAAACATCGTCGGAAATCCCTATCGCGTTTCAACGTATAAGGACTTATCCAACGATAGATCATCGTTTTCAAGAGTTATAACAACAAACGAAGGAAAGTTTTTTGTTAGTTCATTGATTTTTGAACCGCGCTACCTAATGCGTTAAAGCTGTCGTTAAAAAATTCCACCTGCTCGCGTACGCTCTGGATGTTGCTGTAGAGGCCGAGCGTGCGAAGAGAATTAAAGATCTCTTTCTGATTGGGTAGGCCGGGAAATAAATCGGCTGTAGCCACCTTCAAGGCCGCTGCGATGCGTCGAAGAGACTCAATTGATGGCTTTCGCAGGCCAATTTCGATGAGCTGCATAGCAGGCGTCTGATGGCCGCTAGCTGCGCCCAGTTCAGAGACGCTCATTTGACGGGCAAGCCGGATGTCTCTGATTCTCTCACCAAGCTGCCTCACCACAGGCTCTCGTGGATCGGCTTCTGCAGCCGTAGCCTCTTTGCCGTCGGCAATATCGTGTTCGCTGGCTAGATGAAGCTTGCGGATTAGATGAGACAAAGGCTCAGAAGTTTTCTGGAAGGCGTTGACCAAGTCCAGATATTTCTGAGTCTCATCTTCACTGATTGTAACTTCGATCGGCAATATATCATGATCATCAGGTGGGAGTATTTCATCGGGAGGACTTTTAAGAGCTAGAAGTATCTTATGCAGAGTCACATAAGATACATTTTTTCCTCGTTCGATATTCGAAATTGTCCCGACAGCCAAATCCGTTACGAAACAGATATTTACAACATTCATCCCCTTGCCTTCCCGGACATCCTTAATTCTCTGTCCAAGGTTCACAAGGTATTCGTCAGATTGGCCGTCACTTACCTGCGTCTCTGTTTTCTTGTTCATGGCTAGTTCTCTCTCTCGGCAGGCTTACGCACCGGACTTCGGGTCCGGATACTGCAAAATACCCACGAGAGCGCCCCTGACAACTGAGTTCGAATTTAACATTTCTCGTCAGTCGCATGTCGATCTGCGATTTAGAATATTAAGTTATTTCAGGAGAAACCGAGTGTTTGTAATCTTGCCTCCCGCCCATGTGCAGCCGGCTCCAGCGACGCCTAAGTCTTTGCTGACGGAAGCGGCTTTTGAGATCAGTCATGCGCCCCCGCCCCTTCCTTCGTCAGCCCCTTCGGGACCAGTCTCTCTTGCACCTCCCGCAGAGCCATCCGTGCAGGCCGAACAGCCAAAGGTGGTTCATCACTTCCGCATGACGTCCGGCTATGGCCATCAGGTGCCACTCTCGTTTGCGATCAGGCAGATCGTGCCATCCGGTGTCCGTGTCACTTACGGCGCAGGCGTTGATCCAGGTGAGGCCGTGGACTGGCAGGGCGGCCGGGAATGGAACAAGGTTCTGGCCACCACAGTTGGCCCACTCGGCGAGCGTATTGAGGTCGGGCGTGCACACGTCACTATTTTGAAGAAATAAGCGTTAGTCGCAGATCGACCTGCTTCTCTGCTGGGACTTACCCAGGAGAGAGGCATGTCATCAGACGATCAAACACCGCACAGGGAAACCCCGCCGAGTTCTCTGGCTCCCAATCTCGCTCTCGCACGCCACAATCTGCTTGAGCATTTTCGTGTCCGGAATGGACACACTTCCGGCACCGACGGGGCGGTCGTCGCCTCTCTGGCCGACCTTCTTGCGTCCCTGCCCAATGAGGAGCGACGGACCCTTGTTGCCGAGGTGATCTCAACCGTGGCCGGTGGAGAGGATCTTGTGGCAGCCGCCGTTGCCAGCCGTGCCGACCTTGTCACCTGGACCGACAGTCAGAAGCGGGCAGAACTCTCTGGCCGGGTTTTCTCAGAGGACCGTCTGGCGCTTTTGCGCGATCTTCTCGCCCCTGAAGAAGAAAGGTCGGCCGCATGAAACGGGCACCCTTTCTATTTATCGCGGCTGCCTTGTCGCTTCCCGTAGGTGCCTCTGCCGCAACACAGGGCAGTCAGGCCTGCGCCACCCTGACACAGGCCGCAGCGGACGCCGTCAACGGGCGGATCAAGGCCAACAATGCCTATGAAAAGCAGCCTGAAAGCGTCAGTGGCCTGTCGTGTCTCGACAAATTCTTTAACGGGACCGGCCTCAATCTCCTGACAAACATCGCCAACCCTGCGGCACTGATCAACGATGTTGTCGGGCAGGTCGAAGGAGAGATCTGTTCTGCGGCCCAGAGTGAGTGGAACAACACCGTCGGAGCCGCGCAGCAGTGTGGCCTGAGTCTGAACGGTGTGAATGTCGGTCTTGGCCTGTCAGGCGGGAATGGCCTGATGTGCCCCTCTCTGAATTTTGGCGGCAATGGTCCCCAGCTCGCGGCCGGAAGTCTCGGGAATGGGGATTCCAATGGCTACGTGCGCGGTGAGCCACGCTTACCGACCGGGTACACAAGCACACCGTTGGATGGGGTATTCTGATGAAGATCCGCCTCAAGCCAACAATCGCAACGATGCTCCTCTGCACGACCGTTCTTATCGCGATGCCGAAGCCTGCGAATGCGTTCATCGGTGAAGCCGCCGTGGTCGCGGCCATCAGTGCCCTGCAGAAGTTTACGGGCAGTGCGCTGTCGTCGATGACCAAGACCCTGACTTCTCAGTTGAATAATTCGATGGACAGCCTGACGAACCCGAACTCCGTCAGTTCCATGCTGAACAAGGGATTCACCCAGCTCAGTAACTACGAGAAGGCAGGTGTTGCGGCCGAGCAGCGCATCGCGGATGCGTCCAATACAGCGATGGCGGAGTTCGCTCGCCGCCAGCAGGACACCACGATCCGCGATGAGCACATGATGAACCCCGAGTTCTGCACGGGGATCGACGGGTCGCAGGCCACCCAGGGGGCTTCACAGTCGGCAAGGACGGCGACACGGGCCATTGCGACGATTACGGACAGTCGGGGAGAAGCCGACGCAGGAACGCCGTCTTACTACGGCAAGGGCCAGGGCGTGGCATCGAGCATGGCGCTGCACGGGCGGCGGTATTGCTCACAGGAAGACGTCACGGCCGGTCTCTGCTCGGCTCTCTCTCGACTGCCCAATGCAGACCAGCGGGCCATTTCGCTATTTGGGCAGGACACCCTGTCGGCTGACGGCGGTGTGGACGCTGCCAACGATTACAGCACCACACTCATACAGCCAGTGGCACCGGCCGCACTGCGCGGTGAGCAGCTTACGTCCACGTCCGGCCGCGAAGCCGCGTTGCGTCGTCGTGCCTACAACGCCCGCATGTGGAGGGATCGAAGAACTATTGGTTGATGTACCTTGGTTTTGATTTTGGGCTTTTGGCGTGCTGATTGACGCTATCTGGGACAACACTCGATCTGCGTTTTGAGCAGATCGAGTGTTGTCCCCTGCTGAATGACTACGCGCTCGCGTTCAATCTTTCGAGGAAGAGAAAGCGACGCATGTTGTAGACGATATTGGCCAGCCCGACCCTCATGGTGGCTCGCGTTATGCCTACAGTTCGGACGAACAGTCCTGTCTGCGATTTCTGATCGGCAAAGACATGCTCGACACGCGATCGGATGACCGACTTTCCAGCATTCGATTTCTGGATATGGCGGGGCATGGGKTTAAGGTGCGGCTTTTTCCTGTGAACCTTCGAGACAAAGCCATGCTCCTCCATGAAGTCCTCGTTGGCTTTCGAGCGATAGGCTGTGTCGGCCCAAACCGTTGAGGCTGTGTTGCTTTTATCCAGCAGCCCCTCTCTCAAGCGCGCGCCATCGCTGGCTGCTGCATCCGTCGTCTTCCATTTCCGGATGAACCGGTATTTCCGGTCGATGGAGACATGGGATTTGTAGCCAAAAAATGGAATGGCGAGATCGCTGGGTGGCATGGTTCCATCATCCTGCCGTTTTGCTTTCGTGAACTTCAGTGTCCAGCGCGCATGACGATCCTTGTGCGACAGCTTTCTGGGTTTGTCCTGCCAGTCTTCAGGAATACGTCCTTCCCGAAGATCGGCTTTCTCTGCGTTGGTGTTCCGCTGCTTTGGAGCAGCCACCAGTGTGGCATCCAGGATCTGGCCGGACATCGGTAAATACCCGGCGTTGCGCAGGGTCGCATCAAAGCGGTTGAACAGCCCATCGATCGCACCCGCCTGGGTCAGACGCTCGCGGAACAGCCAGACCGTTTTGGCATCAGGCACCCGATCTGAAAGTCCCAGACCAAGGAAACGCATAAAGGAGAGGCGATCGTTGATCAGATATTCCGTCCGCTCATCAGACAAATTGTTGAGCGTCTGGATCACCAGAATTTTGAACATCAGCACCGGATCAAATGGCGGTCGTCCGCCTTTGCTTCCGTCAGAATACGTCAGAGCCTTCTCCAGGTCAGGGCGGAAGACTTCAAAATCCACAGTCCGGGAAAACGCTTCGAGCTGATCACCAAGTCCGCTCAATCGAGCAAGCCGCTCTTCAACATCAAAGAAACCCGGCTGCTTCATGATCCATACTCCAATCAACGCAAGGAAAATGGAATCACAGAGCAAACCTCAATACCAGAGGGTTTTTCGAACCCTCCATCTTGATCGGGATAAGAAGCCAAATAGTAAAACTGTGAGCTCATAAAATCGGAGTCAAATGCGTCGCACAATTGCTGGAAATTGATGAGGCGTGTAACCAAACCGCTTGGGCGAGCGAATATCCCACCATGAGCAATTGGGTGTAGGGCGAATTCTTGGATGTGAGGCAGGATAATTGGGGACGCCTGATGGGGGCTGCTCAGACAGGAAATAGCGCTGCTTACACCCGTTTGCTCAGCGAAGTGGACCTGTGGCTGCAGGCCTACTTCAGACGGCGTCTGCCCGCTGATCTCGTGAATGATGCGACGCAGGACACCTTGTTGGCTATCCACGAAAAGCGCCACACCTACGACCCACAAAAGGCCTTTGGTCCATGGCTTGCCGCAATTGCGCGCTACAAATGGATCGATCGTCTTAGGGCCATGGGTCGTGATCTAACGGAGCCTTTGTCGGACTACGTGGCGGCCCCAGATCAGGAAGAGGCTCATCTGAGTGCTCTGACACTCGAAGATCTGATGCGTGACGTAAAACCGGCCCAAGCCGCAGCCATAGGGATGGTCAAACTTGAAGGTTATTCGGTCGAAGAAACGGCCAACCGCACTGGACAATCTGCCTCGTTGGTAAAGATCAACATCCACAGAGGCCTAGCGCGCCTCATGGCGCGCGTTAGGGATCGTAGCGATGACACATAACAGCCTGATCGAGAGCCTTGCCGCGGACCTCCAACCTGTCCGGCATCGCAGTATCGGTCGTGAAGCCGCGCTGTTTGGCATTCTGGTGACAGTGGAATTCCTGCTCGTGCTCGCTTTCCTGATGCGACCTGACATGCGCCGCGTTATCCATGAGCCCTTTATGTGGTGGAAAATGGGCAGCTTATTAGCAATTGCGATCCCCAGCCTATGGGGTGCGCTTGAATCGTTTTCTCCCACAGGTTCCGCGCGTCGTGCGTTGCGTTGGGCATCGTTGCTTGTTGGGGCCGCACTTTTTCTTGGGCTCAGCATAGGATCAGGACGGGACGATGCTTCATTGATTGCGCGCCTGGCATGGCCGAACGGCCTGATCTGCGCGGGAAGTATGATCGTCTTGTCAATTCCTGTGGTTGTCATGCTCGGCATACTGATGAAGCGTGCAGCCCCCACCAACAGACAACAAAGTGGCCTTGCCGTTGGGCTGGCAGGCGCAACGTGGGGGGCATTTGTCTACACACTCGCCTGTCGTGCCGATGATCCTTTGTATATTGCTGTCTGGTATCTCGTCGGGTGTGCAATTGTGACAGCGACTGCGCGGCTGATCCTGCCTCGAATGTCGCGCTGGTGATTGCGACTAACTGAATTTTTCTTGTCTGTTGTGTAACCCGATCCGCGTCAGCCGCGAATGAATGAACACGGGGCCGCCATCACGGTGTTCCGTTCAGATTGGGAAATTACAAATATGCGTATCCATGCTCTCGCTTCCATAGCGGCTGTAGGCGCTATGGTCATATCCTCGGTAGCCATCGCACAAGTGCCGCAGCGCACACGCGGAACGGTGGTCTCCGTAGGTGATGCTTCTGCGGTGGTTCGCACACCGATGGGTCGCGTGACCGTGGCCCTCGCGCCCGACACAGGCTTTGTTGGCGCCAAAAAAGCCAGTCTCGACGACATCAAGTCTAACACATTTATCGGCACGGCGGCTGTTCCGGGAGCCGATGGTTCCCTGCGCGCGCTGGAGGTCACAATTTTCCCTGAATCCATGCGTGGCGCGGGTGAAGGCAGTTACCCATGGGATCTGGGTAAATCCGGTTCCATGACCAATGGTGCGGTCAGCTCAATGACGAACGGTACGGTAGCAGCGGCCGTAGGTGGCAGTTCAATGACCAACGGAACAGTCACTGGTATGAGCGACGCCCAGGGGCGCACCATCAAAGTCACATACAAGGGAGGAGTCCAGACCGTGGCACTTCCAGAAACAATTCCTGTTGTGATGCTTGAACCAGGCGAAAAGAGTTTGCTCAAGGCAGGCGCGAAAGTCGTCGTATTCGGGCCTGTGTCTGGCACCAACGTCGAAGCAAAGCGCATTATCATTGGCGAAGACGGCGTAAAACCACCGATGTGATCTCGATCGTAGGGGAGCACATAATGTCGGGTCCATCCCAGTCTGTCCGCTCGGCAGACCGAAAAATTCTCGTTCATCCACTGGTGGTCAGAATCACTCATTGGATCAATGCTGTGGCGATTTTGATAATGGTTGGAAGTGGATGGGGCATCTATAATGCCTCTCCGCTCCTGCCTTTTCGTTTCCCGCCTTGGGCGACCCTGGGCGGATGGCTGGGTGGTGCCATTGCCTGGCACCTGGCCGCAATGTGGCTGCTGTGCGCCAATGCACTTATCTATTTCGGATATGGGATTTTCCGAAAGCATTTTCGGGATCATTTCCTGCCGCTGTCGCCCCGCTTCGTGCTGTCCGACCTGCGTCAGGCGATGGCTTTTCGACTTCGCCACACGCTCGGGGCGTATAATGCGATCCAGAAGCTTCTGTATATTGTCGTTCTCTTTTTAGGGATTGCGGCCGTTTTATCAGGGCTCGCTCTTTGGAAACCAGTTCAATTGCAAGTTCTGGACACAGTGATGGGTGGTTATCCCGCAGTCCGTTGGATTCATTTTCTATCCATGAGCGGCATTGTTGGGTTTCTGATCGTTCACCTCACTCTGGTCGCGATCGTTCCCAAAACCCTGCCATCAATGTTCACTGGCCGTACCCGTGTTATCTCCGATGGACTCAAGGCACACTATGACTGATGAAATCAAACGCCCCTCACGGGCCGGGAAAGAAATTCTGAACGCAAGCAAACCTCAGATTGAACGTTTGCAACGTCGGTTATTCTTGCGGCAGGGACTTTCCCTTGGGGCATTGGTCATGTTGACGGGCTGTGACTACGGATCCCTGGCCGAGAACGATGGGTTAGACCGCCTGCTTCGCGCCATGTCGGGATTTAACGACCGCGTGCAGGCACTACTTTTCAATCCGCATCGTCTTGCACCAACATATGCTGCAAGCCAAATTACAAAGCCCTTTCCTTTCAACGCTTTTTACGGAATCGATGACGCACCAGATATCGACCCCGATGCATGGAAGCTGGAAGTTTCCGGCTTAGTCTCTGATAAAACCCCGTGGACAGTACAACGCTTACGCGGCTTGCCGCAGGAAAGTCAGATCACACGTCTAATCTGTGTCGAAGGATGGAGTGCTATTGGACAATGGAGCGGTGTGCCCTTTAGAGCTTTTCTGGAACGGATTGGCGCTGACACCACTGCGAAATACGTGGGCTTGAAATGCGCGGACAAATACTATTCCAGCATCGATATGGCGACAGCACTGCATCCCCAAACGATCATGACACTCGACTTTGGGGGGGAGCCCCTACCCGGTGCTTATGGTGCCCCCATGCGCTTGCGCGTACCAACAAAACTTGGATTTAAAAACCCAAAATATATACAGGCTTTATATGTCACAAACACATATCCTGGAGGATATTGGGAAGATCAGGGCTATAACTGGTTCAGTGGATCGTAGTGCAATTTCCAGGACGTTTCTTGGTGCTATCACGTGAACTGACGTGGGGTATTTTGAAGCGGTGCTGTCACATTAACTCCTGGGTTGTAGACTGCTCTGCATGAGAGTTGCCCCTGCCAGCTACAAACGCCATCGATTTCCGCGCGAACTGATAGCGCATGCGGTGTGGCTGTATTACCGGTTTCCATTGAGCTTCAGGTTGATTGAGGAAATGCTGCTCGAGCGCGGGATCTTTATATCGTATGAGACAATCCGCCGCTGGAGTCAGAAATTCGGGACCGCATTTGCACGCAGACTGCGCCGCAAGCGTGCGTCAGCGGGTGACGTGTGGCATCTCGACGAAGTCAGGATCGTGATTCGTGGTCAGCCTCACTGGCTGTGGCGTGCGGTTGATCAGGATGGCTACATTCTCGATGAAATCCTGCAGACGCGGCGCAACACGAAAGCGACAAGACGGTTGCTAACGCGGCTTCTCAACAAGCAGGGCGCCAGGCCAAAACGCATCATCACCGACAAACTGAAATCATACGGAGCAGCGAAGCGCCAGCTCATGGCGTGTGTGGAACACCGCTCTCATAAAGGCCTGAACAACAGGGAGGAGAACTCACATCTGCCGCTGCGAAAACGCGAGCGTGTCCTGCAAAAGTTTCGATCACCCGGAGTTTGTCCGCGCTTCATCTCTGTCTTCTCCGCCGTGCGCAACCTGTTTGTCCCACCAGCCTCCATCGATAATGCCTTATCCCGACATCTGCACCGTCTCAGGGCTTTCGCCCAATGGAATAACGCGACCGATCTTCTTGCCTGATAAGTTCGACAAAGACCTTAAAATACCCCAAGCTAATTAACGTGACAGCACCCCTTCCTCTGACGAAGATGAGGTAGGGGTGTAGTCTCTTCAGGTAAGCCAACAATTTTAAGGGTACTATCCCTTGGGACGCGGAGGAATGGCGATATCCGAGGTCATGCCCATTATTCAGGTCGCGATGGAGATGGCAAAGGGCGCGAAGCCACGGGCCCGGACGATATCACCCACGATCAGCATCATGGCTTCAGGACCGCGTGCACTGGCGATGCTTCCCAGATCGACGATGCTTTTCGGAGACCAGCCCATGTCGAGAAGCAAGGTGGCCACCAGTTTCCGGGAATCATCGTCTTCGCCAGAGATGAAGGCGGTGCCGCCCTTGACGACGGCAGGGTCGGCCATCACAGAAAATAGCATGGTGTTGAGCGTCTTGACGACGCGCGTGGCCGGAAGCGCGGCTTGCAGCCGCTCGGCGAGACTGTCGGAAGGGTAGAGCAGGCCCGCCGGTCGCCCATTAGCGTCTCGGGAGGTCGCGTTGGCGACATCGATCAGAATCTTGCCTGACAGCGGACCGGCTAGTGCCGCGAGCCGCTCGACGCTGCTGTCGCCCGGCGTGGCATTGAAGATCATGTTGGCAGCGGCGATCGCTTGCGCCGTATCGGCCAGAGTGACGGCGGGGCCTTGCCAGCGAGCCTTCGTCGCTGCGAGGTCGCGCGAGCCGATGGTGACGCGATGGCCGCCGCGAACCAACGCCGTGGCAAGCGCCCCGGCAACCCGGCCCGAACCCAGAATGGCAATATCAGACATAGGATACTCAACTTTTAGAGGGGGAGGATGGATATCGATAGATTGGCAAGTTCTGCTGGACCGGCGACGAAGCCGGATGCCGCCGAGGTCCAGCGTTCGCCCGCAAGGTTGATCGCGACCCCGCCCGCCTCGCGGATCAGAAGCGCGCCGCCAATCAGACCTGCGGCTACATGGCCATATTGCCAGAAGAGATCGAGCTGTCCCGCTGCCACATCGACCAGTTCTAGCCCTGTCGGAACTGAGGCCCTGACCAGCAACGCTGCGTCGAGCATCACTGCTGTAGATTGGGCCATGCGCTTTTTGATCGCCGCCGTCTCGCCTGGTCGCGCCTGACCGGTAGCAACGATGGCCGCGTCCAGCCCCCGCTTGCCGGAGACGTGCAACGGCTTGCCGTTCACAAAAGCGCCGCAACCGGCTATCGCGGTATAGGTTTCGCCCTTGAGCGGCTCATGGATGACGGTCAGCCACGGCTCTCCATCTCGTACCAGCGTCGCGGTCACGCCCCAGCCGTCGCGGCCGTGCAGATGATTGACGTTGCCTTCGACCGGATCCACCGCCCACCATTCACCGGCGGGCAGCGGACCCTCGCCGTCTTCGTCCTCCAGCCAGTGCGAGCCGGGCCGGGCTGCTAGCAGAATCTGTCGCAGGTCAGCGGTCACGGCCTTGTCATTATCGGCGATGCCTTGCAGCAATGTCGCCAGATCGGTCGGCGGGGGCTGAATCCGGAAGCGGTCGAGCAGGATATCCCCGGCTGCTTTCACAGCGCCAACCGCGATCTCCAGCAGCGCATTTTCTGAATTGTCGGTCACGCTTTCGTCTCACTTGATGATGGACATAAGCTATGATCTCGGCCTCATTACCGCTACTCGCCTTCCATCATGACGACATCGCACGACATCACCAGCACGAATCCCCGAAAAGCCGCGCGTCAGCGCCGGTCGGAGGCGACGGTGGATGCCGTGGTGGAGGCGGCTGCTCGCATTCTGGAGGGAAAGGGCGCGCCCGGCTACACCACCAACGCCATCGCCAGAACGGCCGGGGTCAGCATTGGCTCGCTGTACCAATATTTCCCGAACAAGGACGCGATCACCCGCGCGCTGATCCGCCGTGAACTGCGATCGCTGGAGGATGATCTCGGCCCCGTTTTCGCAGCACCCATGGCGCCCGGTGCGCTGGCTGACTTCGCGTTCGCCGCTGCCACCTATCAGATGCGACGGCCAGCTCTCGCGCGGCGCCTTGACGAGCAGGAGGAGCAGGTTGCGGCACCGGACGACCTCGCCCCGGCGCGCGCGCGCATCATGGCGCTGTTATCTGCCGTGATGCTGGGCCACGGGATCGATGCCGACACAGCATTGCTGGACGATCTCATGGCCGTCGCCAGATCATTGACCGATGCGGCCGGGCATCGCGGCGAGACGGACATCGCGCCGCTGGCGCGCAGGATCGAGTTTGCCATGATGGCGGTCGCGACGGCCGGGCGATGAACGCTCAACCCGGAACGCGCACGACATCCCCGGGCAACATGGCCCGGAAGCGTTCGGGTGCAATTCCATCCGCCGCGAGCCCAACCGCCAATCGTTCGGCAGGATCGTCACGCGCCTCGTCGGTCAACTTGAACACGCCCCAATGCATGCCGATTGCCATGCGCGCGTCCAGATCGCGCATGATCTGGATCGCCTCCTCTGGGTCGACATGCTGGGCAGCCATGAACCAGCGGGGATCATAAGCGCCGATTGGCAGAATGGCGAGGTCGGGCGGCCCGAACTTTTGTCGCAGCGCGCGGAAAATTGTGCCGGTGCCATATCCCGTGTCGCCGGCGAAATAGATCAGCTTTCCGCCCGCCCGAATCATGAAGCCACCCCAGAGCGCCATGCGGCGGTCGGCCGGTCCCCGAGAGGACCAGTGAAGGGCCGGGACGATGTGGATCTCTGCCTGCTGACCAATGGCGACCATATCGCCCCAATCGCCTGTTTCGACCCGTGCCGTGGAAATATGTCGCCGGATAATTGCGTCATTCCCGAGCGGCGTCACGATCAGTGGCGATTGACGGGCATGGATGTCACGCAACGCGGCGATGTCGAGATGGTCATAATGGTTGTGGGACAACAAAATGGCATTGATTGGTGGTAGGTCGTCTAGTCGGATGCCCGGCTGCATGACCCGCTTGGGGCCTGCAAACCGAACGGGGCTTGCCCGGTGCGACCATAAGGGGTCGGTCAATAGGTTGATGCCCGCAATCTGGATAAGGACGGTCGCGTGGCCGACCATTGTGACGGTCAAGCCTTCAACGTGCGGTTCGGGCACGACCGGGGCGATCTCGACATGCTTCGGCCATGGATTGTTGGGGGCAGAACGCCGCCAGCGCACGATGTCGCTCAGCCCCCGGTCCGTGTCGGGTTCACCGGGATTGAAGAAGCGCGCTCCATCGAAATGGTCGCTGACAGGGCCCCGATACCAAGGGTTTTGGCGCGGCATCTCAGACCCCTTTCATGCTTCCATAGTGCACGCCGCTCTCGAATGCGCGGGCAAGTGTGGTGACGGTCGCGTGCAACATGGCTTCGACCGGGGCGTTTGCCGTGACGAGTTGCGCCACAAAGGCAGGATGCACATAGACCGTCACCGCGTCGCGAACGACGCCCGCTGCGACATCGATGTCGTCGATATCCCACTCGCCCCGCCGTACCGCCTTTTCGATCAACTTCGCGACGAGATTGGTGATCCGTGCGGCATAAGTGTTGATCATGTCGGGTCGATCTACGACGATGCGTCGATACAGATCGTGTATTTCGCGGTCGCCGACAAAACGATCACGCTTGCGTCGGTGCAGGTCGAGAATCATCGCCGTCAGTCGCTCGGCGGCCGGGCCATCGGTTTCGATATACTGCGCTGCCAACTGAGCTTCGTCGTCCATCGCCTCCTGGACGATCGCATCCATCATGGCGCTCTTGGAGCGATAGAAGCGGTAAAGTGCGGCATGGCTCACACCCAAGTCACGCGCATGGGGTCACGACACGAAAGTGTATTTTACGTACGCTTAGGGTGAACACCTACAGAACCGCCAGCATTGGGGTTCAAGCGACAAGCAGGGATGCAGGCACCCGAAGCGGACGTAACGCGCCCGCTTCGGGCTGCTCATCGACATTCCAGCGATAGTCCCCTGTCAGAGAGATATGCTCCCAGCCGAGGGGTGCAATATGCCGCGCCAGGTCATCGGAAATGCCGAGCGTTGCGATGGCAGACTGAAGATAGCGCGTATTCCATAGGATAACCGCTGCCACCAGCAGGTTTAAACCTGACGCTCGATAAGCCTGATTTTCAAAACGCCGATCCCGCAGTTCACCAAGCTGGTTGAAGAAGAGCGCCCGAGCCAGCGCATTCCGGGCTTCTCCCTTGTTGAGCCCTGCCTGGGTTCGCCTGCGCAAATCCAGATCCTGTATCCAGTCGAGCATGAAAACCGACCGCTCGATCCGGCCAACTTCACGCAAGGCCACAGCCAGACCATTCTGACGGGGATAAGATCCGAGCTTCCGCAGCATGGCCGAGGCCGTCACGGTTCCACTCCGAATGGATGTGACCAGACGCAGCAGGTCGTCCCAGTGGGCCGCAACATGATCGGTATTGATCGGGTCACCGGCCATTTCACTCAGGAGATCACCGGGGCTTTGATCTGGAAACAGGTGAAGTTTCCGCTCTTTCAGATCCCGTATCCTGGGCGCAAATCGATAACCGAAGAATGGCATCAGCCCGAAAACATGATCCGATGCCCCACCCGTGTCGGTATAATGCTCTTCAATGGAAAGCCCGTTGGCATGATACAGCAGCCCATCCAGAACATAGGGTGCTTCACCGGCCGTCGCCGCAATCACCCGGGTCGAAAACGGATCATACTGATCGGAGATGTGGGTGTAGAAACTGACGCCCGGTTCACTGCCATTGCGCGCATTGATATCGCTGATCGCAGCGCCTCTGCCACCTGCATGAAACAATTGACCATCACTTGAGGACGATGTGCCGTCTCCCCAGAGTGACGCCAGGGGCAGCCCACGATGGGCTGCAACCATACGGCCAAGGGCTTCGGCGTATCCGGCCTCGCTGATATGCCAGTCATGCAGATGCGCCAACTGGCGCAGGGTGGCACCCTGACAGGTGTCGGCCATGCGTGTCAGACCAAGATTAATCCCATCCGCTAGGATCACCGTCAGCAGGGCGTTTTTGTCATCCGCGACACGGCTGGAACGGCGATGGGTAAAGCAGTCGGTGAAGCTGATCCAGCGGTCCACTTCCAGCAGAAGATCAGTAATCTTGATGCGTGGCAGCCGGTCGTAAGCCGCCCGCCTCAACTCTTCCACAGCAGGGGGTGTAATTGCTTTCAGAGGCGAAATCACAAGACCATGTGCATCAAGCCGGACCTGTGACAACTCGCCCTTCCTGGCAAGAGCCGTCACCCGGTTCAGCGCGGTTTCCAGCACTGCACGCCGTTGAGAAAGGAACGTGTCAGCCGTAGCATTGATCGCCAGAGGCAACGGTCCTTGCGCGCGCATCGCTGCAAACGTGGCTTCCGGAAGAAGGTAGGTGTCGAATGCGCGGTATTGGCGACTTTCCGTTACCCAGATGTCTCCGGAACGCAGACGCTCGCGCAGCTGGGTCAGAACACAGAGTTCGTAAGCCTGTCGTATGACTGTTCCCTCTGGCCTGACAAAGCTGTGCCAGGAAGGCGGAATGAAACGGATCGGACAGGAGTCAGGCAAGCGGCGTTTACCGGTCCGATAGAGGTCTCCAATGATCTGCACCGCCTTCAGTAATCCCTGTACCGTGCGACCACCCTGAAACTGGAACGCGTTCAGGAATGGACCAATGGCAGGACGAAGAGAGCGATGCCGGTTGATCAGTTCGGCCGTGCGATCAATGGTCTCTGGAGCTGTCAGGGTTTCAGCCCTGCCGATGGCGTCCTGGAGGCGGGGCCAGTCAATTCCCGTAATGGCAGACAGTGAATCAACGCCCTGATCACGCGCCTCAATCAGATGACGGCAGGAGGTTGTCAGCAGACGAAGCTGGGCCTGCAACGATCGCATGGTGACAATCGCTTTGTCACGGATCCGGTGTTCGGCACGGCGCATCATGCTTCCGAGGAGTTTGTCCATCATTGTGAGGGTCGCGTCGGTTAGAACCTCCTCAAGTCGGACCCCGGCTGCCACCAGAATGGCGTAACGACGGGATGACCGAAGCTCGGCCAGATGCTGGGGCGTAATCCGGGCAGCTTCTTCGCTCAAACGGTCAAAGGCCACACGCGGTATGGTCGTGGCGCGAGCGCTGTCGAGGTTCAGGGATCGTACATACTCCAGGCGTTCCAGCAATCGCAGGATATTGCGCGCGGCTGGTGACAAGGGCGGGTTACGCAGCCACGAGAGCCAGGAGGCACTGCGATCGCCACGACGCTCCAGCATTTTGTCCAAACGACAACGGGTTTCCGGCGGCAGATCCCCTGCAAGGACGTCATGGACAAGGTGATCGGCCTGCTGGCGAGCATGGCGCACCAAGGCTTCAATGACAGTGACCGACGGCAGGAGAATGCTTCGGCGACGCATCTCGTCAATCAGGATCGCAGCCATGCGGGATGGCTGGGTCACATGATGTGCAATTGGCATCGCGAAACCGGTCATGTCATGAAATGCCGACCGATCGAAGGTTCGGTAGCCATAACGCTTCATCAGGTGGGCCAGATGGGATCGACGGGTTTCGTCACGACGTCCGTAATGGGACCAGAGCCCAGGGGACAGGTCGAGCTGCCGCGCAACAAATGACAGAATGGGAGCCGGTGGTGTTTCACCAGATTCCAGCACCCGTCCCGGCCAGCGCATGTAGAGCATGACCATCGTGAAACCCAATCGGGAGGTTTCTCCGCGGCGGGTTGCGATCAGATTGAAGTCATCCTGGCTGAGTGTAAAATGTCTCGTGATCTCGCGATCATCGACAGAAGGCTCGTAATGTCGGGCGAGAGCTTCACGGGTCAGAAGACGGCGCCGCGCCATGATCGGATGTCTCCTTCATGTGTCCGGAAGGGGATCGTTGGACGGACTGTCCCGGACAAGTGCAACACGTCATGGAATACAGCCGTGTGCTGTGTCTCATAAAGGTGGTACCATATGTTTTGCAGTCATGGGGCCTTATACGTTACACTTTCCCGTATGACACACATAATGATCGGCTATGCCCGCTGCTCGACGGACAAACAGGATCTCGCGGCCCAGCATCAGGAACTGCTCAAACTCGGTGTTTCTGCCGATCGTATTTACACCGACAAGGGCTTCACCGGCACGAACCGGGAAAGGGCCGGCCTTGACCAGGCACTGGCGGCTGTTCGTAGTGGCGATACTTTGGTCGTACCAAAGCTTGATCGACTGGCCCGCTCTGTCCCTGATGCACGGCTTATTGGCGACAGCCTGGCATCCCGTGGCGTGAAGCTTCAACTTGGGAACAGTATTCACGATCCGTCTGATCCAATGGGCAAGTTGTTCTTCAACATCCTTGCGACTTTCGCGGAGTTTGAAGCCGATCTGATCCGGATGCGTACTCGTGAAGGGATGGCCGTTGCACGCGACAAAGGTAAACTACGCGGAAAGAAACCCAAGCTTTCTGAACGTCAGCAAAAAGAGCTTCGCCGGATGTATGATACCGGCGATTACTCCATCAGCGATCTTTCAGAACTGTTTTCTATTTCTCGGCCAACTGTCTATCGAACTCTCAGCAGAACAGCCTCAACGTTCTTGTTGGGTTCACTCTAAGCGTACGTAAAGTACACTTTCGTGTCGTGACCCCAAATACTATAACTAAAGTTACTGTAAGCGGAGCCGGCTACGCCGGCGTTGGCATAGAGGAAGGAGTAGTTGGGTCTGACAGTGTCTCCCGTTCCAAGGCCTCACCGCTTCGGGGCTTCAAGGCCGGACCGAATTTCCTTCTTCAGCTTGTTCCTGACTTGCGAGACCTGTGCACCAGCAGTCGCCCACATGAGGCCGAGCTGATCGAGGCCGTCGAGATGCTCACAGGTTCTCTGGGAATTTCCTCTCATGCCTGGCGCCAGGCGTGCAGCGTCATGGGCCGATACGAGGCCGCCGTCGCCGTCTGTGTGATTTCCGCGAAGTCCCGCAAAGGGAAAGTGCGGTCGGCTGGTGGCCTGCTTCGGGCCATGATCGAACGTCACCTTGACGGAACGCTGGCTCTGGACCGGACCCTCTATGGGCTGGCCTCGGATCTTTCGACCGACCGAACCTACCATTGACGCCTCAGTCGCAGACTGAGGTGGCAGATTGGGCGAGTGAAAGGAGAACTGTATGTTGGCACATGAAGAACAGGACACAGCATCTGCTGAGACCACCGTTCAGACCGGAGGAATTGCAGCGGATCGCCTGAGATCCATCATTGAGCGGGTTGAACGCCTGGAAGAAGAACGAAAGGCGTTGGCCGGAGACATCAAGGACATCTTCAGCGAAGCCAAGTCGGCCGGGTTCGACGTTAAGATCATTAAGCAGATCCTGAAGCTTCGGAAAATGGAGCCTGCCCAGGTTGAGGAACAGGAAACCCTTCTGGACATCTATCGTCGTGCTTTGGGAATGTGACTTACTGGTGTGTCCATTGCGGACACACCTTGAAGGAGAAGCCAGATTTCTACGCCAGCAATGACGGCATTGTCCTACCGTGTGGCCATGGTATCCGGGATTGTTGGGATCAGTCTGATCTTGGCCGGGTATGCGCGGGTGAAGTATCTGCGGTCTAACCCATCCTCATCAGGCCTGTCGTCTGCGGCGGTTGAGCGGCTTCTTCTCATTGTTTTCTGCGGTACGCTCGTCAACATCACCGTCGCCTTCCTCACTCTCTGAGCGTGGTTGCCAGCCTATCCGCTCAAGAGTGTTCAAGAGGGTTGTGCGTGGAATTGTGAGACGTCGCGCAACGGAGAGCTTACTCTCACCCTTGTTGAGGTAGTCGAGCGCCATGTCCAAACGCTCCTGACTGATTGACGGAGGCCGTCCGCCTATTCGGCCTCGACGTTTTGCGGCCGCAAGCCCTGCCATGACACGCTCATGAATCAGAGCGCGTTCGTATTGAGCCAAGGCGCCAAACAAGGAGAACATCAGCTCGCCATGAGACGTTGTTGTGTCCATCTGTTCGGTTAAGGAACGGAAAGATACGGATCTCGCCTTAAGATCTTCTATGATCGTCAGGAGATGCGGAAGAGATCGACCCAGCCGATCCAGCTTCCAGACAACGAGTGTGTCACCACTCTTTATATAAGAGAGGCATTTTTTAAGACCGGGTCTGTCATCGCGTGCTCCAGAGGCCTTGTCCTGGAAGATGTGTCGCTCATCGACGCCCGCCTGCACCAGAGCATCGCGCTGCAAATCCACTGACTGGCGCTCATCGACAGAAGAAACGCGCATATAGCCGATAAGCATGTCGGAAAACCCTAATTTTGCCGTTTCCGTCACTTATACCAATCCGACAGGGTTTGTCGCCACACCTCATGGAAATTTTGTCCAGGAAACATGCTAGTGCGCCAGACTGGCGTTCCCCCCTGTCGGGAATCATCTGCTTCCCGACACGGGGAATGTTCACGCTGAATGGCCGATTTGTAGTGACGGTATATGGCCATCTGAGTGCAGCAAGGGGGGGGTGAACGGAAGGTCTGTTTACGGAAGGCGCGGTCAAAAAAGTGGCCATTCATTTGGCCGACGCTTACAACAGCTTTGCGACCATAGCTGTGGTTTATGCTGTGCTGATGACGGGAAATTAGCGACATATATCGCAACATCTGGATAAACCTTGCGGCCAGGAACCCGCATCCAGATGAGGCTTCTGTGACAATATCCACGGTGTTCAGTAGCACCATCAAAGCTACCAACCCGTTGTGCTAGCGGCCATTACGTTTCAAGATGCGGGCACGCCCGATGTTGCACCACATTGCGCGTAGCTGCTGCCTGAGCCAATTGGAACGAACCGCCTGTAATGCTCGACCAGATGTTCACCGCGGAAAATTTCCGTCGCATTTACGATGCTGAAAACCGCAAGGGTATCGACTTGGCAACCCGATATTTCCCGACGCTCAATCCTTTCACGCTCGCTGTGCGCGATAAGGTGCAGGATATTCGTGATCTGCGGAAAATCGAAGCCACGATGGCCGCCGATGATTTCGAGGCACAGTTGCTTGCGTTGAAGACTACACTAGCCACCTTAAAGGCAGCTAAGTCATCCGCCGTAGATTCTTTGATGGATGACATTAGCCAACGGGTTCTCAAGTCGAGCTTCAAGATCAAACTTTCCCAAAAGACCGGGCCGAAGGGAAAGCCGGTTTTCTGCATCGACGCGGACCCTGAGACCTTCTTCGTCATCAAGCAGCTCCAGCGTAACATCCATCGCATCTATGGCGTTAAACAGGCGAACCGGCACGACCTAGTCTGCCAGCTCCGTGACATGCTTGGCAGCAAGTTTCCTTTTGAATTAGTCCGCACGGACATCTCATCATTTTATGAGAGCATCGACCGCAAGCGTTTAATCGAGAAGCTGGATCGCGACCAGTTATTGAGCCCCGCCTCGAGGAAATACATCAAACAGGTACTGGATTCCTACGGCGCGATCTCCAGCACGCCGACTGGCGTTCCCAGAGGTGTTGGCATCAGCGCGTATCTAGCAGAGTTGTATCTGAGACCGGTGGACAAGGCGATTCGGGCGATCCCCGGCTTAGTTCTATATTGCAGGTTTGTCGATGACATTGTGGCCGTGTTCGCACGACCGCCCGCTGGCAAAAGCCTAGGCTCATTCAAGGATCGGATTATCTCCATCTTCGGCGATAACGGTCTCACGCACAACACAGCGAAAACGTCGGAATTCATTCTGGCCGACCTTAATCCCAAAGATTTCGAATATCTCGGCTATCGTTTTATCTTGAGTGGCAGCCAATTTAAGATCGGACCGAGCGCTTCAAAGGTGGAAAAATATCGTGCTCGGATGAACGCCGCATTCGATGCTTACTGGCAGGTGCGGCCGATTAGTCCGAGAGGTGCTTACCGGGAGTTAGTCGGCCGCATCAAGTTTTTGACGGGCAACACTCGTCTATCAAATAGTAAGTCGCATGCGGTGACCGGTATCTATTACAATAATTCGATCGCGACAGATCTGTCGAGCTTGGAGCAGCTCGATAAAGAACTCAAGGTACTGATCAAGGCACTCAAGAGTAGCTCCCTACAAAGACAGTTGAAGAAGCTTAAATTTACCACGGGTTTTGAGCAACGTCGGTATCATAATTTCAGCACGAAAGAGTTGCAGATGATTGTGAGAGCCTGGAAACATGGCTAAGCGACGCATCTCACTCACCCACCGAAAGCAACGGTCTATCCTTACGGATATGCTGCCGTTCGAGGTGCCGCCGACCTTTTCCAATCGTGGCTATTACTGTTTCCTGCGGGACAATAGTGTCGAGATCGAAAAGGGGCAACTGCGCTGGATATGCGAAACTGATGCTCTTGATCGCACGATGCGGCTCCTGTTCGGCATCAATCCCACGATCGGAATCACCACCGAGGTAGTGACCGAGTGGGGTAAGAGAAAAACTCGTAGATTGGTCCCCATTAACAAATGTCAGATGGCAACCATCCCGTTCAATTTCCGCGTTGCTCACAATCTCGACGGCCGCACCTTGAGCGTTGTCCATCCGCGCAATCAGGTCGAGGTGGCGAGTTTCTACGCGACCCACAGTTCGCTGATTATATATCACACCTCTGTTAGCGAGCTCTCGATCCGCCGGCCGGTGTCGGTATCGCGCTATGCCTACTTCAAGGACAAGCTCCATGAAGAGAGGCTGGATGCACTGGCTGGCCTGGAGGAGGAGGACCGGGAATACGAGCAACTCGGCTCATATTTCGTGTACCGAGAATATCGGAACATCCACAAGTTTTTTGAATCGTACAAATATCACCGCAGCGAGAAAAAATACGATGCGATGGTGCAGATTGACGTAAGCAAGTGCTTCGATAGCATCTACACTCATTCGCTGCCTTGGGCCGTTTTGGGAAAGGACCAGACGAAATTCAGTCTAGATGAGTCGAAGGCTACCTTCGGTGGGCGCTTCGATGCCCTCATGCAAAACCTGAATCATAAAGAGACTAACGGTATCGTTATTGGACCGGAGTTCTCACGGGTCTTCGCCGAGATCATCTTACAGTCCGTCGATGCAGAACTGCTCACGCAGTTGGCCAAAGTTGCCAATCTAACTCATAAAGTCGATTATGAGATTTTTCGATACGTTGATGACTTCTTCGTTTTCTACAATGAAGAGTCGGCACAGGTAAAGATTTTCGAGACGCTTCAGGACATTCTCAAAACCAAGAAGCTGAGTATTAATACAGCGAAGATCAAGCACTACAAAAAGCCGATCATCACCGAGATCACGATCGCCAAAGAGCGCATTTCGGCTCTACTGAATGACGAGATTGATCCGGTTTCCGAAAACGAGCTGCTGACCGATCCTACAAAACCGCCGAAGCAAAATCTGGTTTGTGCGATTAACGCAAACCGCCTGATTACCCGCTACAAGGCCGCTCTCAAGGAAGCAAACGTCACTTATGGCGACTTGCTGAATTATACGTTCGCCATCGCAGAGAACAAGATTGAAAAACTCTTCAAGGTCTATGTCGCGAGCGACAAGTCGGACCGTGATCGCAAGCGACTTTCCAACGCCTTGTTGGCGATCATGGAATTCGTTTTTTTCGCTTACTCGGCGAGCCCGAAGGTCAATCACACGATCCGTATCTGCCGGATGATCGCAACTTCCGTGGACTTTCTCCACGCCCAGGGTTTGCCCTACGAGCAGAAACATCTACTTTTTAAGTACATCCACGATAATGTGATGCAGCAGCTTGAAAAGAGTACGATGAGCGTTCATCTCGAGGTCGAGAGCCTTTATCTGCTCATTTCCTTGTCGCAGATCGGTCGTGAATACTGGCTACCGGTTTCTGCCCTTCTTCGGCATTTCCTGATCAAGGAGGAGAATGATACAGGGAACTATATTCGCCTGTCGGGCTTCATGAACCATTTTTCGATCACGATCCTGCTGTCCTATATCAAGGACAAAATCCGGTATGCGAAGCTGAAAGCTTTCGTCGAGGCGCACATTATCGACAAGCTCGGATATATGAAGGCGCATTGTCCCCATGACGCCGAGACGCTGATGATGCTCCTCGATCTCATTGTTTGCCCTTATATCAGCACCACCACCAAAGACGCTATCGGTCAGATTTTCGGGCTGGACGCACCGGGGCTCGCGTCAGTCCAGGCCGTTAACGACTATTGGTTCACCGCGTGGGGCGATAAATTCGATCTTGGGAAAGAGCTTGATGCTAAGCGCAGCCAGGAGGTATACTAGGGTTGGCGTTCCGCTCTACCCTTAATGGCTGTTGGCAGCCCACACACAAGCGCCCTCTCTTCTCCTATATCAATTGGGGGTTGGGTAATTAGACGGTAGGAGCGGGCCGTCTCACCACCCGTTGTGATCGAATGCGGAACGGTGCCTTTTGGTCGAAATAGGAATGTCCGCTTTTTCTAGCAGCTCACCACGGGTTTGAGTGGCTGCGGAAAAGAAAACTTACGCAAGATTTACACCGAGTAAGTCTATCGAATGAGAACCACTTCGACGCCGATTGCTTCAGCAATTTCAGCCCATGCTCGATCTGCCGTGACCGCAGGGAGATCCAATTTTTTAGCTAATGCCAGACAGGCTCGGTCTCCGTGACTGAGACCGAGCCGCTTAGCCGCATCGCGCATCAATCCGGCCGCGAGAGCCAGGTTGTGATCTAGAGGCCGCACGTCTAGGCGCAGAGCCGCGATCAGTTCGGATATTCCTTCGGCCGGGACGCCTTTATCAACGGCCTTAGAAACGATCTCCTGCAGGTTAAGGGCGGAGATGGCTGCATCGCGCAGCCAGCGCCGAGCTTCTTCAGATCCCGTTTCCTCGTTCAAATCCGCAAAGACAGCGGACGTGTCGATAACGCAAATCGGCATCAGCGCTGCGCCTTGTTGTCATGGCTATCGAGCGTATTTTCTGCGCGTCGTTCAGCAATGATTTCGTCGGCAATCGATGCGGCGGCCGGGACATATTTTCGGAACAATGCTCTGGCTCGATCAAGCGAGGCATCCGGCGTTATCAACCGAACCTCCCCGTCCACGATCTCTGCCATGACTTGGCCGCCTTTTTCGACGCCGAGTGACTTACGAAGGCCAACCGGCAGGACAAGTCGGCCATTCGGCATAACATTGACACGAATCATATAACTGATCTCCAGCACCACGAGGTTAAGACTTTGATCGAGGTCATATTTATAACATAGGTCATTTTATGAGATGATGCCATAAGTTCTCCCTGTCCGAAAACGATCGTTTTCGGACAGGGGAAAAGCGTTCTTTCCGTAAATTACCTTTACAGTGTTACGGACATGGTAAATATTTCGGACATCCTATTCGGACAAAATGAACCCTATGCCACGCACTTTTGCCTATGTCCGCGTTTCAACAGTCGGGTAGACGACCGAAAACCAGATTCAGGAAATTGAAGCCGCCGGTTTTCGGGTCTAGCCTCGTCGGGTTGTAACCGAAACGATTTTTGGGAGTACTTCCATCGCGCAGCGGCGTGGCTTTGCCCGTCTCATAAATCGGCTGGAGGCTGGAGATATTCTGATCGTGACAAAGCTTGATCGTCTTGGCCGCGATGCCATGGATGTCAGCATCACAGTAAAAATGCTGGGGGCCATGGGAGTAAAGGTTTATTGCCTCGCACTTGGCGGTGCGGACCTGACCAGTTCCTCCGGCACAATGACAATGCAGGTTTTGAATGCTGTTGCACAGTTTGAGCGGGATCTGCTGATCGAGCGCACACAGTCTGGTCTCAGGCGGGCAAAGTCAGAGGGAAAAACTTTGGGACGACCTTCCACACTGTCAGCAGGTGAGAAGCAAAGCGTTCTCAAACACCTAGCGGAAGGTATAAGTGTGTCCGCGCTTGCCAGAAAATTTTCTACAAGTATGCAGACCATTATGCGGGTTCGGAGTGAAGGCTTTCTACCCGGTTCCGTCTAGTGTTAGCTCCGCTCCCCGCTTCAAGTCGAATTATCAATCAACACTCTGCACTGCCAAAAAGCGGACGTTCATCCTCGAGCCCATCGGCAACATCACGCCGGCCGAGGCCGAGCAACAGTTTTACGCCGTTATGGACCACGTCCCACTGGCAGCTTAACTGAAGAAAACCGGTCTCCGCCAATCCCGGAGCGGTTCAGAAATGAGCGTATCTGTACCGCGCTGTCAACAAAGGCGGCGATACGATTGATTTTTATCTGTCTCCAACCCGAAATGCCAAGGCCGCCAAACGGTTTCTGGGTAAAGCCCTAAATGGCCTTAAAGAATGGCAGAAACCTGAAACCATCAACACAGACAAGGCTTCGACCTATGGGACCGCGATTAGGGAACTCCAGAAAGAGGGTAAGCTTCCGAACACGATGGAGCACCGTCAGGTGAAATATTTGAACGATGTGATCGATGCCGATCACGGCAAACTCAAGCAGTTGATCAAACCGGTGCGTGGTTTCAAGAGCCTGAAAACAGCCTATGCGACGATCAAGGGTTTCGAGGTCATGCGGACCTTGAAAAAAGGGCAAGCCAAATTCTTCCAGCTTCAGGAGGGCAACATGGGAGAAGTGCGTCTGATCGCACGGTAGTTCGGGGTCTTCAGCCGCTGAAAAACAATAAGTCAGGAAATTCTCAGCTCATTCAAAACTTTGCAACAGAGCCCTTTAAAGGCACTGAGTATTTCATTCAGTGATGAGGATGAAACACTGTATATTGCGCACGACAAATCTTAACGCCCTCACCATCCTCTTTTCCATAGAAGCTTCCAATGAGAACTGATTCCCTATTTTTTGTACCCATGGTAAATGAATAATGTAGCTTTTCCACCAAAAAGGGAATGCTCCCTATATACCCTTGGTCAACAATCGATGACGCCAAAGTGACCTCAACTTTGTTCTTGGGGTCGTAAAATGACAACACATGCTGTCTATCGTCTAAATCTCCCACTGGAGACACCTCTAAGTATTCACGACACATTTCGGTCTCCATTGCTTCAGGATCGAAATGCATTTCAGCAGCCAAAAATTTTCTGACAGCATTTGATAGATCCCCAGCCTGCGCGTTCGCATCCGTAGTGCAAAGGAGTGATACAAGGATACAAAATTTCAAAAGACGACCCATCAACCTCAACTCCTAGGCGAGACGTAAGCAATATATTGCAATCAGTGGCAAAAGTGAGTATCGCAGTACCTCGTACTCTCCTGTCATGCTGCGACATAGCGAGCCGCCTCAGCAACTTCGGGATCTCCAGGAAAGTTTTCATCATACTCGCTAAGCAACTGCATAGCCTGCATAACTTTTCCTTCATCTTTCAGAATAGATACGCAGTTCAGTAGCGCAGGCTTTCGTAACTCTCCATTTGCTCGAGACGCGCGAGAATAATATTCTGTAGCTCCCGACGTATCACCTTTCGAGTGTAGCGCTTCACCAATCATGAATAACGCAGCGGGCTGTGCAGGATCAAGCTCTAGAGATCGCTCAAAATGCGTGACAGCGTCGTCGAAAGATCCGGCGCGTAACAGACAAATGGCAAGATTGAAATGCACTTCAGGGTATGGCGCGCTTAGAAGTATCGCCCTCTCATAAGACTCTATTGCTTTCGAAAAGTCCTCTAGAGCCGAATAAATATTCCCGATTTCATTGTGATATTCAGAATAATTCGGATCCATATCTATCGCCATACGATAAAAAGACACCGATTCTGAAAACTCTCCGAGAAAATACAAAACCTGTGCAGTATTGTACTGAAGTACAGACCTGTGCAAACGGTGCATAGTTTCGCCAAGGTTGCTGGTAAGTAATTCGTACCCGTTTTGGCAAAGCGCTATGGCCCGATCAGCGCGCCCTTCACGTGCGCGGATAAATGCGGATCCGTTGCCGAGAAATACTTTAAGAAACAAATACTCTTCAGTATCGCCGTGGAACCCATAGCTACGAAGAGCCCATAGCGCTTTTGTTAGGTATTTCTTTCCCGTGAATAAATTACGTTGAGGCGAATAGCGAAGCTCGATCATCGATAGCATATAAAACATCCGAGATCGCAAGTTTTGTTCGGTTAATAGCGGATTTATTCGATGCAACATAAAATCACGTGCTAGTTCAGCCTTCCCTGTGACCATTAAAGCGTGACATACGCTTCCCGCAAAATTCCACACATAGTACTGACCGCTATCAAGAAAATTATCGAAAAATCGGACCACATAATCCACGTAATGTGCCGCCTCATGATAATAACCCATGTGATTGTATATGCCGACCACACGTATCGCAGCCCTTGCGATTTTTCTTTCTTCATTGAGGCCGATATACTTATTTAGTAAAGGCAGAGCATACAATTCAACTAAATCTGGATTTTTGCCTTCCAGCAATGTCTCGACTTCTTGTACACACAAATCTCTGCTCTGGTGATTTGGACTATTGTTGAATGCCTGCAGAATCTCGTTAGCTAGAGGCGATTTTTTTTGCATTACCTGGCCTGAATGGAGGTCAGTCCAAACTTCAGGTGCAGTTTCAGCAATAATGGATATAGCAGGGTTTCCTCGGCGAGAGAGTTCAGAAAAAGTGCGTTGGGCGAGATGTTCCGCTTTGAAATAATTAACTACATATATTTCTCTGAATTTCCGAGATCTGACCTTTTCGTTATGCGTCAGTAGGGCATCGCATATGGCATGAACCGTTCGATAAGCGCGATCCATCGCGTAGTTGCGTGTTCTCTCAACTCCCCCGGCGGCGATATCAGTGAGAGTCGGAAACGGGAGTGAGATGGCATCCCTACACTCAATTAATACCGCCCAAAACGCGCGCCCGTGTTTTAATAAATTAGCTTCATCCTGCATGGAAACTAAGGATTCGTAGCACTCACTTAATAGTGGCTGAATTCCTGCCCAAACGCCAAATCTCGAAAAATCCGCATCTACAACTACAATATTGTCGCGATTGTAAGGAAGGTCGTTGCGCATAATCAGTCTCCTTCATTTCATTTTTGAGCTGATGCAGGGAGGTAATCGTCATGCGTGCGACGGACAGAATTTTTTATCCATAAAAACATTCCGACGACGATTGGCGATAAGCACAAAACAATGAAAACCATGGCGTCCGCTTTTTCATAAATGCTATGGCGATTTTCACGAACCATACTGATTGAAAGCGCAAAGTATTTGTACAGTATGGGTATTATCAGAAATACCAGTGTGTACAGAGCCCACATTCTTCCGAATACCCAAAATGCACCATATATTAGGGATGGGAGATTTGTTTTACACAACTCTATGCATTCCGCTATCGGAATATTATTCTGCCATATGCCCGATATTATTTCTTTATAAAGTGTTAGACTGCTTCTTTCGAGATCAGGGTTCCGAAAGAAATTACACAAAATAAAATAAACGTCTGTTTTCATAAATACGCTGAACTGCCACGCAATTCCGAGTAGTATCTGGAATTGTAAGGCGTACAGCGTTGACTCTAGGAATAGGTTTGTTTTGAATTTTATTGCAAAATTCAGAGAGATGGTTGACAGACAAAATATTAAACCGTCGGATAGCATGCCGGCCATCAAAGGCAAATATCGTTTCGGTCTAGATATGGACCATAAACCACTCATGTCGACCAATGCGACGAGGTGCCACATCCTATTCCCAAAGCCCATCGTCGTTGCGACTCCGGCACGTCGGGCCGCAAAAAGATAGTTTTTGGATTGGCTCAGCCGTCTGCCTTGCTTGCGGCGGGGTGCTTTTGAGTCGCGACGTCCGTGCGTTGCAATCATGAGCGCAGCCCTTGCTCCTGACAGACTACGTTTCTCCAGATTGAGAAGGTGTGTTCAATGCTTGTTGTGACCACAGAGAATGTCGCTGGTTTTCGCACAAAGAAGCTTCTCGGGCTTTGCTTCGGTATCGCCGTCAGAAGCCAGGACATCGGCTCGAACCTCACCGCCGCGCTCAGGACGCTGCGTGGTGGTGACATCGTCGAGCTGCGCACGATGTTGGAAGAGGCACGCCAGGAAGCGCTTGACCGGCTTATCGAGAACGCGGCGGCGATGGGCGCCAATGCTATTGTAATGACGCGTTTCGATAGCGGCGGATACCTGCAGACGGCTGGCGATATCGTCGCCTACGGCACCGCTGCCTTCGTTACGAACGATGACGGCACCGTTCCATCGGTACTGTCCGACGCTCCTTTATAAACCGGCAATTGATGCGCAATGCAGGAGGGCTCACGGTGGCCGCGGTTCTTCTAAAGGCAACCAAAATTCGGTCGCCGCGCCATACTACAGATGGTCAAATGGACCGGCCCGGGACCAAGCTGGGAAAGAAGCAAGCCGTTACGCGAAGCCGCGTCCTGCTTGCGTTTTTCTTCTTGCGTGGTCTGGTGGGCTGGGAGCCCACATCTGCGCACGAAACCCTCATCGGCAGCCATGACCAGCTCGCCAGCGCTTCCGTTCAGCTTATAGCCTCCGGTTGCTACGTACCGGTGTGCGCAACCTTTATACCCTTGCACAATAACTCCACTGGAAACCTCGATAATCGCAATGGGATCCAGATGATATAAAACCTACGCGACCTCGATGCGGGCGGCTCCACTATCATGATGTTCATGCACTCTCCATTGCATATGCACGTCGCCGAGAAGCACGTTGGCATGCTCGATGGTGGGAAAGTTCAGACAGAGCCCAGTCGGGCCTAGCAGTGGGAGACGACGATGCTAAGACTATCCCTCGTAAGCTTATGGCGCAGTATCCAGAAGCGTCCCCTCTTTGCCGCCCTTAACATCCTAGGCCTCGGTTTCGGCCTCGCGGTGTTTCTCACACTCGCGACAGTGGGCCGTTACGAGTTTTCCTTCGACCACAGCTTCCCCGGTGCCAGCACCGTCTACCGCCTCGACCAAGTGTTCAACGTGCCCGGACAGCCCGCGTTCGAGACGGACGCGTCCAGCTTCGCAGCCTATGGGGCTTTACGTCGGGACTATCACGGCATCGTCTCGGGCTCGCGGCTCATGCAGAAGTCGATCATGTTTCAGAACGGCAACAGCCTTTTCACTGAGACTGTTAGCTTTGTCGATCCCGAATTTCTCTTGCTTCTACCGCTTTCCATAGCCTGGACTGATGGGACGCCGCATGCGCTGGCGCCCGGGGATCTGCTCATCTCAAAGCGTCTGGCGCTTAAATACTTTGGTGCGCAGGACGCCGCTGGCCGTTCGCTGACGCTAAAGAGCGATGGTAAGAGCGCCGCGTTCCGAATCGCGGGCGTTTTTCAGCCCCTTCCAAGCAACACTACCCTCGACCTTGATGCCGTGACCGCTTTCGACAGCACCATGCTGAGTGTCTCGACGTTCAAATCGTGGGGCGCAACACCGGGCGTCTCCTACCTTAGAATACCCAGCGCTGCCTACCTGCACCTGATTGCCGCGTCTATGCCCGCCTTTGTTGACAAGAATGCGGGCCCCTTACTGCCGGGCACGCCTACCAGCCGCGTTATCGGTTTCAGACTGGTACCCTTCGAGGCCCAGCACTTTCACGATGCCACGGTCATAGGCGACGACAAAGCTGGCGATGAAAGCGTCGTTCTCGGCTTAGTCCTTGTCGGAGCTCTTGCGCTTGGGGCGGCGGCAATCAACTACGTCAATCTGGCCACAGCCCAAGCCCTGCTGCGCGCCAGGGAGGTAGCTATCAGGAAGGTCCTAGGCGCCTCGCGGCGAGAGCTAATTGGGCAATACCTCTTCGAATCAACGGCTTTGGTAGTTGTCGCTGGATTGTTCGGCTTGGCTCTGACAGACAGTGCAGTGCCGTTCGTGGCCGAGCTGGGAGGCTGGCAGCTCGGCATCGACTGGGCGTTCGTTCTACCGATTCTGGCCGTCATGGTGCTCGTCGTTGGCATTGGCTCGGGGCTCTATCCGGCGCTCATCCTCGCCGGGTACGAACCAGCGATCGTTCTTGCCGCTGCGTCCTATACCTCCGCTGGACGGATGGGTAGCCGCGTGCGTTCCGTCTTAGTAACGGTGCAGTTGGCGTTCGCCATCACCTTGGCCATCTGCACCTCAGTCATGTACTTCGAATCAGTTCACCTCCGAGTGGCGTCGCGCGGATATGACCGGAGCGGGTTGGTGGAGATAACGAGCGCGCGCGATCCGGGTGCTCTCCCGATGCAAGCCAGTTTGTTAGACGCGTTCCGATCTGCCCCAGGCGTGGAATCGGTAACCATCGCCTCTGTGGCGCCCGGCACGGATCAGGCGCGGGAGTCGAGTGTTATTCGCCCGGGATTGCTCGGTCGCCCTCCCGTAATGGGAGTAGCCTCCGTCGGCCGGGACTTCTTTTCCACTTATCGCGTGTCGCTTCTGGCGGGCCGACCTTTTGACGACGCCCATGGTGCAGACGCCGCCCCCGAGCCGATGCCGCCCGGTCGCACCTACGTGGCTATGCTGGACAAGACAGCTGCCGCAGCTCTTGGTTACGGCACGCCCGGAGCGGCTGTTGGACAGGTCATCACATTCGCAAACGCTTCCAACCAAAAAGTGCAGGCTGAGGTCGTTGGCGTGATTCCCTCGCTGCGCATGGACTCCGAGAAGGGGGCAGCACGTTCCACCGTGTATATCTATCAGCCCAACGCGATGGCTGGGGCCGTCATCGTTGCGCGCTACAGGGG
The DNA here is from genome assembly GCF_018812145.1 of Gluconobacter sp. P5E10. Taxonomy (NCBI): domain Bacteria; kingdom Pseudomonadati; phylum Pseudomonadota; class Alphaproteobacteria; order Acetobacterales; family Acetobacteraceae; genus Gluconobacter; species Gluconobacter sp. P5E10. The sequence goes on along the minus strand of NZ_JACRVZ010000008.1, from coordinate 15,590 downwards.
CGTCTCGGCTCAGTACATTGCCGGCGAGCTGGAGCAGAAGTGGCGGACGTTAGTTCCGAATGTTCCTTGGCAAGAAACGACGGTGGAAGAAGCATTGGCCTCCTTCTACCTGCCGGACCTGCGTAGAGACGAGCTTTTCACCGCCGGAACAGGCTGTGCGCTGCTCGTGGCCTGCATGGGGTTATATGGACTAGCCGCCTTCAATGCGACGCGGCGGCTACGCGAGGTCGGTTTGAGAAAGGCACTGGGAGCCACGGGGATGCAGACGTTGCTGCTCCTCGTCGGGCAAATCCTCCGCCCCGTTATCATCGGCTCGGTCATCGCGTGGCCTGTGTCGTGGATACTCATGCGGCGCTGGCTGGATCGCTTCGACGAGCGCATCAACCTCTCGCCGACGTTCTTCGTAGTCGTTACCGTTCTTGCCATCGCCCTGTGCGTGCTGACGGTACTGGGCCAAACGATGCGTCTCGCATTCGCGGAGCCCGCCAGTGCCTTAAGGATGGACTGAATCCTCTCGGGAGTTCTTAAAGTATCCGTTGTGATCAAGCGTTTTTTTGCGTCCAGACCCGATCTTTGCGGAGCAGCGCGTTGGCAAGGACGACGAGCTTTTACAGGGTTGCGGTGATGGCGATTAGAGGTGGACTGAGGTGGAGCCGTCCGTTCGGACAGTTTTGTGGGCTTGATGGCTCTGTTGCACAATTCCTGCTGTCGACGTACCGAGGTCATATAAAGACATTTTTGGTTATGCGACGGCTTGAGTGATGGGTGTTCCGAGTGCTGTGAAGCGATTGAGGATGGCGGCGCGGACATAAACTTCGGTGAGTTGACGGTCAAAATTCCGCGCCGTCAGGCGCTGTCCCAGAAGCTTGATGCAGTGCATTTTTGTCTCGACGCGGCTTCGTCGATGATATCCGCTCCATCGTCTCCAGTTGGCCCGCCCGAGATGCTCGCAGGCCTGCAGAGTTTCATTTCGGGCAATGGCTCCTGCTGATGTGGGGCGCCATGGCTTTGCGTTTTTTCGTGGAGGTATGACAGCCTGTGCCCCACGACTGGCGATGGTTTCATAAGATCGCCTCGTGTCATACACGCCATCAGCCGTGACACTGGCAATGTCTTCATCTTCAGGGATCTGCTCAAGAAGCATGGGCAGGACCGGAGCATCACCGACAGTGTTTCTTGTCATGTCTACGGCTCTGATTTCCATTGATCTTTCGTCGATCCCGATATGAAGTTTACGCCAGATCCGACGCTTCGAACCGCCATGTTTGCGGGTGTGCCATTCACCTTCTCCCTCGACCTTGATCCCGGTGCTGTCGATCAAAAGATGAAGTGGGCCGTTCGAACCACGATAGGGGATATCGACCGTCAGGCTTTCCTGTCTGCGGCTCAGCGTACTGAAATCTGGAACAGACCACGGCAGTCCCGCCAGGCGTAGGAGACTTTCAACAAAACCCGTCGTCTGCCGTAGTGCAAAACCGAACAGGACTTTCAGTGTCAGGTAGGTCTGTATCGCAGCATCGCTATAACTCTGCCGCCGTCCCCGTCGCCAGGCCCTCCCAAAGCATGGATGGGTCAAACCACACCGTCCGAGAGCCACGCTTCTTCAGCGCCGCATTATAGGAGGACCAGTTCGTCGTGCGGTAGCGCGTGGGGTCACTTCACTCATCCCCCCAGATAATAAACTCAAGGCAAAACCAAAATCCCCGCACGCCATTAACCAAAATCCCCGCACGCCATTTACGCAACAAAGCCTCTAAAACGGGAGAAATTTTTGACACACGATAGCAATATATGGTTACATAAAGAAACAAATTAGGAGAATTAATTTTATGTCAGACTCAAAATACTCCCAAGCCGTACTCAATAGGCTGCAGGACGATTATAATAAAATAGAACAATTAAAGAATAATTCTTCCAGTATGAATCTTCCTTTATATCAAGCTATAACCGATTATTACGAAGATCAGGCTAGCGTCGGTATTTCTGCCTATCCAGCGGAAGCCGCAACCATAAATTTTTCGTCTGATTTTAGTTCTTTTGTGGCGCGTCTTAATATGTGGTCAGGATTAAGTGTATTTGAAAGAGGTACTGTACAGCAAAGTATAGCAGTAGGTTTAGCAGAGAGAAATTGGAGTGACATAGGAGTCAATCAAGGTGCTCCTGAAACTGTAACACAAATAGTTCAATCTCACTTAGACACCTTTAATAGTGTGGGTGTTTCTCCTACTCACTGGGGTGGGTATGCGTTTGCGGCTATGAATCTTCCCTGGATTATAAACGGTACCTCGTATGATTATAATCAGTCCGGGACGCAAAGCTCGGTAGTGAACGCAAGTATAATTGACCGCGTAAAAGCTATTGCAAATGTTAGTTTAGCTGGTGCTCATGCAATAACTACAGGTATACAATTTGGAGAAGGCAATGAAAATGCTGTATCAGAAATAGGCTCCATTATTACAAATGGGCTGTCTTCAAAGCTGTGTTCTCTGTTTAACGGACCTAAAGATGTTACTTACGATAGAGTGCATATCACTATAACTGGATCTTCTACAAACTGTAAAACAGTCATTGAAAATTCTCAAAATGGAACAATCATTCCAATTAATTATATGGAGACATTTGATAGTGGAAATGGAGCTCATTCGACATGCTTTGACAAAAATGGTTGCTATGTAATTACAAAAGGAAATAATAACGTAGGTTATACACATTTTTTAAATAATGGGGGAAATGACACTGCCTCAACAATTAAAAATGATGGAAATTTTTACGAAGCGATTAATGACTATGACAATTCACACAGTTGGTCTTCAATATTTTTGAACGTATCTCCTGACGGTTCTCATAATATAACACAGCAGAACAGAGATGGAAGTACAGATCAAACAGATACTGATTCAGAAGGCCATATAGTCTCCTCACTTCACCATAATAAAGACGGTTCGCAGTATAACAACTCGTCTTCAACTCCTGTGATAACTTATAATGTACCTTCAGGAGGTACTACAACAATGATACCTACTATAGCTCCATCTAATCCGCAAACGAGTGTTTCTGATCAAACTGGAAGTATTGGAGGAGGAGGAAGTTCTGGTGGAGGCGGACATAAAATGGAGATGAAATCAGTTATTATATCTCCTAGTTTTATCTCTTCCGATGTAGAATCAAATAAATTAAATTTACAGATAAAAGCCAGTAACGCATTGGATATATTAAGAAGTAATTTACAAAAAATTGCACCGAATGATAATTTTTCGTATGTAAAACCTTATGATGCTCTCAGGGATTATCAAAATGCCTTAGGAAGCACGGCATTATTTTCTCCTGCAAAAAACTCAGATTTTTATAAAATAGAAAATAATAATACCAAAATGGGTGTGAAAGATCTGATATCAACAGATCATAAGGTAGATATTGTTGCAACAGACAATGGAAATACATTCAAATGACTAGGTTATATAATATTTTTCTTATATCATTATTATTGTTTGTTTTTAATGGGAAATATGCGCGTGCTGAAAATTCAGATATCCTGCAGTGCAGTAATTATATGAGTAAAAATATGATAAATTATGATAATAGCGAACCTGAAGGATCTAAATTTCTCATTCCGATAACGAGATCCATGGCGCCGTATCTAAATATACTATCTGTATATATCGTTTCTAAACCTCAGCTTTATGAAACTTTGTTTCAGCAGTTAGATAAGGAGTGTAAAACGCACCCGGAAGAGAGTTTATCCGATGCGGTCGATCATAGCGGGAGAGCGGTAATAGATATCGTTAACGATATTGTAAAAAAGAGTGGAAATAATAGTGTCCATATAAATTATCCGGAATCCATACGCCCCTGACGCCTATATTCGGTAGAATACGTTTTTTCAAGATGTGATATTTTTTGCGTATGGAGCCAAATTAAAGAATATTATTTTTCAATGTAGTGGAGATTTTTTTGGGATGCATCTTGCGTTTGATGGAGCCATGATTTTTGGTGCATAGTCTAGCCAGACGCAGCAAAATTCTTCTCGGCCTGGGGGGGGCTTTTGCCTTTCTCCTCGCGGGGACGGCCTATCGGATTTCCCACAACGTTCCCACCTATATGAAGCCGGGACGCTACCTTGTTGCAGGGCGATGCTACGATATTCCTGCCGGATACGTTGCCATGTATTCGCCCTGGACTGGAGAAGCGCTCCACCGTTATGCTGCTGGAGCGACTGCCCGACCTCAGACCCGATGTCTGGTCACTTTTCCATCCGGCGAAGGTCAGAACTGATGTCGAAGGCGGCGCATTTTATCGCGGCGCTGTCGATGTCACGGTCAACACGAACTTCGACGACAATGTCTCGGGGCAGGCCGCGTGGGACCGATTGAGTAAATATCATGCAATTGAACGGCAGGTAGAAAACGTTGGAGACTATAAGGTCTTTCTCACCTCTTGGGGGCATCTCTATGTCAAAAAAGAGAATGGCCGTCTTTTCGTTCTCGACTGTATGGACCTTGATGGACCAAAGACTGCAAGATGTGCGGCGAAAGTCCTCCTGGATCCGGCTGATCAGGGTCAATACCTGTATTCGGATACCCTGATCGTCACTTTCGGCACGCCCCAGCTCCAGACTGTTGATCAGCTGGTGGATCGGGTTCGTCGACAACTGGCATCCTGGCAGACATGCTCGGTCGGGAAACGTTAGAGAAGCCGTTGCATCAGCTGATCAACAGTCTCCTGCAGCAGCGGCGCTCCTTCCCAGACAACTCGAAAACAGACTCCCCTCGAGAGCAGACCTGATGATCGCGTGACACTCAAGGCTTGTTTCTGCGCGAAGTCGTTTTTCTGAGGAGGTGATCTGCTTCTCTCATCGCGGCCTCAAGCTCGGTAAAGTCGGGCTTCCAGATCACGGCCTGTTGTCCGGAGAGCGTTGACAACAGATCTGACGGACGCAGTTCGTCAGGCAGAGCAGGATCCGTGTTTTTCAGGGTATAAGCCGCGAGCCGACGCGGCGGCATCAGAGCCTCGCGCAGGGGCTCAAAGCCCCGCAAGGCGAACAAGCGTCGCGCGGACCGATGCGTCACTTCAATAACCAACCCCTTGCTTTCGAACCGTTCAAGAAGGTCCAGAGCGGCGTTGACAGACATCTTGAGGAGGTCTGCCAGCGTCGTCGCGGACGTCAGAGGCCGAGCGGCCAGGATGTCGATGGCCGCAGGGGCTCGCGAATGCCGACGCTGTGCCCCTGCTTCTCTGCGGGCCATGACCCACTGGCGTTCCATGCCACGCAGCATCTCGGTCATGGAGTGGGCTTCTGCCGTAACGGCTCTGAGGAAGACCGGAACCCATCGCACAGAATCATGAGGCGCTCCGGCACGAAGCGCAGCAGGACCTGTAAGGGGAAGGGCGCTGCGCATGACGTCTCGTTTGCGCCACAGAACGCCAAGGGCCGCCCGAAACGGAGCTCTTTGTCCTCCCTGATGCAGCCAGTCATGGAACGCGATCGCCGCACCGAGGAGGGGTCCACACGTTCGGATGAAAGGCCGGAGATGAGAGAGAGCCTAGGTCGACCGCCATGTCAGAGACCTGAAGCGTGTTACGCGTCGGGAAGAGCATCACGGCATTGCCGGCGCAGGACCAGGGCGCATCCGTGCTGTCACATCACAAGGCTTGAAGGTGGCCTTTAGTGTGAGCAGAGACAGGCGTGGAGAGACAGCGAAGAAAAGCATGAAGTCATGTTAAATCGGTCTTAGGTTAAATTTGCAAATTTTTCCAAAACGCGCCCCCTCTTCACCCCCTATGTCCGTTAATTCTTATTATCGGACATAGGGGTTTTTCCATCAGGCCATGAAATTTGTGGGAATTCCTCACCGAAGTGAATGACGGTTCAGCGGGATTTTCCAACCTAAATGGCATTCTGTCAGCGGCCTGAGTACTCAGGCCCCAGTCCCGCGACGCCTATCTCGCACTCTGAATCACGATAAAAAACTTCTAGATCGCAACATAGATTCACCCAAGATCACAGGAAGCCGCATCTCAAAACCAGGCCCCCAGATCTAGCGGTTGGATGTTAGCAGGCTCGTCATCTGATCTCGCGTGGAACATGTTTTCGCCAACTAGAAATCATAGATAGGACTGTTTACCCGCACTGCCGATATCATGCGGGCTACCATGAGGGTCGGGTTGGTCAATATCATCCCCAATATGCACTGCTTCCTGTTCCTGGAGCGGATCCGCACCATCGCGTAACAATCCAGAGCACGGAATCGCCCATTTTTCTCCAGACACAAGCCGGAACTCGTCACGCAGAAACCGAAATTATCGTCCATGACGCCCGAAATCAGATCTCCAAGGCTTCAATCAATGGCTCTTCGAAGTTCTCATGTGATGGGGAGGCAGTCGCCTCCCCATCATCATCTAACAGCGTGTTTATCCGACCTGGCGCAGATCAGAGCGCACAGTGTGATCTTCCATAAGGTATGGTCCGCCGGACACAACCTGAATGGAGAGAATGCTTGGCTCCCTGCTAACGATATCTCCGTTCTGTAGCGACAGAGCTGCATCACCGTCTGTCCAGCGGTATCTGGAAGATTCCAGCCCATGCCATCCTGACAGGTGAGACAGGGAAAGATGCGCTGTCAGACTGATTGTCTGACGGGAAGCAAAGAGTGAAACATCCCCGACAAGAACGCCCAGATTACGACGATCATCCACGAACGGTCCGATCGTGTCGCTCGGACGGCTGGTCCGGGAGACCAGACGCACTGTCGCAACATTCGCGGGGATCATGAACATGACCCGATCGTTTGCCTGACGCAGCGGACGGATAACCTGACCAAAGTTGGTGACCAGATGCAGGTCCGGGTCTGTGGTCAGTTCAGGCTGAGGCGCAGCACTGGGGGCGCGTGCCGCAATGGCTGCATGGATCGGCTCAACGAAGGCCCGGGAGGTCTCAAGCGGCAGCGTTGATGAACCGCCCGTTTTTCTGGAACCACCAAAGAGGGCCGTCACGGTGTGATTGTCGAACTGGTCACGGTTGCCCGTGTCGAGATAGCTCTCGGTTAGTGCATTTTCAGCCCAAACCGCTTCATGGCTGTCCAGTTCAACGTGATAGTACGTGTAGCTGTTGATCGTGCGATCAATCAGGATTGAAGCGCCATTGACCAGCATACGGGCCGGAACAAGCTTGCCCTCGAAGACCATGCAGTGTTCCTGCGTCACCAGCAGGTCACGGGACGGAACACCCTCTGCAAGCGCGCCCTCGCGAATGCGGACGAGCCAGTTTTCTTCCGGCACAGGCTGGCTGGAGACGGTGATGGAACGATGACCCAGCCATTTGACAGGCATGGCCCCCTTCGGCGTCATGACCAGCGTACCCGGCACGAGCGTTTCGACCGTGGCTTCGCCATCCGGCGTCATCAGCGAGGTGCCTTCTGCAAAGCACGTCGTGTAAATCAGGCCACCATTGCTGTCAGACGACAGGGTGTAACCGTAACTGCTGGCGCCTGGTACATTGAGCGAGTATGTGCCGCCGGAAGTATAGAACGTGATGCCAGTGGATGTTGTGGTGACGCTGGTGACACTGGCAGCTGGAACTGATGCTAGTTCGATCGTATCCGTGGGTGACCAACCCGAAATTGTATTGGTTGGCATTGTCGTGCCGCTGATGACAAGACCGGCACCATCCCCAGAAAGCAGGATACTGTTGCTTCCGACTGTGCCGTTAACGACAAGTGTACCACCAGAGGAGACGACAGCCTGGCCAGAAATGATGCCGCCAGAGGCTACACTAACTGTACCACCATTCTTGATCGACGGCGTAGAAATAGACGCGCCACTTAAAACATTAAATGTAACGTTATTGGATACAGTCCAAGTTCTGGTATCTTTGAATCCGCTCTCGAAATTAATTATACCGCCATTTGAAGTGAAGGATGTATTATTAGTCCCGCTTGTTGGTGTGTAAACATCCATGGTTCCACCATCAAGCACAACGTTAGACGTTGTACCGCCGCTGACCACGACCGTCCCTCCGGACAAGATGTGTCCGCCGCTTAACAGGGCACCTGACTTAACAATATAGTTGCCGCCGGAGGAGACCCAGTACGATGAAGATGTATTTGTGAATGTTACACCGCTTTCGAGAGTAATTGTTCCTCCGTTGCCACCCGATGTAAATCCTACCGAAGCTCCACCGGACGTCTTGATGACATCGACGGATCCACCGTCTACGAACATGTCCTTGGCAAGGCCATTGTTTATAACCGCACTTCCTCCAGTCTCAATCACCGTACTGGAAGCTGTTCCGCCTAGAACATTGAGAATACCACCGCTGCCGATTGTCTGGTTAATAACCGTACCACCACGCTGTGTAATGGTATTCCCATCCGTCACCGCAGAAGTATTAGATCCATTTAGAGTGCCACTGGAGATCGTAATAAGACCGTCTGATCCCTGGAACTGATAACCTGAAATCGTATTACCGTTGAGGTTAAGGGTACCACCACTGATGGTAATGTCAGACGAATAGGTGCTTCCGTAAAAATTGGCGACACCGCCGCTGGCAATGGTCTGGTTTGTTGCGGATGCATAATAGGAGATATTTTCAACAACCCCAGAGCCGATTGTTCCTCCCGACACGGTTGCAGACTGCGTTGCGCTAATCGTGCCACTCAAGATTGCCGCATTATCGAGAATGATACTGGCGTTGGCGCCCGAGGCATAGGCGCTGTTTACGATGGCCCCAGCTTGCGCACTCAGAACACCGCCGACGCCATTTGCGCTTGTTACAAGGCCGCCCGATGAAACGACAATTGTGCCGCCGTTGCGAAGATATGGGTTGATTGCGGTACCGCCTGACTCGACATAGCGCGTACCACCACTGCTAATGGCAGTCTGGTATGATGATCCACCAGCCTCGATATAGTCTACACCGGTGCCTGACAAGACACCACCCGTAACTATTCCCCCTGATTGTACATAGCGCGTACCATAATTAGTTTGACCCGCAGCAGTACCGCCGTTCTGGACGTATTCAACGTTTCCCGCGTTAACCTGACTACTAGTAGTTTGTCCGGAAGTAACAGATGTCGTCGCCATTTGATCAAGCTCCAGCTTTTCGGGGGTAGTTAATAACAAACCAACATTACCCTCCTATCGCCTGTAGACAGCAACGATATGAAATAAAAGGAAATTGTTTTTTGGAACTTTTTAACCAAATGGAAACCAGTATCATTTTCGTGAAAAAAACCCTGTTTTCAGTATGTTAAAAAAATATCACACCTAATATAAAATAAATTCTAAAATTATTCTTTTGGATTCTTACAACAAGAATTTCGTCAAGAACTGGATAATTTGGAGTCCAATCTGGAAACCTAGGAAATCCAATACATTCGCTGCAACGTATCCCTAAGAAAATTGTCGGACTGATTATTTTCTCAGGCCCTTACAACTCATATTTTTAGTGATTATATTTTCGGGTTTTCGAGAAAAATCCATTTTATGCGAAACTTTTGGTAATGATTTATTTTCGGTACTTTCTGGATGGTAAATTTAAAATTTCTTGATTATTTCTCAGGTTTTTCCAATTAGACTTCGAGTAATCCGCAGAACATTTTCTGACTGGTCCACGGACTTATTTATCAGAGATTAATGATAGTGTTTAATACTCTACGCATGACACAAAGGCTTCGCATTGAACGAAGTGAGAAGCCGTTTTTGTAGGATGCCGGAGTAATCCGGCCGGAAGCTGCTTTATTCTGCCCCCAAAAGTACCGCTTCTTTTGTCAGGCACCCGCTACTTCAACAAAGATGCACAGACTTCTGGGGATCTTCCTCTGCCCCTGTTCTTGGAAAAGAAGCAGAGGAAGTTATTCAGCTCAGGCCTGACGGATGTCTGAGCGCTTCGAGGGCTCGGCAAAATATGGACTTCAGAGCCAGAAAGATTCATCATCAATCCAACCCATCAAACCCCGGGACTAAACACCTTATGTGTTTCCAGCCTGTTATGATGACCTCATGAACGCCCCTGGCCAGGGGCGTTCATGAGGTGAGATACAGCGCTTAACACCTGGTAGCCTGACCACGTTTTCTAGCAGGCTGATCTCGCCTCTCTTCACCGTCTCGAACAGTTGACGGCGGCCCGCTTTCGGGACCGCGAACATAAGAAAGAGAGAGTGATATGTGTTCGGAAACCGTCATTGGAATAGATGTGTCCCGAGACTGGCTTGATGGCTTTTGCCTGCCAGAAAAGCAGAGATTTCGTTTTCAGAATTCACCTGATGGCCATGCCAGATTACTGGAAATTCTTCAGAGTATGCCGGACGGTCTTAAGGTTGGGTTTGAAGCCACCGGTGGACAGGAATGGGCACTCTGGCGTGTTCTCATCAGTATGGGACTCAATGCAGTCCAGTTGCCCCCTGCACAGATCAAAGCTTTCGCACTCTCCATAGGGGAAACGCGCGAAAACCGATCAGATCGATGCGGAATTGATTGCGCGCTTTATGGCTTTTCGTCCAGAAGCAGGACGAACACTGCCGGATGTAAAACTCCAGTTTCTGCGGGCACTGACGGTGCGCAGAGCTCAGATGGTGGAGGCACGTAAACGGCTTTCTGCCCAGATTTCGGCGCGCCGCAAGCAGGGTGTGAGCGCTGAACTGGAGGATATGGACAGCAGTCTCAAAGCATTTCTCGAAAGCCAGATCAGCGAGCTTGAACAACGGATTGAAAGCGTTATCGCAGAGGCAGAGGAACTCTCCGCCAAAGCAGAACTTCTCCGTTCCATTCCTGGTATCGGCCCGGTATCAGTCGCCATGCTTCTCGCAGAAATGCCGGAACTCGGCCGTATGACGGCGACAGAAGCTGCTGCCATGGCCGGACTTGCACCAATGGCTCACGATAGCGGCGCGGTGCGTGGGAAACGTGTCATTTCAGGGGGAAGAAGATCTCTCCGCCACGTTCTGTTCCAGGCAGGATTGGCAGCTGCCTGCCATAATCCAGTTCTGAAAGCTGTTGCCAAGCGCATGAAAGAGCGGGGTAAACCACATAAATTGGTGATCGTCGCTATCGCACGGCGTCTCGTCACAATCGCCAACGCTGTCCTCAAAACCGGAGTGCCATGGCGCATTAGCTCCGCCGCTTAAACACAGTTGCTAGCCCGCGACATCGGCAGGGATTTCTGTGACTCGATATGCGTGATGGGAATCTCGAAGATCCGGGAGGCAGCAAGACGTCACCGTGGCAGGGCTATGGCGAAAACGTAGTGCTCATCGCTATCGGGTATGGCCCGCCATCAAGCTGTAGCGTGCCGAAGGTGACGGGATCATAAATCGGCGTTTCTATGCCGTCTGCTGACGGACGGCTTATGGCACCTCTTTAAGTTTTTGCTTTGCAGATCGCTGAGACAACCAATAAATGGAAAGACTTGGAGCGTCTGCTCGGATTTCTTCGAGCTTGTTGGCAGCCTGTGCACGCCATGCAAGATCACCCGGCTCGACAAATTCGCGCCGTAGAGTTCGCACTTGCCTCAAGTGCCGTGTCTGCCCAACGTCGAAAATCATCTAGGCTCAGGACCTATTGATTTTTGTAGGGAATTTTGATTCAGGCTCTGTAAGGAGACTGAAGATGAGCGACCTGTTTTGGCTGACGGACGATCAGATGGAGCGCCTGCGACCGTTTTTTCCCAAGAGCCACGGCAAACCTCGTGTTGATGACCGCCGCGTGCTGAGCGGCATCATTTTCGTGAACCGCAATGGTCTGCGCTGGCGGGATGCGCCCCGGGAATACGGCCCACACAAGACGCTCTACAACCGCTGGAAGCGTTGGGGCGACATGGGCATTTTCATGCGGATGATGGATGGCCTGTCTGCCGAAAAGGCAGAGCCCCAGACCATTATGATTGATGCGACCTATCTCAAAGCACATCGCACGGCTTCAAGCCTGCGGCTAAAAAAGGGGATCCAGGGCGTCTGATCGGACGGACAAAAGGTGGCATGAATACGAAGCTGCATGCGATCACGGATCAGAACGGACGACCGCTGAGCTTCTTCATGACGGCGGGACAGGTCAGTGATTACACCGGTGCCGCTGCTCTGCTGGACAGCCTGCCCATGGCACAGTGGATGCTGGCGGACCGGGGTTATGATGCTGACTGGTTCCGGGATGCCTTGGAGGAAACAGGGATCAGGCCCTGCATTCCGGGACGGAGATCCCGCGGAAAGCCAGTCAAATACGACAAGCGAAAATACAAAAGACGCAACCGCATCGAAATCATGTTCGGCCCCCTCAAGGACTGGCGGCGGGTCGCAAAACGCTATGACAGATGCGGCACCGTCTTCTTCTCAGCCATCTGCCTCGCCGCAACCGTCATCTTCTGGCTATGAGTCCTGAGCCTAAGCAGACCTTAAATCGTCCGTTGTTCAGTACTGGAAGGTGCGACGAGATTGAAATGCTGGACGTTCAAATTGGCTTCATGCGTTCGTGCCTGAGCCAACTCGAAAGCACTCTGCATACGCATCAGGGTATCGGCGCGTACTCCAAAGGCCTTTTCAAACCGAATGGCCATGTCTGCGGACAGGTTGGACCGTCCATTCAGAAGAGCACTGATCGACTGGCGCGAGACGCCAAAATGTTCTGCAACGGTGTTCACCTTGATATTATAAGGTTCCAGGATCTCCGTTTTGAGCCAGTCACCCACATGAACGGCCAGTGAGGCATGCATTTTAAGCGCCATGATAATCCTCCAGTGTCATATCGCAGAGTGAACCCTGCTCGTTCAGGCGAAACGTCAGACGCCAGTTTTTGGTGACCGTCATTGACCAAGTGCCTGCGCGATCCCCCGTCAATGGGTGCAACCCATAATTTGGAGGAACAGCAAGTTCGTCTAATGACGCTGCGGCATCAATGAATGCCAACATCTTCCGAAGCCGGGTCACATCGCCAACCAGACCTTTAGCATTACCTGTTTCAAAAAATCGGCGCAGGCCTTTGTGACTGATGCTGTCGATCTCCATAGATGTAACCTACAGCTTTACGTTGCTAATGTAAACGGATGCTTTACATGGTAGAATTTCTATTGCCTTGAACTTACCTAAGAGGCCCTTCCCTGTCTCATTGGGCCGACCGTTCTCAGCAAGCCTGACAAGGTAAATTTACATCCGTTAATCTACATTATCGGACATAGGGGGCGGGGCACAAAAAAGACCCGCAAAGGTCTTTTCGAGGCATGTTCCACAGACGCTCGTCTACGGCAAAGGCGGCCCCTGGAAAGACAGTCCGATCGTTTCTGGCGCTCTCTGCGAGAGACATTTCAGCTCACCCAGGCTTGTAACCATTTCTCGATGTCGCGGCTGGTTGGGGGGGGGAAAGCGGAATATCTGTTCTCCGACGAATATCACAGAAAGCTGCCATTCGTCAGGAATGGCAAAGGTCATTTTCAGAACTGTGTTAAATTCAAATTCTGGTCGAGCTTTACGATAACCGTTCGAAATGTCGGATGATCCACGAAATCTCGTAAAGCAGGCCAAGGCTCACAAACCCGATATGAAACCGACGACTGGTCGAGGCGATCGCGATACCACATAACACGAGATAGACCGGCACACGGAACCAGTATTCGATCGAGAATAAGGCATAATGTACCGGCCCTTTGATGAGCGTATCGATCAGATCGAACACGACCGTCAGTGCAAAAAAGGAAAAAAACCACTTGGAGGGATCGAAGAACCCTTGATTGATGTGCTTGGCCGGTAATTTCTGGGTTTTGGCGATTTGATTGACGGTTTTTGCGATGGCGTCCAGTCTGCGTTTTGAGCAGATTGGGAGTTGTCTCTCGCTGGATGGCTATGCGCTCGCGTTCAATCTTTCGAGGAAGAGGAGGCGGCGCATATTGTAGACGATATTGGCGAGCCCGATCCTCATGGTGGCTCGACTGATACCGACAGTCCGGACAAACAGCCCTTTCTGGGTTTTGGCGATTTGATTGACGGTTTTTGCGATGGCGTCCAGTCTGCGTTTTGAGCAGATTGGGAGTTGTCTCTCGCTGGATGGCTATGCGCTCGCGTTCAATCTTTCGAGGAAGAGGAGGCGGCGCATATTGTAGACGATATTGGCGAGCCCGATCCTCATGGTGGCTCGACTGATACCGACAGTCCGGACAAACAGCCCCGTCTGTGACTTCTGATCGGCAAAGACATGCTCGACACGCGAGCGGATGACCGACTTTCCAGCATTTGATTTCTGGATATGCCGGGGCATAGGCTTGAGATGCGGCTTTTTGCGATGAACCTTGGAGACCAAGCCCTGCTTTTCCATGAAGTCTTCGTTGGCTTTTGAGCGATAGGCCGTGTCGGCCCAGACACTTGAGGCCGTATTGGTTTTATCCAGAAGCCCCTCTCTCAATCGCGCGCCATCACTGGCAGCGGCATGCGTTGTTTTCCATTTGCGGATGAACCGGTATTTCCGATCGATGGAAACATGCGATTTATAGCCAAAAAGAACGGGATGGCGAGATCGCTGGATGGCATGGTTCCATCATCCTGCCGCTTCGCCTTCGTGAACTTCAGTGTCCAGCGCGCATGACGATCCTTGTGCGACAGCTTTGCGGGTTTGTCCTGCCAGTCTTCAGGAATACGGCCTGCTCGCAGATCCGCTTTCTCTGCATTGGTGTTCCGCTGCTTCGGAGCCGCTACCAGCGTGGCATCCAGGATCTGGCCTGACATCGGCAAATACCCGGCGTTACGCAGGGTCGCATCAAAGCGGTTGAACAGCNGGCATGGTTCCATCATCCTGCCGCTTCGCCTTCGTGAACTTCAGTGTCCAGCGCGCATGACGATCCTTGTGCGACAGCTTTGCGGGTTTGTCCTGCCAGTCTTCAGGAATACGGCCTGCTCGCAGATCCGCTTTCTCTGCATTGGTGTTCCGCTGCTTCGGAGCCGCTACCAGCGTGGCATCCAGGATCTGGCCTGACATCGGCAAATACCCGGCGTTACGCAGGGTCGCATCAAAGCGGTTGAACAGCCCATCGATCGCACTCGCCTGGGTCAGACGCTCGCGAAACAGCCAGACCGTTTTGGCATCCGGCACCCGATCTGAAAGTCCCAGCCCAAGGAAACGCATAAAGGAGAGGCGATCGTTGATCAGATATTCCGTCCGCTCATCAGACAAATTGTTGAGCGTCTGGATCACCAGGATCTTGAACATCAGCACAGGATCAAATGGCGGTCGTCCGCCCTTGCTTCCATCGGAATACGCCAGGGCCTTGTCCAGATCAGGACGGAACGCTTCAAAATCCACAGTCCGGGAAAACGCTTCGAGCTGATCGCCAAGCCCACTCAGCCGGGCAAGACGCTCTTCAACATCAAAGAAACCAGACTGCTTCATATCGCCATTCCCTCAATCAACGCAGAAGAAATAGAATCATACAGAAGACCTCAAAACCAGGGGGTTTTTAGAACCCTCCAGGTGCAATGTTTTGATGAATGAGGCTATTACGTAGTAATACTGACTCGCCTTGGCGAGGTCGTTCGCCGACCATTCGGTGAGGAGAACGTCATTGAGGGACTTTTGGGATCTGCCGCCTCAAGAGACCGGTGCGCTGGCACGCCATCGCAGTT
>NZ_JACRVZ010000073.1:0-504 GCF_018812145.1 Gluconobacter sp. P5E10 | reverse complement strand
TTTACCTTATTAATGGATTGGCTGAGACCTTCACTGATATAGGCGCCATCAAGGGCCTTTGTCAGTTTCTCCACCTCTTGGGTGTATTGGTTAGCCGTTTTATTTYTYTGTTGTARATTCAGAAGCTTGGCAGATATCACTTCTACCGATTCTCCTTTTACTGCACTTGACAGTTGGGTAATGATTGCAGCAATCGTCTGCTCATTACTTATAAGGTTTCTTACATGGCCTTTAAGTTTAGTTTTTATTAGGCTTATTGCTGTCGTTTCATGTGTGCTCTTTAAGCTATCTAGTAGACCTAGAGCATCCAAAAAACTTTGTAGATTTTCTGGTTTACCATCAAACTCTGGTATCAGAGATGTGGCTAGCCTGATAAATTCTATCAATGTCTGTGCCATTTCAGAAATTGTTATTGGTTCAGATTTAAATTCAATTCGGTCGCTTCCTTCTAGCGTTTCAATGTCACTATCGGACTCAGCGCCGCTTGATTGAACAGATTCGTCT
>NZ_JACRVZ010000072.1:0-509 GCF_018812145.1 Gluconobacter sp. P5E10 | reverse complement strand
CTCCTCGTCTTGCGAGAAGATRATCACATCGTCAACATAAACATAGCAAAATTTGCCTATTTGTTCCWGWAGGATGTCATCRATSGTTCTTTKRAAGATGCYGGCGGCGTTCYTRAGGCCGAAWGGCARTCTCTTAAACTCATACWTTCCTCCGTTTACCGAGAAAGAAGTTTTTTCCCGATCGCGCTCCGCTAGTACGACTTGATGGTATCCTGATTTAAGATCCAGTGTCGAAAAATAGCGTTCTTTGCCCAAATTGCCTAATATCATTGATATATTTGGCATGGGGTATTTATCGGGAATGGTGTGCTCGTTAAGCTTGCGAAAGTCTATCACCAAGCGCTTTTTGCGGTTTCCCGCATCATCGGTGCCCTTTTTATCTACCACCCATATGGGGTTGTTGTAGGGGGATGCCGATTTCTGAATTATATCGTTTCTTAGGAGATCCTGGATTTCCTTATTAACGAAGTCAGCTACGCCCATGGGATATGGGTACATCTTGGCATAGA
>NZ_JACRVZ010000071.1:0-510 GCF_018812145.1 Gluconobacter sp. P5E10 | reverse complement strand
GGACTGAGATCCTCTCTCACATGTATGAGCTCTGTAAAGAGTTCATTAAAAAGATCCCATTCTTTGGAATCACCAAAGAAGGTGGGAATCTGTATTTTAGGCAGGGTTGGTAACTCCTCCGCCTTAACAACCGTCGACATTTCAGCTTTATTTATTGTGCCACTGAGTCGACTATTAATGGCTGTAAGAATATTTTGTTTGTCAAATTCAAGTTCGCTAATTTCTTCTTCGAATAGCGAACTCTCAAAATGACTATTCACCTGTTCAATCAGGTTATCTATTTTATGCCATAAAAATTCAATTTTATTTTTCCTTATTTTAAGGAAATCTGGACTACTGTCTATTAGTTTAGACGTATCTTCTAGATATACTCGAAATTGGCCAACATTATTACGAAATGCCTGCTCTACTTTTAAAGCGTTGTTTTGTGCTATACCCTCTTTTTCAGGGTGACCACGCATTTCAAGGTTTAATGTAGGGGGAGGGTTTGATTTAGGGACAGTGTTTGAT
>NZ_JACRVZ010000070.1:0-522 GCF_018812145.1 Gluconobacter sp. P5E10 | reverse complement strand
CTGGTTAATTTTGAACTTGGGTTTCTCATAGAAAAAAGATATGATAGTGGCCTATGGTCACTTTGTACTAAGAAATGTCTACCATATACGTATGGTCTGAAGTGATTTATTGCCCAGTGAATAGCTGCTAGCTCCTGCTCTGTAGTGGACTTATTACTTTCGCCTTTTGTAARGCTTCTTGAAGCGTATGCCACTGGTAGCTGTTGACCGTTATGGTCTTGAGATAGTACCGCTCCACATGCTTGTTTACTAGCATCTGTGGTTATGCAAAATTGTTTGCTGAAATCTGGGTACTGAAGGAGTGTTGGTTTCATTAATTCCCTTTTGAGATATTCGAATGCATCATTGCATTCGCTTGTCCATTCAAATGGAACATTCTTTTTACAAAGCCTCGTTAAGTGGCGTGATTTCTCAGAAAAGTTCTTAATAAATCTTCTGTAATAATTGCAAAATGCCACGAAGCGTCTAGCTTCGTCTGCGTTTACTGGTTTGGGGTAGTTCTTTATTACCTCATATTTAGAG
>NZ_JACRVZ010000069.1:0-527 GCF_018812145.1 Gluconobacter sp. P5E10 | reverse complement strand
AGATTAAAGGGATGCGCAACATGACCGAGGAAGGGCTGTGGGGTGGCAATCGGGGAGGCAATCGGCGATGTCACGTACCTCAAACCTTTTGGGTTTTATTTATTTTGCACTCATCTTCTATTTTGCCGTCTGTCGGCTTACTTTGACTTTTGACAGCCCGCCGTCCCAATGMAAAAGTTGTGGAAATTCATGCTGATGYTYGTTCGCTCTGAGTTTTGGGCCAGCGAGAAGGATCAGACAGGACGGACGGGAATATCGCTCAAAATGTGGGCACGTGCCTTCAGCCAAAGCGAGGTCCTTTCGATTGGGCTGCAAAAGAGTTATCGTTGTTTTCATATCGCTGCTTATCGAGGAGGTCAGCAGGATCTGAAAAAGATAATAACTTTAATGGGCTGGGAAGCCAATGCTGTTCGCTATCTAAGAAGAAACAGAAAAGCTCTTCAATGTTTTCTCTCGTATTTAAACTTGAAGTATGCTGGCGCGAATGTTTTTCAAATTACCTTGAAACTAAATCCTCTCCTTAACAA
>NZ_JACRVZ010000068.1:0-528 GCF_018812145.1 Gluconobacter sp. P5E10 | reverse complement strand
CTTCACTTCTTCCAGTGTGACAGCACTCGGAGGCAGGCTCATTTGAAAGGGCGATTCCAAGTATTCTTCAACCTGACGACAGAGACTTTCCGGTGCATAGTTATAGGGTGTAAAACGTTGCTCAAGGTTGTTAGCGAACACTTCAGTTTTTTCCAAGCTAGTGCGACACCAGCCACCAGACGGATTTTTGATTGCTGATTTTGGGGTGGGCTGAGCTTTGAACCGTTTCGTGATACGCCACAGTGAGTAATTTGTGCTCGCGTCAGCACCCAAGTTATCCAAGAAGGTATCTATTTGGGCCTGCTTTCTTCGAGCAAGGGCCTTATGCAGGCAGTTGGCCAGTCTACTGTGGATCTGTTGCATGCGGGGATCACCTGTTCTAGCATATTCTTTTCGAACTCTTCGTTTTAGCCTGAGCAGTGCCAATATACTGGGAGGAAGTTGAAGTGGTCTGGAGGCCTCTACTTCATGCCGATTTCTCGGTGCAGCAAGCTGAGCAGCCTCACTTAGTTTGCTCATGAAAAGGCT
>NZ_JACRVZ010000067.1:0-536 GCF_018812145.1 Gluconobacter sp. P5E10 | reverse complement strand
CAGCAGCACAATAACTTTTGAATAAGAAAAACGTGCAACGCTTCAGAATGGAGAAACAGGAAGTGTGGGCGGAGTTTTCGCATCGGGACCGGACTAAAGAGGTTGGAGGTTGATCCAATACAGTGACAACAAACGACAGAAAGGAACTTTTGCAGCTGCAATTTTCTATTCAACTTGAAGCTTACTCCCTCCATCGAGAGGAGGGCACAATCAGTTTAGGAAGTTAGCAGTTTTTATGAAATGCCCTGTGCCCTTCTTCTCACGCTTATTTTTCCGATCCTCTTTCCCGGCCCAACTCCTTCCGTTTGGGCTTGTGAGAGCTTTTGCTAATTTTACAACGCACATTACGTATACGACGTGGTGGATGCAGCAAATTTCTGCTACGAATAGCAGTAATCCAGGTGGCCCATAGAGATGGGAAACGGTGATTCTGCCAGTCAAACGGCATGATATTAATTTTCACATTTTTAGTTGAAATTCATCAACATTGCTTGGTTTTAACCTTGTTTAAACTAAAAAAAGATGAACCAGAAGAA
>NZ_JACRVZ010000066.1:0-538 GCF_018812145.1 Gluconobacter sp. P5E10 | reverse complement strand
GATCTTAAGTGCGTGTCCAATTTTCGGCACACTTTTCGGCCTTCTATAAGTTGGCTTAAAGTTTTGAACGAAATGTAGGCTAGAACGTATTAGTCGTATTAGTAATTTAGAACAAGAAAGTATACATTTCTTACACGCTTAACCCATATTTTACATAAATTTCAAAATGTTATTTAATTTCAAAAGCCTCATTAAAATTCCATCCAATTTGTTAAATGGATTACGTGTCGTATGAGTAATTTTTTGAAAATTCGTTTTTCAAAGCCCCAAAATTTGAAATTAAATTTGGTTAGAAAATGTTAATTGTATAGGTAATGCGAGTTAAATTGTCAAACTCTGCCATATGTTGGTCCACCCTACAAAGGACGTGTGTGTTTGCCCATGATGAGCATGCTGCTGGCGATGATGATGATGTACAAGCACAATGGCCTGAAACAAGCAGTTAGAGCCTGTAAGAACAACAACAACGGCGATTACAAGCAGCAAGTGTGTACATTATTTTGCAATTTAACAATCCACACCCCGCGCAGGACTACAC
>NZ_JACRVZ010000065.1:0-545 GCF_018812145.1 Gluconobacter sp. P5E10 | reverse complement strand
CTTTTTACATAATCTAGTTATGTGCCGTGAATARTCGGCGAAGTTTCTTATAAATCGACGATAATAGTTGCAGAATGCTACAAATCGTCTTGCGCTGTCCGCATCATGAAGGACAGGATAATTTTTGATGACGTCAAATTTCTTGTCATCTGGCAATACTCCTTTATCGGTGCATTTGTGACCTAGGAATGTCACTTCATGCATGAAAAACGAACATTTTTCTGGATGCAATTTTAGGTTATATTTCCTACATACATTAAAAACATCAGTTAGGTTTTTAATCATGTGTTTTTCGGAACATCCTATCACCATTAAGTCATCCATATAAAGGAATGCCTGAGAAGGTTCCAAACCAGAGAATGATATAGTCATCATTCTCTGAAATGAATTTGGTGCTATTTTAAGACCAAATGGTAATCGCGTGAAGCGATATGAGCCATTGCTCGTTGAAAARGATGTTATRTTYCTWGAGTTTTCYTCAAGTTCTATTTGATGGAAACCTGACATCAAGTCAAGGCATGAAAAGTATTTAGCTCGACCTAGTT
>NZ_JACRVZ010000007.1:0-110696 GCF_018812145.1 Gluconobacter sp. P5E10 | reverse complement strand
GCTGGCGCCTGCCCGTGCAGGATGGAGTCCGGCGTGTTCAGCGGCGAGACATGCGGCTGGGCGCGGTCAGTGCCGGCAGGCAGATACTGGTTCCAGAAATAATCCATTGCTTTCGCTGTCAGCCAGGGGCCACTGGCGAACTCGCGATAGGATCCGTCATTCATCGCGGCATCGGTTACCGGATAGAATAGGAGCTGGGCTACGAGCCTGGGTCCATGCCGCTCCGCAACGAGCGCAGAGACGACCGCAACCATATTACCGCCGACGCTATCTCCGGCGATGGCAATGCGGGATGGATCGATCCCGAATTCGACCGGATGACGAGCGACATACTCCAAAACTGCATAATCCTGCTCGATCGCAGTTGGATAACGCGCCTCGGGCGAGCGTTCGTAATCGACGAAGATGACCACCGCACCGCTGCCCGCCGCCAGATCGCGCACGAGGCGATCATGGCTGGCCGGGCCGCCCATCACCCAACCGGCACCATGATAATAGACGATGGCCGGCGCATCGTTCGGGGCGTCGAACGGGCGGTAGATCCGGATGCGCGTGCTGCCGGTCGGGCCAATGGGGAGCACGCGGTCGGTGATCCGGGCATAGGGAGCGGTGACCTTCGCCGACGCTTGCGCGCCGTCCAGCAGCGCACGGGCTTCGTGCGGCGACAGGGAGGGGATGGCCGGGACGTGGGCTTCGACGAGGCCGTTGAGGAAATTCTGGGTCGTGGGCTCCAGCACAGGCGCGGCGAGCGCGGGCGCGGCGGCAATAGCGGTAGCCAAGGCGATGGTTGTGGAGAGACGCTTCATGATGAAAAACTCCATATCGATCAGGCTGCGATCAGCCTGTGAAGCCTTTTATATCGCGCACGATATTATCGCGCAATAAAATAATGAATAGCGTGGCTCCGACGCATTAACATCGCCCGAGATTTGATATTGCACGATATAATGCCACTGCTTATGGAGGACGATATGAGCGAAGACCTATCCACACCTGATCTGTCGAATTTCGTCTGCTTCTCGTTGTATGCCGCGAGCCACGCCTTCAATCGACTATACCAACCGTTGCTCGAGCCGCTCGGTCTCACCTATCCGCAATATCTAGTAATGACGGTCCTGTGGGGCAGAGACGGCAGACTTGTCGGCGAAATCGGATCACAGCTCGATCTGGTCAGCTCCACCCTGACGCCGTTGCTTAAGCGGCTGGAAGGCGCTGGCCTTGTGGAGCGCGCTCGCGACCAGAATGATGAACGACAGGTGCGTGTTTGTTTGACCGAGGCCGGTCGGGCCCTGCGCATTCAGGCCGAGATGATTCCGGCTTGTGTGTTGGCGGCGACCGGGCTGTCGATCACCGAACTGAGGGACTTGCGTAATCGGATCGACCGGCTGCGCCAAGCCGTCAGCTCTCCGCGTGCCCCGGGCTGCAAGTCCGACGATCATTGAGCCTGTCACCCGTCAATAACCATTTCCAGAGAGACTAGTCTTGAGTTCCCCTACGCCCTAACATAGACGAGCGGGGTCATCGCATTTGGCCGCCGGCACATACCGCGCATTTTAGGCNATTCCGGCTTGTGTGTTGGCGGCGACCGGGCTGTCGATCACCGAACTGAGGGACTTGCGTAATCGGATCGACCGGCTGCGCCAAGCCGTCAGCTCTCCGCGTGCCCCGGGCTGCAAGTCCGACGATCATTGAGCCTGTCACCCGTCAATAACCATTTCCAGAGAGACTAGTCTTGAGTTCCCCTACGCCCTAACATAGACGAGCGGGGTCATCGCATTTGGCCGCCGGCACATACCGCGCATTTTAGGCTGGATGCTCGTGATGTTGGTCGTGATCGGCAACAGCCTATTCTCGCAAGCCATGAACACGTCTGCTTCAGAGAAGCGAAGGCCGACGTTCTGGCGTCCGACATGAAGGCGTAAGCAGCCGTCAATCGTGCTATTCTCGGACGCTTACTGTCATTCCCGACCTTGCGGACAATAAGCTTCCGGAAAGCCGTATATGCAAAGCGCGATCACCGCTTTTCCATCGTTTCCAGGTCAGAGGTGTGACGTGAACAAGAGACGCAGTACTCACCTGTGTCAGGCCCGCGTCAAATGACGTGCCGCTCCACTCCGGCCTTTGTCCGGTTGAGGCGCGCTATCAACATAGCGTCGGCCCGTCCCTGCGGGGAGAGGTCGCAGTGTGCGGCATACTCCCCGAGTTTATTCAGACCGACTTCGTCTATTTCACAGCGGCTGTCGGGAAAGATCCATCAGCATTTCGCGTTGCGCGACAAGATATATTCGGATCGGACGCTTCAGCCGTCCTGTTGACCACAGGACTTCCGCTTACCAGAAAGTACTGCATCTGCCTGAAGATAGAGAGCGTCAATCACACACAGCCCCTCGTCTCTCCGGTTTTCTGCGAAAAGCCGGTCTGCAACCTCAGCCAGAAGTTTGAGGGAAGATGCTTCCGACGGGGCTGCGTGCGCGGCGGGTGGGAGCGGGAGTGGCATCATGGCATATCGTTCCGAAAGCTGAGAGTACGGGTAGAAACAGGAGACTGACCCGGGACTGACTGGTACCCCTGAACGGGCTGCACGACGCTGCGGCGAATGGCGAGCAGATCATCGAAAAAGGTGGTCGCGTGCCGCACCAGGTCAGGATCAAACGCACCACCTGCCTGCTCGTAGAGAAAGGCTTTCACCTGACGCGGCGTCCAACCTGTCTTATAGGCGCGGGCGGAGAGCAGGGCGTCGATCACGTCCACGAGGCCGACGATGCGCGCAGCCACAGGGATGGACTTTCCCTTCATTCCGAACGGATAGCCGTCACCGTCGTAACGCTCATGATGCAGGAGGACAGCCTCATGAACGACAGTCGGAATATCTTCGGACAGATGAAACAGCGCTCCGAGACCAAGCGAGGGATGCTGCCGCATCACCAGCATCTGCCGGTCGTTAAACATGCCCTGATGATGTAAAAGGCTGTCCGGCAGGAGCAGTTTGCCCGCATCGTGCAGTCGGCCGGCCAGTTCAAGGGAGCTGGACGAAAGTCCACTCCCTGCCAGATGGCCGAGCAGACCAGCGAGGCGCCCGACCCTCTGTCCATGTCCGTCGTCACCCTGAGCAATCTGTGCCAGGAGCGAAGTAAGAGGCGGACCCTGACGCTGATAGGACGCAGGCAGCCTCACGACCTCTTTCAAAAGTGTCTGCAGTTCAGGCATTTTTCCTCTGCCGGTTGTGTAGGATCACTTTAGGAGCGGCCAATGTGAGTCCGATTATCCCGGATGGATCATGCTGCGGACGAGGCCGCCAAGTGCCATGGCAATGCACGCAACGATGAGTTTGATCCGCGCCTTGGGGCCATAACCATGCCCGGACACCATCCCTGCGGTTCTTTCAGCGACTTTCGTAAGACCGACAGTGCCAAAGGCCAGAGCCATCCACTGCCCGAACGAAAGCGTCAGAACGGGCTGACCCAGCCCGGACATGCGCCAGGCCCCCTGCCCTGCAAACTGGTCCAGACCGAAAAATCCATCGGCCGCATTCACCAGAAGGAAGAGACTGACCCCTGCCAGGAACCTGACACCCGACGCGCGACGAAGAACTGTTTCAGCAGGGCGGGCCTGCCCCACCGTCGACCGGTATCGGACACGAGCAATCAGGGTCGGGGTCCAGTCCGCCGAAAAAAGGGGCATAGTCAGAACCCCACCGGCAAAAGACGAAACACAGAGAGCACCAGGCCAAGTCCGGCAAACATTATGCCGCGCCTGCGCTCAAACCCGTAGTCGCGGCCATTGTCCCCGATCTCGGGAGCTCCCGGCCCTATCATCGTTGCCAGGCAACCGGCGACGATGAAGACCGGCCCCATGACGGCACCAAGCCGGGGGATGACGAAAGCGAAGAGGAGAAGTCCCACACTTGGCCAGCAAACAAGGATATCCCCGGCTGTCTCTGCGAGACGACGGCGCAGCGGCGTATCCTGCATCATGTCAGAACCCCAGTGCACGACGGTAAATGTCCAGAAGAGTTTCCTGTTCCTCGACCTCTGAAGGATCCTGCTTGCGCAACCGGATGATCATCCGAATAACCTTGACATCGAAGCCGGCTGATTTGGCTTCGGAGTAGATGTCCTTGATGTCACCACTCAGCGCCTTGCGCTCTTCTTCGAGGCGTTCGACCCGCTCGATGATGGATCGCAGTCGATCGGCTGCGATGCCGCCTGCGACAGCACCCTGATTGTCCTGAGAGTCATCGTGGAAGGATACGCGTTGCAACATGATTAACCTTTCAGAAATCGGGTGAGAAGCAGATGGGAGGCAAGGGGCGGAGCAGCTCGCGATGGCCATCCGCCAGGGCTTCGAGCCAGCGGGACTGCCGCTCCGGGAGATATCCCTGTTCCTCAAGGACGCGACGAAGGGCGGTTCGGTGTTCACCGAGGCGCTCTGCAAGTGTGCGTTCAGACCACCCAATGGTCAGAAGGGCGCTGGTCATCGCGTAACCATTCAGAGGAGGCCTGTTGCCCACGGGCGGAACGGCCCGTGCCAGCGGATGGCTCAGACGGCGATGCAGCATCCCAAGAGCCGCGAGCCACTTGAGAAACTCCGGGTCAGGAATACCCTGCCCCGATTGCCAGCGCAGGATCCGGTCCTTTGAGACGCCGGAGCGACGGGACGCCTGACGCACCCCCCATCCGATCGCCGAGAGCTCACCGGAGATCGACAGCGCTGCACGCCTGTGCCCCGGACGAACGGACCGTGAATCCACATGTCCTGCCCGTGGTTGCCCACAGCGCTGTCCACTGGTTTGGGGGATAACCCGCAAACGCAAGGCCTCGGTCATGCGTCAGCCATGCCGAGCGATGTCGGTGAACGTCCTGTCCTGCGCACCCTGCCGGATGTGTTTGGCCATATGTGGCGAAACGATCCGATAGCGGTTAGGTCGGCGCGGATCCAGTCGTTCCTCGATCAATCCCGCCTTTTCCAGGGCTGCAAGGGACTCCCGGACCTGACCAATGGCAAGGCCGAGCCATGTCGCAATTTCACCGGCTGTTTCGTGTTCGGTCAGAGAAGCAAAAACAAGATCCTCGATCGGCGACGTCTTCACGGTTCGTGTCGCCGGCATCCAGGGCACCCGGGCATAGACACTATGACCGAGGGCCGCGATTTCACCGGCCTGGGCCAGCGTCGTCAACGCCATCGGCAATGCGCCAGCCTGTTCCGGAGTCAGGTTCGCGCGGAGTTCGAGCACATTATATGGCCCCCGGTTGAGGCAGGTCCGGACGTGTTGAAGCACGGACTGATAGACTTCACGCTGAGTCTCCGCCTTGAGCTTGCGAAAGACCCGCGCCTTGGGTTGATGACCTCCAAATTTCACTGTGATGCCCCGTCGTCCATAGCCACGCGGTCACTATGCGTAAGGCTGTTGTGAGTGTGGTCAGGCGACGTCACCATTGGCCTGCCGCTCGCGTGCAGTCATAGGCTTTCTGGAGATTGACCAGTCCGATAGCGATCCAGAGCGGCACGAAGACAACGACATACCAGCGCGGCATGAAAGCCTTCGTCTTCCACAGGCGCATGATGTCGACGAACAGAACGGTAATGCCCAGGGAGAACAGGATCGCCTGCGCAAGCATGGTCCAGACCATCTGGATGTCGAAAGGAAAAACAAGCCAGCCAAAGCCGAGGAGCATGGTCGCGAGGACGCCCACGCCCCCGAGCAGCCAGGGGGACGATAGAGAGAGAGAAAGGGACGATTTGGGCAGATCTGACTGCCCAATGGAAAGTGTGTGCTCGGTCATACCGCGCAGTATGACGACAGCGTTTGTGAGTGCGGTTCAGGACGTAGGCTAAGAGTGAATTGAGGCTACGAACGGGACCTGACGTGTTCAGATCGTCAGCACGAGGTCTGTTGCACTGCAACGCGCTAGCGTAAATTACGCAACCTCCCGCATCTGCTCGCGCGCCTAGTCTACATAGCTCTCCAAGATTACTCTTGGATAACGATCATCTTGAGGCAACAAGGTTAACTATCGCGATAAGGTCGTATTGGGGAAAGAACACGTGGGCCTCGTTTTCTGAGAAGTACTTGAGGGTTGCCTCAAAAGGGCCCTCTCCAGAATAACCGCGCTCCATCAGCATAGGAACTAATTCGCCACTCCGCGTCTGAAAATCGGTTTGGAAAGCCTCAACCTTAAAGCGCCAGTAATCAGCTGTATATGCGGCGCCCAGAGTTACTCCGGACATTAACACACCACCACCAATCGGCCGGTACCTCGTACCGTCGGTGATGACTGTAGTTGTGTTAAGGTGACTTTCCCTCGAAATTTTTCGCTCCTTATGGTCGACGACATTTGCAACCCCGGCGCCCGTCCGAAAGCTGCTAATAATTTCTGGCCAATTGTCATGAATTTTTTCGACGACACCAGCATCTAAAAAAGATTGGTGGGAGTACACGTTGATTGCGTAAAATGTGTCGTCTGTCAGCATTGCGAAGACAAGGGGTCCGGATCGAACGACAAAGGCAGGATCGTTTGGATGACTGTCGACGCCAAGATGAAAGTGATGAACCCCCCATTCAGCAAGCATCCAATCTGGGTCGAAAGGCGAAGCATGCTTTCTACCAAGGTGCCCGTTGATATCCGCGCCTGTTTTCACCTTAGCCTGGAGCACCTCCCACCCATGGACATACTCTGTTGGGCAGGAAAACTCCCTTGCTATCTTTATTGTTCGTGGCACGCACGTAACCGATCGGTTTCGCGTTTCGAAGTATTGTACCGCAACATCTGAGTCATCCAGGGCGTCTATCTTGCCCTTCACCTTTTTGTTTTTTCCTATCAAATAGCTCCTCATATGACCGAGCCAGTCAGAGATAAAATCCGCCTTTAATTCTGGCATGAATGCTCCTCTAAATGCTCACGTGAAAAGTTTGCACCCCCAGTTCCTTTCACCACCCAATGAGCACCCCAGCAACGATAAATGCATGTGAGGCGGCGCTAATCCTACACCGGCTAGTCTCTTTCGTTCATAAGCCGCTCAGAACCCCATCGCCTCTCTCTGAGCCTGCCGATTGAAAACCGTTCCCCGTTGGAACGCGGGACGGCGCCTGAGATCCCGTCCCCAGCCGTCCCGCCGCGCCTGCAGCGGGATCTCGTCAATAAAACAGCTCGGATTGGCCTGCTCGCCCCGACGAAACTCGCACCAGGACACACTGACGCGCTGGCGGCCGCGCGTCAGCGCAACATAGGCCAGTCGGCGTTCCTCAGCCGGGTCAATGTTCGTGCGTGACGGAAACAGCGTATCTTCCCAACCGATCAGAAAGACATGCCCGAACTCCAAGCCTTTTGAGCCATGAATGGTCATCAGCTTGACCCGTCCGACACTGTCATCATCCCGGCTTTCCGACCCGAGGGCCGCATGATCGAACAGCTCTTCCACCGAGCTGAACTCGTTGGCGAGCGACAGAAGCTCGTGCAGGTTTTCAAGCGCTGTGCGTCCATCTTCTCCGGCTGCCTGGTGCATCGCAAGATAGCCGCTCTCTTCCACCAGAACTCTCAGCCGTTCACCCAGACTTGGCTCGTCGCTGCGGGCGCCCTTTAGGATCACCTCCAGAAAGCCGCGGAGCTTCTCGGCAGACTTCCCAGTGCGGCTCTGAACAGTGCGCTCTGCTGCCTCGTACAGCGAAATCGCCTCGTCATCGGCCAGCCGTTCGAATGTCGCCATGGCCTTGGCCCCGATCCCCCGGGCGGGCTGATTGACAATCCGTCGGAAGGCCTCGTCTGACTGCCGCTCATACGGAAAACACGTCAGCCGCAGGAAGGCGAGCGCATCCTTCACCACCGCGCGCTGCCAGAAGGCGGTATCATTGACCAGCTCATACGGGATCTTTGCGCGTAGCAGAGACTCTTCCAGCAACCGGGAGAGATGGTTAAACCGATACAGCACCGCCATGTCCTCATAGGGCACACCTTCCAGAGCACGACGCCCGATCTCGGCCGCAATCCCGGAGGCCTCGTCCTGGCTGCCGGTATGGCGCAGAATATCCACTGGCTCGCCATCTCCGGACGCGGTATACAGGGTCTTCTCCAGACGGCTCGTGTCATGAGAAATGACCGCATTGGCCGCTGACAGAATATGACCGGTCGAACGGAAGTTCTGCTCCAGGGCAATCAGGCGTCCCGTCGGAAACTCCTTGAGAAAGCTTCGGATAATCCGGACATTGGCCCCACGCCAGCCGTAAATTGACTGCGCATCGTCACCGACAACGAAGAGCTCGTTGTGGTCTTTGGACAGGCATTTCAGCCAGAGAAACTGAAGCCGGTTCACGTCCTGGAACTCATCGGCCAGCACGCAATCAAACCGGTCCGCCCAGTCCCGTCTGTAGCGCTCGTCGCGCAGCATCGTCACGGTCGGCCACAGCAGAAGATCCGCGAAATCTGCGCGATTGCTTTCGCGCAGCATCGCCTGATAGGCAGGATAGAGGACGGCCGCATCCCGCCAGACCATGATGTCATCACCCTCCGTGATAGCATCCGTCGCAATCCGTCCCTCGACCCAGGTGACGGCGTCCGGGGGAAGCACCATGTTTTCTTTGAGCATGGCGATGCGCGAGCTGACGGACTTCACACGCTTGCGAAATGTCTCTCCGTCATCAGGATCCATGACGCCTGCTTCAATCGCCTTTTCGAGAAGGCGGCGCACGATCTTGGTACTGTCTTCGCTGTCGCAGACGTCAAAGCCCGGGCGCAGCCCGGCAATATCGGGATCGGTGCGCAGCTGACGGCGTCCGTGCGCATGGAAGGTCCCCACCCAGTACGGCGCCTGCGCAATGTTTAACGCCGCCGCGATCCGCGTCTTCATTTCCCCGGCCGCCTTGTTGGTGAACGTCACGGCCAGAATGCGGTCGGAGGCCATGCGACGCTTGACGACACGATCGACGATCCCGGCCACCAGCGTCTTGGTCTTGCCAGTCCCGGCACCCGCGAGAACAACAACGGGCCCAGTCTGACGCGCCGCCTCTGCCTGAGAGGGAGTCAGTCCGGAGAGATGATTATCCACGACCACGTCCCTGCTCCCGGGTGCCATGAAGAACCTCGCAACGCGTCGCACGCCGACCATCAAGACTCAGGATCACGTCCGGCTCGACCATCAGATCAAACTCACGCCCGAAGTCCCACGTTCCGTCCGCCAGAACCGTTCCGCCGACCATGAGACCCCGAAGCGTGTCAGCGCCGAACTCGATCTCGACGTAGGTCTGCGGAAAGGGCGGCTGGTTATGCAGCAGGGCCCAGGTATGCCAGACGCGGGTTGTCTCGGCGTCGGCATGCCACGCGGCGGTCAGTTCTGCGACATGTCCCAAGAGTGTTACGGCATCCGGCCGGTCAGGATGACGCGTGCTTCCGGGAACGGTGCCGATCAGAACAAGCTGCTGCTCTCCCGCCTGACAGGTCAGGAACCTGCTGCTTCCGGTCGGAGACTGAACGAACAGGACGATGCGTCCGGAGAGATCCCAGCCTGCTGCACTCCAGCGTCCGCCAACAACGAGACCCTGGCTCCGCTCCCTCTCAGAACCGTATTCCACCAGAACCCAGGGGATGCGACATCCGAGGTCTGGCATCAGGCGCAGATAATGGTCCGCATCCGGATGCGCCAGAAAGGCCGCTCTCAGGGCGTCATTTTTTTCATGTCCGGGAAAGAGAGCCTCCATTTCCCGTCGTGCCTTGTCATTTGTCATCAGTCTCTCCTCAGGCGGCGCGGGCGGCGGCCACAACAGTCTTCAGGGCGTCGTTGAAATCTTTGCAGCCCCCGTGGGGAATACGGCGGATCACACGGACGCCGGCTTCACGGCCCAGCTCTGCCAGGCGCGCGGCATAGCGATTGCCGGCGTCATCATGATCGGTTGCGGCCACCAGAACGGCTGCCGGATCTTTTGCCATCTCAGTCAGTTCGGCCATGAGGGCTTCGACCGTCTCCGGTCCCATGCCACCTGCGGTCGAGCAGTACAGGGTTTCGCGCGTGCGCTCACTGTCGAGGGCGGCATAGGACAGGGCATCAATGGCGGATTCACTCACCACCAGACGGCGGACCGTGCGCGCGAGGCCGGGCTGAAACCGGAACAGCGTTTTGACCGTACCCGACAGACACATGCCCTTGGTGTCCAGACCACGCAGTTCCGCACCACAGATGGTCCCCCTGGCATCGCGGTGGCAGAACCAGGCGGCGTGGTAACCATCCCGAATGCATCCGGTCATGATGGCACGACGCAACACCCATTCCGGGAGGCAGCGCTCCTCTGTGAGATATGCCCACACCTTCGTGCCGGACGTCAGTTCCTTCTTGCCATGCCAGCGCTCAGCCGGGGCAGCATCTGGCGTTTTGGCCTGGCGTTCACGGACATATTCTGCCCCCTTCGGCGCAATACCCACCAGCTGACCCAGCTCACGGCAGGCCTCATGAAACTTCAGACCGGGTGTCAGGCGCTGGATCAGGGCGAATACATCCCCTTTTTCGTCCGATCCCGTATCCCACCAGCCGCGGCCTTCATGGTTGACAATGATCGTCTCACCCTTGCCCGCCCGGTACTTCAGAGCGTTGCGCGTGCTTTCGGGCTTGTCGAGAAGATAGCCATGGCGCTCAAGCAGCAGAGCACAGGAGACACCTTTGACGATGTCGGTCCGGTCACTATCAGACAGTCTGAACGGCTCAAAGCGTGCCATGATCGTCATCCTTTTCGTTTCGGGACGGCGCAACGGTCAGAACCGGCCTCAACGCCCCTGTCATCTGGGTTTAATTTAGGAAAAATCCGCAAATATTGCAAGTAAAAACGGCTGTTTTCTGCGGTTTTATAGGGTTTTATTTGCCGTGACCTTGCGCCACACAAACATCATCTCCACAAACTTAACGAATACTTAAACAAGCCTTTCGTTCGACCCGTGCCGGAGGCAAAAGGGGCGAAAGCAAGCGCAGCGACGCCTTTCGTCCCGACACTTTCAGGGCCGTCACAAACGCAGCGCAGGACAGGATGCCTTCTCAGGGGACCCGGCTGCACGGAGCAACCGAAGGGCGCGGAGGAAGCTGGGGTGGAAGGTCGTCTTGTCCGGAGTGAGGCTTGTGGCACTCCAGACCTTTCCCGTCCGATGCTCCCGCGCCGTCAAGCACAATCCCGATCCGCAAAGGGACTGGGCACCACGCTCATCTGCTGTGCGCTCCGCGCACGCTCGGGGAGATGCGCCGATCCCTCTAGCTCGTGCGCAATGGCGTCGATCTGAGCCTTCAGCGCCTGAATATCCTGCAGGCCAATCCGGTCCCTGCGAATTTCAAGGCGCCCGTACACGGCAATGCGTTCCGCCCCGTTCTCGATCGTCAGATCATCGATCTGAACGCTTTCGCCTGCATCCAGGAAAGGAATAAAGCTCATGGTGTGGTCTCCAGCAAAGGACCGCCAGAGGCGGGCCGGATACGGACAGCGTAGGGACTTTTCAGAGGGCGGGGCAGCGACATGGCCGTCTGGCGGATCTCATCTGGGAGCGACGGGAATGGATCCACACCGGTCGCTTTGGCCAACGCGCCAATACTGATGATCGTACAGGTGGGCTGGCTGGTGTTTTGACAGAAATACGCGCCCGCTCCGTCTTCGGCGGGGTCGTAAACAGCCTTCCACGTCGCCACCGGCACAAAGACCTGATGTGCACCAATGGTATTTACCGAAGCTCCGAAAGCCGGTCCCGTGACGACATAAAGTTCTCCATCTCGTCGTGCGAGACGACGCACAGCCATTTCCACGCCTGTCCAGATGCCTTCGTTCAACTCAGGCGTCTGGGGGACAACATTGGCGAGCGAAAAACTCTGCTCCTGCGCCTGCAGAGTGGGCTCGTCAGCAGAGCACACCATATGGCCCCGGTCGTAGTCCGATCTACGGTAATCACTCAGCTCGGCCCGGTCTTCAAAAGACAGACGCGGATCGGCATGAAAAAACCGGACGACCCGCCCAATCTGCATGCTGCGCTCCAGATCTTCCTCGGTCAGGTGTTCGGCCGTCCATAACGGGCCATGACTGATGCCCGAATGCAGCACAGCAAAAGCGTCATTGCACAACAGCACGGTCTTCTGCCCAAGCGCCGCGTTAGTCAGAACCGGGAGCTGATTATCTCCTCCAAAAGCGGAGCACTCTGCAGCCGCTGCGTGGGTTATGCCTGCCCATAGCAGGCTCGCCAGGGTCAGCCCTGTCATCGGCAGTCGCATGGCCCATCCTTTTCTTCCCGAAGGCTTCTGTCTCACGGCGCAGGATGGCACGGCCTGTTGTGAGTGCAGGATCGCGCCCGTCAATGGGAGACACTCATAAGTGTGCGCTGCGCTGAACGATGGGCAGCGCTGGCATCACGGCGCAGTGCGGCGCGTAACGCCGCTCCAAGACGATCATCATTCGCGTCGTCAGCGAGATGATCTGCTTCCGCGTAAAAGCGCCGTGCGCGGCCAATGGTCTGGCCTGTTGAAACCGCCCTGTGAAAGACAGGCGCTTCAAGTACGGGAAGAAAACTGGACGCGGGCGTATCGCTCTGGACCTGCATGGTGCGGTTCCTTTCTATTTTTTTGCCGGATGCGGGCCGCACTGCGGCCCAGATATTCGTGGAGGAAGGAGGAGATCGGGAGGCCTGGTCTCAGTCCCCGGTCCGAGGCAGGGGAGCGCGCTTCACGGCCATCCCATCACTTGCAAAACAGAGCATTCCGTTGTGCCGGTAATGATTGCGTCGCACCTTGCGGTACACGCCTGACAACTCCGCACCGCCTATGCAAAACGTCTCGTCAATCTGGAGGTCTGCGAACAGAACCGTGTCCGGTCCGAAGACTTCTGCCTTTTTTCGGGCTGCTGTCAGATCCGTTTTCCTGCGCTTGGACATACTCTGCCTCTCTCGGATTATTTCGTTCCCGATCGGCAGCCTCGTGGGGCGGACGGCGTGGCAAGGGCGGCGCTATGCGCCGGGAGCGGAGCGACGCACCCTTGCTGCGACGCCTGCCCCATGAGAGCCCCTTCCCTCCCTCCTCTTTCTCCTTCCCGCGCGTCTCCTTTCAGCCCCCAAGAGGTTTTCGCGAGGGCCTAATAAGGCCGGTATCTCATTGTTTTTGTTGACTTTTATTTGTGGTGCGCTTTACGCTTGCACCACAACAAAAGGAGGACGCCGATGAGTGCACAGACAGATCAGACCGCCACGGTGATCCGCTTTCCACAGGAGCGGCGTCGCGCGCCAACCCTGGACGCGCTGACCGACGCAATCCTGCCCGAGACGCAGTTGCGGGCACTTGCAGAAATCCGCGGCGTGACACCGCCGCGACAGGTTGAGCGCCTCCGCGCATTCGGACGTGAAAGAGCGCGACAGATTTTCGGAGCCACGGCGTTGCCCGAAACCCGCGAAGCCCGTCAGCACATGGCGTCTGACTGGCTGACCCTTCTGGTCAGTCGGGCCCTGGCCCGGGTTGCCGACGCACGGTCTCTCACGGAACAGGCGGAGCGCCGCGAGATCGAAGATCCGCAACGCGACGGCATCTATGACGATCTTGAACAGGCACTGCGCGCCGAGATCGTCGCCTGGGAGACGGCCCAGAATATTCTCGGCGGATGGGAGGTCGTCCACGGACTGATTGATGATCTGGACTCCTGCGCCGTCACCGACAGCACAGCGTGTCAGAGCAGACCCATCTGAACAGGCTGCTGCCGGGACAGAGGTGCAGATAGCGCCGGAGCCAGTGAAATGCGGCCTGCATGATCGGCCGGCACGCCGTGACGGTCGAGCAATCTGCGCAACAGCGCCTGTTCGCCTCGAACAGTCTCCTGCCGCAGTTCGGCGCGGTACAGGTCCAGCACCTGATGCTCGACCAGAAGTGCCGCGATCCGGCTTTCCACGTCTGACCAGGTCCAGGCGGGATCGCCGATCCCGCCGCGCGCAATGATCTGATGGAGAAAGGCGAGACGCCCCTGCGTCGAGCAGAAATACCGTCCCGCAAAGCCGTCCCGGTTAAAGCAGGCGATAAACCCCCACATCTGGCTGACGCGCTGGTACAGCGCCTTGCTGAACCCCTCCTCCGGCAATCCTTTCGCAACAAAGGCGAGGATTGCATTGGCCAGTTTGGCTTTCTCCTGCGGTGAACTCCACTGAGTGGCCGTCAGGCCCTCGGCCTCAATGCGGACGCGCCGCAGGTGTGGCAACAGCAGGCTCATACGTGAGCCTCCTGTGCGAGCGCGGAGAGCGCCTCCGCGACAGCGCCTGCCAGTTCGGGTCGGCGCGCGATCAGCCAGCCCGTCAGGGCGGTACGATCCGCCGCGTCGACAAGGGAGACGACGCGATCGACATCGCAGCGCCGCAGCTGCTCCACGCTGTCAGCGGCCACTGCAACGGCCGAGGCCCAGATCTGATCGCGGGACCGCGGACCCGCAGACATCGTTTGAGGCGTAGCATCGGACATTCTTCTTCTCCTGAAAGATTTCGAGGACCCTTGGTCAGGCCAGGAATTCGAGTGTTTCCGGGGTGATGTTCATGCGCAGTGTGTCGCCTGACGCCTGCTTGAGAGCCTGCCGCACAAGCGCTGCGTCCAGGAACTCGCATCCGTCATCCCTGCCAAAAGCCTGGCGTTTCACGTCATGAGCCCTGCCGGCGTTCTGTGCCGGGTCCGCTTCGCGCGCATACGCGCACAGATTGGGCTTCTGACCGTCATCGGACGGCAGAAGGGGAAGCCCGTTCGACATCATGTAGATCCCGTGATCGCCAACCAGCCACAGACCCGCAGAGATCTTTGTGGGATCGACGTCTTCCTGAAGGCCCCATTCACGCGCGCCATGCCCGGGCTTGCGCAGGCTTTTGTCAAAGAGCTGGGTCAGCGTGGCGCGGCGCTCGGACGCGGTCTCGGCATGGGCAAGAAGGCGCTCGATCAGCGCGCGGTCGAAAGTCACGATCATGGGTCATTTTCCTTTGATCAGAAATGAAAAAACCCCGCTCGATGGCGGGGCGCTGGGACGTTCGGAGGTGAAAAAGCTCAGCCCTGACTGTGGCTGCGATGGGCGGCGGAGGCGAGGTAATGATGGGGCACCGGGCCAGCCAGAAAGCTCGGCAGGCACGTAAAGGCGAAGACCAGGGCGAGAAAACCGAAGAACCCACCGGCCAGTCCGGCAACGTCCTTGATGTCCTGAAGGGTCTGTTGGGAAATCTGCATGAAAGGTCACTCCTGTTGCCGTCATCTCTTTTCTCTGATGACCTCTCCGGCACAGGCACAGGATGGCTGTGATGGCACAGGCGCCACGCAGCGGCGGGATCTCCACGCCCCGGAGCCCGTCAGGGCGAGGACGCGTGGAGACCCACCCTTTGCCAGCGCAGACAGCCTGTGCTGCCCCTCTCTCCTTCTGCTTCTTTTCCTCTTTCTTCTTCCTGCTCTCCCTCCGCCCGGCTCACGCGGGTGACGATACGCGGTTCAGATGTGTCCATTTTGGCGCGCGGACTTCTCCTGCCCGGCCTCATCCACCAGCTGATAGGCCGTCAGGGTCATGTGGCCTGTCCAGCGATGCCTCAGGACGATCATGGGAACACCCTCGACCGTGCCATGCTCCCCGCGGCGACTGGCCTCGGCGATCTGGGCGCGCGTGACGCGCGGCGGCTGCGTCCGGGTTCGGAAATCCGTCTCGGCCGCCTGTCGATCCGAATAGGGGCCGTGCCAGAGCTGGGCGGCTTCTTTCGGCCAGAACGACGTCACGCGCAGATAGACGCGCCCATCCGGTGCAACGCCAAGATGGACCCTGCGACGATCCAGAAGACAGGTCTCGATCTGGAGAAGGTTTTCATCGACCATGGAAAACTCGCTCATCTTTTGAACTGTTGGATCTGGCAGGGGAGACATCATTCGCTCCCCTGCATTGGCCTCAGGCGGCCAGCTGATCCGCTAGCGAAGCTGCGATCAGGACGGCGGCGGCCAGGGCAGGATGCTGGTGGGCGCGATAGCGCGACACCAGAGTGTCCCGGGTCTCGTTGCCCAAAGCAGCCGCAGGCGCGCCAATGGTCTCGAGACTGGCGGCGACTTCCGCGGCCCACCCCTTGAAGCCGAGATGGCCGTCCTCAGACAGGCGTTCGGCCTCGGTGAGCGAGACCTCGCGCGGCTCTGCAGCGTCCATGAGGAATGGCGTGTAGCGTGTTCCCCATGAGGCCACACCTGGCGTGCCCTCGTGAGGTACCGGATCTGCAATCGTGGTCTCTAGCCATTCGGAGGTGCCAAGCTCCTCTGAATCATAAGCCGCGTCGAAGCCGCGCGGCTTGCGGCTGCCACGATTGACCGTGATCATGATCTTGAAGGACTTGCCGGGATGCTGAAGCGCTGTGTCGCGGCCGAAGCTCAGAATGAGTGGCTTGAGGCCATCCACCGACTTCGCCTCGACGGTGCGGCGCTCACCAAGATGGGACATGAGCGCCATCGTGGTGCTGGTGAAATAGCCCTCACGCTTTGCGGTGGCGGGCGTAGCACTGAGCGTAAAGAAAGCCATGTCGATCTCCAGATATGACAAAGGCCGCCTCGCGGCGGCCTGAAGAACTGTGAAGGGGTAAGGTAGGGTCAGAAGACGTATTCGGCGCTGCCAAAGACGTCCTGCCAGGGGCTCCGGCTTTTCGAGTGGCAATCCGACGCCGCATCATAGAACCCCGATCTGAACCGCTTTCTGATGTCGTCAACAGTCTTCTGTGCCGCATCGTCCAGCGGGGCATCGCAGCCGATCAAGACGGACCCGTAGGAGGATTTGCGCACCCGGAATTTGTGTTTTGGCAGGGCGGCTTTCAGCAGACGGCGGATGTTCTTTCCTGCCAGCACGCCGCTCTGGTCCGATCCCTGCTCCAGATGGGCGTATTCAGGAGCGGTGCGCAGACGCTCGATTTCGGCCGCATGCACCGCCTCAGCCTGATCTTTCTGTGCCTGCTTTTCAGCGCGGCACGCTTCGGCATGAGCGTGCAGCTGCGCAATTTCCTCAGGGCTGGCCTTGGGCTCGTCGTGGAAGATCGTCCACTGCACACCATGCAGAATGCTCTCGGGCAGCTTCTTGCTGATACTCCCGCAGGCAAAGACGATATCAAAGCTGGCATTGCCTCCCGCGGCGATGAAGCCGCCAGCAAGGCGTCTGATTGTCTCGGGACGAGGCGTGCCATGGACCGCAGACACGACGCCCCGGCCTCTGTTGTACAGGATGGTGCTGACGCGGGTGCCTACGGTGACAGTCGGGTGTTCGGACATGCTGATCTCCTTCTCTTCATGTCTCTTCAACTGTCCTCTCCGGGGTCAGGGCCTGACTGGCGGGGCAAGGGCGACGCGTCAGCGGCGGTCCCGCAGGCGTTAGCCGAGGACACCACCCCTTGCGGCGACAGACAGGCTCTGGCACCCCGCCCTTCTCTCCTCCTGTCATCTCTTTTCTTGTCTTTTTTCCTTGCGCGGGCTGTCCTGCCCTGTGGAACAAGGCTGCGTCTCACCGCATGAAAAAGGGCGGAGCCATGCTGACTCCGCCCTTGAAAATCGCAACCGGTTCGTCCAAGTTCAGAGGTGAGCCGTGAGGGGCTTCGCAAAAAAACACCTCACGGCCCGGTTTACCTTAAGTGATTTACTCGGAGAGGCTCTTCAGTGCGGTGGCAACCGCCTGAAGGGTCTTCTTCGTTTTACGAAGGATCTTCGTAAACCACTTACGGTCCACCACGATCACGAAGATCATGGCTTCCCCTTTCACTCTGACGACTGTGGGCAAGCGACCCCCGACCCACATCCGGTTACGATTTTCGGGGGCCGCGACGTCTGAACCGTAACCTGAACAGACGTTTCGTCGCGCGGACTCATCAGGCGACCCCAATCTCCTGTTGTGCCAGATCAGGCGCTACGCGCAAGTCTGGCCCGGACCATGGCCGCAATCGCGTTGCCTCAGACCCGAAGGATCTCCAGTCGCCCTCCCATGGCAGCCTGCATGGCCACCAGTTCCTGCGGCACCACGAGGTCGCGTGTTTCTGTCGGCTCATTCTCTGTGACGTCTGGCTCGCCCGCGTCTTCTCCGCCCTCCTCGTCCATCACGTTTTCCAGATCCTCCGCGTCCGCACAGTTCAGGTCGTCTTCATCCCCGTCTTCCAGTTCATCTTTCAGGCCGACCCATTTGGCGCGGCGGGCCTGCTGCTCCCGCACTTCCTCTGTCCAAGCACCAATCGCCTGCGCAAAACCGGCGGCCTCCGGGACCCAGTGTCCGTCTCCCACGGCGTTCAGCAGGGCAGCGCGCATCTCCTTGCCCGTATTGAGTGGCGCGAGCCCATGCGCCTGAACCGCCTTGGTGATTCCGGGCTTGCTGTAGGTCTTCAAGAACGCCTCATCAGCCATGGTCGGCATGTGGGCGTCCGCGTTGAACAGACAGCCCAGCAGTTCGGCTGCCATGCCGGAGCCGGAGTGCATACTGACCTCGCAGTTCATAAAGCCCGCGAGGCTTTCCAGCGCGTGCCGGCGGATCAGCGCTTCATCACGCACCAGTTCGCCTTCCGGAAACAGCACTTCCATGGCAGTCTTCACCGCGTTCTCATAAGGCGACCGGCCTGAAGAGCCGTAAATATGGACGTTGTTCGCATTCAGAGCGAGCAGCAGTCCGGCCACCAGATCCCACGGATCCGCGTCTTCGCTTTTCGCCGTCAGCGCCTTCTTCAGCGCGAGGGTCCGTACAGAGCCGATCATCTTCAGACCCGTACCTGAGATGTCAGCGCGCTCCTTCTTTGGGGGTGGCGTCTGCTCCACCACCCGCGGCTCGGAGCGGAGTGTTTCTTCACCTGTGTAGCGGAACGTCTGCTCTTCGATCTTCAACGTGTTCGGATTGAGCCAGTAGCCGGCGACATCGGTGTCCTGCTCGCCCATCCATCGCGTGACGAAGTTGTAGCCTTCTGGTCGAAGCGGAGACCCATACTCGCCTGTCTCGAGCGCGAGCGTTCCTTCGGGGCGATGCTCGGCGATCCAGTCTTCCTGCGCCGCCCGAAACGCCGAGGCATCCGTGACGTAGCGATTGTCCTCATCGCCCTGCCCGAACAGATCTTCGATCCAGACGATGCCATGCTTTTGCGCCAGCGCATCGTCAAACCGGGCATCACGCGCATACCACTCGTCCTGCTGCAGGTGCCAGGTAAAGTCGCGCCAGTTCACGGTATCCTCCGGATCTTCGGCGTTGAGACGATACCCGGCCGGGTCCTCTCCCTCCTCCACGCTTTCGGCGAACATTTCTGCCCAGGCAGCGGCCTGATCCTCCAGCGACGACAGGGCGAGGATCCGACGCTCTTTCAGGTCCGGGCCGCGGCCAATTTCGATGGCATGCAGGATTGGCGAATGCAGCTTCGCGAGCAGGGTCAGCCCCTTGAGGTAAGCTGGTGTCACCATGAGGGCGACGCAAAGCTGCTGGTCGGTATAGCCAAGCTCTTCGCGCATCCGGGTTACGGCACGCCACTGGTCTGGCTCGGTCATGCCCTCGCGGATCATGTTCTCACTGGCCGCCGCCAGATCCTCCAGACCATTGTCGATCTTTGTGACATGGACCTGAATTTCCGTCAGACCTGCATAGATCGCCGCTTCCGTGCGTCGGTGGCCCGCGATGATCATCAGGCTGCCGTCCCCGCGCTCACGCACGCGCGGCGGATGAACAAGCCCGACTGCGCGGATATTCAGCGCCAGCTGGCGAATGCTCGCCTGACCGGGCTTCGTCTGACGGGGATTGTTCGGGTTCGCGATCAGGGTGTTGGGATCGACAAGGCGCAGTTCGTCCATGATGGGCTCCAGTGATGTCGTAAGGGTGTGGAAAAGGTGTCGTGGGGGAGACGTCAGGCGGTCAGGCTGTGCGCGAGGTGGGAGACCACACGCTCGATATGCTCGACCTCCAGCTGTCGCGTTTCCAGCGTCAGCGTGGCCGTGCCGTAAGACCCGTCTTCATCGGTGTCGTAATCGGTCTGCACGCGGCGGATAACGGTTTCGACGCAGTGCCAGACCACAAGGTCGAAGCTGTTTGGAAACAGAGGGGCAATCGTCTGGTCAGGTCCAAGCGCTGCAACGGCCTTCTCCAGGGACAGGTCTTCGAACAGATCCGGGATGTCGTCCGCCGTCACATGAAGTGTTGTCCACCAGCCTTCTTTGGCTTCGTACTCAACTTTGACCGTCTTCACGCCATGCGTCCGCATCGCCTCAAAGATCAGCGCCAGATTTGCTCTTAGCGCCACTTCGGCCGCGGGTTGTTCTGCCGGGTCTGACACGCCGCTCTCCTTTTTTCTGTTGTGATGATCTCGGCGCGGGCACAGGGCGTGGCTTCGCGCAAGGCCGCGCGTTAGCGCGCCCGGCCTGAGCCTTGCGCGGAGCCGCGACCTGTGGCGGCTTCCTCTTTCATTTCCGTTTCTCTTCCCGTCGCCTTCTCTCTGTCCTGAGACAGGCACGGCGGTAGCGGCTACTCGTAAAAAGGCAGCGCCTCGTCGATCGACCCATCCCGATCGAAGTGGATGTAATGGCAGTCCTGCTCCCGGGCCTGAGCCATCAGGGCGGCCAGTTCCGGAGACACGTCCTGCGGCACGTCCTCTGCCTCGGTGGGAACATGAATCATCCAGCCATAAGGGCCGCCGAGGCAGCTTCGCCCTGCTGTGCCTCCGCTGCTGAGATAAAGGTCGCACGCATCACGCTCAGCGACTGGAAGATGCCCGGTACTGAGATCCAGGTGCCGGCAGACGACGCCTGCGGTTGACGGTTTGGCCTTGCTCATGCCTGCCCCTCGGGTCTGACAATGAACGACGTCAGACAACTGCCCCCGGTCCAGCGATCCATGGTCAGCATCATCTCGACGCCCTCAAGAGTCTGGGCAATAGTCCCATTCAGGCGGCCCCGTTGCAGATCCTTCGGCGTAATTACGGGCGGCGCGTTGCGGTCCACGAAATCGGCTTCTGCGCAGGTCGCATCTTTATATGGCCCGTGCCAGTCATTCCCGTTGACGGGATAGCTGTCCACGGTGCGCAGAAGGGCCTCACCATTCGGATAGGTGAAAATCTCCACGTTCACACCGCACAGAACCTTGGAAATGATGGCCTTGTCCATCTGGCTCATGCCGCGCACTCCACGAATGAGGTCAGACCTTTCATGATGGAGTGGCGCTCGTGACATGGTCCATAAACTGTCGCCCGGTTATAGACAGGGGCGTCATCCAGA
This sequence comes from Gluconobacter sp. P5E10, assembly GCF_018812145.1. Classification (NCBI taxonomy): domain Bacteria; kingdom Pseudomonadati; phylum Pseudomonadota; class Alphaproteobacteria; order Acetobacterales; family Acetobacteraceae; genus Gluconobacter; species Gluconobacter sp. P5E10. The sequence goes on along the minus strand of NZ_JACRVZ010000007.1, from coordinate 89,510 downwards.
TTGGAGTATGCCAGAAAGATGGCCGCATCCTTTGGGTCACGCAGCAGGTTCAGCCAGGACCACACCGGGGTCTCGCCTGTCATCTCCGGGGCCTTGATAGCGGACAGCTCGTCCACACGCTTCTGGAGCCACGCTGAAACCGCCCCCTTGCGGAGCGCGAATTTTCCCGTGCAGGTCATGCCCCGATCAAGAAGCGCCTGCGCGGCCACGGCATCCCGCAAAACAGTCCGGCACTTGCGAATATAGGTTTCTGCCTGCGTCTCACTGGCACCGGAGAAGCGCATTCCGCCGCCCTCACAAGAGGCAGCGTACTGCACTACCTGACGCATGATCTCCCAGTTCTGCCCCGCCCCAATCAGGGACCAGCTTCTCGCGCGGAGCGAGCCCCGCCCCTCATAGACATTATTATCGCCACCCAGTTCCATCAGCAGGTACTGATCGGCATGAAAGCTGCTATCCGCGACATGAGGGCGCAGGGTCGCTGCCGGAAGTCGCACGGCGGCGAGGTCATAGACGATACGATAGGACATGCTCTCTTCCTCTGATCTCTCTTTCAACCTCTTCGCGGATGCAGGGGCTGTCCGGTGTGGCAAGGCCGCGCGCCAGCGCGCCCGGCCTGAGCCTTGCCGCACCGGGCGGGCCATGCCCGCCCCTTCTCCTCTCCCTATGCTGCCGTCTCTGCTTCTTCGTCTTCTCCCCCATTGTCGTTGACGCTCAGGCTTTCCATCGCGGCCAGAGCCTCGGAAGCCTCGGCCTCCCGCCGCGCTGTATCCTCGGCCAGATCCGCCTCCAGAGCCGCCATTTCCTCCTCCTTTTCCTCCAGGAGTGCGGCCTCGCGGAACGGCATCCCGTCACGGGCGCGATAGCCGGGCAGCTTGCGCTCCGTCTCGGCCAGCAGCCGCTGAGCATCCGCAAGCTCGCTATCGAAGCGCAGCAGGGTGTTCTCGATGCGGGCGATAAAGCCGAGCGGCGCAGTGTCGTGATCAAAGTCGATGCCGATCATCCGGCCCTCCGCCGCGATCGCAATCGTCGCCTCCCATTGTGTCTCATCCATGAAGGTCGAGCCCCAGGTCTCGCACACCAGCTCAAAACCGCCGATCTCGCCAAGCGTCCACCGACCTTTCGCCTCTGCCCTCTCGGCTGTGCGTGCCTGTCCCATCAGCCACTTGCCAGCGTCCTGACGGTCGGTCATCACGTCCGACTTGCGCACAAACTGGAACGCCTCGCCCCGTGTCGACTGACGCTTTGCAATATCGGCCCTGACTTTCGGGATAAACGCCTCCGCAGTCCTCTGATCGCGCTCGGCCCGCTCGATCGCGCGACGCACGTTGAACTGGTCGTCGTAATGGGCGGCTTTGAGACGACGCAGACGGGCCAGCTCCGCTTCCAGTCCCGCCTTTTTCATCAGGCGTTCGTCGCCCGAGGCCAGGGCCTTCGCCATGGCAAACTGGTTCGCACTCTCGCCGATATCCTCCAGACGGCGGATCGACCGGTCTCCCGACATGGCCAGACACAGGAAGCGCTGCTTGCGCTCCAGAAGCTGCCAGTTCGTGGCATCCACCGAGCCTTTCAGGGCATAGGCGTAAATCTGGATGACCGGGTTCTGGTTGCCCTGACGTTCGATCCGCCCCTCACGCTGGATGATGTCGGCCACCAGCCAGGGCACATCGAGATGGTGCAGGGCAATCAGACGCTGCTGTGCGTTCACGCCCGTACCCATTGTCGCGCTCGAGCCGATCAGGATGCGTTTGCGCCCGGAATTGAGATCCCGAAACAGGCCCTGCTTGGCCGCACTCTTCTTGTAGTGCTGCATGAAGGCGATCTGCTCGCGCGGCACGCCCATCCGCATCAGCTCGTCGCGGATCCAGAGATAAGCCGAGAAGCCCCGTTTCTCCAGCGCGGCTTCCGTGCCGAGATCCGAAAAGATCATCTGCACGGCCCCGGGCAGGTCATACGGCTTACCGGTGTCAGGATCGGTGTAACGGTTGTCGCGCGTCTCCTTCCAGATCTCGAAAACCCTCGCAATCATGACATTCAGCTTGTTGCTGGTGTCATTGTCTTCCCAGGATCGGACAAAGCGCAGATCAATCGCTGCGTGACGCGCATCGTTGATCACGGACAGGATGATATCCTCACCCTTCTGCGGCTTGCCCTTGCGCTCCTCGATCACCTTGATCCGCGCTTCCAGCGACTTCTGGTAATCACGGAAGGCGGGTCCACTGTCTGCGACGATGATCTGTCGGCTGCCCGTAGCGATTTCAGGCAGCTTCACGTACTGGCGCAGGTCGTCCTGCTGCACGACGTCCGCGAAATGCCGGTACATGGCCATCAGATCGGCCACGTTCACGAACTCCGCAAACCGCGTCACAGGCTTGTACAGTCCGCTCGGCTGAAGCTCGAGTTCCGTGCGGGTCTCCCCGAAATTGGCGGCCCACGCATCGAACTCATGCAGGCCACGCTCGGTCAGGGCGTCGATCTGCTGGAAGCGCTGCACATTGTACATTTCGCCCAGGGTGTTCGTAATCGGCGAGCCCGAGGCCATGATTAGCTCGCGACCGGGGTTGAGACGGCTGAGATAGCGGGCCTTGACGTACAGGTCCCAGGCACGCCCGCTGCCGTTCGGATCGACCCCTTTGAGGCTGGACTGGTTCGTACCGAAGCTCAGTTTCCGGAACTGCTGTGCCTCATCCACGAGGATCTGGTCGATCCCGATCTCCCCGAGATGCACCAGATCGTCCTTGCGGCTGGCCAGCCCGTCCAGCTTGGCTTTCATCCCCTCCTTCATGCGCTCGATGCGCTTGCGCGAAATACGGTCGTCTTCGTCCACATCGCATAGCAGGCTCTCGTAGGACGCGATCTGCGCTTCGATCATTTCCTGTTCGAATTTGGTCTCGACCGGAATGAACTTGAAGGCATCATGCGTGATGATGATCGCATCCCACTGTCCCGTGGCCGCACGGGCGAGAAAGCGCTGGCGCTTCGCCTTCACGAAGTTCGTCTCGTCCGCGACCAGAATCTTCGCGGTCGGGTAGAGCATCAGAAACTCGCGGGCCATCTGCGCGAGACAGTGACCCGGCACCACAACCATGGCCTTCGAGATCAGGCCAAGACGGCGCTGCTCCATGATCGCCGCGCACATCGAGAAGGTCTTTCCCGACCCCACAGCGTGGGCCATGTAAGTGTTTCCTGTGGCGATGATGCGCCAGACCACCCGCTTCTGGTGAGCACGCAGCTGGATCGTGGTGCTGGCCCCGGGCAACTGCAGATGCGAGCCGTCAAAGGCGCGGGGGATGAGGTTGTTGTAGGTGTCGTTATACAGCCGTACCAGACGCTCGGCGCGCTCTGGATCCTGCCACACCCAGGTCTGGAAGGCTGTCTTGATGGCAGCGAGCTTTTCCTTCGCGGCCTCGGTCTCCTGCGCATTCAGCTGCCGGTGCTCGCCGTTCTCGTCGCGCCAGGTGTCCCAGATCTGCGGAATGGCCTGATTGAGCGCATCCTCGATCAGCTCCCCTGCGGGACGGCGTTCGGTGCCCCAGACGGACGTCGCCTCCGCCTTGCCACGGAACGGTCCCTTGTCCAGGGTCCAGGACGCCACCTCCTTCGTATGCCACACGCCGGCTTCGACCCCGATCACCTCGGCGATGAAGCCCTCGATATCGGCGGTCGGGATCCATGGCGCGCCCAGACGGGCCGTAATGTCACTCGGCCGCAGATCCTCAGGCTGGGCCTCTTCCAGCGCGGCCACGGTGCGGGCAAAGCGCGGATCGGTCTCAGCGGCCTTGCGGGCCTCCGCCAGCTTCGTGCGCACCGCCCCTGACAGGGCTTCGTCGGCAGGCACCCAGACATCGCGTCCGGGCTGGCTGCGTCCGGCATCGAGGTAGATGGCACTGCCCAGTTTCGCGATGACCTCGTCCTCGGACCGTCCCAACAGTTCGGCAATGCGCGGGATCTCCACCACACCCGTCTCGTGCAGGCAGACCGCTAGCGCGTCATGCGCGCTGTGGACCTCCGGCTCCAGCGTCGCCTGGATCACACGCTCGGAGAACAGCGGCCCCTGTCTGCCGACCTGGCGGTCCTCGTCGTACTCCTCGATCGAGCTGACCAGCCAGACGTCCGGATCGTCGTAGAAGGGCTGGAGGTTCGGACGCCGCTGCGTGGTGCTCTCGTCCCCGGTCCTGGGATCAATGCGCGTGCTGGTCAGCGTCAGGTTGATCGGCCCGAACTGTCGCACAAAGGACTGATAGGCGCGCTTGAGGTCCGCCTGGAGCGCGCTGTAAGGCAGGTTCTCCACCTGGGCGCGCAGGACCGAACGGGCGGCATCACGGACCGGAATCAGGCCTTCGATGATGCGCGCGTGTTTCTGGAAGATGCCGTCCTTCTGCTCGCCTTTCTTGACCTTCACCGCCACCGACTGGCCGTCAATGATCTGGTGCAGAGCGCCCTTTTCGATCAGATAGCTGCCTTCCTTGAGGCTCGCCCCCTCCCCTGCCGTGCCGACATCCGCACGTCGGCTGTCCCGCAGCGCCTCGACGTCGAGCGTTTGCGGCACCGGAAAGCGTGCCAGTCTAGCCAGACGGAAGAGTGCGCTTGGCAGGGCGTCGTCGAGCATCAGCATCGGGTTCGGGGCACAGGTGTATTCTGGCCCGAACTGTCCGCTCGTCCAGCCATGCCGCCCCAGCACCTGCTGACCGTTCTCCGCAAAATAGCGGTTGATGCTGAGCGGGCCTTCACCCTCGTCTGTGTCGGGCAAGTCAGTGACCTCAAGCCATGCGGTCCCGCCCGAGCTGTCCCCGATCTCGCGACGACGCAGGACCAGCACGTCCACGACCACGTCCGTTCCGGCATCATCGCGCATAGCACCTGCCGGCAAGCGAACCGCCCCGACCAGGTCGGCCGTTTCGAACAGGTGCCGGCGCGCAGTCGGGTCGCGCTTGTCCATCGTCCAGCGCGACGTCACGAACAGCCCCATCGCTCCAGGCCGCAGGCGGGACACTGCGCGTGCAATGAAGTAGTCATGCAGCGACAGGCCAAGCCGCCCCAGCTCGTCCGTGCCGCGCACCGTGCGGTTGCTGAACGGTGGGTTGCCAATCGCAAGGTCAAACTGCTCAGCAATCTTCGCCGTCGTGAAGTCCTCAGACCGGACCCACTGGTTCGGAAACAGCTTGCGGGCGATGCGGGCCGTCAGGGGGTCGTTCTCGATCGCCGTCCAGGCTGTTTTCGGGGCCAGTTTTTCCGGGACCGCGCTCATGAAAAGCCCTGTGCCGCAACCCGGCTCGAGGGCGCGTCCGCCACGGAACCCCATCTGCGCGACGAGATCCCACATCGCATGGACGATCAGTTCCGGCGTGTAATGGGCGTACTGCGTGGCCCGCGCCAGTCCGGCCCGCTCCTGCTGGCTCGTGAGCGTTTCAAGCTGCACCCCGATCTCTTCCCAGCCCTGACGGAAGGCTTCACCGGCTCGCGGAAACAGGCTGTTGGCCAGCTCGCCGGCACCAAATCCCGTGAACTTCGCCAGCACCGCCTGTTCCTGAGGCGTTGCATTGCGACCTTCGGCCTCAAGTTCGGACAGCAGTCGGATCGCCGTCAGGTTGTCCCGCGCCCGTGCCTTCCATCCCTGGGACAGGTCGCGTGTGCCACAGAGACGGAAGTCGATCTTAGGCGCCACAACCGGGGCTGCAGCGGCTTCTTTCGCGAGGGACGCGGCCTCGTCGAGCGCACGATCTCCGGGCAGGTCGCCCCAGAACAGGGTGTTGCTGCCGCCACCCAGGGCGGAGGTGTCGAAAAAGCTGAGCTGGGTCTTGCTCATGGGAGGAACTCCGGACAAGCGGCAGCGCCCGGTGCTGCGCGGGGGCAGACCGGGGGGCCGGAAAACAAACAGGATGGGTTTGGTCGAAAGGCGCTCAGGCCTTCCGGATCAGGTCACAGCGGACCGAAGCGCAGGGAGATCTGCTCGCGCTCACTGGACGACAGACGCGACAGGGCCTCACGGTGATAGGGGGATCCCTGACGGGCCTGGCGCGCGACCTGCCACCAGGCATTCTGGTCCGAGCAGGTCACGCCGCGCAGCTGGGTGTCAGCGTGCTCGGGACCGCAGCCTTCGAGGATGGTCCAGCCCTCCTGATGGGCCTGAACCAGACTGAACTGCGATTGTGTGTCCGGGGACGTAAGGGCCAAGCTCGGCATCGTCATCTTTCTCCTTTCCTGACCCTCTCCGGCAACCGCGGCGTCGTGCTGGGGGGCAAGGGCGACGCGTCAGCGTCGGGACCGCCCGGCCCGCAGCGCCAGCGAGGACACGGACGGACCCACCCCTTGCCGCACAGGGCGATCCCGTGGTGCCCCCTTCTCCCTTTCCCTCTCTTTCTTCTTTTTCTTTTGTTTTCGCCGCTTCTGCAGGTCTGAAAAAACCGTGCTGCAAGTGTGAAGACGCTGTTAACCGGAGTAATGTATTGTCGTGGCTGACTTGCAGTCACCGTTCACAGAAACGATTTACAGCTCACCATCATTACACTGAGGGATTTCATGACTGACCTGACACCCGCCACAGAGCCCCCTCACTCTGACCTGCGTTCCCTGACGGCCGAAATCGTGGCCGCCTATCTTTCAAGAAACGATGTCGCACCCGACATGCTCCCGGGCCTGATCCGTTCCGTTCATACGGCCCTGACCGTTCCGGCGGTCTCAGAGGCTGCGGCCGAAGAGGCGCCGGTTCCCGTGGTCAATCCGAAGAAGTCGGTTTTCCCGGACTACATCATCTGTCTGGAAGACGGGAAAAAGCTGAAGATGCTCCGTCGTCATCTCAAAACGGCGTACAACATGACGCCTGATGAATACCGGGCCCGCTGGGGTCTGCCCCCGGAGTATCCGATGGTCGCTCCCGGCTATTCCGCACAGCGCGCGGCTCTTGCGCGGGAAATCGGCCTGGGCTCCAGAACCCGCTCTTCTGCGCCTCAGGAAGAAGACCTTCCTCCGGTGAAGAAGCTCCCCGAAAAACGGCGGGGCCGTCCGGCCCGCGCCTGAAACTAGAGGGGCCCTCCTCCGTTACCAAAGGCACCGGCCGGGAGGGTCCAGTTTTCTGTCAGAACCGTCTGCAACGGGCGGTCTGACAGGCAGGCTGCGACCAGGTCGGGCCGCGACCGGGCCGCTTGATAAACCGTCCCTTCGGACGACAGCTGCGCGAGCCCCCTGTCACGTTTGATCGTGCAGCCGAAGTCTTTTTCATATCCAACCAGTTTCGCAAACCGGTTCGCATCCATCCATTCCAGGGTGGCGAACTGGTCTGCATTGCCGAAGATGCAGAACGCGCAGGACAGGCGCGAAAATCCAACCTGATATGGATAGGCTGGCATGACGCCCCAGCGCTCCAGGATCGCCCAGACCTCTGCTTCGGACCACTGATGTACCGGCCTCCAGTGGTCGACATGCCGACGACGACGCGTCCCGTTTCTCGTGTCGGTACGGTGAGGCTCAAAGGCCGCATAGCGCGCCCGTGCAGGACTTTCTTCGGCACGCTCGCCTGTCACGACCAGGGTACGGCAGTTGAGGAACCGGTCCTGTCCGCGAAGGGCGCGATCGGCTACGTCGACCTTGAGGCTTGCCGAACACCAGCGCACGGACAGGCTGGCCGAGACCTGGGGAAAGCGCAGCCGGGTTCCGTTCGGGCCCTGCCCGCCGGCGACGACGCGTCCCTGCGGGGTCTCGAAGACCACGGGTGCGGTCGGCATCTCGTGGCGGAGCATCTCGCGCTCGAAGCCCCCCTCACGCCAGGACCGATAGAGTGGCAGTCCGAAGTCCCGGGCCAGGGCTGCGTCGTACGGAGCGGTGGAGGGCCAGTCCATGAAGGATCCCCCCTCCCCGTCCACATCGTGGTGCCACAGCTCGATGCGTTCGGCCGGAGCACCGGCTTCCAGCAGGGCGAGCAGACAGGCCGTGCCATCCTTGCCCCCGGACACCGCGACAATGATGCTGTCATAGGACGCGAGATCCGGGCTCATGACGTCCACCGACTGACCGGGGCGCCTGTCCGCACCGAGCGGCACATCAGGGCGTGGGCGATCGGGCGTTCCCGCAGCAGCAGCGGCTTTTCGTGACGACCGTCCCAGGTCAGTCCCTCACAACGTGTCAGCAGCCCCATCTGCACGGCGGCTTCGTCGCGACAGGCGCACACACGCTCATTGCCACCTGAGCTGCGGCGGCACGGCTCATCCGCAGGAGCGCCGCAGCCCGTGCAGGCAATCGTGAGTGCGGGATCGCCGTCCTCCCAGTGCATGTTGCAGCGGCGGCAGGTTGTAGGCTCCTGCGTGTCGGTCCAGCGCATCGGAGGCCGGCCACGGGGGGTTGGAACATAGGGAAACTGGTAGCGTCGCATGATGCTCGATCCATCTCTGGTTCTTCAAACATCCTTGCGACGGCCTGTTGGTCGCCCGCGCTGCAACAGTGCCGCGCAGCGGCAGGATCGGCGTCACCCGCACCCACGCGCAGGCGGCGCAGCCGGCGAGCATGGGGAGGACTGACGCCGACCCACCTGTTGCAGTGCGGGCGGCTGACAGGCAGCGGTTCTCTCATACGCCTATCCTACCTCTCCTTTTTTCCTCGTCTATTCTTCGTCTGTCAGTGCTGGTGAGGTAAGGGGGATACTTTCAGCAAGCTGTGGACAGCCAATGTTTCCGCGGTATTTACGGTCGGTCTACCGTTTACCGTCCATGACAGGACGAACGCATCAAGCGTCCGGGTCTACGGTCAGTCTACCAAGGGCAGGCACTGAAACRCGGGGCAGGGAGTGTTCCCCACCCTCCACGTTCAGAACGTCGGGAGAAAGGAATACGGTCGGTCTACCGTTTACCGTCCATGACAGGACGAACGCATCAAGCATCCGGGTCTACGGTCAGTCTACCAAGGGCAGGCACTGAAACACGGGGCAGGGAGTGTTCCCCACCCTCCACGTTCAGAACGTCGGGAGAAAGGAATACGGTCGGTCTACCGTTTACCGTCCATGACAGGACGAACGCATCAAGCATCCGGGTCTACGGTCAGTCTACCAAGGGCAGGCACTGAAACGTGGGGCAGGGAGCGTTCCCCACCCTCCACGTTCAGAACGTCGGGAGAAAGGAATACGGTCGGTCTACCGTTTACCGTCCATGACAGGACGAACGCATCAAGCATCCGGGTCTACGGTCAGTCTACCAAGGGCAGGCACTGAAACRCGGGGCAGGGAGTGTTCCCCACCCTCCACGTTCAGAACGTCGGGAGAAAGGAATACGGTCGGTCTACCGTTTACCGTCCATGACAGGACGAACGCATCAAGCATCCGGGTCTACGGTCAGTCTACCAAGGGCAGGCACTGAAACGTGGGGCAGGGAGTGTTTCCCACCCTCCACGTTCAGAACGTCGGCAAAAAGGAATACGGTCGGTCTACCGTTTAATAGGGTAGGAAAAGGGAGCTTCCCTATTTGAACAAGAATCCCCCGTTACGGGCATTTTCATTTGATCATGGACGATTGTCACGCTCCAGTGCCGCTATAGCTAACTCAAACGTCTCCGCAACTTTCAAACCTAATTTGTCTGCGAGCTCATAAAACCGTTCTGCGTGTTCATTTGTAGTCTTCACACTCACTACGCGATGTCGTCCAGTTCGATACGCTCTTGGTTTCCTCGTGCCTTGATTAGATTGAGCCTTGCCTGCGGAGTTTTCGGGCTCGGATACACTTTCTCTACTGACAAATCGGGATCCTTCCGAGATCCGGTCAATCTCCTCAGGCGCGGGCCTTGTATCTTTGTTTTTCGGTGCGGGCTTGAATTTGGAAAGATCCATAGCTCCACCCTTTTGCGGATCCGAAAAGATGCTTGTGCGTGACTTCATCGATCTACGTCCTGTTCGCTGGATAGTAATTCTATCACTTCCCTAGCAAGGGCTTCGATATTCGCTGCGGCACTTGGAAGATTGCGCGCATTTTTGGGATCGAGAGTACGAATAGTACCTCCGAAAGAAAAAATCGCTCTGTATGCATCACGCTCATGAACTTGAACCGAGAACACGGGTACGCCGTTCTCCCGGAATTCCGCTTCAATAGCAGATAAAGTCCTCGGTCGTATTGCTGCGCTTGTGCAGGTAAATAAGATGGCACAGGGAATGTTGATTCTAAATGCCTCTTCCTGCTGCCTGACCTCTCTAACAGCAGAAACAGCTTCAACAGCGTCGAGGGCTGAACCTCTCGTAGGGATGATTACAAGATCCGCACGGCTCATTGCATAAGGTACCATTCTTGACGCGGTACCTTCGAGATCTACTATTACAAACGAACTCTCCTCTGCCTCGTGGTCAATCGTCTTTATGATAGTCCGCTCGGTGACGTCTTCAATCACCTTTAACGTCTCCGGTTTTCCAGGAAGTGATGCCCAACGAGCAACCGGCTTATTTGGATCAGCGTCAATTAGAGTTACGGAGGCACCGTTATGTGCGAACTCCGATGCCAAGAGAATAGCTGTCGTAGATTTCCCTGCCCCACCTTTCGGAGAAGCGAAGACGATAGTTGGCATTAAGGTTCTCCAAAATAGTATACTGCATGGAAACGGAAGACCTTCGGTATACCCCCCATTCCGCTTGCAGACGAACATTACGCCTCCTCTTAGCTGCCTTGCCCGGGTAGGTCAACGGTATACCAATGGTAATCCCGTCTTTATGAGAGTGTTTTTGGCTTAACTGGGGGAGGGGAGGGAAACAAGGTTGCGCCTGTTCGGTCGACGTCAACTTTCGCAGCAGGATAAACTGCTAATGCCAGTCCCAAATTATCTAAAAAGCCTGTGCGGAAATGGTCCATACGGGCAACGCCTGGTCCAAATTGTAATTTTAAGGCCGCCCAAGTAACGGGTGTCGGTTTTTTTAAGACGTGTAAGCGATACGCTAGCCAGCAATAAATATCCAAAGCTTGGGAATGACCATTTAGATGCCTAATGGCGGCCTCTTCTATCGGAACCGGGTGGCGTTTTAATTGCTGAAAAAAATTCTCGGACAATTTTACTGCGTCAAGGAATGACGTTGGTTTCCCTGTCGCATCGTCGTACTCAGTGATCATTCCTGAGTCGATGATATTTTGATTTAGGAATCCTGTGCTATCGGCAGTTTTTATATGAAAGCTTAGACGACAACGCGCAATCCGTTCGGCTTGATCACGAACGTCTGCCACTGCCTTTCCTCCGATGGGAATGCCCATGCGGTTCAACCATGATCGGAGGCTTTTCCCTATCTCGATTTCCCGGCTATTTGTCTTGAGTGCCTCGGTCTGAAGATAAAGCATAATCAAACGGGCTTTACTTCCATAGGGAACTCCTACGTACTCAGGCTCGGCATCTTTTCCCGGTCTCCGTCCCGGTTCAACGAGCAGCGTTACGTGATCGCTCTTTACTTGCCATGCAGCGCTCGACTTAAGTCTTCTATGCGGCAATGCAGCTTGGGCCCAACCAGAATACAAGAAGCCAATGCCAAGTTCTTCGCTCGACATATACCCACTCGCGATGTCGATCACGCGTCGATCTATATCGAGCTGAAGCGCGCCTTGGCGCCCTATCTGCTCTATAATTCGATGAACTTCAGCCATGCCTATCTCTCCGACGTGGAGAGTATGACTAAAGCTAGTTAATCTGTCTCCGTGAACTTTACCGGGGAACGGAAATGCTTTGGCACGGCTGTGCACTTTAGAGGGAAGAAGCTTAGTAGAAGATATTAGTTTATATATTAGTTTGTCCCGTTAAAGTGCACAGGACAACACGGAAGAGTCCCGTTTTTAGCGTATCACTCTCCGGAAAAGTGCACACTTCCGACGCTAAAGTGCACACCTTGCCCGCAAAAGTGCACGGGATAGCCAAGATATCTTACCAGTTCCGAGCGATTCTCCTGCCCTCGCGGATGGCTCCGCTAAAGTGCACACTTGCGAGGCTTAAAAGAGGATCGAAAAGATCGGGGATTTCATCGCAAATCCCGGTAAAGTGCACATTCGGATTCATCCTCGGACCAATCAGAACCGATTGCGCCCTGGATGCTTGGTCATGGCGTCCTCGACCTCGATATATTTTTCCACCACGCCGAAGGTCTGGTGGCGCGAGAAACGCTTGAGCGAGACCAGATCCGTGCCGTCACGAGCTCCTGTGGTGATCGCTCCGCGTCGCAGGCTGTGCCCGCTGAAATCACCTGTCACTCCCGCATCCAGGCAGCGCTTCTGAATGATGCGGGCCACAGACCGGTCAGACAGCGCCTCTGAACCCATGGCGGGCAGGGCAGGGGGCTGACCGGCCTCGGCAGCAGGCGGGAGCCACACGCGCCGGAAAACCGGTCCCTTGGCCTCGGCCAGTTTCGCCTTCCGAAGCCACGCTTCATAGGCCCGGACCGGACACAGGGCAGTAATCCCCCTCGGGATCGCCACCTCGACACCCTGACTGGTGCGATCGCCCTTTGAGCGGTCCAGCCGGATCCGCATTCCGTCATCATCGAGCGCCACGTTGTCCAGGCACAGCGCCGCCACTTCGGACCGTCGGAGGGCGCCGGCAAAGCCGAGCAGAAGAATGGCCTTGTCGCGGAGGCCCACCAGCTCATCCGTATCGATCTGCTCGATGACCTCGCTCAGCAGATCCCAGGTCAGCCCCTTGACCTGACGGGACGCACTTTCCGTTGACGTCCTGCGGATGCCCGCAACCGTTTCGGACACAAGAGCATGGGAGGTCGGGACGGGAACCTGGGCAACATGGTGCAGATAGCGCAGTGCAGCACGGTGCAGATCCACCGTCGCGGGTCGCTTCTTCTGCAGCGCAAGATCAGCCAGATAGGCGGCGACGTCCTCGCTGCGGGCGGGCAGGGCAGGGAGCCCATGTCCTGCCGCCCATGCGCACCAGGAGCGCACGGCCGATCGATAGGTGCGACGTGTGTTTACTGCCTTCGCCGCCCGGGAATAGGTCTTTGAGGCGCGCTCCGCCGTCACCAGCGTCCCGTCATAGTCGGGCAGGGCCTCGTCGGTCAGGGCATCGAACCACTGCAGGACCGCGCCAGACTGCTGACCCAGAGGAGAGGCCAGCGGCGCCAGCGTGGCCGCCTTGCGCCGTCTGGCGGCCTTCGGCCTGAGCCAGGCGACGAACACCGGTTCGGGTTCGAGATCCAGAGCGATCGCCAGCTCGTGCCCGGAGGGCAGGGCGGTCAGATGGGCACTGGCGATGGCCAGTGCCTCCTCGGCCGTCTCGACTTCGGTGGACAGGACCGTGTCTTCGGCAAATTCGTTGTCGCGGTATTCGATGCCGCGAATGACCAGAGAGAGATGAGGGGAGAAGCGACCGGTCGAGAGCAGGGCCACCGCTTCTGTCAGATCGCCGGCAGGAAGCTGCTGCCGGGTCTTCTGGTCCAGCCGGTCCAGGAGGGCCTCACGGGCAGCCTTTGCCGAGCCTGCGATGTGAAGATGGCTGAGCATGTACGCCTCCGCGAAACCAGAACCTGGCTTCTGATAGCACGAAGCCGGGGTAGGGCAGAGAGGAGAACAAACACTGTCCAACGCAGGCCGGAAATGTGTTAACGAAGACTGAATGCCGATCCGACCGGAACTGAAAGCGCTTTACCCTCCCAACTGGCCCGAGCTGAGCCGACAGGTGCGGTTCGAGCGGGCAGGGGGTCTCTGTCAGCGCTGCGGCCGGCCGCATGGACATCACCTTCAGGTGCTGCCGGGTGGCCGGTGGAAGCATCCGGAGACGGGGCACTGGTTCAATGGCCGGGGCAGGCGGATCTCGCCTCCGGACCTGATCGAGCATCTGCAAATGCGACAGACGAAGGTGGTTCTGGCAGCGGCCCATTTGAATCATGATCCCACCAGCAACCGGCTGCGCAATCTGCGCGCGCTGTGTCAGCGCTGCCATCTGCTGCACGACCGGATGTATCATCTGGCTCAACGACGCCTGACCTTGCGACGGCGCCTGGCGCTCGGGGATCTGTTCGAAGGTCTGTATCGGGCCGGGGTCCCGCCTCTGGGCCTGTAACGGGTCAGATCAGGCAGCCGTCTGGAATGCGACGGGCCTTCAGCCGGCGGGGGAAGGGGGCTGTTTCCTATCGCTCACCGATCAGATGTTCAATGTGCGTAACGTGCCCGGCCCTGATGCCAACGCGCGTCTGCGCCTGCCGCACGAATTTCCGGTTCAGCTCGCGGGCCAGCGTTTCGCCGTCCCTGATCGGCACAACACTGTAGGTTCTGATTGCCCAGGAAATGTCGCACTGCCAGTCGGTATGGCGGCTGCGCGTATGCCATTGCTTCATGGCCTGGTCTCCGCACCGCGCCGCTTCGGTGTGGCTCCAGCCATTCACCTCTGCCATCCAGGCCAAAGCAGCATCCTGCCTGCCCTCGGTCATGGTCTTTCCCCAGTGACGCACGCCATGACAGTCAGGGCAGAGGGAAATCACCCCTTTGAGGGTCTGGATCCGCCGCTCGTCGTCATACGCCCACCCTTCGTCAGCCTCGACCGGCCATTGGGGACCCCGTCCTCCGCACACCCGGCAACGGGATCCGGATCGCGCATAGGCATCCTTCCGGATCCGGTTCCAGTCTTCGGGCGCCAGGAAGGCGCGAAGATTAAAGCCCCACAGAGCCTGGGGCACCATCCACGGACGGATGTAGGGGGCCTTGCGGTCCGGCCGATACCGGTAAGGCACGAAAGGCAATAGAGCGTCGAGCTTGTCCCGGTGCGCCATCCAGCACTTCTGCTCCCCGTTGAACGTGGCACCGCCCCGGGCTGCTTCCTTACGGCGCTCAAACGGGACGCAAAGAGGAATGAGTGTCGTCAAGGCAATCACCACAAAAGGGACGGCCGAGCGTGGCCGCCGTGGAAAGAGGGAATGTCGAGGCGCTCGGGATATATCCCGTCAATGCTGATGGGACGACCCCGGATCACCCTCCCGCTTCGGGGCCACGCTCGCGTTTCCCTCAGTCGCGTCAGCAGAACTGTCCTTCGGCCGCGGGCTTTCCGAAGAGGCCGTGCGGCTGCGCGCCTCCGCCACGAGGCGTTTGACGCGCTCGACTGCCATTGCACCACCATGCTCCATCGTGTTCATCGGCTTTCTCCGTTCAGAATGTCAGCTCCAGGTCGGGCACCTGCCCTGTGAAGGACACTGGCTGGCCCGTTTGTGAGTGCAGACCGGAAGAGCCCGATTTCCATAGCGCTGCCTGCGTCATTGTAGTAATGTCGCTACATAAGAAACAGGAGGCTCCCGAGATGACTGTCACCACATTTTCCAGTCGTGAGTTCAACCAGGACACGTCCCGGGCGAAAAAGGCTGCCGTTGAGGGGCCTGTCTTCATCACCGACCGCGGCAAGCCGGCGCATGTTCTGCTGAGCATCGACGACTATCGCCGGCTGACCCACAGACCGCGAAAGATCGCGGATGCACTCGCCCTGCCTGGTGCCGAAGATATCGACTTCGATCCGACGCCCATGACCCTCGGCCTGCGTCCCGCGGACTTTGGCTGATGTTCCTGCTGGACACGAACGTTGTTTCCGAACTGCGAAAGGTGCGGGCGGGCAGGGCCGACCCTAATGTCGCCAGATGGGCAGAGCAGGTGGAGGCCGAGACCCTTTTCCTGTCTGCCGTCACCGTCATGGAGCTGGATGTCGGTGTCATGCGGATCGAGCGCAGGGATCCCGCCCAGGGAAGCGTTCTGCGGAACTGGCTGGAGAACTACGTGCTACCCGAGTTTTCGAAGCGGGTACTTCCCATCGATCTGGCGGTCGCCCGCCGCTGCGCTCACCTGCATGTTCCGGATCCGGGCCCGGAGCGCGACACCCTTATCGCCGCGACCGGCCTGGTACATGGCATGACGGTTGTGACACGGAATACGAATGATTTCCGGTATTCGGGGGTGCCACTCCTCAATCCATGGAAAGCACAGCATGACTGATCACCGGCAAGACTGCAGCATGGCCGATTGTGAAGCCCTGTTCGTCGAGGGACTGAGGCAGTTCGTGGATGCCTGCGCGTATATCAACGCCGCCCTCCCGAACGAAGCGGAAGACGCCCCTTGGACAGTAACGATGCATCGTCTTGCAGCGAGCGCTGCTGAGGCAGCGGAGAACCTTGAAAATCCCTCCGCAAGTGAGATTGCCCTATGGGCAGATGAAGCAATGAAAGTCCGCTAAGGAGGGGAAGCCGAATGTCTGCTTCAGAACTGGCCTGATCATAAACTGCCACCATGGGAGCACGTATAGTCCTTGAATTTTCCATGAGGATTTTTCAGATTCTGACACGTGAGGATGAGGCCGTATAACTATTTCGGGTAATCTTCCGTCAAATGCAGAATCGACTGGCTGCGAAAAAAGTCAGGAGAACTAATTATCAAACGGAGAAAGTGCTTCAATAATTCGGCATTCTGAAATATTACCTCCCCCGCATGATTCTATCATCGTAGAAAGTTCATGGCGCAATGCGATGAGATCCGCAATTTTGCGCTCAATTTCTGCCATATGGTCACGAGCAATTCTATCAACTGTCTTACAATCCTGGGTTCCCTGATCCGTTAGGGATAATAGAGCTCTTACCTGGTCTAATGAAAAACCCAGATCCCGAGATCGACGAATAAAAGACAGTCTCGCGAGTGCCTCATCATCATAAGTGCGATAATTGCCATCGGTCCGCTGTGGCGGAGCCAGAAGACCGATCCGTTCGTAATAGCGGATCGTCTCGACTTTGGTATTCGTCGCCTTCCCCAAGGCACCAATCGATCGCATTCCCTGCCTCTTGACCCTGTAGTTGCTACAGGGAGCATACATTAAAACAGATGATTCGTCAGGGAGGCGCTGGATGGCAGGAGGATGCTGTGGTGGATGCACAGATACGCCGCTACCAATCAATAAATCATGGCGGAGAGCGCTCCTGATCGCGCTTTTTCTCAATGCCAGCATGTTTGCCGTTGAAGCTGGGGCTGGCGTGTCGGTTGGATCTGCATCCGTACAGGCGGACGCGATTGATTTCCTTGGCGACAGCGCCAACTACGCAATAAGCCTCAGTGTTGCCGGAATGGCATTGCGATGGCGAGCTGGCGCGGCCTTTCTGAAAGGCCTGACCCTGTTCATGGCTGGGCTATGGGTAATGGCCAATGCTGGGTGGATAGTAATGAACAGCAACCATCCGCCTCACCCAGACGCAATGGGCGGCATTGGTCTGCTTGCCCTCGCGGTCAATCTGGCCTGTGCCCTCATATTATGGACACACCGGAAAGGTGATGCCAACCGCCGTTCTGTATGGATCTGCTCTCGTAATGATGCGATCGGAAATGTTGCCGTTGTGCTGGCAGCTCTGGGCGTGTTTGGCACTCGTTCTGCGTGGCCGGATATTGCGGTAGCTGCCATCCTTGCGATGCTTGGTATTAGTGGAGGTGTGCAGATTATGCGACAATCGAGAGTAGAACTAACAGATAACAAATCAGATATATCACGACATATCAATGTATAAATCATATAATACTCTAGAATATATTAAGCAGGTAAGGAGACGCACACGCTATAATGCGGCATTCATTCTCCTGATTTTTCCCCTGCTCTGTGGCTGTACAAATAGTGATCACTCAAATATTTCGCCGGAATCAGATGTCCAGAAATTTTCCAGCCGTCAATTTACGGATGCCGGATTGCAAGAATTCATTACAAAAGTTCTCGGACCAAACGTATCGAGTCAGGAAAACGCATGGGGCATCACTCGCCTGACGCTTGCTACCTTGTATTTTCATCCCGATATCCTTGTAGCTAAAGCTGAACTGGAAACGGCTCGCGCTGGAATCAAGACAGCCGGTCAACTGCCCAATCCCAGTTTCACGGTGCTGGGTGGCCCATCGGCTCATTACGTCGGCTACGGCGCGTCAATACTGATCGAATTTTTCGGCAGGCGTTATCACCGTATCAAAGAAGCCAGATATCGGGCTGCCGTCGCGCAATGGGAAGTCATCAATACTGCATGGAAACTACGCAGCGACACGCGGTCTGCTCTTCTCGGCGTCTGGGCTGTATCCGGGCGCCTCAAGCTTGTGGAAGAGACTGCGGCAGCTAAACGCGAACTCTTTACCCTGGAACAGGCACGTTTTGATCAGGGGCGAGCATCCGCTCTCGAAATATCGCAGGTACGGACGGAAATGATCCATGCCGAGTTGTCTGTCAGTGATCTGCGGCGCGAGTATGCCGTCCGTAAGGCAGCTCTGGCAGGAGCAATCGGGGTTCCTGCCGAAGCACTTGATTCCATTGCTCTTGATACAAAAGCATTTGATGTCTGTCCCGACCTCATGGAATACCGCGATTCACAGGACATGAGATACCAAGCCGTAATGCAACGCGCGGATCTGCGGGAACTTCTTGCGTCTTATGACGCCGCCCGACAGGCTCTACGGGTCGAAGTTTCCCGACGCTATCCCGATGTCACCATCAGTCCCGCCTATAACTGGGATATTTCAAATCGCTTTGAGGTAAATCCCTCTCTGCAAATTCCGATTTTCAATCAGAACGAAGGCCCCATAGCTGAAGCTGTTGGGCAGGAGCATGAGGCGGCGGCTCGTCTCCGGCGTGCAGAGAACACGGTGTTTAAGTCCATCTCGCAGGCTACGGCCAATTACCGCGGCACGACATCAATTCTGCTACAGGCGGATGAACTTGCCAAAACCGTACGGGTAAGGCTGAACCAGATGCAGCACCGCCTTCAGTCAGGCGCAATCGACCGACCAACGATGGTTATGACTCATATAGAGCAGATTCAAGCAGAGACCGCTCTTCTTGAAGCAGAAATTCAGCAACGGCAAGCCATAGGTCAGATCGAAGATGGCATGCAGCAGCCCATTTTTGATCACACCAGTGCCGCGCAGGTTTCCGGCCTGCTTGAAAATAACCAAAGGAACTCACCATGAAAGCGAGGGCCTTCTGGCTGCCTCTTGTAGGTCTTTCTGTCTTCCTAGTTCTAAACGTGGCGGACATTGCTATTGCAGATGATGATGATCCACCAGTTTCGGTTCTTGGCGCAGAGGCGACCGTGACGGTCTCCCCGGAAGCAGTTACGAAGAGTGGCATCGCTTCTGCACGACCCAGCATCGTGCCTTGGAGAAAGTTGGTTCCCGCCTATGGTTACGTTCTGAACGCAACACAACTTATCACTCTTGTTAGTGATTATGCTGACATGAAAGCGCGGCTGGAGAGCATGCAGGCACAGCAGACGCTTGCCCGTGCGAAACTCGATCGTGACAAAGGACTGTATCGCGATCGGCAGAATATCTCTCAGGAACAATTCCAGGAGACAACAGCCAGATTTCAGTCCAACTCAGCTATGGTAAAAGCAGAACAGGTCCGGGTGAATAACGCACTTAATATTATCAGACAGCAATTTGGTTCGGTCATATCTGACGCTACCGAAAAAAATACAATTTTCATTACACAGTTACTTCAACAACAAGTGGTCTTGGTCAAGGTGACCCTTCCACCAGATACGGATCTACCAACCCCACCAAGTCAGGCGGATGTGACCGATTATGGAAACACGGGTGGACACGGGACAATGCTCCACTATTTGTCTCCTGTAACCATGACCGATCCTGCTATTCAGGGGCGTAGCTTTTTCTATTTTGCGTCGGCTGAAAGTCAGCTTGTCGCGGGCATGAATGTTTCCGTTCTCCTGCCTACCGAAGAGGAACGTCCCGGTATCCGGATACCTGCATCAGCTATTATCTGGCTGCAAGGTAAGTCATGGATATACCGTGATAACGGACACGGAAAATTTACACGCCTACCCCTTACGACCGACGTGCCGGACCGAGAAGGTGGCTACCTGATCCAAGATACTCCAGGACAAATCACACACGAAACGCAAATCGTCGTAGAGGGTACGCAATTACTTCTGTCTGAAGAATTCCGAGCTCAGCTTGAATCAGGAGACGATGACGACTGATGACGGGACGTTCTTTCAGCCTTCAGGCAGCTATTATCGGGTTTTCGATCCGCTTCCGGGGCGTGGTTATCGCAACCGCATGTCTGTTGTTCTTCTATGGCCTGTATGGCTTGAGACATGCCAGCTATGATGTGTTTCCGGAATTCATTCCGCCACGGGTCACGATCCAGACCGAAGCCGCTGGTTTTACGCCGGAACAGGTCGAAACATTGGTTAGTCGCCCAATGGAAATTGCCCTGACCGGCCTCCCGGGTATTCAGCGCGTGCAATCGACTTCGATTCAGGGACTGTCAGTCGTCAACGTCCTGTTTGCGACATCGACCGATATTTATCGCGCCCGGCAACTGGTCGGGGAACAAATGAATGTTGTTGCACAGCAATTGCCAGCCGGTGTTCATGCTCCGACTATGACGCCACTGACCTCATCCGCCGGTCTGGTACTGGTGATTGGTCTGACGTCGGAACAACAGTCCCTCATGCAGTTGCGCACGCTTACTGACTGGTCATTAAGGCCGCGTCTGCTGGCGTTGCCTGGTGTGGCTGGAGTCAGTGTGTTTGGCGGGGAGCGTCGGTCACTCCAGATACAGGTACATCCAGACCAACTCATCTTGCATCATATCGGACTTGATGACGTCCTTGCGGCTGCCCAGGAAGCAACTGGCATACAGGGGGCCGGCTTTATTGATACCCCGAACCAAAGAGTCGTTCTTCAGTCTGACGGTCAGGCCCTGACGCCAGAAAGTCTGGCCCGCACTGTGATTGTCCGCTCTGATAATGGTGCTGTCACACTGGGCAGTATTGCCACTGTAACTGAAGCCCCTATTCCCGCCTTCGGCGCGGCCAGTATCGAGGGAAAGACAGGCATTGTGGTTAATATATGGGAACAGTACGGTGCCAATACGATGGCTGTGACCCGGGAAATCGAGGCGGCACTTACCGATTTCCGCCCGCAATTGCAGGGACAGGGGATTACATTGCATGCTGACCTGTTCCGACCCGCCAATTTCATTACGACCGCATTGGGGAATGCCACACGAGCATTGCTTCTGGGCGGTTTTCTGGTGGTTACCGTAATCTTTCTTTTCCTTTTTGACCTGCGAACCGCTGCAATCTGTTGCGCCACCATACCTTTGGCTATTCTGATAGCCCTGTCGTTGCTGGAGACACTCGGGGTTACTTTGAATGCCATGACCCTGGGGGGGCTTGCTATCGCCATCGGCGAGGTCGTGGATGACGCCGTGATCGGGGTCGAAAATGTTACACGCCGATTGCGTGAAAACCGGCTTCTGGTCCAGCCCGCATCTACAGCGCGCGTCGTACTCGATGCATGCGTTGAAGTCCGCAGTGCAGTGGTTTACGCGACCTTTGCTGTCATTATCGTTTTCTTGCCTGTCATCGCCCTTCCCGGACTTTCGGGACGACTGTTTGCTCCACTGGCAACAGCTTATGTTCTTGCGGTCATGGCTTCTCTTGCCGCTGCTGTAACCGTTGTACCTGCACTCTGCGCATGGCTCTTGGCGACGCCTGGAGAAACCCGGAGAGAGCCCCCCCTGGCAGGATGGACCGCCAGAGCTTATGAACGTCTTCTGGCCAGATTAATGCGCCATCCCCGATTTGTTATAGGCGGGATGATCCTGACCACCTTGATAGGGTTTGCGGCCCTTCCATTCCTTGAAAGCGATTTCATTCCTGATTTCAAGGAAGGTCACCTTATCATTCATATGACGGCTGCTCCGGGGACTTCCCTGGAACAGTCTCTGAAATTAGGTAGACAGGTTACAGAAAAACTTCGTCAGCTTCCCGAAATCCGTTCGGTTGCTCAGAGAGTCGGACGCGCCTCGCTGGATGAGGACACGTATGGACCACATACCAGCGAGTTTGAGGTTGATTTGAATCAGGTGGATGGGAAGGCTTCCCGACAGATTGATGCCCGCGTTCGCAAAGCGCTTGACGGGTTCGTTGGGGCCAGTTTTTCTGTCAGTAGTTTTTTGACGATGCGCGTAAACGAAACCCTTTCTGGTTCGTCTTCGGCTGTGGCAATCAATATTATTGGCGATGATCTGGATGTATTGGATATCCAGGCAAATAATATTGTCCGCATGTTGCATCAGATACATGGCGCAACAGATGTCCGGATAGAAGCACCCCCTGGTGTTCCGGAACTTGCTATTCGGCTACGCCCTGCTGATCTGGAGCGCTGGGGGCTTCGGTCGGCGGATGTACTCCGATCCATCCATACAGCCTGGCAGGGTGAAACCGTGGGGCAGATATACGAGCGTTCTGCGGCTTTTAATGTTATGGTTCGTCTTGATGACGCAAGTCGTAATGATGTTGCGTCTGTCGGCTTCCTGCCACTGCATACTGTTCACGGAAACTACGTACCACTCCGCGCTGTCGCAGACATATATGAGACGAACGGTCGCTATCAGGTGTCACATCTGGGAGCACAGAGAACACAGACTGTCACCGCAAATGTTACAGGACGATCAGCTCAATCTTTCGTTCAGGACGCACGCACGGCTATAGCAAAAAATATCAAACTGCCTCTTGGAACCTACGTTCAGTTTACATCCGCAGCGGAAGCTGAATCACAATCACGCAAGGAACTGTTTATAAATTCCGGGCTCGCTGCCATAGCGGTCATGATTCTGCTCTCAATAATCACACAAGGATGGCGCAATCTCGCTCTGATACTCGTCAATCTTCCCTTCGCATTTGTCGGCGGCATTCTGGCAATCATTGTTTCCGGCACAACGCTAACTCTTGGGGCAACAGTCGGCTTCGTTACTCTATTCGGGATTACGCTTCGGAATTCGGTGATGATGATTTCGCATTTTGAGACTTTGGTCGAGCGGGAACATCTCACATGGGGAGTAACAACAGCGCTCCGGGGGGCCAGAGACCGCGTCGTCCCCGTACTCATGACATCGCTCGTTACGGCGCTTGGACTGGCGCCTCTGGCTGTTGATATGAATGCGCCTGGGCGGGAAATCGAAGGACCTATGGCAGCTGTCATTCTTGGAGGGCTCATGACATCAATGATACTTAACCTGTTTGTTTTGCCTATTCTTGCTGTCAAATTTGGTAGTTTTTCTGAAAACGAAACGGGAGTTCCGGAAACCTTGTTCAAGTGACAGGTATGGGCCACTGCTGCACAGAACTACTTGAAGATTATGTCCGATATGCCAATAGAACCCAGAATGAAAACTGCTTCCGTATCACGCTCGGCCACCATTCGGTCTGGCTCGACCTTCTGGTTGGGTTCGGAATTGCCTTCATGAATCTTGACGCTGTCCAGAAAATCTGGATTGCCGCCCGCACCGAACATCATCGTGTCAAGGCCGAAAACCGAAAGCATCGTTGCCCGATCCAAATGATTTATACTCCCTGCCCAGTGGCTTCGGGCGTGTCTTGCTACGGCCAACCTAAGCGCCTGTATTCTTGCTGGTTATTTCCCATAACGATCACCCCACTCTCGGCTCCAAGTGATAGCGGGGGACTGCGCGGACTATGTCCGTTATGCGAAAGGCGAGCCAACCCACTTTTATGTCCGACATGAGGCGTACCCCGCCTGTCTGCTGCATATTCCTTGAGCGGACAGGCAGTGGGGAGTGAACGGAAGGTCCGTCTTTCAGCGTCCAGACGATGTTTCCTACCGTTAATTCAATGCCTGTGACGGCCACTGTGCGCCCATTTCGGTCATTGAATGGCTTCCCCGTCTGCTTGGAGGCGGACATTTGCTATGGTTGGCGAGGAAAGATAAGATTTATAATACGGGATGCATGCCAGACTTTGGTAAGTTATTACAATCCGAGAAGAACAATGAATCCATCTACTGAGGCGCGAAAGCTGGATCTGGTTAAAAGTGCATTACAAGATTTTGTTATAACTCCTGCACCTGACGCTATGCTTATCAATGACCAAGTGCAGCAGTGGCTAAAAAAGTACGAAATTGCCTTTGCAATGGATTGGCTTCCTACGGGAGAAGCACGTGGCTTTAAGCAAAGCGGCGTCAAAGCACTCATTGAGTTCACATCGATTCTGGGGAAAGAAGAACCGACTTACCGACGCGGTACGAGACCCGAAAGACTCGCAGTTCATGTTGCACATTCTATTGTCGCTGTCTTTCAGAATTGCCTCGCCTCGCGACCGACGTCAGATAACATCGTGGCTATTGAAAAGGAGGTAAGGCAGTCCTTTGCTGCCAAAGCCGTCACCTGTACGCATTGCATTCCATGCCGAATTATCCCAGAGCACGCATCTTCATTCTCTGTCGGACCGGTAGAATTTTACAGCCAGGAAGACCTGATCAAGCGCGAGAACATTTCCAAAGGTGGTCCTCTTAAAGAAATGTCCTACGGGCCGCTATTAGAATTCATGAGAAGTCAGTCTGCCTACTGGATTGCCGATGTAACTGTCGATGGCTTCGATGATGTAGCTGGATTGGAACGGGCCAATATTGCCATCGACCTTGCTCTCACTGCTGTCCAGATAGCGATCCCTTCCTGCTATTCTCGCAGTATGGCTCGCCTTACGGATCGGACATTGCCAAGCAAAATCGGCAGCGTCACGAAGGTTGGCGGCAACGCCCGTTTTGGTTCGCAACGGTGCGATCCGGGACTTGGCTTTTCTGCAGGCGCATTTGATCAATTTCTATCGAGATCGGCGCATATACTGGTATCGATTGGGAACCGCGTCAGAGCCTTCATCACTGACAACGCTGTGTTGCCCACGCTGGATCAGAGCTGGAGCGATGCCGCCTACTGGCTCCATGAAGGGCTTACGGAGCCTCTCGACACCGTGGCAGTTACAAAGCTGGAGACCGCAATAGAAGTGCTTCTTTCGGCCGCGAGTTCTAAAAATAGCGGCTCTCGTCTCGAAGCTGCATTTTCATCTTTCTATGGCCTTTCGCCTGAATGTTCCTATCCGTCTGGAAGCAACCGGAAGGTGAAAGAGGTTGTGAAGGCGATCGTAGAAAGCCGGTCACGGATACTTCACGGCACCCTATCGACGCTCACAGCGGACTCCCTGGTTACTGACAATCACGGCGGGAGACGTGTGCTTGAGTTTTTGTGTATGGACCTGCTTGCGGCCTTTTCATTGAAACTGGACGCTTACGCATCAATCACCGCCCCAAAAGACAACATCAAGGACTTCCTGCAATTCGTTTCGGCGGAGCGAAAGCCCGCTACATGACCAGCGTCTGCTTTGCAGGCTTCGTGTTCCAAACTCGTCATTCCGCTTAAGGCCCAACTCGCTCGCGAGAGGTTGTGGTGGTCATGTCCGCTATTTGGAGAGCGGTCTGGGTAGCTGTGTGTCCGCGAAGAGAGGCGTAAGCGGACCTGCTGCTTACGCCCTCATCCCCGTCATCCGCTCGGTCATAGCCCGTTCCGCAAAGCAGACCTGGCCATGACGAGCAGCGAGAGAGTGGAAAGCGGAAATGATCTGATCAAGCGGGAAGAACTACGCTTTTCCCACCATCGGCCATTGTGATTGACCCGACCATGAAGCTGGCCTCGTCAGATGCGAGAAAGGCTATCACCCTGGCGATCTCCTCTGGTTGAGCCGCACGTCCGATGGGGGCGTGTTTGCCATAGTCCGCAAGGGCTGCTCGGCCGTCTGCATGAATATGGTTGAGAATATTGGTCACGGTATCTCCAGCGCCCACGGCATTCACCCGGATCCCATGGCCGATTGCTTCCACTGCAAGGGTTCGGGTGAACTGTGCGAGAGCCCCTTTCGACGCGGCATAAGCTGCGATCGATGGAAAGGTCTGGAAGCAGGCATAGGAGCCAACATTGACGATAGCTCCGCTACCGTTCGGGATCATCGCACGCATCGCCTCACGCGAGTGCAGGAATACGCCCCGGATATTGACGGCGAAGATGCGGTCCCAGTCCTCAAGAGTCATGTCCACCACCAGCTTGTTGATGATGATGCCCGCATTATTTACGAGAATATCCAGCCGACCGAAGTGCTCGACCGCCGTTGCCACGGCCAGTCGGGCGGCGTCTTCTTCTGCCACGTCCCCGACGAGTGGGAAGATACCAGGCCGGGCAAGAGCGCTGACACCGGGATCGCGGTCTTCCGCGATCACCGATGCACCACGTGCATGAAGCAGCTCCACAGTCGCACGACCGATCCCGCTTGCAGCGCCGGTGACAATCGCGACCTTGCCCGCAAAATTTCCTGCTGTGTTTTCCGGATCCATACAAACCTCCTGTGATGTCGAGGACATCATCTGGAGTGACCAGATCATAAGTTTAATACCGGATATTCAGGATGGGTTATACGGCTGGGCAGGTACAATCTGTCACGGCTTCTTCGCGCCGCGCACGGCGGCAATGAAGGTCTTCACCGCAGTCGAGCGATGACGATGCGGGGGATAGTAAAGCGCAAAGCCTGGAAAAGCGGCGGAATACTCTGTCAGCAGGGGAACAAGATGGCCGGCCTCGATGAGCGGCTGGACCTCGCTCTCAACCCATAATGCGATGCCCGCGCCAGCAACGGCGGCATCAAGCGCTGCCCGCTGATCATTGAAGGTCAGTGGACCGGAGATGGCCACGGAAAACCAGACGCCATTTTCGCAGAATTCCCAGTTGTACAGGGCAGCATGCCCCGGCCAGCGAAAACCGATACAGAGATGATCGCGGAGCTCCCGCGGATGGCGTGGTGCTCCGTGCCGATCGAGGTAAGACGGGGCGGCAACGGCGATCTGCCGCAAACCGGGCTGAAGCGGGAACGCAATAGCATCCTGATCCAGCATCTCCCCAAGCCGTATGCCGACGTCGAACCGTTGCTGTACGATGTCCACGCCAGCATCGTCGATCTGCACCTCGACGCTGATCCTCGGGAAACGTCGGACAAAGTCAGGCAAAAGCGGTCTTAGAAAGAGCTCATAACCAAGACGCTGCGCGTGAACTCTCACCGGACCAGCAATTTCGCCGCCCATGGCACCGGCCTCGCTTAAAGCGGCTCCGATTTCTTCGAACGCCGCCCCGAACCGCGCCGCCAGGCGCTCACCTGCGGGCGTGGGGCTGACACTGCGGGTTGTTCGGTTCAGGAGCTGAACGCCAACAAAGTCTTCCAGTCGGCGGATCGTTTCACTGAGCGCCGAACGCGACACGCAAAGTTCTCTGGCGGCGGCGACGAAACTGCCTCGATCGATAATGCAGCACAGTGCGCGAAGGTCAGAATAATAGCGGTCAGACATGCCCCTCTTTAGCACAAATCGACCAGTTTATGGGGCCAAGGACGATTGATCGTCCCAACCCAGAGGATCCGTCAGTTGGGAGTGTGGCGGATTGACGGGATACGCCTACAAGCCGGACATAAACCGCGTTAAACGGTCGTCCGGAAATCGGGCGTTAATAGAAACATTATGACAAGGTAGCGCATCTCTACAGGCTTGTGTGGAAGCCTGTCTCATTCAACAAAGAGGAATGAGCAAATTTTCTGTTGCGCCCACAGTGCATATCCGACGTTTTCTGGCCGCTCCCGCAGGTGGGGCGTCTGTCCTCATGCTTGCATCCCTGTTGGGTCTTGTCCTGGCGAATTCGTCATGGGCGTCGGGTTACGGCACCCTGATAACAGCGCCCATGAAATTGCCCATCTTGGGAAAGCGGGGGCCAGAAAACATTGACGCCTGGGTCTCTGACGGGCTCATGACCCTGTTTTTTCTGGTGGTCATTCTCGAAATCAAAAAGGAAATTGTATCTGGGCACCTCTCATCACTACGCCGCATCGCCCTTCCGCTTATCGGAGCATTGGGTGGAATGATCGTGCCTGCCCTGACGTATCTGCTGGTGACATGCGGGCATCCAGAAGCGACACGCGGCTGGGCCGTTCCTGTTGCAACGGATGCTGCGTTCACGTTGCCAATCATCCTTGCTCTTGGAAGGCATGTCTCGCCGGGAGCCAGGGCCTGGCTGATGGCGCTTGCCATTTTCGATGATATGCTGGGGATTGTGGTGATCGCCCTGTTTTATGGGAGCGCTCTGTATTGGCCGGCGCTGATCGCGGTCGTGATCGTGACTGCAGCGTTGGTCGGCGCGAACAGGGTTGGGATCAGAACCCTCTGGAGCTACGGCACCGGTTGCGTTCTGTTGTGGGTGGCGCTTCTGGATTCCGGTCTGCACCCGACGCTTGCTGGGGTCATCACCGGCCTATGCCTTCCGGCAGTCACCTCAGGAATGGATGCCAGACAGGCTACGCCACTCGATCGGACATCTTCTGCATTGACCCCGTTCGTTACCTGGGTCGTTCTACCGCTGTTCGGTTTCATGAACGTGGGTGTTTCACTAGCTGGCGTTCATCCGGACATGATGCTGGAGGCTGCTCCGCTCGGGATTATGTTAGGACTGATCGTTGGCAAACCGGTCGGCGTCTTTGGTGTAACAATACTCTCGACCCATCTGAAGATCGCCACGCTTCCGGCTGAAACGCCAACGGGGATGTTGTTTGGTCTTTCGCTGCTGTGTGGCATTGGATTCACGATCAGTCTATTTATCGCAAATCTGGCATTTTCCGGATCAGATCTTGTGACCCCAGCCAAGATGGGCATCTTTGCCGGCTCTGTTTTGTCTGCCCTGATGGGGTGGCTCTGGTTACGCTTCTTACCCCAACACGACCGGCTACGTTCTCAATAGAGGATGTCCGGTACGAGAGAGATACCACTCGGAGCCAACATTCTGCTGTCCCCCCTAAACCGCTTGTCCGCTCAACAGGAGCCGTGCGGACAAGCGGCAGTCGCCCTCATCTCGGTCGTAAGGTGGGTCGCTTAGGGTTTTGATAAGCCGACGTCGTATGCCAGAAATGCGCGCCAGCCCGGCTCATAGCTTTTCAGGCAAGCGGTGTTCCGAGTTACGTTCACTATAGCGGTCCACGAGATAGTCGGCCCGGTCGCGCAGCAGCCATGTGAATTTCATCAGTTCCTCCATGACATCTACCATCCGGTCATAAAGGGGGGACGGCTTCATGCGGTCATCGTCACCGAACTGCGTATAGGCCATTGGCACGCTGGACTGGTTGGGGATGGTGAACATCCGCATCCACCGGCCCAGCACCCGCAGGCCATTGACGGAATTGAAGCTCTGCGATCCACCCGAAACCTGCATGACCGCCAGCGTACGGCCCTGCGTCGGGCGGATCGAGCCTTCGGACAACGGCAGCCAGTCGATCTGGTTCTTGAACACGGCAGTGATGTTGCCGTGCCGTTCGGGGCTGCACCAGACCTGACCTTCCGACCAGATCGAGAGTTTCCGCAGTTCCTGCACTTTCGGATGGGTCGCGGGCACGGAATCCGCTACCGGCAGGTCGGTCGGGTCGAACACCCGTGTCTCGGCGCCGAGGACTTTCAGAATGCGCTCTGCCTCCAGCACCAGCAGGCGGCTGAACGAGCGGGGACGCAAAGAGCCATAGAGCAGAAGGATACGCGGCGGATGGTCCACACGCGGTTGCGGTTCCAGCCGCGCGAGATCGACCGGTTCAAGATACTCCGGATGCAAGGCTGGCAGCTCAGGTTCGGTCATATATATCGGTCCTGTCGTGTATTACGGGTGACTGATCCGGGGCAGCCATAGGGCCAGCGCCGCGAGTGTTGCCAGCAGGACGGGCGGGGTGATCACCAGTCCGACCTTCATATACTGCCTCCATGTGACCCGATGATTTTTGGATGCCAGCACATGCAGCCACAGCAACGTGGCGAGACTGCCGATCGGTGTAAATTTCGGCCCGAGATCGCAGCCGATGACGTTGGCATAGATCATCAGGTCGCGTGTCAGCGGCGTGATGTCGTGAGCCTGCTGGATCGCCAGCGCCCCGACCAGCACACTCGGCATATTGTTCATGATAGACGACAGAACAGCCGCCAGAAAGCCGGCGCCTATCGTGGCAGCGAACGTCCCCTGATGACCAAGCCAGACCAGTGCGGTTGCAAGGTAGTCGGTCAGCCCGGCATTGCGCAGGCCGTATACCACCAGATACATACCCAGCGAGAAGATCACGATCTGCCATGGGGCACCCCGCAGCACCTTGCGAACAGGGATGACCCGGCCATATCCGGCGACGAGCAAGAGGATTCCGGCGGCCAGGCAGGCTACGACACAGACCGGGATATGAAACGGCGCGGTCAGGAAATAGGCCGCCAGAACCAGGGCCAGCAGCGGAAATGCCGCCCGGAATACATGGTGGTCACGAATGGCCGTGGCGGGTGCTGGCAGTTCGGCGACGGGATAGGTCGCAGGCACCTGCCGCCAATACCACAGCCACAGGACGGCAAGCGTTGCACCAAGTGCTACCAGATCGACGGGGACCATGATGGCGGCATAGCGATCGAACGCAATGCGGAAGAAATTGGCGCTGACGATGTTCACCAGATTGGAAATCACCAGCGGCAGGCTTGTGGTGTCTGCGACGAAGCCAGTCGCAATGATGAAGGCCAGGGCTGCGGTATGGCTCAGGCGGAGTTGAGTGAAAATGGCAATGACAATGGGCGTGAGCAACAGGGCCGCGCCGTCATTGGCGAAAACCGCTGCAATGGCCGCTCCCAGCACCACGATCAGCGGGAATAGCGTCCGGCCTCGTCCTTTGCCCCAGCGCACGACGTGCAGGGCGGCCCAATGGAAGAACCCGGCCTCATCCAGCAATAGCGAGATGACGATCAGCGCGATAAAGGTGAAGGTCGCGTCCCAGACGATGTGCCAGACGACAGGAATGTCGTGCCAGTGGATCACTCCAGACGCCAGGGCCACGGCGGCACCTGCCATTGCGCTCCAGCCGATGCCCAGCCCCCGAGGCTGCCAGATGACAAAAACCAGTGTAGCAATGAAAATGGCAAGAGCCAGCATCAGACGATCCGTTTTCCGGCTTCATCGACGATCTTCGCGCCGTCTTCCTTGGCGAACGCGTCACGCTGGGGGTTGGGCAGGATGTCCAGAACCGTCTCGGACGGACGGCAGAGCGCAACACCGAGGGGGGTGACGACGATCGGCCGGTTCATCAGGATCGGATGTGCGATCATGGCGTCGAGCAGCGCATCGTTCGTCAGGGTCGGATTATCGAGGCCAAGTTCGTGAAAGGGCGTGCCCTTTTCCCGCAGGACCGAGCGCACCGGAACGCCCATACGGGCGATCAGATCGACCAGTTCCGCACGGCTGGGAGGCTTTTTCAGATATTCGATGATCCGGGGTTCTTCGCCGCTGTTGCGGATCAGTGCCAGAACGTTGCGCGACGTGCCGCAGGCCGGGTTGTGGTAGATCGTGATGGTCATGAGCGGGCTTCCGGGGAGGGACAGCAGGAGGACAGGGTCGCGACTAGAGGCGCGCAGAGTTCGGGACTGCCCGCGCAGCAGTCCCTGACGAGGAAGATCATCAGGTCCCGCAGGCGCGGAAGACAGGCGCGATAGACGATCAGCCGGCTATGACGCTCCGAGGTCAGCAGCCCGGAACGGGCCAGGGTGGCGAGATGGGCCGAGATGGTGTTCTGCGGGACATTGAGATGCCGCGCGACATCTCCGGCGGGTAATCCGTCCGGCTCGTAGCGCACCAGCAGGCGAAAGATCTCCAGTCTTGTGGATTGCGACAGGGCGCTCAGGGCTGCGAGGGTAGATTCTGTATCCATATATCCAATATTGTGGATATATTGTCGTAAGTCAAGCTATCCTGTGTGAGGAAACGGAGATCACGACTGTCGGCTTCCTCAACTTTTCTGCTCAGACCAGACATTCCGCTTACCCCCCAGAGCAGTTCATCCCCAGACACGGACTTTGCCGTGACATCTAAAGGGAGGGATTCAGTAGCTACGGCAAGGCGATAGAGGCAGCAGTTATTTTATTCGATCTTCATCGTGGGAAGTGGAGCATCGATCTCTTGCCCAGAGAACGATACTGGATTTTGACAGGCGTTGTTAACCTGCAAGCTGAAGATATCAGGACGGGCATAATGCCCCGCCACGTCGAGGTCATATTTCCCCCGGATGACATCATCCAGATCAATGTCCGCCGTAATGATGGCTTCACGATCATAGATTGGGCCTGCGATGATTTCTCCGAGCGGATTGACGATCACGCTTCCGCCACGAATGAGAACGGTTTCCGGGTTGTTACCCTGATGACAGGTATAATTTTCCGGCGCATCCGCGCGCGTCATGTACTGACAGGCACTGAGAACAAACGTCCGTCCTTCATACGCAATATGCCGCATGGACGCCTGCCAGATATCGCGCTCATCCACCGTAGGCGCACACCAGAGACTGATGCCCCGAGCATACATGCTCTGGCGTAGGTCCGGCATGTAATTTTCCCAGCAGATCGCAGCCCCGATACGTCCGATCTCTGTTTCGAATACCGGAATGGTCGAACCGTCTCCCTTTCCCCAGACCAGTCGTTCGGTGCCGGTCGGCATCAGCTTGCGATGTTTGCCAAGAAGTGTCCCATCCGGCCCAAAGAAGAGCGCCGTACAATACAACGTCGCCCTATCTCGTTCGATAACCCCAACAACGAGATGGGCCTTCATCTTCGCTGCGAAAGAGCCAATCCGCGCTGTTTCTGCTCCCGGAACGTCAATGGCTGACTTCCAGTATCGAAGGTAATCCTCACGCCCTTCAGGGAAGCGGCTTCCAAGAACAGCGCCGAAACTCAGCCCTTTTGGATATCCACCAATATACGCCTCGGGAAAGACTGCGAGTTCAACCCCCTGCGCTGCAGCGGCTTCGCAATGGGCCTCCATCCGATCCAGTGTCCGGGGAGTGTCAAAAAGACTGGTTCCCGCCTGAATAACGGCAACGCGACGCTGGCTCATGTCCGGCTCTCTCATGCATGTAGTGGATTACAGTGACAGAAAGAGTGGACTTTCTCACATTATCGGGCAAATTGATTGTTTTGATAGTCAAAATCACTATGGTCGATATTTCACGTCTTGATTTCAATCTGATCACTACCTTTCTGGCACTCTGGGAAGAACGCAGCGTCTCCCGAGCAGCAAAACGATTATCACTGAGCCAGTCAGCCGTCAGTGCGTCTTTGGGCCGCCTGAGGGAAGCGGCGGATGACCCTTTGTTCGTCCGCACCCGTGGGGGTATGCAGCCAACACTTCGGGCAATCGCTATGGCGGAACCGCTTCAGGGCGGGGTCGCTCTGATCCAGAACGCATTCTCGACTGTTACTGCCTTTGATCCCGCAACCAGCCGACAACATTTTTCCATAGGGATGTCTGACGATTTCCAGATTGCAATTGGGCCGCTAATCACAAAGCGGCTGGCAGAAGAAGCGCCCCGTGTTTCAGTGACATTCAGGCAGGCTAACACACACCGCGTGGAGGCCCTTTTTGAAGCGGGAGAAATCGACTTTGCTGTTGTCGCACAGCCGAATGTACGCTCCGGATTACAGCAGCAGGAGATCGGGCGGTCTGGTTATGCCTGCCTGCTTGATCCGGTCGCCTGCGACCTTACACTGCCGCTAACACTGACAGATTATCTGTCTCTGCCACATCTTCTGGTCTCGTTTTCAGGCCGGGAGGGCATTGTAGATCAAGCCTTGAAAAATCTTGGTCACTCACGACGGGTGCAATCGGCGCTGACACATTTCTCTGCCCTTCCTCTCTTCCTGATCGGGACGCGTGCCGTTGCCACACTACCAATTCATGCGGCCCAGAGCCTTGCGGCCGTTTCGGGCCTTACTGTCTGTGCGGCACCCATTGATTTGGGAGACTATTCTGTATCGATCCTCTGGCAGCGAGCAGCTGATAATCTCTGGATGCGCCAGGTTGTAAGCGATGCCTTCCTAGCAATATCACCGGATTTGGAGGCAATCTATTCGGATTAATCTCGCATCGTGAATGTCCGATATCGGACAACAATAAACTGATAACCGACATTCGGCTTCCCCCCCTGACCTGCCTGTCTGTTCAGGAGAACCGGAGCAGACAGGCGGCGGTCGCCTACTTCTACGACGTGGCTGGCCCGCTTTGCGTTGCCGGGAAGCGGACATAGGCGCATGATCCTCACCCTATGCGGCGGCTGCCTTCGTGCCAGTCTCGTCGGTTCGATATTCTCCCCATGCCTGCCGCAGGATCTGCATCGCTGATGACAGGAATATGCCAGCCATGATCGCGGCCACCGCAAGGTCGGGCCATGCGCTGGTGGTGTTCCAGACGCCGAACGCCGCGCCCATGACGATCAGGTTGCCGATCGCATCGTTGCGAGAGCAGAGCCACACCGAGTGCACGTTGGCGTCGCCATCCTTGTAGGGCAGCAGCAGAAACACCGAGGCAAGGTTCGCGGCCAGCGCCAGAACGCCGATCGCACCCATGATCTCGGCCTGCGGAACGCCGAAGATCAGCGTGTGGTAGACGGTGGACCCGAACACCCACAGCGCCATCAGCGACAGCGAGACGCCCTTGGCGAGTGCCGCCGTGGCTCGCGTGCGCAGGCTCGCGCCGATCACTGCCAGGCTCAAACCGTAGGTGACGGTATCGGCCAGGAAGTCGAGTGCGTCGGCCTTGAGGGCTTGCGAGCCAGCGAGCTGTCCCGCCGCCATTTCGGTCACGAACATCGCGCCATTGATCGCGATCACCGTCCACAGGACGCGCTTGTAGCGCGGGTCTACACCGTCGAAGACCGGGACACCCTTCGGGCAGCAGCTATCCTCGACGGTGCCGCATGTCGTCACCTCGACGGTTGGTGTGACTGTTTTCGTGGGCACGACCAGAGGTGGCGGAGCGCAACAGGCGGTCTCGGACTTGCAGCAGTTCTCAGACATGGGTGACTCCTTCTCGGGATCACCCTACAATCTCTAGCCACTAGAGCTTCAAGGGAAAAGCACCATGAAGATCTCGATTGGCGAGTTGGCGCGGCGCACTGGGGTCAAGGTGCCGACGATCCGCTACTACGAAGGCGTCGGGCTTCTTCCGACACCGGCACGAACGGAAGGGCGGCAAAGGCGCTTCGGTGCGGACGAGGTCGCCCGGCTCAACTTCATTCGTCATTCCCGCGAGCTGGGCTTCGAGGTCGCCGACATTCGTGAGTTGCTGACGCTTAGCGAGCAGCCGGAGCGTTCCTGCGGCGAGGTGGACGCTATCGCCCGCCGCCACGTCGAGAATATTGACCGACGGATTGGGAGGCTGGTGGCGCTGCGCGCCGAGCTGCAACGCTCGCTAGATCGGTGTGCGCGCGGTACGGTCGAGGAATGCCGGGTGATTGAAGTGCTGGGCTACGGGGAAGACAGGGTTTAGCGAAAAGCAGCTCAGAGGCGTTAGCGGACCTCTGCTTACGCCCTCATGTCGGTCATTCAGCCGCTAAAACCGTTTTCGTCATAACGGACATCAGCAACCAAACGCTCGTTGCTATTTTGGGCTGATACTGGATGGTCTGCGGTGGAGACGGTCGAGGAAAGCAGAAATACGATAGTTCGATCAGTTCCAAACTTTTCGCCCCGAAAGTGATCTACATCGTTGTCGAACGCTTATTGGGGCATTAACGCCGTCGGTAACATAATAGCTTTCCAATCAATGGCAGTCCGGTCGTTTAGCTGAATAGACTTTTCAAATTTTTGTAGGCCTTCGTGCTGTGGGCAAGTTTCGACGGCATATGCCACGAGTTCTCGCGCGCGGGTAAAAAGACCCGCTGCTCGGTTTTGTTCCGCCAGTACTAGTACAAAAGCCGCTTCAAGTATGCGGCCCAACTCCAGCGTGCTGGCGTGGTGGCGCTCACGAAAATAGCATGCGTAAAGCTTTTCCATTGCCTCTAAGGACCAGTCCGGATTTTGACCTGTCACCAAATGCGCTGCGAGACTGATAATGGAGGGTGTCTCAAAATCTCTCCTGTATGTTTCAATAAGCGTTGGATACCCCGCGCTGCGGAGATCCTCGGGGGCAAGGTAGTTGAAGATAAAATAGAGGGCCAGCATCGGTAGGCGCTGGCCGGGTTTTGCCAAGCCCGGCACGAGGGCTTCCACTTTCCTCAACACAGGACGAATGTCGGTTATTGTCGCTGACGGCTGCAGTAAGCGCCCAACAACCTGCCCGATGAAAGCAACGAGATATTGTTGGGCGGTGGTCGCATCGAAACTTTGAGGATTGCTGATCCAGTATTGGGGCGCCATCTGCATGGTCAATTGTCCTGGCAAATCCTTCGCCCAGTTAAATTCTTCCTTTTCGGTTTTCGGGGCACGCGCCACAAATGTCTGTATCACGTGGCGGGCTACACGTGCCAAGCCCGCAAAGGTCAAGGTCGCCTCTCCATCGATGGTTATCATCTCATGGAATCCTTCGATGCCGGTAAGAAGGCGCGGAATGTCCTCGAGATTGTGAACGTACCTTGAACGGATTGAATATGCCTGCCGCAGTGCAATCGAAAGGTCGGGGCGACTGATGGCGGCGGTGGCCTTCTCCGCCTCCCCACGGAAGAAGCTCGGACCAACATGGTCAAGTGCAAACTCGCGGAAGCGCCTCGCGATGGCCACGTGCTCATTGGCGAGAACCGCGGCTCGGACCTTGTCTACGTTAATTTCAGGGATTTCTTCAAGAGCTTCGTCGATACGCCGCCGCTTCCGCTCGCCGTAATCATCCCAAGTTGGCTCAAATCCATCGAATTTCTGAGCAAGAGATTCTATCGACATTACAAAAAGCGCGTAGGCGAGATTGACGTCGTCCGAGATACGATGAGCGCCGATGACATAGCGTCGAATTGCCCGCATGGCGCCTTCGTAGCTCTTGCGCTCGAGCGCTACGAGATCCGTTACAAAGCGCTGAAGGTTCTCAAAGTCGCTTGGTTGCCAGTTCACGGCGCGATCAAACATGCGGGGAATATATTTTTGAGGTACTAAGTCGGCGCCGAGGCTCGGCCGTTCCTTCGTTACTAGGCGACGAGCGAGGTCGATATCCGTTGTGCAGGTGATGTTCAAGGCAAACGAAACGACGGCCGCGAAGTCGTTGATCAGCGTTTCTCCACCCGTCGCGATAATTTCTCCGGCATACGGACCACCAGGTAGCTTCTGGATGCGTTCAATGATCTCACAGATGAGCGCTCCCAGACCATGCACCCCGACGACAGGTTGGAGTGAGCCTACTTCTGTCTCGATTCGATCGTCCGGGAAGAGTTGGTAGTTTGTAAAGTATATTGCGCGCCGCAGCGTCTCGTACGCATCGTTCGTGAAAAACTTTCCGGTACTGATCTGTAACATCACACGAACTCCGGCAATCGAGGCTGATCAACCTGCGAGGATTTGAGCAGTATGCTATAAAGTATTTAATAAAGAACCCTAGGCTCCCCCGAGGGGCAGACATCCGACCATGACGACTCTGGGCGCGCGGCGCGCCGTCACACTTCAAAGCGGACCTACCGCTTCCCCCCCCCCCCACAATTCTCCTGTCTGTTCGAGAAAATCAGAACAAAGCGGCGCCAGTCGCCTAAATAGCGGACATAAAAAGCACGATCTCTCACGGCCAAGTTGTGGCCGGTAGCGGAATATCGCCTTCGGCGCAGTGAAGAGGTGATAGCTGCTTACCATCTTCGTTCTTTGATGAAACTGATAAAGGCTCGAAGCGACGCAGGAACATGGTCGCGCCCGTGATAGTAAAGCGAAGGCCCCTTGAAGCTCTGCCACCACGGTAAAAGGATCGGCTCAAGAGCACCGCTGTCGATTTCGCGCTGCATCCAATCCTCATAGAGGTGGACAATTCCGCCTCCCTCGACTGCTGTCGCAATGGCGAGGTCAATCGCATTCGCGTCAACCGTGAGCGGCCCGGTCACGTCAACTTTGATGACCTCACCCGCCCGCTCGAACTCCCAAGGCAACGCTGCACCGCCCCGCACGCTTGCTGGCAGACACCGGTGGTCAAGCAAGTCATGCGGATGCTCGGGGCGACCATGACTGGCGAGATAGTCAGGCGAGGCTGCCGTTGCAAACCTTTGCCACTCAGGTCCAATCGGTACAGCGAGCATGTTCTTGGTCAGGCGATCATCGTAACGGATGCCCGCGTCGGACCCTACGGCGAGAATATCCACGAGATCATGCTCAGCGACGACTTCAACCCGCACTTCTGGGTAAGTCTTCGAGAATTCGGGCAAGATACGAGGGAGGATGAGACGTGCGACCCCCAAAGGGACGTTGAGACGTATCGTTCCGCTGGGAGAAACGCGAAAATCGTTGGCACTTTCGAGCGCCGCTTCCATCTCGACCATCACCAGTTGCAGGCGCTCCAGGAGTTGGGCACCGGCTTCCGTCGTAACCACACTGCGTGTCGTCCGGTTGAGCAAGCGGACCTCGAGTTGATCCTCGAGCCGCTTCACGGCCCCGCTGAGACTTGACGCGCTCATGCCCGTTATCTTGGCTGCTTCCCGAAACCCTCCGGCAGTAGCTACGGCAACGAAAGCACGCGTCCCGGCAAAATCAATGCGCATTGTTCAATAATCCGTACATCATGTCGGATAATAACCATCTTATATGGCACAATGAATGCCCTTATGTCTCCTATCGAAGGGGATCAATCATGAACAATCAAACCCGTATCGCGATCATCACTGGCGCAAGCCGTGGCATGGGGCGCGATACTGCTCTACGACTGGCTCAACGCGGAATATCCTCGATCATCACCTACAACACGGGTCGCGGCGAAGCGGACGAAGTGGTCCAGGCGATCCGGCAGGCCGGCGCACAAGCGGTGGCCCTTCAGCTTGACGTGGGCCAGGCGGCCAGCGTTGAGCACTTCACGGTGAATGTGCGTAAGGCTTTGGAAATTTTGGGCGCGGTGCGCTTCGATTATTTGGTTAACAACGCCGGCATTTCCTCTACCGCGACGCTGGCCGATGGAACGGAGGTCGAGTTAGACACGCAATTCGCGGTACATTTCAAAGGCCCGTATTTGCTAACCCAGGCGTTGCTGCCGTTGATGAACGACGGCGGACGGATCGTAAATATCTCATCGGGCCTCGCGCGCTTCGCGTTCCCGGGGCGGACGATTTACGGCCCGATGAAAGCGGCTGTCGAAGCACTAACACGCTACATGGCGCTTGAACTGGGACCGCGTGGCATTTCTGCAAATGTCGTTGCCCCCGGGGCTATTGCAACGGATTTCAGCGGCGGCATCGTGCGCGACAATCCTGAAGTCAACAAGGCGCTGGCATCACATACTGCGCTTGGGCGCGTAGGTGGACCTGAAGACGTCGGACCGGTAATCGCGAGTTTGCTGTCCGACGAGTTTGGATGGGTCAACGCTCAACGCATCGAGGTCGCAGGCGGCATCCACATCTGATCAGTTCGAGAAGAGGATGCCGTAAGTGAGCATACGCCGCTTCGCGTATGAATGGCGGGATGCGTCCGGAGCGTGGTTCAGGTCGCACGGGAACGAGAACTGGGAGTTCGATGAAAACGGGCTGATGCGTTACCGCGCCGCGTCTATCAATGACCAGCCCATTTCAGCTGCTAGCCGCCTGTTCCATTGGCCTGAAAAGCGGCATCCGGACAGCCATCCCGGCCTTTAGGCGCTGGGTCTGTGACTGCCCGGACGTGCTCTCTTACGGTGTGGAGCGGAACGCCTTGCGGCCTTCCATATCCAGGGCCGCGAAGTCCTCGTCGGAGAGTGTAATGTTCGCAGCGGCTACATTCTGTTCCAGATGGACAACTTTGGACGTGCCTGGAATTGGCAGCATCACCGGGCTGCGTTTCAGGATCCAGGCCAGTGCGATCTGGCTTGGATGAGCCTCATATTTTCGTGCCATGATGTCTAGGATCGAACCCGGCTTCGCGAGATCGCCAGCCGCCAACGGAAACCACGGGATGAATCCGATGTTTTGTGCCGCGCAATAATCGAGCACGTCCTCACTGGTGCGGTCGACGAGATTGTAGCGGTTCTGGACGGTCGCCACGACAAAGAACTTCGACGCCGCCCTGATGTCATCGACGGAAACCTCGCTCAGCCCCGCATGACGGATCAGTTTCTGGTCGATGAAGGATCTGATCGCATCGAACTGCTCGTCCGCTGGCACTTTGGGGTCGATCCGGTGCAGCTGCCACAGATCGATCTGTTCAACACCGAGATTGCGCAGGCTTTTGTGCACCTGCTGGAGCAGATATTCCGGACGCCCGACCGGCTTCCAGATATCCGGTCCTGAACGGGTCAGACCGCCCTTGGTCGCGATCACCACCCCTTCGGGATACGGATGCAGCGCCTCCCGAATCAGCCATTCCGAGACATCCGGTCCGTAGGAATCCGCTGTATCGACGAAGTTGACGCCGAGTTCGGGAAGACGTTTCAGCGTGCGGACGGCCTCATCACGATCGGCGGGCGGACCCCATATCCCCGGCCCCGTAATGCGCATGGCACCGAAACCAAGCCGGTTGATCTCGAGATCGCCGCCGATCCTGAATGTACCGGATCGGGAGGCGTTGGAAGTTGAAGCGGTCATGTCTTTGGTCCTTGTTTCCCTCTGGGGAAAGCAGCCATTCCGTCAGGCTGCGAAGCCACCATCGATGTTGTACGCGGCGCCTGTGATTATGCCGGCCTCTGGTCCGGCAAGATACGCCACCAGCCGCGCAATCTCCGAGCCCGTGGCATGGCGCTTGATTGCCATGAAACCATGCATCACGTCCTTTAGCGGCCCCTCTGCAGGGTTCATGTCGGTATCGGTCGGCCCGGGCTGGACGACATTGACGGTGATCCCGCGCACGCCGAAATCCCGCGCCAGTCCCCGGGTCATGCCCTGTAATGCCGATTTGCTGGCACTGTAGGCCGCAAGCCCGGCCATCGGCATACGATCGGCATTGGTGGAACCGATGAAGATGATGCGACCCCCGTCGGGCATGGTCCGGGCGGCAGCAACGGCCGCATGATAAGGCGCATGGATATTGATGCGAAACAGCCGGTCGATCTCATCCGGGGGGATATCCAGCGGATCGCCCGCGCCAAGAATGCCGGAATTGACGACCAGAACGTCGAGCGGACCAAGTGAGCCGATCAGCGCGATGAGAGCGTCACGATCGCCACTATCGGCGCGGAGGGCCTCGCTTCCGGTCTCGGTCGCCAGGGCCTGAGCCTCGTCCCGTGATGAAAGATACGTGAAAAGGACTTTCGCTCCATCCGACGCGAAACGGCGCACGATGGCGGCTCCAATCCCGCGACTGCCGCCTAGCACGAGAACGGATTTACCCTCAAAGCCGCTCATGACTGCGTCTCCCGCGACACCAGAATTTCTGCCAGTCTATCGAAGGCTGGCTGATAGATATCTGTCGGCATCCGGGCCTCCATACTGGCGGCATGCTCGACAGGCGCCTCGAACTGCCCGCGCCACTGGATGAACGTGCCGTCGCTCGCCGTGATGGGGAGAAGGCTGATCGTAGAGCGATAGTTTCGGATCGGCAGGGCGGATTCAACGATCGAGAACGTCACCGCATGATCGACATCGGACAAGGCCAGAAGCTGCTCACGGAGGAGGCCGACATCCCCCATTTCGACACGGCGGATTGCCCCGACACGGTCACCGGACTCATCACCTTCAATCACGCAGCTTTTGACGCCCGGCAACCAGCGTCCAAGGGCGCCGAAATCACGGACCAGCTGCCACACAGAGGGAACGGATGCAGGAATGACACTGCTGGCCATAACATGGATCATGAGGCCTCTCCCAGCTGCGAGTGTCATAGCGACTGACCTCCTGTTACCTCGATACGCTGACCATTCACCCAACGCATGTCGTCAGACAGAAGGGCGCGGACCGCGGCACCGATGTCGTCGGGTTGTCCGACGCGCCCGAGGGGCGTGATCTCTGCGAGGCTCTTGTTGATCGTGGCATCGTCACGGACCAGACCACCGCCGAAATCCGAGGCGATTGCACCGGGGGCGACAGCATTGACCGTAATCCCCCGCTCGCCCAGCTCTTTCGCCATGTAAAGCGAGATGACTTCGGTTGCGGCTTTCATGGCTGAATAAGGCCCATGATCCGTTAGATAGAAGCGGGTCGCGGCGGAAGTGATGTTGAGAATGCGACCGCCGTCCCGGATCAGGGGCAAAAGGGCCACTGTCAGCAGGTATGGGCCTTTGAAATGGATATTGTACTGGTTATCGAGTTGTTCGGATGTCGCAGCATCGAAGCGAGTGTGAATGATATTGCCCGCGTTCTGAATGACATAACTCAGCGTACTGTGCTCGAACTCATGTGCGAGAAGTGCTTTGACCTGTCCGGAAAAATTCGTGAACGATTCATGGTCCACGATATCCAGCTTCAACATGCGCAGTTTTGCGCTTTCGCCGACGAGGGCTGCTTCGGCAGCTTTCGCCTCGTCTTCGTTGGAGTGATAGGTCCCGATCACGTTGATGCCCGAGGCAATCAGATGCTTCGCGATACTGTATCCGATGCCGCGATTGGCGCCCGTGACGAATGCGATGTCCTGTTTGCTCATAACTGGATTCCTTGGCCGAGACACGGCGATATGTTCCGGAATCTAATTCCGTACCGAACAGTCCATAATGTGCGCTCAAAGCAGGGTCAATGAATTATGGATCGATTAGTACTAAAGGCGCAGCTTTAAGACCCGAGTTGTGCCGGGATCGTTATCGTCTGTCTGACTGTTTTTCTGACCTCGGTGTCACAGCATTGGCGTCCCACAACGTCAGAAGAGATGTGATCGCCGCATCCAGATGCGTTGAGGTCATCCCGTCCCTGGCTTCGCAGGTCATGCCATGGAAAAATGTCGCGAAAATATCAGGCAGGGCCTCTGTCGCTGCGCAATCCGGCAATTCGCCGTTGGCAATGGCCCGTTCCACACAGGCCCTGATACCAGTCCGCGTCCGCTGTCGCTCTTCAGCAAGAAGAACCTGAACAGGTTCGTT
The DNA here is from genome assembly GCF_018812145.1 of Gluconobacter sp. P5E10. Classification (NCBI taxonomy): domain Bacteria; kingdom Pseudomonadati; phylum Pseudomonadota; class Alphaproteobacteria; order Acetobacterales; family Acetobacteraceae; genus Gluconobacter; species Gluconobacter sp. P5E10. Next base: position 46,760 of record NZ_JACRVZ010000007.1, on the reverse strand, counting down.
TTCGGGCGAACAGTTGCTGGCGCCCGATACGACCAGACATCCGCAGGGATGCGTCCGGGCTGCCTGCATGCGCGCCGAACCGCGCAACGTCCGTTCAATCGCATCGCGCGGCGCCAGATTTTCGTCCCATAAGGGCGCCATGACCTGCCCGTAGGTCGCCAGATAATGCTGCACGACTTCGTGGAACAGGGCTTCTTTAGAGCCAAATGCAGCATAGAAACTCGCGGGCGAAATATTGCCCATGCAGGACTTGAGCTGCGTCAGGGAAGTCGGTTCGTAGCCCTGCGCCCAGAAAAGCGCCGTGGCGGCATCAATTGCCTTGTCCCTGTCAAACTCACGGGGACGCCCTGTCCGCGCCATGGTGCTGCTCCTGCTGAAAGACTTTCATATTAAGTGATCCAGAAGTGATTGCCAAGATTTTGCGGCCTTCATATATATATACCAACCGATCCACATATGAGAGTCGCATGACGTTCACTCCGACATCCCCCGGGCAGAGCACCGATGATGGGCTGCCCGTAGCCGGTCTGCTCGCACTGGCCATGGCCGGCTTCCTCTGCATCATGACCGAAACCCTCCCGGCTGGTCTGCTGCCCCAGATCGGGGCTAGTCTGCATATTTCTCCGGCGCTGGCAGGGCAGATGGTCACGGCTTATGCCCTGGGCTCCCTGAGTGCCGCGATCCCCCTGACAATCGCCACGCAGCGATGGCGGCGGAGGCGCGTTCTTCTGCTGGCGATCATCGGATTTGTGATCTTCAATTCAATCACAGCGTTTTCGACGCATTACGGCATCACCCTTGTGGCCCGCTACGGCGCGGGTGCGGCAGCGGGTCTCGCCTGGGCATTGCTGGCGGGCTACGCGCGCAGGATGGTGACGCGTTCCCAGCAGGGGCGTGCTCTGGCTATTGCCATGGTGGGAACGCCAATCGCCCTCTCGATAGGCGTGCCCACGGGAACATGGCTGGGCGCTGTTGTGGGCTGGAGACTGGCCTTCGGGATCATGTCAGGGTTGACCCTGCTGCTGATCGTCTGGGTTCTGGCCAGGGTACCGGATTTTCCGGGTGTTGCGCAGCACGAACGTCTGCCGTTTAGGCGTGTTTTGAGAACCCCGGGGGTGCGGTCTGTTTTGGGCGTCGTGGTGACATGGATGCTCGCGCACAATGTTCTCTACACCTATATCGTTCCGTTCATCACACCGGCTGGGCTGGCAGGACAGGCAGACCGCATCCTGTTGCTTTTTGGTCTCGCTGCCCTTGTCGGCATCTGGCTGACCAGCCGTACGGTCGATCACGCCCTACGCAGTTCCGTTCTGGCCAGTCTGGCAATATTCGCTGCTGTTGCGGGTGTTTTTGCAATTGGGTCCGCGTCGCCCGCGGTGATCATGATGGGCGTTACGGTATGGGGTCTGACCTTTGGAGGAGCTGCGACGTTGCTCCAGACGGCTCTGGCCGATGCGGCCGGTGATGGCGTGGACGTCGCATTATCGATGAATGTCGTCGTCTGGAACAGCGCGATTGCAGGCGGCGGACTACTAGGCGGGATCATGCTGGACACATGGGGGGCACCATCTTTTCCCTGGGCTGTGCTGGGGCTTACAACTGCTGGATTCTTAATCGCATGGCGAGCCCACTCTCACGGGTTCCGACGTGGACACAGGCTCGGACATGGAGCAGGTGAGAACTAAGACATCATTTTAGATGAATTGCGGCTTTATCGCGCGGTGTCTCTAAAGATAAACGCATTTACGCTAGAGTATTTTGAGGTGTCGCCCGAAGATTTTGTCGCGCCCTATCTGATGCTAAATTATATTCACCCATAAAGGCCTACCTTCAAGGATGAGGGGTTAGGCACTTTATATCTGACATAACCGATATAAGCAGCAGGCTAGCTATCGCCGATATTCTGGATATTCGATTGAGGTTGATACTTTCCTCATAGCAGCGGCTCAGAAGCTAGCTGCCAGTAGACCTCCTTATGGAGAGCTCAAAAAACCGAGGGCTCTCCAGACTGCTATGCCATTGACGCAAAAAATATATGGTCCATATACGTTTCATATATTCTCTTTTTAAAAGCGACATCAATGGGCATTGTAAAGATCGACGAAGACCTGCACGAGGAAGCACGTCGCGCCAGTACCGTCATGTGCCGTTCCATCAACGCTCAGGCCGAGTTCTGGATGAAGATCGGAATGTTGGCCGAAGCTAATCCGACTCTCTCCTTCAATGACATTGTAAAGCAGCAGCTTGTTTTGGGAGACGTTCGTGTCCCAGACCTGACAGTCGCGTGACATGGTAAAAAACTCTGAAGAACTGGCACTCATGCGGGTGTCAGGCAGACTGTTGGCATCCGTTTTTGAAATGCTGGACGAACTAGATCTCATTGGCCTTTCGACGTTAGCGGTCAATGGTTTGGTTGAACGCTTCATTACTGTTGATCTTGGAGCTCGCCCTGCCAGTAAGGGACAATATGGTTTCAAATTTGTCCTGAACAGCTCAATCAATCATGTTGTCTGTCATGGGGTACCTGATCCGGACGAGATCATCCGTGACGGGGACATCATCAATCTCGACATTACACTCGAAAAAAACGGTTTTATTGCAGATTCGAGCAAAACCTATCTTGTGGGGAATGTACCGCCAGCCGCGCGTCGCCTTGTCCAGATCGCCCAGGAGGCGATGTGGGAAGGGATAAAACAGGTGCGCCCAGGCGCTCATCTGGGAGATATCGGTTTCGCAATCGAGCGTTATGCCAAAAGAAATGGCTGTTCAGTTGTCCGCGAGTATTGTGGACACGGGATTGGTCGCGAGATGCATGAAGAACCGCAGGTGCTTAATTTCGGAAAGCGAGGAGCAGGCCAAGCACTCAAGGAAGGGATGGTTTTTACCATAGAACCCATGATTAATCAGGGTACCCGGCAGGTTATGACCAAAGACGACGGATGGACAGTCTTGACCAAAGACCGAAAACTCTCAGCTCAGTTCGAACATACTGTTGCAGTTACAAAAAGCGGTGTGGAGATTTTGACCTTGCGTCGAGATGAGGTGTTAAGGCTGGGATTAGGTATTGTAGGTCTCATGACAGGATAGGCAGTTAAGCCAACACCTTCCCCGATTGGAAACGGCGTTCAAGACAGCCGGTGCTTTCTCAAAGGGATCACGTTCGAGAAAGGCTGCTGCAAGGGAGGTCAGCTATCATGTTGGTGCTGCCAGTTAGCAGACGTTCCGTTCACCCCCAAAGTCAGCCGCGAGCCTCAGAATAGTTACAGACCTGCGTGAGTTGGAATGTCTCTCGCAAAGAGGGACAGAGAAGATCAGGCTGTCTTTCCAGCAGCAGACTTTGTCCTTGCATGAGCATCCGTGGAACACGCCTCGAAAAGACCTTTGCGGGTCTTTTTGGGTGCTCACCCCCCTATGTCCGTTAATGTAAAAAAATGCACATAGATTTTATGGCGGAAAACTGCAGTTTTTGGAGATGGAGGATTCGAAAAACCCTCTGGTTTTGAGGCCTGCTCTGTGATTCCATTCGTCTGGTTCTAACTGAGGGAATGGCGCTATAAAGCGGCCGGGTTTCTTTGATGTTGAAGAGCGGTTGGCCCGGTTAAGCGGGCTTGGTGATCAGCTCGAAGCATTTTCCCGGACTGTGGATTTTGAGGTGTTCTGCCCTGATCTGGAGAAGGCTCTGGCCTATTCAGATGGAAGCAAGGGCGGGAGACCGCCATTTGATCCGCTGCTGATGTTCAAGATCCTGGTGATCCAGACGCTGAACAAATTGTCTGATGAGCGGACGGAATATCTGATCAACGATCGCCTCTCCTTCATGCGTTTTTTAGGTCTGGGGCTTTCAGATCGTGTTCCTGATGCCAAAACGGTCTGGCTGTTCCGTGAACGCCTGACCCAGATGGGAGCGATCGAGGGTCTGTTCAATCGCTTTGATACAACCCTGCGGAACGCAGGCTATCTGCCGATGTCTGGCCAGATCCTAGATGCCACACTGGTAGCTGCTCCAAAACAGCGCAATACCAACGCTGAGAAAGCCGACCTCCGGGCAGGGCGTCTTCCTGAAGACTGGCAGGATAAGCCATCCAGATTGTCCCACAAGGACAGGCATGTGCGCTGGACGCTGAAGTTTACGAAGGCGAAGCGGCAGGACGATGAAACCATGCCATCCAGCGATCTCGCTATCCCATTCTTTGGCTGTAAATCGCATGTTTCCATCGATCGGAAATACCGGTTCATCCGGAAATGGAAGACGACAGATACCGCCGCCAGTGATGGCGCGCGATTGAGAGAGGGCCTGCTTGATAAAAGCAATACAGCCTCAACGGTCTGGGCAGACACAGCCTACCGCTCAAAAGCCAATGAGGACTTCATGGAAAAGTCAGGGCTTTCTCTCCAAGGTTCACAGGAAAAAGCCGCATCTCAGGCCTATGCTCCGCCATATCCAGAGATCCAACGCAGGAAGATCGGTGATCCGATCCCGCGTCGAGCAGGTCTTTGCCGATCAGAAATCACAGATGGGGCTGTTCGTCCGAACCGTAGGCATAAAGCGGGCCACCATGAAGATCGGGCTGGCCAACATCGTCTATAATATGCGCCGCTTCCTCTTTCTGGAGCGGATCAACCCCGCTGCGTAGCAACCTGATCATTTATGTATTTTTTTGCCTCTCCATATACTTCTGGGCACTGATTTTTTTTTCTGGCGTGAGAGCTCTGTAAAGATCAATCAAAATATCTTCATCTGATGAGATGAGGCGTTTTACTGGTTTGGTTGAGAGGCCATCCAGAAAAAAATTGATGGGAACATCAAAAATTTCAGCAATTTTTGGAAGGTATTTTTGAAGATCTCCAGTTCGTCCCGTTTCAAGCGCAGCAACCGCAGAGCGACTGATATTGAGCGCTTCAGAAAGAGCAAGCTGGCTCATCTTTGCGGACTTGCGAAGAGCAAAGAGCTTTTGTGCCAACGCGAGTGTTGGAGATACGCGGGTTTCATCAATTTCAGTAAGAGACGCTTGGGTACTTTTAATCCATTTTCGAAAAAGAGAGTGAGCGCATCTTTTTATATCTAATTTATTGTTCAATACCTGAAATTCGATACTGCTTTTCACCAGATCAACAATTTTTCTAGGGAATTCCTGTTGATTTTTGGGGGTCCAGATCTGTCCTGGAGTCAGCAAGGTTCTATGTGGCATGATTGTGGCATCATATAAGAAAAACCCGGTGACGTGAAGTCACCGGGTTCTTTTTTGTTATGCCTGAAGAGCCACGTCTAGAGTCGTGTCTGTCACCAGATAGGGACCAGACGCAAGAATTTGAACGGATAACAGAGCGATACTGCCTAGGGGGCGATGTCCTAAAGAAAGAAAAGCATTCCCATCAGTCCAACGCACTGTTCCGTCTTCGACGTTACTCCAACCCGAAAGACCTTCCTCAGTCAAATGCGCGCTGAGTAAACGCGTTGCATTGCTTTCGAACATTCTGATATCGCCGACCAGAACCCCCAGTTTCCGGCGATCGTCCACAAAGGGTCCTAGTGCGTCATATGGACGGCTGGCACGAGAGACGATCCGGACGCTGTCGACGCCGACAGGGATCATGAAGATAACCTGATCATTATTGGTCCGGGCAGCCCGGATTGTTGCGCCTGTATCGGTCACAAGGTGCAGGTCGCTGTCATAGGTCAGGGACGGGGCTTCGGAGTGTACCGGGCAGTTCTGCTCCTTGGCACGGACTTCAAGCTGACGGTAAATCGGCTCGACTGCTTCACGCGACACGGTGAGAGGGGCTGCGGCATCATCCCAGGAGAGATTACGGCTGAGAGGAATGGAGACGACAGTGTTATTTTGACGGAAAGCGCGACGGTTTCCGGTATCGAGATAACTCTCCGTCAACATACCGTCAGCCATGATGACGGAGTGGTCAGCGGTTTCGATGTGATAGTAGTCGTAAGACGTGATCGAGGTGTCATAGAAGATCGAACGACCATTCACGAGCATCCGAGCCGGCACGAACTTGCCGTCAAAGAAGAGGCAGTGCTCGGCGGTGATCAGCATGTCTTTAAAAGGAACGCCCTCAGAGATCGCATTTTTGAGAATGCGAACGGGATATCCTGCCTGATCTAAAGCAAGATGCGGACGGACTGTGCAGCGGGCCTGGCCGGCCCATGTCACCTGGCGAACTGTCTCGGTCCCATCGACATATGCTGTGACGTTATCACCGACCGCCAGCTTTTCGACGGCAATCGTTCCAGACGGGATTGAGATGAGGCTACCCGCAAGGAAGCAGACTTCAGCAAGGGACCCACCATTGCCATCACTCACGAGAGCGAAACCTGTCGTTTTGACGCCTTCGATATTCAGGGTAATGGTGTTTCCATTGCTGAGCGTTACGATCACCTGATCGTTGGACGGATAGCTGTATGTTGCACCAGTAGGGGAAACGCCAGCCAGATCTATTGAATCTGAATCACCAGGTCCCGTTCCTGTATACCCACTGATAACCGTACTGACTGTACCACCATTTTCGAGACCCGAAATGGTCAGTCCGTGGTTGGTGTCTCCTACGAGGTCAATGGTTCCGCCAGCATTGTTCCAGATCGTTGCAGAGCCGCCATTGGCTATTGTGACAACACCTGAAATTGCTGCTGAACTTGCAACAGTAAGCGATCCGCCGCTCGACACTGTCGTGGTGCCCACAACACTGCCAGCGTCGGCATCAATGGCGCCCCCACTGGTAACGGTATTATCCTGAGCAACACCACTGGAACTGATTTCCAGTACGCCGCCGGAGTTAACGATTGTTCCGGAAGCCGTACCCGCGAGGCCAAGACCGCCGCCACTGGAAATAACGGTGTTATAAACAGTTGCTCCGGAGCTGACGACGACAGTACCGAACGTTTCAAGTGTCAGATTTGACGTCGTAGCGCCTGCGCTCACGTGCACAACGGCACTATTGTCAATTGTCGTCGTTGTCAGGCTTCCGCCAGAGTCGACGTGACCTGTCCCGCCGTTAATTGTGCTCCCTTCTACCAAACCACCAGAAGCAATTTCCAAAACAGCGCCCGTATCAATCGTAACATTTGACCCGGTACCCTGAATACCAACACCGGCTCCGCTGGAGGCGACAATGTTGGACGTCACACCACCCGCATACACGGCGACAGTATTACCGGAGACAAAGGTCCCGCCAGACAGGCTACCTCCGCTGCTGACCGCAACAGTTGCCGCTCCAGCAACAGGGCTTTCACTAAGGGATGCGCCACTCTCAATGATTAGGGTCCCACCGGCGCTTGTCCAAGTAATTTTTCCTGTTTCTTTGTACGCGTCTATCGTTCCGCCGGAGAGTATGTAATTCTTATTAGTATACTGCTCAGCACCGCTATCTATTTTAAGCAAAGATCCACTAAGAAGCGTTATTTCAGCCGAAGAAGTTGCTCCTATTATAGACCCGGACTTTAGCTCCATAGAACCACCAGAAGATATGGTAAGGTTTTCTTCTACATCCCCCCCACTGCTAACAATCAGTGACCCTCCAGAGGCAATATACCCCGAACCTACTATTTTTCCCCCAGACAATATAACAACACCGGAATGTGCAGATCCATAAAACGTTCCTGGGTCACCCGCCATACTTACCGGGCTATCTACGTACAGTATTCCGCCAGATACATAACTCATTTTATTATCCTCTTATTAACTTGATTCTATTTATCACCATTTCGGAGGTGATAAGTTTTGTGCACTCAAACTGCCTTTCGGAGTTTTTGTGCCGCGGACACCACAAAAAATCGTGGTGATCAAAACGCTCCTTCGGATCATTCCAGCATGAATTACAGGTGTGCCAGTTGATCACGCGCCCGGGCGTTTCAAACTCGTTATTTGGGTGGGTAAACCCTGAAATCATGATCACAGGGCAGCCTGCAGACCATGCGAGCCAGGCTAGGCCTGAACTGCCGCCAATAAAAAATGCTGCATGCTTAAGCCAGCGCGCTCGTTCTGCCAGAGGACGATTTCCTGTCTGGTCTTCAGCTCCATGCGGCAAGTGGTTCCATACCACGCCTGTCCCATGTTCGGCTTTCTGATCAATACAGACGACGCGATACCTTTGCTCTTTAAGCCACGTGATAACTTCGCGCCAACCTGTCGGGTTATTCCAATATTTACATTGGGAGCTCGCCTGTACGGCGATACAGACATAAGGCTCTTTTAGAGGACGACTTTCGTCAGAAAGAGTAATCTTTGCAGGCTCTTCTTCAGGGGGAACCCCGAGGATATAGGCGGCTGTTTTATGTAGGCCGACATATCGAAAATCAGTCGGTTGCCAGTCACATCCCACATCATCAAAAAACAGTCCTAAACTATAGGTCCCGTAGAATGTGTCGCTGAGCTTTTGGTCAATGACCTCTTCGTGCGTAAAAAAGCGAATATGAGGATACGCTTTCTCAAACAAAGGACTGATGAGGCCTGAAAGAGCGCAGGTGACATGGGCACCATGTTTTTTCGCAAAGCGGTTTGCATAGGGCATCCAGGCCAATGTGTCGCCGAGTGTACCCACCGGGAATTGGATTAGAATCTCTTTGTTTTGTGGCTCGAAGTGATGACTGAAAACCTGTTTCTCTGATTTGACGCCACCTTGAGGCTGACTTTCGATCCAAACATCTATGCCAAATCGGACATACCAACGCTTGCTGGAATGAATAAGACCTGCAGGGATCCCGGTTTTCTCAAAGAGAATATTGCCCGTATCAAGGTCTCTAAGTCGGACGTGCCATGTTTTCCCGTCTCCCAGAATTGGCAGTTGAACACGACACCCAAAATTGAAATCAAACCGAATGCCATGATGAGCCTGTTGAGTCGGGACTGACGCTGAAGGGGGATAGGAGGGCTTATCAGAAAGCTTGGAACCAAGGGGTTTCGCACCGCTTGAAGCGGCCTCTCGATCACTCGATATCGGGCTCTGAGTCATTAATTAAGAAGTTCCAAACTTTTATCGCGAGGCGGTAACGGTTAATTAGTAGTTAATAAAATAGAAATCATCAAGTGAATGTTTTTTTTATAATGACAAAAATATTGCCCCCGCGGGAAGAGTCGAAAAACTCTCTGGTTTTGAGGCTTTCTATGTGACTCCATTCCTTCGATCTTGGGGCACGGCATAGTGATATGAAGCAGCCAAGGTTCTTTTATGTTGATGAAGAGAGATTTACTCGGTTCAGAGGGCCTAGCGATCAATTGGAAGCCTAGATTCTGCAGTGTTCCGCTCTGACCTGGAGCAGGATTTGGCTTATTCAGGGAGCACTCAAGGTTGACGTTCACCGTTTGATGTCGTGCTGATGTGTAAAGTTCTGGTGATCTAGTTGTTTAGTCCCGGGATTTGATGGGTTGGATTGATGATGAATCTTTCTGGCTCTGACGTCCAGATTTTGCAGACGTATTCGTAAGGGGTAAGGCCAGTGAGGGTCTTGAGTCTTCGCCCGAAATTATAGGCTGCCATGAAGTCGTTGAGGTGTGTCCTCAACTGCTCATGACTGTCGTAATGGAAGCGTTTGACGGTTGCTTCCTTGATTGTCCGGTTCATCCGCTCGACCTGACCGTTCGTCCAGGGATGATTGGGTTTCGTCAGACGATGTTCGATCCCGTGAGCTTCGCAGATCATGTCGAAGCGCATGGGGCGAGACCAGGCCGTATTGCGGTTACGGGGCTGATCAGCGAACTGGATGCCGTTATCGGTCAGAATGGTATGGATCCGGTAAGGAATGATGCTCAGGAGATATTCGAGGAATTCCCAGGCGGTCTTCCGATCGGCTTTCCCGACGAGTTGTGTGACAGCGAACTTGCTGGTCCGATCGATCGCGACGAAGAGATACAGCTTGCCTTCAGCAGTTTGGACCTCGGCAATATCGATGTGAAAAAAGCCGATGGGAGTGCGTTTGAAACGTTGTCGTCTGGGCTTGTCTCCCTCGATATCCGGAAGCCGGGATATCCCGTGGCGCTGAAGGCAGCGATGCAGAGCCGAGCGTGTCAGATGGGGAATGCTGGCCTGCAGGGCATAAAGACAGTCATCCAGTGGCAGCAACGTATGCCGGCGAAAGGCTACGATCATCGCTTCGTCCGTCTCGGACAGAACTGTGGATCGCGGCTCTTTGGGACCTGTCTTCTGATCCTCAACCGTTTGACGCTTCCGCCATTTTGCAACTGTTTTCGGGTTGATCCCGAACTCCTCGCTCAGCGTCGCGAGCGAAGCCTGCGATCGCTGTAGTGCTGCTCGCACGGCGTGCGTGGTCGGGGCGCTGCCATGACGTCTCTGTCCCATAAGGCTTCCTTCCACTCGCGTGAAAATAATACCCCATCAAATCCCGGGACTAAACACCTAACAGACACGGAGGATTCCAAAATGCATTTTTCTCGTATGATTCAGGCTGGCGCCTTTGTTGCTACACTGGCCTGCGGCGCGGCTGCCGCTGCCTGCGCAGGCTCAGGATACGTTGCGCGTTGTTGATGCACGGGGACACCAGGTCGGTATCCTGGTCCCGGTCCAGGGCATCGCAACGACAGCGGCAATGCATGATATCGACATGTTCGAGGCCGTTGATCGCATGATGGCACGCAATATGGCTCTCATGAAGGCGGTCGATCGGACATTGGGCTCGCGGCTGGAGGGCGTCCTGCGCGCCGTTCCGGCTGTTGGTCATGACCTCCCGAAACAGAGCATGTCCTGGCAGCGTTTCGAGGCGGTCAGCACCGGTGGACCCACCGCCTGTACGCAGACGATCACGATCACATCAAACGGTCAGGCGGCGCCAATCGTTCATGTGTCACGCACCGGAAGCAAGTCCTGTGCGACGCTCCGTGCGCCGATGGCAGTTGACGATCCCGGAGGTCAAAAGAATGGTTCCACGGCTATGACGCCCGCCGTCGAGACGCGGACGGAAGTCCCGACAAACGGACGCGCTGGAAGCGCTCTCTAAAACAGGTGGTGGCCGGAAAACCCCGGGCCACCATCATAGAAGGAAAATATATTGATTTTCCGTGATCATCCCCATGATGGTTAACGAATATCAACAAAACCCCTGTAATTTCCGTCCGCAACACCACCACAAAAAATAAATACAAATATAAATAATAAAATTATTCATGAAAAAGAATCTGCATTTCGTTCCCCCTTGACGAGGCAAGCATCTCTTCCAATCTTGCTTTCGCCGGACGCCATCGGGTCCGGCATAGGCTCTGTGAGCCAGACAACTGGAGTCCATGTTGCTTTAATCGGAGGATGTGGATGTCGAAACTGAAAGGACTTTATTCCCGCTATCGCCGCTCCCTGCGCACAGCCGCCCGGAGATGGCGCAACCGACTGGAGGGAGGCGTATCATGGTAACGCGCCCCCTTTTCGGAGACGATCCGCTCGCTCTGCGTGTCCTCTCCGCGCTCCGCCGCCTCGGTCATGACGGACGTGGCGTGACGCTGACGTCTCTGGTGGCCCATACCGGTATACCGGGGATCAGACTTCGCTCCACGCTGGAACGCCTGGTCCAGGCGGGCGCGGTCGCCCCTGCCGGGTGTGATCCCCTGGCTTCTGATCTCGCGTTCCGTCTCCCCGTGCGGGCGAGAGCCGCACCGCCAGTTCCGGTCGCGGCGTAAGGCACTGACAGCGCCGGGTAGATCAGAAACGCCTTCTCCGAGCGGAAACGCCGTCTTTTCTGGAACGACCGCAGGAATGAGAGGGTGGAGCGGGGCCTTCCATCGGAGGCCCCGCGTCTCTGAAGGTGAGGTCGAAAGCAGAGAGAACAGGGAGATGTCGAGTTTTATCCATTTTCTCAACCTGAAGGCGCTTCGGGACTACCGGAATAGCCATTCCCCCGTGCCCCGTTCACGGGGGACAATGCGGCCAGTTTGGTCGCATTCCGCGGGAAAGACGGAGCGAGCGGAACAGACGGCCAAGCAACCTCGGCGCCTTCGGCATAGGGAGAGACAACACGTCGCTGTCGGTCTCGTCCTCATGCTGCTGGTCGGAATGGCCTCGCCGGCATCGGCTCATGCGCCGCATGATGTGCTGTCGTGCGAGACAGAAAAGCAGCCGGTAAACATCCCATCCATGCCACTGGCCCGCGCCATCGAGATATTAGGCCGCCAGTCAGGGTGCCCGATCCTTGTCGACCCGATCCTTATGGACGGCCGGACCTCCGCAGCCGTCAAGGGCGCCTATACACCTCAGGCCGCCCTCCTGCATCTGTTCGGGTCCGTGCATGTCGACGTCACCGCCACTGTTTCGGGCTTGAGCGTCAGCCCTCTGGATGCGACGGCTCTGACATCGGGCGACACTCGGGCCGACCAGGACCGACGTATGACTGGAATATCACCGTTATCGTTTGAAACGGCGCACACATCACTGAAACGCAGCGCGGCAAAACCGCAGGAACCAATGGGTTCCCGCGCGCCAGCTTGAGAACTGCATCATGACACTTCACACGGACAGACCGAACAGAATTATGTCGCTTCCGACCGTTCAGATCGGCACAGAACTGGCGGTCCTGCTGGCCGACTATCTCCGCGACCATGAAAAAGACCAAGGATATGAAGGCCTTATGCGTCGAGCGGCTGACCACCGGATTTACGATCGGGTTTCTCGCTGGAGAACCGCGCCCGACCCGGAAGCGACGACCGTCGCCGTGGTCCGAAAACTCCTGCCTGTCGCCGACCGCACGCACATGGCCAAGGCCTTGGGCTGGTCGTTGGGAGACCTCGAAAACCAGCTGACATCGGCCTTGCCAAAGGCCGTGGGAGATCATGCCAGAATATTGTCCTGTCGTCTGCCACGCTGGCACCGGCTCTGACCCGGAGGTGCGCCGGAAGGGCCACGAGCCCTTCCGGAGACTGATTCAATCCGCATGGGAGTTCGCATCCACATCCGAAGGATCAAGCGGTTCGACCAGCCCTTCCTTGTCCGGATCAATTGGTGGCTCCTCTTCGTCACGCGCCGGACGCGGGCGCTGTTCCTTCTCCCGAGAAGGAAGCGGAGGCGGTTCGAACGGACGGTGAGCGCCCATGATCCGTAACGTGTCCTGCATGGGGACATTCTCCATCGCTAAAGGAAAAACGAGACCGAGGACGTGGGAACTATAACTCAATTAATAGATGGGAAAACGGCTATGGAAGACCTCTCCATGAAACGTTCCTGGCAGAGCAGGGACTGGTCCCGCTTCATCAAGCTGTTCAGGGGCCTGACATTCTACGAGCGTTTTGAACAGGCGATCATTCTGACCCTGATTGCGCTCATCATGCTGGTCACCGCCATCGCGACGATTCATCTGATCGGCGCGGTATGGCATCTGGTCGTCGATGTCGGAATCGATCCGATCAACCAGACAATCTTCCAGGCGATTTTTGGCGCGATCTTTACTGTTATCATCGCTCTTGAGTTCAAACACTCCCTGCTGGTCGTTCTTGCCCAGCATGAGAACGTCATCCGGGTTCGGACCATCGTCCTGATCGCCCTCCTGGCGATTGCCCGCAAATTCATCCTGCTGGATCTGCATGATGTGACTGCCATGGAACTGTTCGCGCTCTCGGCGGCTGTTCTGGCGCTGGGCGTCGTCTACTGGCTGGTTCGCGAGCAGGATGCGCGTGTCGCGCGCGATGCCAGGGAACAGGCGCATTTCGAAGATAATTCTGCGGCCTGCTGTGAGCCAGCACGGTCTTCATCCTGAAGAATCGAGGTAAAGGCGGCCCATAACGCCGCCTTTACTCAAATCCCTACTACGTCCCGTGCGATGAGGACGTCTTCTTCGCCGTCTCTGGACCTGACGGTGCCGGATGATCTGTGTCGATGGGCCGGAACGGCGGAATGGGTTGCCCGGGTTAATAGACCGGCCCCTTGTAGTTCTGATCCACCTGGTTTGCGTTCAAGCTCCCGACCAGCATATCACCCGCGCCGTCTTCGTAATGAGTGCGAGCTCCGGTTTTGGGGATTGTGGACGTTCCCTCGGTCGCCCCCGCATCGAACGATGTTGCAGTCGTCCGGACAATATCACCAGCATGTGCGTCCGACTGGCTCAGTAGAGACGAGCCCAGAGCAGCGCACGACAGAGATATTTTCATCCTCTTCATGCTCGTGACCTTTCGAGATTCTCCCCCGGCCGGATGAATGGCCGGGGGAGAGTTTTCGTCACGCCATCAGGCTGCCTCTTTCCGCGCCTCGATCTGGGGCACGGCTTCCTCCGCACGTCCTGTAGAGGACGTAATCGCGATACGACGCGGCTTCATCGCTTCGGGTATCTCACGTTTCAGAGTTATGGACAGAAGTCCGTTCTCGAAGTGCGCATCGGTGACTTTCATATGCTCGGCCAGATCGAAGCGGCGTTCGAATTCTCTGCCCGCAATACCCCGATGGAGATATTCGGCGGCGCTTTGCGGCTCCTGCGCCTTTCGTCCTGTCACGACAAGAGTATTGCGCTCCTGTGTGATCGTAAGGTCGTTCTCGGCAAGTCCGGCAACCGCCATGTCGATCCGGTAATCATCTTCACCGGTCTTGACGATATCGTAAGGCGGCCAGTTATCGAGCGTCGGAATCCGGCTGGCGAGATCAAGGGCATTGAGCATTCTGTCAAAACCCACGCTCGAACGGAACAGGGGAGCAAAATCAACGGTGGCTCTCATAGCCATATCCTCCTTTGAGCAACATGGACACAAGATCAAAACTGATAGTTCTGTCTGCCGACCCCTTCGGCGGCCGGCAAATTCAATCTGGGCACTCCATGCATGGTGTCAAGAGGCATCAAAAATGCAGAAAGGCAGGTTTGGGCGTCGTCTATCGTTCGCATGTTCAGAGTGGACCAGAACAATGCCTGATAGCATCCGATGGAAGTTGCTGGCCGCGGCATTCGCCGCGACCATGCTGAGTGCCGCTCCGGCGGAGGGCTGGCCGTGGATTTATGCTGGACCACCAATTGTCGTTCCACCACCAGCCGTGGTCGCGCCGCCACCTCCGCCGTACTACCATCCCACGAGATGATGCCCTTGACACGACGAGGCTATGTCTGGGAGCCGGACCGCTGGTTTTGGACTCCGTGCGGCTACATCTGGCGGAGAGGCCGGTGACGGCGCTAGCTGTCAGTTGGGGTGGGCGGTCTCCTTCCGAAGGTTTATCAACCGCCGGTATGGCACATCAATGCCGCAAGGAGGCCGTCCACCCCATCTGACATGCCTTGTTCCATGATACTTTCTCAGGAGGGGCTGCTTGTATGCAGCCGAGCGGAGAATGCACTCGGGTGGGAGGAAACTCCATCAGCTCATGGTGATTGCGGACTGTCCGCTTAGGAGCGTGGCGAATGGGGGCTTGTATGTCCGGGATGAGGCGTGTGCAGCCTGTCTGTTCCTGTTGTTCTGAACAGACAGGCTGATCGAGGGGGGCTCGAAAACTTCCTGCCCGCGGGCTTCGCCATTTGTGGAAGGCATGGCCGGATCAGCCAGCGACCAAGCTGGGCGTTTTGACTTGCAGATCAAGCTTAAAGGTTTTCATACTAAGGAACTGGATTGGCGCGAGGTAGGATGGAAACGGTCGACTGTCAGACGGTAGAGGAACTGGGGGCGTTCTTCGACGGCCTAGCACCCGGCGCCTTGTTTCGGGGCCAGACCAAGGAATATCTACGTACTGACGGCGGTCCCAATATTCGCACAAGCTTTGACCGCCACGGCTGCATCCCGTCGCGTATGCTGAAGTGGTGGCATTACTCGCGTGCCATCCTGTCCACCTACGTCAAAGGGTTCGACGGCCTGACAGATCTGGCGACGGATCAGGCCATCCTGCAGCACTACGGTTGGCGGTCGTTCTTTCTCGATGCTACGGCCGACGCGTCCGTGGCGTGTTGGTTTGCCGCCAACAGCTATCGCACCGAATCTTGCGGTGAACTGATCGAGGATTGTTTCGAAGATCCCCTGTTCGTGGTCCGGCAACGTGCCTGGTATGAACTCGCGGACGATCGAGGCTGCGTCTATGTACTCAGCCGAAAGGCGCTGCGCGCGCGGGACCTGCAGACGGTTGATCTAGTCGAGATTACGACGGTCGAGGGGCGTCATCGATGCCTAGCGCAGTCGGCGTTCATGGTGGGGCCGTTGAACGGCCCGCTGCCGGACGATTGCATTGTGAACCGGGTATTTGCGCCATCCGCAGTCTTCCAGGCCTACGCCGCGCAAAGGCCAGAACTGACGTGCGAGGCGCTATTTCCCAGCCCACGCATCGACCCGGTCATGGCCGCGCTGCTGTCGATCCCGTGGGTAAAGCGGGAGGTCGATAGCAACGGCATTGGCATCGACTTCTTTGGGCGGGGGCTCCCGCTCCCCGAGTATGAGGTGAAGACCATTCGCCGTACCGGGGTAAACACGGCCTATTATCGCAGGTTTTGGCTGGCGGATGCGGTGGGGCCAGAGACGTTATTGGCTAAGACCACGTTTTACCTGACGGATGAAACAACCTTCCACGGCGCGACGTCCGGCGAGTTGGTCTTTCTCAATCTGACCCGGCTCCTGCGCGAGCGAAAAAGCGTGGCGTTGGAGATCGACGGATTGGTGCGGCATCCCTACGCCTCCAACTCGGGCCAATATGGCAAAGGCATCTATCTGGAGATGCTGGAAGATGGGACGATGTTCCTCACGGAACTGGTCGTCGACCATTTCGGTGCCCGACCCGCCGGCTTCGGCATCACCCGAGGCTGGTATTTCCAGGTTGATGAAGCGTTCCGCTGGCATCGCGTTGATCATCCCAACCAGTGTGACTGCGGCACGGAAGCGCATCATACCCACCATTTGGTCGTTGCCGAGCATTTCGAATTTGCTTTGAAAGAGCGTGTGTTCACTCAGGTTCGTGAACGGGTATTTGCCGTCTCCGACGTGAATGCCACGTCGGACCCATCCGCGCTGAAATGGATGGAATGAGGCGATGGTGGTGGCAACGCTGACCATCACACGCCACGCGGACGATTTGCTCCTGGCTTCCGACGAATGGTCTTTAATGCTCACGAGCAATCGCGATGATCATACACGGCAATACAGCTACCTGATGGATGATGGGGGCGAGTGGCGGCTGTCGCCGTCTGCGCTGTGACTGGTATTGCGCTGACGCGCAGGCGTTGCTTACCGGGAAATTTTTGAAATCACTCCACGCCGGCACACCTCGTAGATTGGTGGGCTGTTTTCGGCTTCCTGCTTCAGAACCTGATAGCGGATCTCGACAGGCGCTTGCCGAAAGTCTGTTTTTTTCATCTCAGCGGCTTGGGAGGTTGGCGACGATGGCCGCCAGCATTTGTTCAATCCTGCCCGCCGGACCCGCCATGCGGCCGTCGATGAGGTGGGCGTAACCTTCGCGTGCCTCGAATTGATACGAGGCCTCGAAAGCTTCAAATGAATCCGGATCCCGCTTTACACCAGCGGCCACGAGTTGCTCATAGGCGTGCACCATGAAGTTAAAAAGGCAAGGATTGATGTTCACGGCCTCGCCATACCAGTGGAAGCGGCTTTCACAGGCGGCGTGTGTCTTGGCGCGCCACTTCCGGCTCACCGTCTCAATTGCCTGTTCGACTTGATCTCGACGCATGAGACAAAGGAAGGCCAGGTCGCTGACGGCAGGCGAGGGAATCACCCGCACATTGGCGTCGATTTCTTCCTGATGATGCGCGAAATTCCGCAGCGCCTTCAGCGCGGCGAACTCCTCCAAATGTTCAAAGTCCTGAACGTCGGCCTTCTTCAGCTTGTCATTGAGGCTGTGCATCGCCGTGAGCGTGTTGAATAGGGTGTCCGGTCCCGCAGCACGGTTGTGCGCTTCATACGCGCGGAACAAGCGTGCGGCTGCCGTCCTGGCGGATTGCATGGCGGGAGAGTGATCGGATGTAGTCATGGGCGCAGTTAGACCCGACCGACCTGCCGATTCAAGTCCTGTCGGCAGGCGTTAGTTATGCTTCCCGGTGCATGCCGCGCACGGAACAAGCCGCCGATAAAGGGACCGCGGACGCGGGTCGCGATGACAAGGCGGTGGGGCAAACGCGGAATGTCAACTTCTGACAAGACAGGTCATTTGGCATGCCGCAAGGGAATGACCGCTTTGTCCCAAACGCGGTTTATGGCGGCTTGCCCCTCCAAGTCAGTCGCAAGTCAGAGAAACGATTGTAAGCCTGCGTGAAACTGATCGTCTCTTGTAGAGAGGCCAGAGACAATCAGACTGTCCTTCCGGGAGTAAATTCTGTCCGTGCAGAGCTTCTGTGGAACACGCCTGGAACGGACCTTTTCGGGTCTTTCTTGGGCCCCACCCCCTATGTCCGATAAAGTAAAAAAACGGACATAGGTTTTATGTCGGAAAACTGCCGATTTTGGAGATTTCGTGCAGTTTGTGGACTGCTGTTTGTCTGAATACCCGTCATATCGCTCGTCTCTCTGAGTTATGCGCCGTTGACGTATATGCCAATGGCATATATTTCATTATAAATATCAAAGCTGCAGACCGTTGTCGAACTGCCTGAATTCATAAAGCGGGTAAAAGCCCTGATGTCAGACGACGATCGTATGGCTCTGATTAACATGCTCGCTGCGATGCCAGAGGCTGGCATTTCTTTAGGCGGCGGTCTGCGAAAGGTCCGCTTTTCCCGCGAGGGTGGTGGGAAGAGGGGAGGGTACAGAACTCTCTACGTTTTTGGTGGAAGACAGATGCCTCTGTTTCTCCTGACTGTTTTTGCTAAAAACGAGAAAGACAATCTGACGCGATCTGAACAGGCTGCCCTGGTAGAGTTGAGCAAGACGCTTGTTGCGAAATACGGAGAACCATCATGAGCGCTTATGACAGCATTCTGCAGGGGCTGAGTGAGGCTCTCGCCTATGCGGAAGCTCCGGTCGAGGACAGCGTGACCCACCAGGTCCGTATTCCGTCGGTTGACGTGGCGGCCATCAGGACCCGGACCGGGCTCTCTCAGGCACAGTTTGCCAGAAGCATCGGGGTCGCCAAGGGGACCCTTCTGAACTGGGAACATGGCCGTCGTCAGCCAACCGGACCGGCCCAGGTTTTGCTGGCGATGTTGGAGAAGCGGCCGTCGCTGGTGAGTGAACTGCTTTCTGTGCCGCGGTGAGAAAACACAGGTCCAGATCCACTCATTCAGACGACCGACATGGGGGAGAGCGGAATGTCTGTTATGGGAAACGTGATGGAGAAAGCAGACAAGTGGATGCTGGCGCACTCTCACGCCGCGCCAGCGTTCATTTGAAAAACCTCCGCAGAGCATGAAAGCCTGACGCAGCTCAAATTACAGAATGAAAATCACGTTTAGGAACCAGCAATCAACTCCCTAAAAACCTGAAATCAGGTAAAAGAGAAATCAATCACCGTTTCTTCGAATTCTCCACGTCATTTGGTCAGCTGAAGAGGCTGCCTTGGAAGAAGTGTCGCCAAAGCGGCTCCGGCAACTAGAACGAACGCGGCCAAATAGAAAGCGCTGGAGAATGTCCCGGTCAAATGTACAAGGTACCCGGTTGTCACTGGCGCAAGAAACCCGACTCCATTGCCGAAAATCATTCCGAACCCAGTGACTGACCCAATTCGGGTACCGTCTACCAGAAGATCGGATCCAAGTGCCGTGTTGGCGCCCAACGCGGCCATAATCAAACCTATCACTACTGAAACACAAAACAAAACCAACCATACCGAATCTAGAAACGGAAGGATGCCAATCACCGAAGATCCCAGAAGCAACACCGCCACAACAAGACGTCTGGGTGCCAATATTTGTTTCGGCAAAAAGGCAAGGGAAATCTTTTCCGCTACTTTTCCAAGCACGATCGAAAAAATGGCTGCTACTCCGTAACAGATGCTTGCATCCAAGCCCGTTTCAAAGGTCTGCAAATGGAACGTTCGATGCAAATAGGTGGGGAACCACGACATCATCAGGAAATTTGCGTATTGTCCGGCCGCACCAGGGGACAAAAGTCCCCAGAACGTGCGTTGAGTAAGAAGATTGAGAAGCGAGCGACCATCACTCCATTTCATTCTTTTGACGGCTTCAGCGGGAAAGACTGACCTCCAGCATACGGCCATGACGATACTGAGCGCACCATAGGCTAGAAACGCACTTCGCCAACCGGTCCAGCCAGCCAGCCAGCCACTTCCCAGAAGTCCGAAAGCAAGCCCGATCTGGCTTGAGCAGACCAGCGCTGTCAGAATTATTCCCCTGTGTTGTTCCCCAGACCACTGGCGGACAATCCGGTTGGCCAGCGGGAATGTCGGCGTTTCACCGATACCTAATAGAACACGACTCATGAGGAAGACAAAAAGAGTAGCAGATAAGCCTCCCATGAACATGGCGACCGACCAGATCAGAAGAGCCGCCACTCCCATCGCCCGGGTCGGATAACGATCGACCAACAAGGAGGCGGGGAACGTGAGTATCACGTAGGACCAAAGAAAACTCGAAAGAACCCATCCGGTCTGGGCAGGCCCTAGATTAAACTCATGCGCAATGAGAGGCATACTGACCGAGAGGACAGCACGATCACCATAACTCAGCATAAACATTCCGATCGCCATCCCACAGACGGCGGATCGATGGAACGGGGACAGTGCTCTGTCGGTCATAAGCCTGCGTCCTCTAAAATTCAGAAGCGATACATTGCCTGAAGGAAGAAACTACGCGGCTGTCCCAGCGTGAGAGAAGACAGGCCGTTGATCGGGGTAATTGCCAGAGATTTGTAATGATTGTTCTGCAAATTCAAAACAGACGCATCAAACGAAAGATGATGATTGTTTTGGGGGAACCATGTCAGATGAGCATTCCAAAGCGCGTATTTCCTCTGGCTCAGCAAGGGATCTGACGTTTGGGAGGACACCGACGGATAAAAGTATTGTTTTGAGTAGTATTGGAAGTCGCTTCCGAGAATAAGATCACCGTGGGGTAGCCGGATGTCGTAGTCGGCATATCCTGACAAGCTGACATGGGGTGAGCGTGGGATCTGTGCCCCCAGGATTCCGTCGCCGTATTCGCTTTGCGATGTATAGCGTGTGTCCAGCAGACCCAGATTGGCACCGAGTTTTAGGCCGGCGACCGGGTGGAGCGCTGCTTCCACCTCCGCGCCCTGAATGCGAGCCGCGCCAGCATTGCGAAAAACAATGGTCGTAATGCCTCTCCCAATATTGGTCGGAACGTTCACCAATGCGTTCGCATAATTATAGCGAAATACATCGGCATTCAGGGTCAACCGATGGTCCCAGAATTGCGTCTTGGCACCCAATTCGAACGAATCAATGGTTTCCGGATTCACAGATGTTAATTGCTGAGCCGAAAACGATGTGCCCGGAACCCTGCTATACCCTGTAAAGCTGTAATTTCCCGGCATCTTCCCCGAAGCGAACCGAAAATAGGCCATTGCCTGTCGCGTTATATCGTATTGGATCGTAAAATCGGAGTTCCAGTTCCGATAGGTATTATGCTCTTTCTGGGTCAGTATCCTCGTTGCCCCCGCAGGTAGTGAGGCAAGAGAACTTCCATAGGCCCCCGCACTTCCGGTCAGAGGGACTGCGTCATAGGCGTTTGTGATGCCGATCCGCTCAATGGACCACCGCAAGCCGCCGGTGATGTGAAGACGCGATGTTACGTTATAGGTAGCGCTAGCAAATGCTGAGCCGTTTTGCCAATTTTGATCATAATGGTCCCGAGAATATGGCGGAACGGAAAAAGAAAGCGCCTGACCATTGGCCGTTACGGGTGTATGATAATAGGCATTCGCGCCGATGCTGTCGAGATGCTCGAGCATTCCGAAAAGACCGGCTTGCCAGGTCCAGCGACGGGTACCATGAGAAGCAATGCGAATTTCCTGTGTTGCCTGCCAGTAGTCACCGGTATTGTAAGATGCGTTGTAAGGTGCCTGCCCGGTAGGCAACGCAATCATGGGGTATGCTTCGCTCTGGTTGCGACGGTTTCCCTCAGCAGCAGAGATTGAGGTCAGCGTGAAATGCGGCTGGGACCAGACCGCCTTGACGAACCCACCAGTTTCCTGAACGAATTGCTGAGCGCGATATGTATTGACCTCGTCATACGCCAGTTTCGGAACGGCTGATGGCGTGTTATAGCCCGGAATATACACGGTTGACGGATTGCCAAAACCGCTTTTCGACAAATCCGCTGCGTATTGTTGCGGATATACTGACCCGTCAAACCTTCTGTAATGGCCATTCAATGTAATATTGAGATCAGGCGTGGCCCGGATGAGCAACTGCCCCCGCGCCGCCGTGTCCAGGCCGCCTCCAAGTTTTTTTCCGTCTGTGACATTTTTTTGCCACCCATCGCTGTTATCTGCATAGAAGGCAAAACGACCGGCCACCTTGTCGGGGATGATCGTGCCACCGATTGCGACCTGTTCCTGAGAATGATTGAAGCTTCCATAGCCGAACTTGGCATATCCTTGGCGTTTGAATGTTGGTGCCTGAGAAATTAGGTTAATGGCACCGCCATTGGCGTTCTTACCCCACAACGTCCCCTGTGGGCCCCGAAGAACCTCTGTCTGCGCCAGGTCGAATAGGGGGAAGCCCTGATTATAAACGTTGGCGATGTAGACTTCGTCGTAATAGACTCCGACCGGATTTACGGTATTCGCGTTGGTGCTGTTCGTACCAATTCCGCGCATGAACCACCGGGGACGTTCAGGTCCTTCGGTCGCTGCGCCTTGAAGATTAGGTACGAGTTTTGCGATGTCGCTGGTGCGCTGCAATTGGGCATCGCGTAAAATCTGGTCACCGCCGATGACCGACAGAGAAACCGGCACGGTTTGCGGGTTTTGCCGTCTGCGCTGAGCAACAACAGTGAGCGTTTCATCGCGCGGTCGCGTGTTGCCGATAGCGGACGTAGCATGTTTCGGATCGGAATGTTGAACAGATGGTGACGAATGTTTTTTTTCCGTGGGTAGCGGAGAGGCGGCGCTCGCTTCCACCACTGGATATGCAAGCAGTGTGCTACCGAGAAGGGCAAAACGATGGGCGTGCGTCAGATAGCGACGAACGGGCAAGCGCGACTGAGACATATGGGAAATCCTTGGGCGCCAGCTAAGCTCGGGTTTACGAACTCTGCTGATCACGATCGAAGAGAGACGACCAGGTGAGGTTCTGATTAATGGGAGTCGACGTCGCGTTCTCGGTGGGTAGACGTGGCATAACCAGTTCGCCGAAGCGGTAGGCTTCTTCGAGCAGGGGCATGCCTGAGAGAATGAACGTTTCGATTCCGGCTTTTTGATATGCCTCCAGCGTGCGCAGGACCGTATCTGGCGACCCTACGATCGCAGTGCCAGGTCCAGGGCGCACGAGACCAATGCCCGACCAGAGATTTGGTGCTATTTCAAGATCCCGAAGATTTTCGGGTTTTTTGCCTTGGTGCAACGCCGCCATGCGTTTTTGGCCAACAGAGTCGGTATTATTAATCATCCGCTGATTGGCCGCCACGCTGTCCGCATCCATATGAGCATATAAGTCATTGGCAGCGTCCCATGCCTCATTGTCGGTGCGGCGCACGATCACATAGAGACGAACTCCGAATGAGAGTTCCCGGCCATAACTCTTGGCCCGTTCTTGAACACGGGCATGCTTTTCCGCGAGTTGGTCTGGCGTTTCCCCCCACGACAGATAGGTATGGACATGGCGTGCGGCGACATCAATCGCTGCATCCGACGAGCCACCGAAATACAGGGGCGGCGCAGGGATCGTCTTTCCGACTGGAAGGGCCAGCTTCGCGTTCTTGAGAGAGATGTAACGCCCTTCATACGTCACGGCCTCGCCTTCCATCAGCCTATGCCATATGGAAAGATATTCGTCCGCCATGGCGTAGCGTTCGCCATGAGGGAGGTGAAGCCCATAAGTCTCCAGCATTTCTGTAGTGCCTGAGACAATGTTCAGCAGCACGCGACCCTTCGTAAATTCCTGTAATGATGCCGCCATTTTTCCGAGCAGGGTCGGGGGGATCAGTCCTGGGTGAATGGCAATCAGAAATTTCAGACGATCCGTGAAAGAGGCCAGCGCACCTCCTAGAGCCCAGACATCATGTGCACCAGTCGCAAAAAGCGCGCCAGTATATCCAAGTTGATCGTAGGCGGACGCCAACTGACGATAATAGCCTAGATCTACCTTACGAGTTCCGTCCTGACGCCACGGGTAAACTCCGTCAGGCGCACACATATATCCAAAGATTTTCATGTCACATCTTCTCCGTGGAAGAGGTTTAAGGCCCACTCAGAGCCGTATGGCGTCCAGCACTGCAATTTCCCGAGAGAGGTCACCATGACGCAGGAGGGTGTCCGCTTCTTCCTGCTGTTCATCGGCAATTTCCCGATCAGCTGCGTGTATGCTCCAGTCCCGTGCGGCGATGGCTGTTGACCAAGTGTTTAGATCGACTTGTTCTGTGCGGGCATCCGTCAGAATGCGTGCTGCTCTTTCTGGATCAGCGCTAATTTCCCGCCCGAGAGTTGCCAGACGCGAAAGAACATCTTCTTTCTGTGATGCGGAAAGCTTTCGATTGCTGATCGTCCAGAAGACAGAGCGATTGGGAATTTTGTCACCACACTCGGCAATGACCTTGACGAGTTTTTTGGATGTTGCCTTTTCGAGCAATGGAGACATTGCAATCCATGCATCCACCTTTCCGTCCAGAAGGCGAGTGAGGGATGCGGACGGCGACAGTTCAACACGCCGCACGTCTCGCAGAGAAAGTCCCGCCCCATCCAGCAGACGTGCCAGTAGGTAGGTATGGAACGAGCCGTCAACCAACGCGATCCTCGCCCCTTGGAGTTCCCGGATGTCTGCAATAGTTGATGTATGCGTCGTCACCAGAGCACCATTGTGCGGCCGACGAGCTGATGCCGCGATATATTCAACCTCGGCACCATTGGCCTGGGCAATGATCGGCGGCGTCGATCCGGTGCCACAAATGTCAATCTCACCACGCGTCAGGAAGCGGGCGCTCTCACGGCCATCGTCATAATGTACGAATTCAACTGCGATCCCATCAAACAGAGCAGGCCAACGGGACGCGAGAAATAGATGCAGGTTTGCATTATGTACCCCAATTTTGAGTGACACTTGAAGCCCTTTCACTATATCGATATGCATAATGATATATTGAAAAGGAAAAGCGCAAGAGGATTCGTTTTTTAATTTTATCCACTTCCATTGAAAGTGAATTACCCTGATTTTTCTCTACCCTTTGTCCGAAACGCTGTATAAGGGGGACATGGTGTTGTCCGTGCTCTGTCGAGATGTAGCTGCGGCAAGCAGTATCCTGCGGGTTCTTGGTAATCCAACCCGGCTAGCTATTGCTTGTCTGCTTGTTGAGGGGGAACGGTCGGTGTCTGAGATCGAACGATGTCTGGACATTCATCAGCCCACCCTTTCGCAACAGGTGGGTGTTCTTCGGAACGCTGGAATTATTAGAGGTAGAAGGCAGGCCAAGCACGTCGTCTACGGTGTATCGGATCAGCGCGCCCGCGCCGTTATCCTTTCACTCCGACCTCTGTGGCCAGATCTTGTCCCCGTTCAGGCGCGTCTCATCGATTCCAAAACTTCAGCTCAGGAAGCAGCGAGCTTACATGCTGAAACTCAACTCTCTGATCTGGAAACAATGTAGCCTGATGTCAATCTGTGGACGTAATAATTTGTTTCAAGCCTAACGCGTGTTGTCAGTTAGGCTCAGGACTCATAGCCAGAAGATGACAGTTGCGGCGAGGCAGATGGAGGGATCGAAGAACCCTTAATTGATGTGCTTTTCCGGTAATTTCTGGGTTTTAGCGATTTAATTGACGGTTCTTTGGTTGGCTTTTGATCTGCGTTTTGAGCGGATCGAGGGGCTGTCTCCCGCTTGCTGGCTACGCGCTCGCGTTCAACCTCTCGAGGAAGAGGAAGCGGCGCATGTTGTAGACAATATTGGCCAGTCCGATCCTCATGGTGGCCCGGGTGATACCGACAACCCGAATGAAGAGCCCCGTCTGCGATTTCTGATCGGCAAAGACATGCTCGACACGCGACCGGATCACCGACTTCCCTGCGTTGGACCGCTGGATGTGGCGGGGCATGGGCTTGAGATGCGGCTTTTTCCCGTGGACCTTTGAGACAAAGCCCTTGCTTTTCCATGAAGTCTTCGTTGGCTTTCGAGCGATACGCGGTATCGGCCCAGACGCTTGAGGCCGTATTGGTTTTATCCAGCAAGCCCTCGCGTAGTCTGGCACCGTCACTGGCGGCGGCATCTGTCGCTTTCCATTTCCGGATCAACCTGAACTTCCGGTCGATGGAAATATGCGATTTATAGCCAAAGAACGGGATGGCGAGATCCGTTGACGGGATCGTCCCGTCATCCTGCCGCTTCGCCTTCGTGAACTTCAGCGTCCATCGCGCATGACGATCCTTGTGAGACAGTTTGGATGGCTTGTCCTGCCAGTCTTCGGGAATACGGCCTGCCCGGAGATCGGCTTTCTCGGCGTTCGTGTTGCGCTGCTTTGGAGCAGCCACCAGCGTTGCATCCAGGATCTGACCCGACATCGGCAGATAACCAGCACAGCGCAGGGTTGTATCAAAGCGATTGAACAGACCCTCGATCGCTCCCGCCTGCGTCAGGCGTTCACGGAACAGCCAGAGTGTTTTGGCATCAGGAACACGATCTGAAAGCCCCAGGCCAAGGAAACGCATGAAGGAGAGGCGATCGTTGATCAGATATTCCGTTCGCTCGTCGGACAGATTGTTCAGCGTCTGGATGACCAGGATCTTGAACATCAGCACCGGATCGAACGGGGGACGGCCGCCTTTGATCCTGTCTGAATAGGCCAGAGCCTTCTCCAGATCAGGGCGGAAGGCCTCAAAATCCACAGTCCGGGAAAATGCTTCGAGCTGATCACCAAGCCCGCTTAACCGGGCCAACCGCTCTTCAACATCAAAGAAACCCGGCTGCTTCATAGCGCCATTCCCTCAGTCAGAACCAGACGAATGGAATCACAGAGCAGGCATCAAAACCAGGGGTTTTTTCGAACCCTCCATCTGGTTATTAAAGGGTCTAGCACCAGCGCAAAGACCGCAACCAAGATAGGCACAAAGGTTGGGAGTAAAGTGGTCAGCAGAGGGGCACAAAAGGGCCTAATAAACCTTACAAAAATGGTTCCTTTGTTAGGCGGTGTGATTGGGGGCGGTGCAAACGCGTTTTCGACACGCGCTATGGGCTTTGTGGCAATCAAGAAGCTGAAGGATGGGCCATCGGTTCAGGGGAAAGAAAGCATCATTGAAGATTTTGACATCACCGAAAGCATGAACGTGGTTGAACTAGAAACCTTCATGGAAAAGATGTCTGAAAGTGACCGAGTGGAATGTGAACCTAACGCCCTAACGGAAACGCCTAAAGCTGACCTTCAGGCTGAGATTATATCTGAAGCCAAAGAAGCTTGATTTGTACTATCCGGGGGCATCTTTTTGCAATTATAAGCTGCCTCCTATTTTTCCTGATTGAACCGCCCTCGAAATGGCGAACATGTCCGCTTTCACAAGTTTTTGTCTCGACGTGGACCGACCGCTTCCCCCTCCTAAAAGCCCCCCTGCTCAACGTGTTTTTGCAGCTTATCAAACTCACCATTTCTCCAGAAATGGCCTGACTTCGACCTCAAAACTCCAACCCCGGCGATCCTGTCGCGTCAGTTCATACGCGGTATGGGCGACGGCATCGGGTGCTACCAAACTCTCAACTGGCCTGTCCGGAACGTAGGTACGCGTCGCAGGCGTGTCGACGATACCATCGATAATGATCAAAGCGACATGGATGCCTTTCGGCCAGAGCTGCCGCGCCATGGATTCCGCCAGACTTCGTTGCGCTGCCTTGGCTGGCGCGAATGCCGCCATCTGCGCACCACCCCGACGAGAGGCCGTCGCACCGACAAACAGGATTTGGCCTGCTCCCCGAGCAAGCATTTCCGGAATGACCGCTTGGCTGCAGAGTAGACCACCCAGTGCATTGACCCGCCATGAGGCTTCGAACTGCTCTGCTGTTATCGTCTCGATATTGGCGAAAATCGCCGACCCAGCATTGAAAACCAGTACGTCGATCGTCCCCTGATCCAATCGGATCCGATCGAATGCCGCAGTCACTGCAGCGGCATCTCCAACGTCACAACCATAACCGACGGCCTGAGGAATTTCCTTGGCCAGGTCCTGCGCTTTCTCTGTATTGCGACCGAGTAGAGCCACAAGATATCCCGCGTCGGCAAAGCGACGCGCAATGGCCTGACCATTTCCTGGACCTGCTCCGGCAATAACGACTACGGGCTGGCGTTCTAAAGATGTCGACATCTGTCTTCCCTTCAATTGAAATGGCTTCGCTTCAGTCGATTAGTCGTTCAAGCTCACGCCAGCCTTGGCAATCAATGCTTCAGAAGCAGCAATGTAACGCTTGGCATAAGCCTCATTCATGCCCTCGGATGGCAAAATGGCCTGTGCCTTACGATTGAAGAATGCCCCGCTACGCTGATCCAGATCGGGAGAGACCAGCAGGGGTAGAATGCGCGCGGCGTAGTTGTCAGCGCTCGGGGCCAGCTTGCCAATCAGCCATTCCATGATCCGGTGTTTGAGACTGTCCGCGCCCATCAGATTACTGCGGATGCTCGATTTGATCAGGCCAGGATTCAGTCCAAAGACGTCGAGATCAGGGTAACGATGTGCAGAATCTACGACTAGCGCCTCATTGCCAGCGACCGTGTTCATATGGGCCGCCATCACTTTGTAAGCCCGTTCGGAATTCAGATCGTCTGGCGTACCAAGCTGGCCCGTGCCGGGGTACCCCATGATGAACACGCGCGCACGCGGTGAGCTATCGCTTCGTTGTGTGCCTAGACGGGGCGCAAGGTTGCGGAGCATCACCAGCCGGTTCAGATAGCTGACCGCCATGTCGCGCTCGATCCCCTCCGCCGTCACCTGACGTTTGGGAGCGGCGAAGATACCCGTTGTAAAAATAAAAAGGTCAGCTTGCTCTGCTGGAAGTTCCCGCGCAACCCGCTCCGCATCGTTCAGTAGGCTGAGATCGGCCTGCACGAACGAGAGATTGGCAATATCGGCGTCGCGGAATGTCTGTCCAACGACAGTCACCTGCGCACCACGCGCAGCAAGGGCCTGACTCACGGCACGCCCCACCCCGCCTGTTCCCCCGACGACGATGGCTCTTTTGCCGCGCAGCGAGCCTGGATCCACATTATGCCATTTCAGGCTAAGATCGCGTTTCATAGTTTGGATGCCTCTTGCTTTCTTTCTAGACAGAAAGATATGCTGATGAGGTGAATCGTCAAGTCGGAATCAGGAATGAAAATCGGACGCCCAAAAGAAGTCTCGGACGAACACATCGTAGCCATTGCCCGTCGCTGCTTTCTTGAACGCGGTGGAAGCGTCTCGGCTGCGGACATCGCACGGGAGATCGGTGTCAGTCATACAACCCTCTTCAACCGCTTCGGTTCGAAGCAGGGTCTTATGCTGGCAGCATTGGGCGCACCAAAGGACATCTACTGGATTGAAACACTGGAATCCGGTCCCGATCACCGACCGATCCGGGAGCAGATTGTCGAGATCGCCTGCACCATAGCAGCGTTTTTCGAAGACCTGCATGCCGGATTTACAGTGCTTCAGGCCAGTGGCATCCCCACCGAAGCCCTGTGCTCAGGAGAAGATCCGGAGGAATCCGCCCCAGCACGTGCCTTTCGAGCCCTGACCGAATGGATCGGACGGGCGCAGGATCAGAAGAAGTTGGCACAATGCGATGCACAGGTTCTTGCGTCCACGCTTCTTGGGGTTTTGCACAACCGGGCTTTTTCCAACCGTATCTGCGGCGAACCGGGTTCTGACAAGGCAACGGACGAACGTCATGTTGCCGACGTAATCACCCTGCTCTGGGACGGGATCAGACCAGTGCCCTAGCAGGCTTTTCCATCAGGCATCGCGTTGCTGAAAGCGCGTGACGCCGAACAAGGACAGATGACTATGACGGATATCTGGCAGCCAATAACCCTGGGCCGGGCCACCCTACCCAACCGTTTTGTAATGGCCCCCATGACCCGCAGCCGCGCGCAATATGACGGCACACCGGGGCCTCTTGCCCCCGAGTATTATGCTCAACGCGCCAGCGTCGGCCTGATCGTTGCCGAGGGAACGCAACCGTCCGACGATGGACAGGGGTATCTGATGACACCGGGCATCTATACCGAAGCCCATATTGCCGGCTGGAAAACGGTGACATCCGCCGTTCATGCCAAAGGCGGGCATATCTATATCCAGTTGATGCACGCGGGCCGCATGTCCCATCCGGACAACACCCCGCATCATCGGCAGGGTGTTGCACCCTCTGCAATTGCCCCGGGCACAGGCATGTTCACGGCCACCGGCATGCAGGATATTCCGACGCCGCGCGCCCTGAGCATCGAGGAAATCCGCCAGACCGTTCAGGACTTTCGGCATGCAGCCAAGTGCGCGATCGAAGCCGGAGCAGATGGTGTTGAGATCCATGGCGCCAACGCCTACCTGATTCAACAGTTCTTTGCTCCCAGCGCCAATACACGGACTGATGACTATGGCGGATCGATCGAAAACCGTGCGCGCTTCGCGATCGAGGTAGCCACAGCGATTGCCGACGAAATCGGTGCGGACCGGACAGCCATCCGCTTCTCACCTGGCACCAGCCTCTGGGGCATTGATGAGGGCGCAGAGGGGCCGGACCTGTATCGCTATCTGATTGGTGAACTGGATAAACTCCATCTGTCGTATGTTCACATCATGCATCAGGGCAATGAACAGCTTCTGTCCGATATCCGGCAACTCTGGACGCGCAAGCTGATCCTCAACCGTCCCGGTCGGCCGCGCGAGGACATCGGGAAAGACGTCGCCAGCGGCCTCGCCGACATGGAAGCCTACGGCCAGATGATCCTCGCCAACCCGGACTTCTTGGCCCGCCTGAAGGTAGATGCCCCGCTGAACGAGGCAGACCGAAACACTTTCTTCGGCGGAACCGAGAAAGGCTATACTGACTATCCTTTTCTTTAATTACGAATGAGCATCTCTCAATGTCGGATTACAGGCATTGAGAGACTAAAAGCCGACATTCTGCTTTCCCCCCCCTGATCCGTCTGTCTGCTCAGTGATGCAGGAGCAGACAGGCCGCAGTCGCCCTCAAGGCAGACATCAAAGCGGTAATGGTGGTTGCCCGAAAGCCGACATTGTCACGGTCACAAGTGACCGTCAGGCCAAGCCGTTGCGTAGCTCGCGCTGAACCCGACGCACGTCCCTTGCGGGAGACTGACCGAAGAAGCGTGTATATTCCCGGGTGAACTGGGACTGGCTTTCATACCCCACCTCATAAGCCACTGCTGCGGTGCTTTGTGCACTGGCGATCAGCAGCATTCGCGACTGAAGCAGGCGGATACGTTTCTGAAATTGCAGCGGGCTCATCGCCGTTGCAGCCTTGAAGTGGCGATGAAAGGCTGAGGTGCTCATTGCGGCGATCTCGGCAAGAGCCTCCACCCGCAACGGCACCTTGAAGTTCATGCGTATCCACTGGATGGCGAGCCGGACTCGCGACAGGGCGGTGTCGGGCGAGGCGATGTCGCGCAGCATTGCGCCATGCGGCCCCTGGAACACCCGATACAGGATCTCGCGTTCGTAGGCCGGAGCTAGCGCAGCAATATCGGTCGGATTATCGATCAGTCGCAGCATGCGCAGCCACGCATCGAGTAACTCGGGCGTCACCGACGCTACCGAGAACCCACTCGAACACTGCGGCGGGGCGCTATGGCCGAGATCGGCAAGCATCATGCCTACCATCTGCGGGTCGATCGTGAGGCTGACGGCCAGATAGGGATTGCCGACAGAATCCGGACACACCTCGCCAACGGCGGGCAGATCCAGCGACATCACGAAATAGCTAGCCGAATCGTATCGCATTGTCCGTTCGCCGATCGTCATCGCCTTGCTGCCGGTCAGGATGAGGTTGATCATCGGATCATAGACCGCTGCCAATTCGTGCTCTGGTATCGCTCCCTGCACCATCGCCACGCGCGGGATACCGGTCTCGGTACGCCTGTTCTGGGCGTTTGAGGCAAGGTGACGCAGTTCTACAAGCTGTTTTTCCATGTGCCTCTTGTGCGCCTCTCGTGTGGCCGCGGCAAACGCAAAGCAGGAATAGGCAAAATCGAGGGAGGATCAGGCGCAGCCGCGAACGGGTCGAACAACTATCTCCAAACCACACGAAAAAAAAGCGGAGAACGCCCCATGAAAATCACCATCATCACCGGCGGTAGCCGAGGCCTCGGTCGCACCACCGCCATCGCTTGCGCGGCGCAGGGTCAGGGTCAGGGTCAGGGCGTCATCCTCACTTATAACCGCAATTCGGAGCAGGCGGTCGAGGTGGTGCAAGCGATTGAAGCGAATGGCGGCAAGGCTGCCGCGCTTGGGCGGATCGGGGAGCCTGACGACGTGGGCTACGTCATTGCCAGCCTGCTGTCGGACACCAACCGCTGGATCAATGCGCAGACGATCGAAGTCGCCGGCGGTTACCTCATCTGAACTGGAGATCAGAAATGCTCGATCACGTCTTCCTATCTGTTGCCGACCTCGACCGCTCCATCGCCTTCTACACGCGAGCACTCGCGCCGCTCGGCATCACTGATCGCGTCGATTACGATGGCAAGGACGCTCCTCCCGGCCACCCCGATCTCAAGGGCTTTGGCTGCAAGGGGCGCATCTTCTTCTGGCTGCGACAGGGCGTGGTCGAAGGACGGGCTGCCCATATCGGCTTCGTCGCGGATTCGCGGGAACAGGTTGATGTAGCCTATGCCACAGCGATCGCCGCCGGTGCTACCGAAGCGATAGGCGGAGGCATGGGAGCACCCGGTGCGCGGCTCCATTATGATCTCCGTTATTATGCCGCGAACGTGCTCGATCCCGATGGCTACAGCCTCGAATTCGTGTTCAAGAGCTGGCAGCATGCGTCGTGAGCCGGCTCATGATCTACGGCGCTACTGGCTACACCGCGCGCCTCGCAACCGGCTATGCGAAGGCAGCCGGGCTCGATCCGCTCCTTGCCGGTCGTGATACCGCGGCGTTGGCTGGGCTGAACGGTGAGACGCGAGCCTTCACCCTCGACGACCAGGCGGCTACGGATGCAGCGCTTTCGGGCGTAACGGTCCTGCTCAATTGCGCTGGCCCCTTCCTGCGCACTGCCGAGCCATTGATGCGTGCGGCGATCCGCAACGGTGTTCATTACCTCGACATCGCAGCCGAACTGGACAGTTATCGGCTCGCCGAGAAGCTCGACGAAGAAGCGGCCGCGCGTGGCGTCATGCTCTTGCCGGGGAGCGGCGGCAGCGTCGCGATGCTCGGCTGCTTGGCGGCGCGGGCGATCGAGACTGTGTCAGAGCCGGTACGCATCCGCATCGCGCTCATGGTCTCCGGCGCGATGTCGCGCGGTTCGGCTATCAGCGCTGCTGAGAATGTGACCGTGGACCTCCTTGTGCGGGCAGACGGCGCTCTCGTCCCGAGCAACACCACGGCACTGCACGAGTTCGACTTCGGCAGCGGCCTGGCCGCCTCCTTTCCGCTGACCTTGCCCGACCTGATCACGATCTGGCGAGAGACGAAGGTGCCCAATATCGCAACTTTTGTGCACGTTGCCGGCGATGCGTTTCCCGGCGGCGATCTGTCGGCGCTTCCCGACGGCCCCACGGAAGCCGAGCGCGCGGCCAATCGCTACGCCGCCGTGGCGGAAGTGACCGCAGCCGACGGCACGGTGACGCTGCATCGCCTCGAGACGGTCAATGGCTACACCTTCACGCCGATGGCGGCAGCCGAGGCTGCACGGCTGGTGCTCGCGGGCGAAACTCGACCCGGGTTCCAGACACCTGCCGGCCTGTTCGGCAGCGGTTTCGCAGAGACGATCGCGGATACCAGCATCTCAAGCGTCCCTAACTGACCCACGCTCCCACCTCACCCGGTTCCGAGGATATTACAATGACTTCCAATTCCCCCATCGCCGAGACTCTCGCCGTGATCGATGCGCTTTATCGCTATGCTGCGGGCATCGATCTACGCGATCAGGATCTGCTGGCGTCGTCCCTAGCGGAAGACGCGATCTCCGATTTCAGGCCGGCGGCGGCGAAAGCGGGCTTCGAATATCCCGTGCTGCAAGGGCGCGATACGCTGGTCTCGGCGCTGTCCGCGTCGCTCGCCGGGATCGACACGACCCATACGGTCAGCAATCCGCGCGTGTGGCTGGAGGGCGATACCGCAAGAATGGAGGCACTGGTCGAGGCGCAGCATGTAATGCAGGACGATCATTCGCGGCATTACATGATGAAAAATCGCTACGACGTCGACCTGTCCCGCAATCGCGACGTCTGGGTTATTCGGCGGGTGGTCGTCGACAATGTCTGGCGAAATGGCGATCTGAGCGTCCTCGCTGGGGTGTAAGAAAACACCGTGACGGCGCAGATGCGAAGCGCGAAGGAGCGTTCGACATTGTGCGACTGATCTCATCGGAACTGGGGATTGGAGGATTGACGCTTCCGGCCTGCAGTTCGGATGGCATTGAACGGCGGCTTTTCCTGGATGCCGGCCGTTGATCCCAGTAAGGGTCAACGGCGTGAGTTGGGTCGGTAGGCGTCATGAATCTGAGTGTTGCGAATGGCTACTTTCGACTATCGCTTCCCGATAACTGACATT
The DNA here is from genome assembly GCF_018812145.1 of Gluconobacter sp. P5E10. Taxonomy (NCBI): domain Bacteria; kingdom Pseudomonadati; phylum Pseudomonadota; class Alphaproteobacteria; order Acetobacterales; family Acetobacteraceae; genus Gluconobacter; species Gluconobacter sp. P5E10. The sequence continues at coordinate 12,041 of NZ_JACRVZ010000007.1, read as the reverse complement.
CCGTTTACCCCCCCCAATCAGCCGCTGGCGCTTTGGGGAAACGGAAGCAGTTCGCTGGGACGTGCGGCTGGATAACCATCGATCATGCGCGTCAGCATGTCACGCAGGATCGCAGCATGTCATCTCCGGGCGCTTACGAATGACATGTTGGGGAGACAGAACAGAGACGAGCCGAGGTAAAGAGAGAGAAGATCGCCACAGGCCGTCCGACCGCCACAATGGTCCGGCCGCACGCGGCCCGCGCCCTGAGGGCGCGCCATTGTCCCGGCCAGCCGTCTGCGCCCGCAGGAAAGCATCCAGAAAATGAAAAAGGATGTTCTCCATGGCTACTCCCGTCATAACAGTCTTCACGCTCACCGGCCCACAGGACCGTTTGCGCCAGATCGCCAGAGAGCGCGCCTACCGGACCTGCGCACCCGAACACATGACGTGGGAGGATGAGACAACACTCGTGATGACCCTCGAAAGCGGGATCGGGACCTCATTTCTTGGTCATGGGCTGGGGTTGTCTGACGAATATCCAGACGTCAGCATCCGGGGAATGGAGTATTTCGACTGCTTCGATGATCCGGNTGGCTACTCCCGTCATAACAGTCTTCACGCTCACCGGCCCACAGGACCGTTTGCGCCAGATCGCCAGAGAGCGCGCCTACCGGACCTGCGCACCCGAACACATGACGTGGGAGGATGAGACAACACTCGTGATGACCCTCGAAAGCGGGATCGGGACCTCATTTCTTGGTCATGGGCTGGGGTTGTCTGACGAATATCCAGACGTCAGCATCCGGGGAATGGAGTATTTCGACTGCTTCGATGATCCGGCCTTTGCCAAATGGCAGGGCGGCGAGCTTGTCTATGAAGCGGATCTCATCACAGTCTTCGGAATTCTCTTTCCGACTGACGCCACAAAAGACTGGCCGGGATGTAGCGCCAGCTTCTGGCACAGGTCTCCGCCTCTCGCGACTGCCATAGCCGAGAACTGTCCCCACTTTGACCTGATGCCTTTGCGCCAACTGGCAGAACCGGTGCCGCGATGGGTTGAGACAACGGACGGCTTCGCTACCCTTTTCCTTCGATTGCCCTCAACACCAGATGCGCAGGATGGCGTTGGCGTGATCTTCTATCCGGAGATCGGCAGGAGCACCCTGCTGACCGGGATCGACCGCTTCGGTGGCGTCGCCCGGTTCCGGCGTCAGTCCTATGGGCAGATCAGCGCACAGTGCCCGGAACTGCGTGATGTCCTGCGGGGCTGGTGGAAGGCAAGCGAAAAGAAAAGGAGGAAAGCGCGCCAGGAGCGGAAGGTGCTGAGGAGGAGATTGAAGAAAGCAGAGGGGGAGAGAGGGGATAGAGTGTTTTCTTTCTTCGAGACTGACCCGTGGGTGATGTGAAGGGGAGGCGAAAAGAGGATCGGGGCGGCCCTGACGGGTTCGTTCGCCCTACTGCGCTAGGCTCCTTCGTCGCCAAGCTCCGCCTAGCCCCGATGTCCAGTCGCCCTCAACCGGGCGTCTGGACATCGGGTCTGGCCCTTTCGGGTACGGCTTACCCGCATCCTTTTCCATGAACGGGCGGTCCTGGTCTGGGGGATCTGTTCGTGAGACGGCTCCTCAACCTCCCCGGCCAGTCCTTTGGACCGTCCGGGGAGGCACGTTCCATGAAGGTGGCCTCGCATCCAGCGTTCAGTCTGACAGTCGTCGTGCCAGTCCGTAAAGCCACTGCACATCCCTCGGCTTCAGGTGTCAGGCCCGCATCTGCTGCAGGGCCGCACGCGACCCCGCATCAGACGCAAACCAGTCCCCTTGCTCAGGACGCTCCGGGCTTGACGGCCTGTCCCGTCGCCCGTCTTGGCCGGTGGCAGGATGGGCTCAGGAAAACGCCACCTCCATTCCCCTTTCGTCGCCGTCAGTGTGCTCGCCGCACGGGCAGGACGGGTCTAGGAAAACATCAAATATCCTTTCAGTATTCAACAAGTAAATCGTGAGTTTCGGAGGCTTTATTTTCTCAAAAATGGCGGTTTTCTGCGGTTTTTTGTTGACTGCAAGTAAGTAAAAACATAATATATATTCATGGACGGAGGCAATAACGCCGAAACAGTCCAGTTGATACGTTCCTTAATTCTTGGAGGTTCTCATGGCCGGTTCTGTTAACAAAGTCATTCTCGTTGGCAACCTTGGTAAAGACCCCGAAGTCCGTCATACGCAGTCCGGTTCCAAGATCGTGAGCTTTACACTCGCCACGTCTGATACTTGGAACGACCGCCAGAGCGGGGAGCGTCGTGARCGCACCGAATGGCACCGGGTCGTCATCTTCAATGAGCGGGCTGGTGACGTAGCGGAACGCTTTCTCCGCAAAGGCCGCAAGGTCTATATCGAAGGTGAACTCCGCACCCGCAAATGGACCGATCAGGGCGGTCAGGAGCACTACACCACAGAGGTTGTCATTGACCGTTTCAGGGGTGAGCTGGTGCTGATCGACAGCAACAGGGGCAACAGCGATGAAGGCGAGGGCGGCTTTGCTGGTGGAAGCAATGGCGGCCGGTCCGGGGGATCGTCTGGCAACGGAAACCGCAATGCGGGCTGGGACGCACCGGGCGGGAACGATCTTGACGATGACGTGCCGTTTTGATTCCGGGAAAAAGGAGCGTTGCRCCAGATGAACAAAGACCGCCTCATGGCGCTGCTGCCCCCGCCGCAGCGCTCCAAACACAAGGAAGACCGCTACAAGGCGATTGCCAGCGTCCTTCAGACATTCGCCCTCAGCGCGTGGGGGCTCGGCATCGTGACCCCACTCATATCCGGGACAGGACCGTTGACCCCCATGCGTGCCGTCACCTGTTTTTTTCTGGGTGCGGCGCTTGAGGCAATTTCTTTGACTTTTCTGGCCTATATCCCCTATCCTGAGGACAAGACGGAGGCGAAAACCAATGGATAACGTGACCCAGAGTATCCTGTTTATTCTTCTTCCTGCCGCTGTTTTCACCATCGGTCTGGGCCTTGCGATCGGACCGATTGCCACCCGGCTCGCAAAGTTGCGAACGTCCCATCAGTGACACCGACAGGCGGCCTCCGGGCCGCTTTTTTTGTCCGCTCACCCGGTTTAGTCAGGCGGACGCGCCTCGTCGGCGCGAGCTTTGATGCCCCCAATGCTCGCCCCCCACAGGGGGGCTGCGCCAGGACAGCGAAAAAGACTAGACTGGCCCCATGTCACGACAAACCGTCATTCGCATCGGTGCGCTGATCATTCAGGTCGCCATTCTACTCCTGATCTGGCAGGGCTTTCTGCATCCAATCCGGGGAGGCCTGCTGGTGCTTGCCGTGGGTTTTGTGGTGTTCTTTCTGACCCGGGACTCTTCCGGGAAAAAATCAGGGCAGTGAGCAAAGAAAGCAAAAGAGGATTGGGGGCGGCCCTGAAGGGTTCGTTCACTCTATCTCACTAGGCTCCTGCGTCGCCAAGTTCGACCGAGCCACAGCGTCCAGCCGCCCTCAACCGGGCGTCTGGCCCCTGCGTCTCGGCCCGTCCGGGTAACGGTTCACCCGCATCCTTTTCCATGAACGGACGGTTCTGGTCTGGCACGTTCGACCGTGAGACGGCTCCTCGTCCCTCCCGAACGGTCCTGAAGGACCGCCCGGGAGGGCCGTTCCACGACAGCGTCCTCGCATCCAGCGTTCAGTCTGACAGTCGCCGTGCCAGTCCGTAAAGCCTCTGCGCGACCCTCGGCTTCAGGTGTCAGGCCCGCGTCTGCTGCAGGGCCGCACGCGACCCCGCATCAGCCGCAGGCCAGCCACCCTTGCTCAGGACGCTCCGGGCTTGACGGCCTGTCCCGTCGACCGTCTTGGCCGGTGGCAGGATGGGCTCAGGAAAACGCCACTGTCGTTCCACTCTCGTCGCCGTCAATGTGCTCGCCGCACGGGCAGGATGGGTCTAGGAAAACGACAGGTCTTCATAAAGTAATCAAGTAATCTTTTTACTTGTCATGCAAAAATAAAGCGCGTTTTATGGCGGTTTTTTGTGCTTTTTCTCTTGTCATGAACGGCCGGAAAGGCTATCTTTTACTTGTCGAGAGGGGTTGGCCCTCAAGACAAAGCGCCCCGAACGGTGTTACGAGCACCGAACGGGACTTCGCTAGACTAGAAAGGTTCTTTTCATGTCCGACGCATCCAACACAATGTCCCAGAACGCTTCTCAGGGCAACTATTCCCCCGCCGCTGTTCGCCGCTTCAGTGAAGCACAACGCCGCACCAAGGCTCTTGCCGCGCCGTCTCTGGCCGACATTCTCCGTCTTGTTCCCTCTGACGACCAGATGTCAAAAATCGTGCCCGCGTTCGGTGTCGAAGCGGGTGACGTTGACGAGCTGACCGGGGCAGGGTCCAACATGGTGCGCGAGCAATACGAACTGATGTTTCCCATCCTCGTGACCCACATTCGGGGCGAGCAGAATTTCAACGGTCTGCGGATGCACCTTGACCGCGTGGTGGATGGCCTCATCCGTTCCGCCTATGGCGCCGCGAACTTCTACGAAAACCGCCGTATGATTGCCATTGACGCGGCTGACAGTTTCAAGAACGCCGACCGCGACGAAGACCGCTTGGGCGTGGACGGTGGAGAAAACCGCGTGGACGGCCTGCGCCGTATTGCCGCCGAGAACGGCGCGAAGGCATACGCGCTGGCCTGCGTCGCTTCTGGCGCATGCGCTGCCTATGAAGAACTCATGGGTCAGGCTTGGAAGCCTTACACCCGCGACAATGGCCGCAGCCTCTCCCGTGACGTTGCCGCCGTTCAGGCGGACGCCATGGGCTTCTAAGGCAAGCCCGCCGCGCCCAAAGGGCGCGGCCTCTTCCTGTTTTTTTGCACATCGAAGAGCGACCGGCCCTGCCCGGTCGTGGAGCCTGTCCCATGTCTCACGCACTCGCCCCCTATGTTCCCGACGCCAGCGCCAAGAGCCTCCCCCTGAGACGGCTGGAGCACCTTGCGCGGGGCTTCGCCATCGCGGACGCCCTCATGACGTTTCTGGAAAATACCCGCTTCGATTCCAGCATCGAGAAGGCCGCAGAAGAGGCGCGCGCCGCTGGTGCCACCCCTGACGAGATCCGGGCCGCGTCGAACGGCCTCGCCTGATCGGCCTCGGCCAGATCCACACGCGCAAAAGGCGGCTCCCTGGGGAGCCGCCTTTTTTGTTGTCCGGTCAGACCGCGCCAAAATGGACACAACCGCGCAGGCGCGGCTGTGACGTATGTTGCGTCAGGGCTTCGCCCTGGAGCGGGTACGCAAGAGCCTGCTCAGGACTTCGGCAGGATCGGCGGCGGGACGATCTGACACCATGATGCGCCCTTCGTGTCGAACGCCTGATGCTCCTCGCAATAACGTCCGACCTGCGCTGCATAACCGTCATACGTGTAACCAGAGGCAAAGCCGAGACCGATAAGGACCGCACCGGCCAGCGCCATCCGTACATAGGCGCGCCATCGCGCTTCCTTGTAAAACTGGCGCTCATGCGTCGGAATCTCTGTCCGTAACTGATCGAAAACCTTGTCGCGAAGTTCCGACGTCACACCAGAGACAATCCGCCCGAGAGTGGCCTGTAATTCGCGGTCTCGAAACAGTTCCTGTTTCTCGATATTCCGCTCCGCGACTTCCCCCATCTTTTCAATCTGCCGACGGCTTTCGATGTACTGGTCCCGCAGAGTGCTTTGTTCCTGCTTGGCCATCTCGATAATGCCGCGGGCCTCTCCCCTGAAATCCCGCATTTCAGAGGCGCATGACAGGGCAAGTTGCGCAAAGGCATCCATGGTGGCCCGGGTTGCGGAAACCCATTTCCCGAATGGAGAATACTGGTCCATCCCTTCCAGTCGGGCCGCTTCCTCCATCAGACGGCCCGCGTCCTTTAACGCGTGCAGGGTAGAAAGAGGCGTCTCAGTGTCACTCATGGGAGCCAGCTTTCAACCTTTTCGGCGACAATGTTGCTTTCGATCAGGTCAAACCAGCGCTTGACCTGTGCACGACGCAGAACGTCGAATGGCGTTCCGCAGGGGCGCGGCGCACTCTCCATGACCTGCTGGAAGGAGAGCCCACTCTCGATGATAGCGGGGAGAATGCTCAACTTAGGAATGCGAAGGAAGCCAAGCTTGCAGTCAGACATCTGGGCGAAAAAGGGATTCTCCGTGAGATTCCCAAATGCGCGGTCTGGGTCATGTCCGACTGGAACCGACCAGTCGTTAAACACCAGAAGAGCTCTTTTCGGGCGGAAGAGCTCGCTCTCCCAGAGCCGCTTGATGTAATCGAGATCGCCCACTTGCGGGCCACACATGAAGAGCCCAGTCACTTCGAGGCCAATACTCTCAGCAAGAGAAATGATGCCTTCTTCTTTTGCCCAGAGTTCAAAAGTGCGGTCGCCACCGCCGACATCGACCAGAAGCGATTTCTTCTGCTCGGCGGCCATTCCGAATGCCTCGGAAAACCACTCTTTCAGCACGGAGGCTTCTTCGCTCAGGGGGCGGCTCAAACCAAAGCGCTCATAGACCGATTTAAACGCCGAGAGCCCGGGATTGCGGGCGTCACCGTCTGCAAGAAGAGGCGGGCGCCCCTGCATAATGGCGCGCTCCGCGAGCGCCGCCTCGGCCGTAGATCCTCCGAGATTGCCGCGACCCGCTTTGACCGCAGCAGAAGGCGAACGGGGTGACTTGGAGGGGATAGGCTTTTCACTCATGACAGGTCCTTACTTTCAATGCCTTCTCCAGCTCAGTGAGGAGAGACCTTCAGTATGCGGACACCGTATGTGAGTGCGAGCAAGAGCGCTCAGTATAGGCTTTTCATGCGATCACGGGACCGCATAAGGAGGGCTTTCAGGACGATAGAGCGATCTTCATGCGGGACTGCCTCAACCATCGGGATACACGCCTTGGCCCATTCGCGCTCACTTTCAAAAAACGAGCGTCGTGGCAGTCCCGGTAGCGCCTCATAATCGATGCGACCATCGGGCTGACGCCCCGTCGCATCGAGAGGCATGAGGGCATCGAGCGGCAGATATTCCGGCATTCCATCAGGCCGAGGCCCGACATAAGGCGGCGGGAGTGGCTTGTCCCTGTCCGCACCATAGCGGGGAGCCTGCTTGAGCATCGTCACATGGTTGGCGATCTGCCCGATTTTGATCCGGGGTCGGGTGGCGGTTTCTAGAGGTGCAGGTTCGGACTGGGCGGCCTCGACGGGTACCTCTGACTGAACGCCATTCCCTTTGGACTCCGCCGTGGTTCTGCGCTGTGCCTCATAGCCTGCGATCCGCTCACGACGCTCCCTGTTGAGACGCTCCTCATTATCGGCTTCAGCCATGAGGGCAAGGATCTCTTCATCAGAGGGGCCAGACCGCGCTTTGTCTGTCGGTGCGACAGTTCTGCGAGCCGCTTGATCACGAGAAGGACCGTTCGCCTCTGCCACTGCACGGTCCTTTCGGGCAGCCAATGTCTTGCCTGCCCGATACCACGTCATTTTGGCACATCGTACAGTCGGTGCCTGCCCATCAGCATTGGTTAATCCAACGTCTTTGAACCATGCGCACAAGGCCTGCCAGTTCAAACGACGCCCGTTCCATGCCCGCAGTAGCTCTTCGCGGTTCGCTTCCATCCACACGCGCAGCGACATCGCTCCAGACACGTTTTCAAGCGCGCCAATGGCCCCGCTGATCCCGATACCTGTCGCTGCCATGTGGTGCCTCCCGTGGCCGTTGTGCGGCTGCTGCGCATCTCTAAGGGGCACCCTAACACGACTACCAATCGACTACAATCGACTACGTAAGAGCTACGCGTCGACTACTAACGACTACAAGAAAGCTACAAAGTTTTTCTTTTTCCATACACAAATGCAAACTTTCAGTTTGCGCTTCGCGCCACCCTGCGGGTGTTGCATCCGGCGGGGCAGGGTTTGACCCGGGCTGAAGACCTCTCATCGCATTCTGCTCTGCCAAATATGTTGTTCTGCACTACGACAGTGCGCTACATTAATGACGTTCTGAATGTATGGAGTGTGTCATGGCATCCCCCCTTTCGATCCGTCTGGACGAGCGGTTGCGCACCGACCTGGAGCAGGAAGCAACAGCACGCGGTATTCCTCTGAGCCAACTCATCCGTGATCTTCTGGAGACAGGGGCAAAGAGTGCGCGCCGAGACCGTATCCGCAGGGACAGTGCGCGTGTTGCCCGCTACGTCGCTGCGACGCCTTCCGCCCAGGCGCTTTTTGAAGAGGCTGGCGGAACCCATGGCTCCTGATCGGCCGGTCGCCATGGCAGCGATCTTCTCGCCTGGAGAAATTGTGCTGGCAGACTGGCGTGGAGATGCGCTGCCGAAGGAGCCCAACAAGCGTCGGCCGGCTGTTGTTGTCGAAGACGACCTCTTTCCGCCTGAGTGGCCGAACGTGATGCTTGTGCCGCTGACCGACGATGAGAACCTCGTCATTCCGGATCTGGCAGTACGGATCGACCCAACATCCGAGAACGGTTGTTCTAAACCCTGTTGGGCGGTCAGTGCTCTGCTCACCACCACATCCAAGCAACGTGTCACCGTGACAGGCAGCAAAGTGAGATCTGATCAGCTTGCTGCCATCAGACGTCAGATTGCGCTCCTGGTGGGATGCGACGGCTAGGCAGATAGTCTCTGAGACGATGTGGGCTCGGAGCGACAGTTTTTGTCGGCGAGCACTCACAACCACCTCGAGCAAAATGTCTCCTTTGCCCACGGAGACGATGCATGCCAGACGAAAACGTATTTGACCTCCCGCAACCGGTAGATCGCGAAGCGCCGTTTCAACTCCTCGTTTTGCAACGGCTGGATCAGATCGGGGAGACGCTCGCCCAAATCCACCAGATGGTCAGCCCTCCAGAGAAAGCAGAAGAAGGCGAGGGCCTGGTCGAGGTCGTCGCGCGCATGGCTCAGGCCATGGAACAGCAGGGTGCCGCCCTTGAGACAATCTCGGCGCAGCTTGGCCGGCTTGAAGCTTCCACCTTCTCTGCACCGGCTGGAAGATGATCACTTACCGGAAGATTTCTGCGGCAGGTGCCGGTAAGCTGATCGTCGCTTATCTGAGAGAGAATCAGTCCGAGCCGGAGAAGGATGCCCGCTTTGAACGGGAACGGAGTGATCCGACCCGTGAAAACGGTGACCGGCTGACAACCTACTATACCGGACGTGATGGGCGGGGAATGTGGTCGCCAGATATGGGCCCCCGGATCGCTGATGCGCTAGGCATTGACGTCATGAAGGTGCCGACAGACCAGGCGCTGGCCAATCTGTTCGAAGCGAAGCGCGCTGACACAGGTGAAAAATGGGCCAACACAGGCCGGAAGCGTGAGCACTCGGCCATCGACTTCACAGCGTCACCCGATAAATCAGTGACGCTTGCCGCTGAATTTGCGTCGACGGATGCCGAGCGGGCGCTCATCTGGAGCGCAATTCACAAGGCCAACGACAAGGCTATGGCGTTTATTGCCAAAGAGGTTGGCGTGGCGCGCAGAGGGTCAGGAAAGACAGCCACGCTGGAACGGGGGGAAGTCGCGTGGGTATCGTTCCGGCACTACACGGCACGACCGGTCATGAAGATTCAGGATGGCGCAAAAGGCCCCACGGCGGCGGTGGAAGTTCCGGTGCCGGGGGACCCACAGGCGCATATTCACAATCTGCTTTTGAATGCCGTAGCGACCGAAAGCGGCCATTTGGGTTCGCTGGACAGTGCTCGCATTACCAGTGCGACGTCTTTCATGTTCGGGGCGTATTTTCAGGCGGAACTTGCAAGCGAACTTCGCAAGCTCGGTATCGCGGTACACGTCGACGAGAGTGGCCGCGCAATCGCGATTGATAGTGTGCCGCGAGAAGCCTGTGAGCTTTTTTCAAAGCGGCATTCCCAGGCGGAGAAAATGGGAAAAGCCTATGCCAAACGGCAGGGCCTGGACTGGAACGATTTGTCGGCCGAGCGGAAGTTTTCAATCCTTCACAACGCAAATCTCGCTTACCGCTCAAAGAAGTACAATGGCAGCAACGACAGGGAGTTCTGGCTTGAGCAGGCTCACGAAATCGGGTGGTATCACGATACTGTCCTGACCAATGAGAAGGTCCAGCCATTAGGGCGCGCTGAGCGCTACGAGCAGGCCTATGCGATTGCGGCTAAGAAATTGGCTGAGGAGTTTCGGACAGCTGCTGTTCTCGACCGGGACACGTTCCGGACCCATGCCGCACGGGGTCTCATTGCGGCTGGCATTGAAGACATGCGGGACATCGAGCGGATTGCCGATCTGATCCAGGAGCGCGGCATTGAGATCGACGGCCAACAGGTCCGCTTCCTTGAGCGCGAGCAGGATGGCCGCCTCCGGGTCGCGACAAGTGCCCAGATCGCCCTTGAAAAGGACATGGCCCGTCTTGCCGGCCTGTCTGCGCGGACGCGGGACGGCGCGCTCAGTGACGAGCAGATTTCCGCTGCCGTTGCCCGGTCGGGTCTCGACTTCACACGCGAACCGGCACACGGCGCTGCGCAGCTTGCAGCCATCAATGCGCTTGGTCAGGCGGGCGGACTGGGCTTCCTGATTGGTGTCGCCGGCTCCGGCAAAACGACGCTTCTCAAGCCTCTGGTCGATGCCTGGCAGGAGGATGGCCGCACCGTCATTGGCGCGGCCATTGCCTGGCGTCAGGCCGATGCGCTGAAGGATGCGGGCATTTCCCAGACCTACGCGATGACACCTCTGTTGGACGGCCTTGCGCAGGGAAAGATCGTCCTCGATCGGCAGTCCGTTCTGGTTCTTGATGAAGTCAGTCAGGTCTCCCCGCGTCAGCTGCTCGAGATCCTCCAGCTTCAGCAGGAGAAGGGCTTTGCCCTCCGGGTGGTGGGCGACCGCGAACAGGCCCAGGCGATCGAGGCCGGTGATGCTGTTGAACTGCTTTTGCGTGTCATGCCCAAAGAAGCGCGTCCGGAGCTGTTGAGCACAATCCGCCAGAAGTCCGCGCGCGGTCGGCAGATCGCCAGCATGTTCCGTAGTCCCGGCCGCGATCTGAGCCAGACTGAGGACGAGCAGAAGAAAGCCGATATTGCGCGGGCGCGTGAAGCAATCGACATGAAGCGCAAGGACGGCACCATCCGACTTGTGGGCGGCGATCATGATCAGGTCGTCGAGCAGATCGCTGACCTGTATCTTCGACGCCGCGACATGCTGGCCCAGGCCGGATCGCAACGGGGCATCACCATGTCTGCGCCGACGAACGAAGACGTTATGGATCTTAGCCGTGCCGTCCGCGACCGGCTGCGCAAGCGTGGCGAGATCGGTCAGGCGGAGATCGTCAAGGCCGCCATCGATCAGCGTGGCGTCACCTATGAGCTGCCTCTCGCAGTCGGTGACAGGGTTCGGCTGTTTGCAAAAACCAGCGTCCGGGTGGACACCCCCCATGGGCGCCGCTGGCGTGATCTTGGCTCGAATGGTGACTTCACGACCGTCAGGGGCTGGTCTGATGAGGGACTGGTTCTACAGAACGCAAAGGGACGGGAAGGGCTCGTGCCCTGGACCCGGCTGGCCGACCCGAAGACCGGACGCATCCGTCTGGGCTTTGGTCACGCTATGACAGTTGATGCGGCGCAGGGTGTGACGTCCGACGAGCATATCAACGCCATGCCGCGTGGATCCTCGGCCATGACAGGCTTTACGTCCTATGTTGCCGAAAGCCGGCATGTTCATCGCTGCTGGACGGCCGTATCGGAGGGCTCTCTCCGGGAGGCCGAGACGTTCTCGCGGGCTCTTGGCGACATCCGGCCGGTGACGGTCACCGATCTGTATGGGGTCACGACACGAAAGTGTATTTTACGTACGCTTAGGGTGAACACCTACAGAACCGCCAGCATTGGGGTTCAAGCGACAAGCAGGGATGCAGGCACCCGAAGCGGACGTAACGCGCCCGCTTCGGGCTGCTCATCGACATTCCAGCGATAGTCCCCTGTCAGAGAGATATGCTCCCAGCCGAGGGGTGCAATATGCCGCGCCAGGTCATCGGAAATGCCGAGCGTTGCGATGGCAGACTGAAGAT
>NZ_JACRVZ010000064.1:0-546 GCF_018812145.1 Gluconobacter sp. P5E10 | reverse complement strand
CTCAAATGCTGCGGCCAATTCGTCTGTGAGTGGTTCATCCCACTTGACTCTCCTCTGCCAAATCTCTCGCATCAACAGTTTAGCGGTTATCATGTAGCAGCTCAAGAACCCGATCGGATCGAATGTGGACATAACAAGGCTTAGAAACTCCCTCTTGGTAGGGACGCGTTTCCCGTCCATCACACTGCTGGGTACCCGATGGTATTTGATGATGAACTTGAAGTCATCCGTAGCCAGCTGCCAGTACATTCCCAATACTTTCTCCTCAGATTCGCTCCATTTAACTTTCGTGTTGGATGTTGGATCCTTGTGGGATCAGAGCTTTGACCATATCTTCCGAACTGGAGGAAAACCGACACAAATCAAATCCTGCGTTTGCGTGTATTTGCATCGTCCTTGCTYATGAAACTGTCCACATAGTCGTCCACGTAGTRKTACTCCTTTATCGCCAGAACCGCTYGCGGATCCGTACTACTATATTGCRAAGCKTTGACTGCACAAGGAGAGCAAGCTGCTCCGAATGTCATGACCTGCATCTCGTAGGTG
>NZ_JACRVZ010000063.1:0-549 GCF_018812145.1 Gluconobacter sp. P5E10 | reverse complement strand
AAATTATTCGCTGCATTACTTGGAACGAAATTTCTTTTAACAACTTCTTGACCAATCTCAAAAGATTGGGGTCTTGCTCGGAGATTGTAAGACTTTTGGTTTGTCTCATAAGCCTTATTCAAATGTTTGGCAATGTTGGAGCGRATTCTTTGAAATTCGTCAGTTCTTRATAATKTTACGTCACCTTCTGTGAGTAAATTAAGTTTGCGCARCAGTTTGTAGTCATTACCGTGGGATATCATGTGTTTACCGAAAACAACCTGATAAGGCGATATACCAATAGATTGGTGAATCGAGTTACGAAGAKAACAGTTGATGCTACTGAGGAACACGTCCCATTCGCGWTGGTCAGAKCGAATGTATGTAAATTGAGTTCCGTTGTCACTCACGACTGTTTCAGGTACACCAAAACATGAAAATATTTCATCCCGCAATATACTGATGATCACTTTAGTGTTGAACTTTTTCACAGCTTTTAAAAAGGTAAATTTGGAAAAGTGTTCCAGAATAATCAATATACCAATGTTGCCGGATTTCGATCTGGGAAAT
>NZ_JACRVZ010000062.1:0-549 GCF_018812145.1 Gluconobacter sp. P5E10 | reverse complement strand
GCATTGGAACCTTCAGAGCTGTACAGGCCTCGATGTAAGCTAAAGCTGCTGCACAGGCTCCTTTCACCGCCGGGTGTCCCTTTCGAATTGGCGGCGACTTCATGCCCAAATCCATACACATTTCATAGAAAGGAGTTGGATCGAGGACTGCACTACAGGTGGCCAGTATACCGGTGCGGAAGAAGCTGGTACAGGCATCACTGACCTCCTGGCTGACCTCTTGGGTCTGAGCCAGCTTATTCTGCCTGCACTGCTTCAGGCTCCACGAATCCGTGAACAGCTGCGTCTCATTGGAGATCACGCCACTGGACATGGTGTACTCGTCGTAGGGCTCGTTGTTCAAGGTTCCCAGTAATCCCGCTGTCCTGCCAAAGTACCAACCACTCACCTCGAACCAACAGAGATCAAACTGAACATTGCAGTGCAGACTAAACTCAGTATCTGAGGTGATGGAGAGTACGTCCAGATCACGATGGATGTTCACATCTCCGAGTTTAAGAGGTAGGATGGGTTGAGGATTGCCATTAATGCTTATGTGCTGAATATAAG
>NZ_JACRVZ010000061.1:0-550 GCF_018812145.1 Gluconobacter sp. P5E10 | reverse complement strand
GTATAGAACAGTGAAAAATGACTGGTCGTGGTAAAGGAGGCAAAGGCTTGGGAAAGGGTGGCGCCAAGCGTCATCGCAAAGTGCTGCGTGATAACATCCAAGGTATCACGAAGCCTGCTATCCGCCGTTTGGCCCGTCGAGGCGGTGTGAAGCGCATATCTGGACTCATATACGAGGAAACGCGTGGCGTTCTGAAGGTTTTCTTGGAGAACGTAATTCGTGATGCCGTGACCTACACGGAACACGCCAAGAGGAAGACAGTTACAGCCATGGATGTTGTGTACGCTCTGAAGAGGCAAGGCCGCACCCTCTACGGATTTGGCGGTTAAAAAGTGTACATSCTGTGTACCCCTATTAAGCAATCGGTCCTTTTCAGGACCACCATTCAGTTTTTAAAAGGAGGAAGATTTTCAAAAAGTATTTAATTTTATTGGTCGGGACTCCCAAAAAATATGTTAAACTAAAAATAAATGTCTGTCGTTCGTACTCTTTCAAATAGAATGTGTATTTCTAACATGGATTTGTACAGACTGTACAAATGGTTTCAGAC
>NZ_JACRVZ010000060.1:0-551 GCF_018812145.1 Gluconobacter sp. P5E10 | reverse complement strand
ATGTGACCATTTTTAGCCAAGTTATAACGAAAATTTCGTTTGTAAATATCTACATTTTGCAGAGTCTGTTTTTCCAAATTTCGGTCATCAAATAATCATTTATTTTGCCACAACATAAAAAATAATGGTCTGAATATGGAATGTCATACCTCACTGAGCTCGTAATAAAATTTCCAATCAAACTGTGTTCAAAAATGGAAATTACATTTTTTGGCCATATTTTGCAAATTTTGATGACCCCCCTCCATACAGAAAATACGAAAATTGATCCAAAAATTAGTTTCCTAAATCCTTCAAAAAGTAATAGGGATCGTTAGCACTGGTAATTAGCTGCTCAAAACAGTTATTCTTACATCTATGTGACCATTTTTAGCCAAGTTATAACGAAAATTTCGTTTGTAAATATCTACATTTTGCAGAGTCTGTTTTTCCAAATTTCGGTCATCAAATAATCATTTATTTTGCCACAACATAAAAAATAATGGTCTGAATATGGAATGTCATACCTCACTGAGCTCGTAATAAAATTTCCAATCAAACTGTGTTCAAAA
>NZ_JACRVZ010000059.1:0-551 GCF_018812145.1 Gluconobacter sp. P5E10 | reverse complement strand
ACCATCACCAGTCGGGAGATCCAAACGGCTGTTCGCCTGCTTTTGCCTGGAGAGTTGGCCAAGCATGCTGTCAGTGAGGGAACCAAGGCTGTCACCAAGTACACCAGCTCTAAATAATTTTCTCCTGCGAATGCGGACAATAATCCAAAACGGCCCTTTTCAGGGCCACAATGTGTTATACCAAAGAAATGCATTTTTCAACCACCAATCATCGAATATGAATTTACAAATAAAACTTATTTACCCGCAATATGGGTAATTGGGTAATGTTCAAATAAATACAAAAAAATCGGGAACGAAAACTGAATGCGACCAACATGCAATGTAATTCATGACATGAAACGTTTTATTGTTGCTGCGAACGTCAGCTAATAAATAAGTGGAAGAAAATAAAAGTTTTTTTCTCTTGCAACGGAACGTTGTAGCCCTGAAAAGGACTTGTTTAAACAAATTTCAGATCTATAAATCATAAATCTAAAATTTTAATTGCGAACATGTACCAAATACTGCACTTTTTCACAATTTACTTTTTGGCAGCCGTAGTCTTCGCT
>NZ_JACRVZ010000058.1:0-376 GCF_018812145.1 Gluconobacter sp. P5E10 | reverse complement strand
TTCTCCCCCCCCTTGCGTAGGCAAAGGTATCCCTGGCCGGCTAGACATCAGGATCGTCCTCTTCATTTCGCGCACGTTCCAGAAACGGTCCATCCGAACACCGTGTTCTGCGCGACGGGCAACCCATCCTCAATTTTTAGGAACCCCGGTTGGATCAAATTGGCATATACATCTGATCCCAACACGAGGGAGATGGAGGCCGGCCGGTGRAAGCGCTCGTCCGCGAGACGAACACCGTCAAACTTGGCCCTGGCGGCGTCGCTCAGAGCTCGGATGGGTGTCCGGATCCTTAGGCTGGGATCGATCTTCAGGACGACGTTGAGTCGGAAGGTGCTGGTTCGGGACCGGAGTGTCACCGAGCAGATCTCGTTGCCTC
>NZ_JACRVZ010000057.1:0-561 GCF_018812145.1 Gluconobacter sp. P5E10 | reverse complement strand
GTGTTATATTTACCTTGACACAATTCTCATTTCTACAACCCATCTTATAACCAGGGTCTAGGGCGTAGCTGCGGGACGACAATTTTGCATGCCATATTCATCTAATAGGTTTATGATGAACTGCTTCTGGCATAGCGAAATCGACCCTCTTGTACTTTCTCGTTGGATTTCCATGCCAAGGAAATAATTTAGTTGGCCGCCATCATGTATGTCGAATTTATTTGCGATCTTCCTCTTAATCGCGCTGATCTCGTTCTCGTAGTAGCTGATGATGATTAGATCGTCGACATATACTGCAATGTAGCTGTGTTGTTGCTGCTGCTGCTTTGCGTACAGGCAYGCCTYATTTTTGCTGCGCTTGAAACCAATGCTCTTTAAAACTTCGTCCAATGTGTCATTCCAGACACGCCCAGACTGTTTAAGTCCGTAGATCGCCTTTTGAAGCTTTAATACTTTGTTTGGATGCTTCTCATCAATGAAGTTTTGTGGTTGCCTCATATACACTTCTTCTTGAAGTCTGCCGTTTAAATATGCGTTTGATATGTCAACCTGGTGCATGCA
>NZ_JACRVZ010000056.1:0-568 GCF_018812145.1 Gluconobacter sp. P5E10 | reverse complement strand
GCCCCAACGGCAGTTTTTTTGGRGGAGACACCAATCTTCTTAGAGGCTACCTTCTTGCTTTGAACTTTTTTCTCAGCAGACAAAACCTTCGACTTTGCCTTCGGATCCTTTTCCTTCTTGGCAGAGGCCGACAGTTTGAAAGATCCAGATGCACCCTTTCCCTTAGTTTGRATAAGCTTTCCATTGACCACGGCCGATTTTAAGTACTTCTTGATGAATGGCGCTAACTTTTGGGCGTCGCATTTATAAGTGGCAGTGATATATTTTTTGATTGCCAGAAGTGATGAACCGCCACGTTCCTTTAAATTTTTAATGGAAGCGTCCACCATTTGCTGAGTTGGCGGATGTGACGGCGTCGCAGAGGCTTTCTTTGCCTTTGTGCCAGCAGATCCAGATGCCTTTTTTTGGACCACTTTCTTCTCAACTGTCGCTGGTGGGGCAGCCACTGGGGAAGCGGACGTTGCAACTGCAGAATCAGACATCTTTTTTACACTGAGAACACTTTTTTTCTGTTAAAAAGGGCTCGCGCGCTGCCTACCAACCTCCTTTGCTCTGATGAGAATCGAGG
>NZ_JACRVZ010000055.1:0-579 GCF_018812145.1 Gluconobacter sp. P5E10 | reverse complement strand
AAACAGGTGTGATAAGAGGAGGAAAAATGCTGGGAGTTTCAAAGTTTGATGTAGCGCATAGTCGTTTGTTGGGAGTCTTAAAGCTGGAGGAGTCCAGTTCGCCATTTGTCCKCTTKCCTGGRGTTTTCGTCAGTGGTGCCGGATTAGRGGGTGCCAYAGAAACTGGACYTGYTCCAGCTACCACTTCCGARAAACTCATAGGATGCTCGTTTGGGCTCTTGGAGGATGAATTAAATAAATCCCGCTTTGCAGCAGGCCGGCTAAGTGTGCGGGCTGCTGGTAAATTCCCCACAGTGGGCATGGCGCTAATGTTGGRATTTAAATTTAAATTCGAGTCAACCTGAGCAGAAGAGCGTAGAGAAGCACTCCTTTGGTGAGGGGAAATGCTTCTTTTCCCAGTATTTCCAGAGCGGTTGGTGGGTTTCTTATTTAAAGTAAGCTTGGAAATGTCCGGCTTGGGGTTGAAAATCGACCAGAAAGCATTGAGAGTAGTACATGGCCTTTCTTCTTGCTTATGTTCGTCAATTCGTATTTGTTCCCCACTGTTACTAACATTGGCTTTTTTGTATTGAGCTTCAG
>NZ_JACRVZ010000006.1:0-137222 GCF_018812145.1 Gluconobacter sp. P5E10 | reverse complement strand
TATCCCTTCCAATTCCATATTCAATTTTCAAAGATCATCATCTCAATCCGTCCCGGCCAAGCCCTCGAAGAAGGCCCCGCCGCGTCGGTGAACGGGCTTATACGGCCACCACACATCACTGTCAAACAATCATCATACGACACTTATCCACACAACTAACCCACAGATTTCCTGCACTTTCCCCCCTTACACACACTTTCCATTCACAAAACAAAACTAAAAAAATCAAAAAAAAACGCCAGAAAAATCATCTGGCGTCCCTTTTTCCTTAGTTTTCTATATTTGCCGCCGCAGAAAGCCATGCGTCGTGGAAACGCAGCCTGCTCGTGGCCCCGATACGCCCTAATCCGCAGGCTTTTCGCATCTCTCCGATACCTTCTTCCTCTCCTAGTCCCCGGTCCTGCTGCTTTTTGGCTAGGGCCGTAAGAACCGACATCGGAAGTTGAGCAGGATCAACACTCTCCCCAGAGTCTCGCTTCAAGACGGTCTCAGGATCGCAGACAACGTCTTCTGTTTCCCAAAAGAACGTTCCAGCGTCTTCGGTAGTTTTTCCCACGCCATCAGGGATGGCTGTGAGAACTCGCTCCCGGATCTGTCGTCCCGCCCGCGCGAAACCATGTTGTCTCGCGATTTTCTGGATCAGGGCCGTTTCATGCAGAACCCCCTTCTCACAAAGAGCCTGCTGAATCAGAGACTGCAGAACCGGCAGATAGTCATCATCTGTGAAACGCGCCGCATCTGGCTGTGCCGATAATGCCTCTTCACTATCGTCCTCCGGAATATACGGAGCGGCCACAATGGCACTCGTGTCATGAGGGACAAACCCCGCATAGAGAGATGGTTCTTCCACGAGAGCGCTTTCAGTCTCCGGCACTTCCTGAACCTCAATATCTGGCGCCTCGACCGGAAGACTAAGTCGGCTTTCTCGTACGGCTTCCAACCTCAGCTTCAGAGCTTGATCCAGACGTTCCACCTCGCGGTTCGCATTCAGCCACCAATCAGTCGACCAAACACGGAAAATCACCCAGCCAAGATTTTCCAGAACGGCCTGACGCAGTCTGTCGCGATCACGCGCGGTGGCACTGCGATGGTAAGTGGCGCCATCGCACTCGACGCCCGCAAGAAAGCTTCCGGGCATGTCCGGATCCACCACGCCAAGATCAATCCGAAAGCGGGAGACACCTATCTGGGGACGAACATCCCATCCGCGCTGACGCAACAATGCCGAGACTTCGAGTTCAAAGCGGCTTTCTTCTTCTCCGACCGACCCGTGATGCAAACCGGCAAGTGCACCTGCACCGTGCTCCGCAAAAGTCAGGAACTTCCGGAGATGCAGTACACCTTCTGCAGCGCTTCTGGACGGATCGATCTGTTCAGCGCGCAGGGAACCAAAAACAACCAGTTTTTCACGCGCCCGCGTCACAGCGACGTTGAGGCGTCTTTCACCGCCCGCACGATTCAACGGCCCAAACGAAACGTAAGGCGCCCCTTTTAGCTCCGGCGCATAGGTGAGGGAAAAGAACATCACGTCCCGCTCTTCGCCTTGCACATTTTCCAAATTCCGAATCAGGACAGGTTCCGGGCACTCTTCGCTAAAGAACGGCACCAGCGAGGAATCCTCCATCTGGGCTTTTTCCAGCAGATCGGTAATCAGTGTCTGCTGTTCTCCATTGAACGTCACGACGCCAACGGATTTCTCCCCGTCAGTCTTCAAATGCCTTACAACAGCATCCGCAACAGCTCTGGCTTCTGTCGGATTGGTTCTGCTGCCACCTCTCTGGTAGTTGCCCCCCTCCACAAACTGAAAAGAAACAGCTCGATCCTGCGTCACGTTCGAGGGGAACGTGATGAGGTCGCCGCCATAATACTGACTGTTGGAAAACGCGATCAGGCTCTCGTGCCTGCTGCGATAGTGCCATTTCAGCGTAATTTCCGGCACACCAGCCGCACGACACTCATCGAGAATGGACTCCATATCGCAGAGTTCACCGTCGTCGTCCTCATTCTCACTTCGTGCAAAGAAGCTGGTCGGCGGTAGCTGCTTGGGGTCTCCGACCACGATCACCTGTCGGCCACGTCCGATGGCCCCAATGGCATCCCATGTCGGGATCTGTGAGGCTTCATCGAAAATGACCAGATCAAACGGCTCACTGTCCGGGGGGAGATATTGCGCTACGGAAAGAGGGCTCATCATGAAGCAGGGCGTAAGCGCTCTCACCGCCCGTGGTGCAGCAGCAGCCAACTGACGAATCGGCATATGCCTGGCTTTCTTCTGCGCTTCACGATGAATTATCACATACTGTGAGTCCTGCCGCCGAACGTCCTGAGCGGGAATATTACCTGAGAGCCTTGCCCGGATCAGACGCCCTGCCAGATTGGCAGCGTCACCATCCCAGATCTTGAAGCGCTCAATCTGTTCTTCATGCGCTGCAGCAACAAAACCGCGCAGTCGTGGCTGCTCATCAACGGCTGCTGCCAACCACCATCGGGCATAAGCGGCAGTCAGAACGGATTGAAGCTCTTTCGGAGCCACGCGCTCTGCCACAAGCGCATCTACTAACGGACCCAGTCCCAGACGCTCAGCTGTGTGGCAGGCCTTTCGCCACGCACACCAGTCCCGCAGATTTTTACCCTGCTCAAGCCAGCCAGTCAGATGTTGAGACAAACGCAGCAGCCAGTCTTCGCCATCTGGCTCGATTGCAAGAAGAGGATTTCCCGCTAGGTCGGCCAAAAGGCTCAGGCTTTCCTCAGCCGCCGAAAGTGCCTTCCTGAACCCCGTAATTTTCAGACCTACCGGCCCACTCTCTGCAAGAAGATCACGCCCTTCTGTAAGCAGCTCCCGGATTTGCCGTCTCACAGAGAGCAATCCTGCGAGATCCGGGACGCAGCTTGCCAATGCCGTGCGAATCTCAGTTCCCCAGAGCAGAGCGGCTTCGATTTTTTCAAAATCGGTCGTCACATCACTCCAGAGAGAACCGACAACCTCTCTATGAGGGGCTCCCTTCAGGTCGCGTTCCAGCGCAGACAGCTCCAGAAGCCGGGACAGCTCATCACTCAAATCGTCCGGCAAGACGCCTTTCGCACTCGCTTCAAGTCGGCGGCGTACAGCTTTCTGAGCACTCCTGCGCGAAAGAAGCCATTTGTCTTCAGACTCCTTCCACTCACGATGCAAGTCTTCCAACGGGAGTGTTTTCGCATCACTCCAACGCACAGCCAGCCCCTGCTCCAGAGTGCAATGACGTGCAATCCGTTCTTTTTCTGCAAGAACAACCTGAGCCTTGTCGTGCGCATCTTCGGAAAGGGCCCACGCCCCCCAAGCCGCTTCCGGCCGATACAGCAGAGCACAGAACGACTGGAGTCGATGGAGTTGAGCCAACGATCGGTCAGTTCCAGTCAAACCCAGTACGTGGCACAGATCATCCGTTGCTTGAGACAACGCATCGATCTGCCCTCTCAAGGCCTGACTCTGCTGAAGGATCTGATCCTGCCAGCGAGACGTCCACTCTTCCTGCTCTATTCCCAACAACTGAGGCGACAGGGCATCCCGCCCGAAGCGCTCATAGAGGCCCGCCAACAGACTGGCCGCATTCTTGAGCGACTCCCAGTCTGTTTCAGCATGGACGTCTGGAGCTGACCATTTCAGAGCAAGCGGGTAAGTGCCGTTACGATCGGCCTCCAGAACCACGCCTATGGCCTGATAGGGAGTCCATCCATTGTTCCACCGCTTATGCAGATCCTGCACATAGGCATTCAGATCCTGGCGGACGGCCATCAGACGGCTTTGCGCCGACGTCCATTCCGCTGTTGAAAACTCTTCCCTGACCAGTTGAACCTGCTGAAACTGTTCCAGCACTGCGCCACGCCCCGCCTGAGGCGAAAACAGATCCAAACAGAACTCACTCAGCCCTACAGAACGCAGACGATTCCGCACGACTTCCAGCGCAGTTCTCTTTTCTGCGACGAACAGGACCGTCTTACCCCGGCCCAGCGTATCAGCGATGATATTGGCAATCGTCTGACTTTTTCCGGTTCCAGGCGGACCGATCAGGACAAAATTTTCACCTGCCGCCGCCCGGGCTACGGCGGTCAATTGGGACGAGTCAGCTTCCATAGGACAAAGCAGGGAAGCCTCGTCCAGAACGTTATCCAGCGATTTCTGTTCCTCGAACAAGGCCGTAGGAAAAGCACTTCCGGTACCATCAGCCTCTGAAACCCCATCCAGAAGACGACTGGCAACCGGGTTAATACGCAGCGCGTCCCGTCTTTCCTGCAAATCCTTCCACATGAGGAACTTGGCGAAAGAGAGGGTCGTCAGGCTGACACGTTCCTGAACTTCCCATTGCGGGAGCTGGCGGATTTTTGCGCGGAAAATGTCAAAGATGCGCGCAACGTCCAAACCAGCCTCATCCTGAGGAAGCTCTCCTTCCAGTTCAGGAAACCGCATGGCGAAATCCTGTCGAAGAACTTCCAGCAGACTGCCATTCACCCGACTTTCATCGGTATGCGCGCGCAACCGGAACGGAGCGTTGATGCTGCTACGTTCCAGAATAACGGGGACCAAAATCAAGGGAGCTCTCGCCTTGCGATCCCGCCCCCGAGGTTCCCACACAAGTTCTCCCAAAGTCAGGAAAAGTGTGTTTGCCCCTCCCTCCTGCGCGGCCGCACGCGCCTTGCGATAGATTTCTGTAAGAGCGGACTGTAAGCTAGCTTCATCCCGGGCAACCAGCAGTTCACCGTGCTCCAGAGCCTCTGCAGCAATAGCCCTGTGCTGATCGTCATGATGACGCTGCTGATGGAGCGCAGCACTCCTCGGGTCAGACCCATCCATCAGTTCGGGACGGGCTCGCAGCCTGAACGCTGGTTTCCGTTCCCCTCCCCGCATTTCTGCCAGACGGTCTTCCAACCTTCCCGGATCTGCACAGCAGATCTCGATGATCTGCTTCTCAGAGCGTGGCAGGTTCAGAAGGCGGCTTCGGCCTGAAATATCCAGCAGTCGCTTACACCAGCGATCCAAACGGGATTCCGGTGTCTCTTCGTTTTCATGGTCTCCGAGTTCTTCCCGAAGATCAGGCGCTGCTTTTAGCTGAGGCGTGGCAGAGGTCTCCACGTCATCGCTCTCGGCCGGATCAGTATTAGGCACAAGCGATGACAACGGCCGAATGCGGCGCAGTCGGGCGCGGTGGACGTCTATGACCTCTTCAAATTTCGACTCTTCACCATCATCCTGAAGCTGGGCAAGCCCACGCTCACATGCCTTTGCGAAATCCGGGCAAGACGCTGCAGTTACAAGCGTTGTCTCGAACACACAGACATCATCAAGGGCTACCCTGTTCCGCAATCCAGGCAGATCCTGAATGACTGAGGTTCCAGACTGCTCCCGAGATAGCCATAGACCAGCAAACGCATGACCTTTGAGCATGATCAGTAATGGCCGCAAGCCAACAGCCTCAAGACAGGACGCAAACAGTAAGGCTGTATCCAGGCAAGTCGCCAGTCGGTCTTCCACAATCTGAGTGGGAAGACGCACCCTCTGGCCAGCCTCCACAAAAGAGGCCGGGGGACTGACATACGTAATGTTCAAGCCAGCGATTGCGCACCAGATCGCCTGTGCCTGTTCCCACGCCCGCTTTCGACCACCTTGGTATCCCTCCAAAGAGCCACTGTGGCCGGCCTCCTGTAGAAGAAGAGAAGCTGAACGAAGAATTTTTGCGACAGCAGGATCGTTCGGTAGAACAAAGGCAGCAAGCAGATCGGGCAGCCCCTGTAATCCGCCCCATTCGCTCCGGCAGCGGACAGTCAAAGGAAAAACGCGTTCGAGAAGCGTCACCCGCGCACCATCGGGCTGTATCTCCGAGACTGTAAAATGAACTTCAGCGCGTGTTGCTTCACTCAGCGAGGCGAGATAGGCACCATCCAGTTCCACATCGAGGCGCTCTAACGCCCTAAACTGTCCCATTCCGAGAGACTGAATTCGCCAAGAGGTTGTTCGGAGCACACCGGGTTTGGAATGCAGCGTAATCTCAACATCT
Organism: Gluconobacter sp. P5E10; assembly: GCF_018812145.1. Lineage (NCBI taxonomy): Bacteria > Pseudomonadati > Pseudomonadota > Alphaproteobacteria > Acetobacterales > Acetobacteraceae > Gluconobacter > Gluconobacter sp. P5E10. The sequence goes on along the minus strand of NZ_JACRVZ010000006.1, from coordinate 131,193 downwards.
GAGAGATCCCGATCTGCAAGATTACGAACCGCAAGCTCAAGCAAAACTGGGACGCTGTTTTCCCAGAGAGCACTACTGACGCTCTCCCGAACGACAACCGTCAGCGCGACGACATCCTCTACAACCTGTTCAGATGTCGCGCCTTCTTCCCGCTCTGCGTCTACTACGTCCCCAGCACATTCGATTGCCTCTACAGAGGCGAAATCAACGCCCTCGGACATAATTTCAGTGTCAGGGGAAGAGTCCGTCATTACGCGCCACCATCACTTGGTAAAGTCTGGACGGCAGCATACAGGAAGCTTGCAGACAAAGAAAAACCCACCCAGTCAACTGACCGGATGGGTTCTTTCTCTTTTCATAGATGCTGCGTTCAGCCTCAGACTGAAGCAGAACCTTCAACAGCTTCCAGTTCAGCGCGAACGCTCTGGATTTCACGGCTGAGACGGTCATGCGCATCAGTGTCGTTCGGCTCGATCTGGGCCCATGTGGTTTCCAGATCCCGCAGACGATCACGGGCATCATCCGCAGACAGCTCGCTCATGAGCTGAGCAGAATCTGCCAGAATGGTGCAGTGTTCTGCGCCCATATCTGCGAAACCACCGCCCACGAAATAACGGTCGACGATCTTGTCGCCTTCATACAGGGCCACAACGCCACCACGCAGCTGAAGCATCAGCGGTGCACGGTCCGGCATGGCTGCAATATCGCCCTCCATGCCCGGGACCACCGCCATGTCGACCTGACGGTCAACAAGGCGCTTTTCCGGGCTGACGATCTCGATGCGTAGGGGCATCAGGATCAGGCCTCCTGCTTCATCTTCTCGGCCTTGGCGATGGCCTCGTCAATGTCGCCAACCATGTAGAACGCGCCTTCTGGCAGGTGATCGTATTCACCGTTTACAACAGCCTTGAAGGAACGGATCGTGTCTTCCAGAGCAACCAGCTTGCCAGGTGCGCCTGTGAACACTTCAGCCACATGGAACGGCTGGGACAGGAAGCGCTGGATACGACGTGCACGGCCAACGATCTTCTTGTCTTCTTCAGACAGCTCATCCATGCCCAGGATCGCGATGATGTCCTGCAGACCCTTGTAGGTCTGGAGCGTCTGCTGAACCTTACGAGCGATGTCGTAATGTTCCTGACCGACGATCTTCGGGTCGAGCGAGCGGGACGTGGAGTCCAGCGGGTCAACAGCCGGATAGATGCCCATTTCTGCGATCGAACGATTCAGAACCGTCGTGGCATCAAGGTGAGCAAAGGTCGCAGCAGGTGCCGGATCGGTCAGATCGTCAGCAGGGACATACACGGCCTGAACGGACGTGATGGAGCCCTTCTTGGTGGACGTGATGCGCTCCTGAAGGGCACCCATTTCCGTTGCCAGCGTCGGCTGATAGCCCACAGCGGAAGGAATACGGCCCAGCAGAGCGGACACTTCAGAACCAGCCTGCGTGAAGCGGAAGATGTTGTCCACGAAGAACAGAACGTCCTGACCTTCTTCGTCACGGAAGTATTCTGCGAGTGACAGACCCGTCAGAGCAACACGGGCACGTGCTCCCGGCGGCTCGTTCATCTGGCCATAGACCAGAGCAACCTTGGAGCCTTCCGTGGAACCGTCTTCAGCGATCTTGATAACGCCAGCGTCCTGCATTTCGAAATACAGGTCGTTACCTTCACGGGTACGCTCACCCACACCTGCGAACACGGACACGCCACCGTGTGCCTTCGCGATGTTATTGATGAGTTCCTGAATAATAACGGTCTTGCCAACGCCTGCGCCACCGAACAGGCCAATCTTGCCGCCCTTCAGGTACGGGCAAAGAAGGTCAACGACCTTGATGCCTGTTACGAGAATTTCGGACGCAGCAGCCTGCTCCTCGAAGGACGGAGCCTTGCGATGGATCGGGAAATACTTGTCGCTAACGATCGGACCACGTTCGTCAATGGCTTCGCCAATGACGTTCAGGATACGACCAAGTGTAGCCGGGCCAACCGGAACCATGATCTGCTTGCCAGTGTCACGGACTTCCGCGCCACGGCTCAGGCCGTCCGTCGTGTCCATGGCAATGCAGCGGACCTGACGCTCACCGATTTCCTGTGCAACTTCCAGAACAAGCGTGTGATCGCCGTTCTGAACATGAAGGGCGTTCAGGATAAACGGAAGATCGCCTTCGAACTGCACGTCAACAACCGGGCCACGCACCTGCGTGACACGGCCGACGACGTTATTTGCAGCCGGGGCAGAAGGGTTAAGAGTCTCAGACATCGGTTCGTCTCCTGCGTGATCTCAAACGGCTTCTGCGCCGGAGATGATCTCGATCAGTTCATTGGTAATGTTGGCCTGGCGCGTACGGTTGTACTTCTGGGACAGACGGTCGATTGCCTTGCTGGCATTCCGGCTCGCGTTGTCCATAGCCGTCATCCGTGCACCTTGCTCACCTGCTGCACTCTCCAGCAGGGCAGAGAAAATCTGCACCTGAAGATTGCGTGGCAGAAGATTGGCCAGGAGCGTAGCCTCATCGGGCTCGAATTCGTATTGGGCAGCCTCGGCAGGCGCCGCGTTGTCATTTTCCGCGACGGACAGAGGCACCAGCGGAAGCTGGATGGCAATCTGCGTCATCGCGTTGACGAAGCGGTTGTAGATCAGCGTGCAGCGATCAATCTCGCCGGCTTCAAGCATGGCGACAATCTTCTTGCCCACATACTCAGCCTTGTCGAAACCGACGTCACGGCCTTCCGTCCCTGCCACGCGCTCAACCACCAGATCCGGATATTCCTTTGCAAGAATATCAGCACCCTTACGGCCAACCGGCAGAAGACGCACTGTCCGCCCCTCATCCCGCAGTGTGCGGATCAGCTGACGCGCACTCCGAACGATGTTGGCGTTAAAGCCACCCGCCAGACCACGATCCGAAGTCAGGACCACCACAAGATGGACCTGATCCTTACCCGTACCACCCAGCAGCGTCGGCAGGCTGGACGCATCAGCGCCGCGGCTTGCCGCTGCCAGTTCCGCCATCATGCGGCCCATGGCCTCGGCGTAGGGACGAGCCGCCTCAGCCTGGGACTGGGCGCGTCGCAGCTTGGATGCTGCGACCATTTTCATGGCGTTCGTGATCTTGCGCGTCGATTTGACGCCCGTGATCCGACCGCGCAGTTCCTTCAGCGAAGCCATGGACTATCCTCAGGCTGCAAAGCGCTTACCGAAAGCTTCGAGCAGCTCCTTGAGCTTGCCTTCCGTCTCCGGCTTGATCTGGCGATCGTTGCGGATGGCTGTCAGAATGCCAGCGCCAGCGCCACGCATTTCCGTCAGAAGTGCAGCCTCGTAGGCCACAACCTTATCCACGGCGATCGGATCAACATATCCACGGGTACCAGCGAAAAGAACAACAACCTGCTCTTCAACCGGAAGCGGGGACGTCTCAGGCTGCTTCAGCAGCTCGACCAGACGTGCACCACGATCAAGCTGCTTGCGCGTTGCAGCATCCAGATCAGAAGCGAACTGCGAGAACGCAGCCATTTCACGATACTGAGCCAGCTCAAGCTTGATCTTGCCAGCAACCTGCTTCATCGCCTTGATCTGAGCGGCCGAGCCCACACGGGACACAGAACCACCGACGTTCACAGCCGGACGGATACCCTTGTAGAACAGGTCCGTCTCAAGGAAGATCTGACCGTCGGTGATGGAAATCACGTTGGTCGGGATGTATGCAGCCGTGTCACCAGCCTGCGTCTCAATGACCGGCAGAGCCGTCAGAGAGCCGCCGCCGTTGGCATCAGACATCTTGGCTGCACGCTCGAGAAGACGGGAGTGCAGATAGAATACGTCACCTGGGAAAGCTTCACGTGCCGGCGGACGGCGCAGCAGCAGTGACATCTGACGGTATGCAACAGCCTGCTTCGACAGGTCATCGTAGCAAGCCAGAGCATGCATGCCGTTGTCACGGAAGTACTCGCCCATGGCGCAAGCCGTGTAGGGAGCCAGATACTGCATTGGTGCAGCATCAGAAGCCGTGGCAGCAACAACGATGGAATATTCCATCGCACCCTGCTCCGTCAGCGTACGAACCAGGTTTGCAACCGTGGAGCGCTTCTGACCAACAGCAACGTAAATGCAGTAAAGAGACTTCTTCGGGTCGCCTTCAGCATTGACTGGCTTCTGGGCCACAATGGTGTCAACCAGGATCGCCGTCTTACCGGTCTGACGGTCACCAATGATCAGCTCACGCTGGCCACGTCCAATCGGCACCAGAGCGTCAATGGCCTTGATGCCCGTCTGCATCGGTTCGCTAACCGACTGACGTGGCATGATGCCTGGAGCCTTCACTTCGGCGCGGCGATATTCCACGTCCGTCAGCGGGCCACGACCGTCGATCGGGTTACCAAGGCCGTCAACAACGCGACCAAGGAGCCCCTTGCCAACCGGAACTTCAACAACGGACTTCGTGCGAAGAACCGTGTCACCTTCACGGATTTCGTCGCCATCACCGAAAATCACGATACCGACGTTGTCGGCTTCGAGGTTCAGCGCCATGCCCTTAAGGCCAGAGCCTTCAAACTCGACCATTTCGCCAGCCATGACATTCGTCAGGCCGTAAACACGAGCAATGCCGTCACCAATCGACAGGACCGTGCCCGTCTCGGAAACGGTCTCGACCTTGTCGAAAGACGCGATCTGCTGCTTGAGGATGTCCGAAATCTCAGCGGGACGGATATCCATCACGCGGCTCCCTTCATGGCGTTCTGCAGGCGAGTCAGGCGCCCGGCGATCGAAGTATCAAACAATGTAGAACCGACACGCACAGTCATGCCGCCAATCAGGGAGGCATCTGTACGTTCGATCATGGACACGCGGCTGTAACCCGCTTCGGCCAGACGGCCCTGAAGCTGGCTGCGCTGCATGTCAGTAAGAGGCTGAGCGGAGCGGATTTCTGCAACGGTTTCGCCGCGGAGGCTCGCATCAAGGGCCAGCACGCCGTCCAGAATAGAAGCGAGATCAGCAAGACGGTGGTTAGCAGCAATCACGCCGACGAAGCGACGGACGGCATCTCCGAAACCGAGTTTCTCGGTCAGGGCACCAGCAACCTTGCTTGAGCGATGTGCATCAAGGCGGGAGTCCGCAAGGAACGTCCGCAGGTCAGCACTCTGGGAAATCGCATCGCGAAGTCCCCGAACCTGAGCCAGCACATCAGAGAGCGCTCCCTGCTCTGAGGCATAGTCGTAAAGCGCTCGGGCATAGCGTTGAGCCAAGCCACCTGTGGGTCCCATCTGCGGCACCTGTGTCACCGTCACACGCGTGTTCCGTCTCACTTTTCCGCCGCAGGATGCGGCCGGAACCGGCTTATCCGGTCCCTTGCTTCCAAATCCGTTGGGATTCAGGCACACACGACCCTACGCAGGATTCGTCTGAACCCGGTCCTCCACTTGGCGCCGCCTCTAGCACGTCCCCATGATCCAGTGCAACCGAGCCAGAGCTACAACCTTACCGCACAACTAAATTTTTCAGCGTAACACTGCTCTTTGCAGGCAAATTCTTCATTCCCAAAAAACAGTAGTGCGCATGCCAGCCTGCTGCTGTCAGGGAGAGCTCAGAATTTCTAAAATTTTGCGGAATTGCCTTACACTCATTGGGGACTGTGTTCAGGCAGAGATAAAATGCCGGCATCGAGCAAGAGAGTTGCAGAGTACGCAATCAGCTCACAGGAACTGCAGCCAGACGCTTGGCAGAGCAGAAAAGGCACATAAAAGTACCCAGCTCTGTTAGTCGCTTAGATCAGATTTTTTGGGAAACCTACTGGAGCGGGCGAAGGGAATCGAACCCTCCTCAGAAGCTTGGAAGGCTACTGCATTACCACTATGCTACGCCCGCCCTTAGGTTGCCGGTGTCATACTCCATTCCTCCGCATCCTCGCAAGAGGGGGAATGCCAGAAATGAAAAATATGAACCTAGATGCTTATGGGTACTTGACTTTCATCCCTGAACATTATCTTTTCCGCCCCACTGTCGTTGGTGTATCGCAGTCTTTGTGGTACCCCCGATGATAGGGGCGTAGCTCAATTGGCTAGAGCGTCGGTCTCCAAAACCGAAGGTTGTGGGTTCGAGACCCTCCGCCCCTGCCACCCCGCTTTACCGGATAGCTTTTCCGGCACCGGGACGCGGATTTTCATTTGATTCGAGGACGATGGTGTCGGTCACTACCCCGAAAGACGAGTCGCGTAAGACGGCGCCTCATAAAAACGGATCCGGCTTCAATCTGGGCACGTACATCAAAGACGTGCGCAACGAAGCCAAGCGGGTTACGTGGCCTACACGTCGTAACACCCTCATTACGACGGGTGCGGTGCTTGCCATGGTTACCGTGACCTGCATCTTCTTCTTCATCGTGGATCAGGTCATTGGCCTGGGCGTCCGCGAGCTGTTTGGCGTTGGAGGCTAGGTCCGCAGCATGGCAAAACGTTGGTATGTTGTGCATGTCTATTCCGGGTTCGAGAAAAAGATCGCGAGCCACATTCAGGAGCAGGCTGCACAGAAGGGCTTATCTGACCATTTCGAGCAGATCCTTGTCCCATCCGAAGACGTGACGGAAATGCGCCGGGGCCGTAAGGTCAATTCAGAGCGCAAGTTCTTCCCCGGCTACGTTCTTGTGAAAATGGAACTGACAGATGATGCATGGCATCTCGTCAAGGACACCCCCAAGGTCACCGGCTTTCTGGGAACGCGCAATCGCCCAACCCCGATTACGGCTGCAGAAGCAGACCGGATCATGAAGCAGGCTCAGGAAGGTGTGGAACGTCCACGTTCTGCCCTCACTTTCGAGATCGGCGAGCAGATCCGCGTTGCAGACGGCCCGTTCACGTCCTTTACGGGCATGATCGAGGAAGTCGACGAAGAACGTCAGCGCCTCAAGGTCAGCGTTTCCATCTTCGGTCGTTCGACCCCGGTGGACCTGGACTTCACGCAGGTTGAGAAGCTCTAATCTCTTCTGCTGAGACGATATGAATAAAAAAAGGCTCCCAAATGGGAGCCTTTTTTTATTGCCTCGGGTAGTCCCTCTTACCGGCTTGTGGAGGGAAGTGATCGCAGCCGGGAAGCCGCATGATCCGCGAGAACGGACAGCCCCTGACTGAGAGACGCCACCAGCTTACCGGTATTAAGCTGCGCACTCTCAGGAGATTGCCAGGCAAACGCTTCAGTCAGAACCGGGCCAATCATCTTCTGGGCAGGATGAACGGATACAGCACCAGTGATAAGCGCATGGCCAGCCGCATCGGCTTCGAAATTCCGGATTGTTACCTCTACATAAGCAGAAGGCGTCGTAGTTACCGCGTCTCCCTGAGACACGACCGTTGTCCCCGGAAGACGCTGCGACAGATCAGTCGTCAATGTCTGGGCTATCATATCAGGAAGCGCTTCGCTCCAGCTATCGCCAGTCGCCAATGTCGTCTGGTAATCGCGATTTTGGCGAACAATAGTATCCCGATCGAGGCGAGAGGGAACAACAGGCGTCCGGACTTCCACGACAACAGGACCGCCCGATTGAACCACCCCGGATACAGGTGCCAGCGTATACAGCTTGGGATCGCTGCTACAGGCCGTCAGTGAGACTGCCAGACCAAACATGCATCCCATGGACAACAGGCGCATACGAAGAGACGAATATTTTGCCATGGGATCAGTTCCTACGACCGGTAATAAGTGCTGATGGGTGATGTCCCAGATAGTCCGTCAAGAAGCGGAGCGAACGCGCCATCTGCGTCATCTGTGTAATCATGCCCTGAAGGCTACGCTGAAAATCCGTATCTCCGCCGTAGGACCCGAGAAGAGTCTGAGCATTGGTCAAGGTTCCCTGCAGGGCCGTCATAAGCTCTGGAAGATGCTGATTGGCATTCTTGCTCAACGCATCCAGGTTTTGGAGCGAATTACGCAAGGCAACCAGAGACTGCGTCACTTCGCGGCTGTTCAAACGGCCATCCGCATGTGCGATCAGATCATTGACGTGCTCACCAATCTGCGTGAGCGGCATCGCTGCAATCTTGTCCGTGATGGTGGAAACAGATTCCATAATCCCGTCCATGCCACCTGGCTGACTGGGGAGCACAGCGACGTCACCCTCATACGTCATGGTCACAGGTGGTGCATTCTTCACGAACTGTAGCCCGATCAGCGATTCACCCGTCAGGAAGCTGGCGCTTTGGACGGAAGCACGCAGGCCATTGGCCACGAACGCGGCAAGATACTCCTTGGCACGCGCAAGCTGGCTTTCGCTCCATTCCGGCATCATGCGCTCAGGCTCGATCTGCATTTCCACCCGCACCTTCGGGTGCGCCTGCGGAGACGGCATCTGCAACTTTACAGATGTCACTGTTCCGACCTGCAGGCCGAACAGACTGACCTGACTTCCAGCCGCAAGCCCCTTCACGGATGTATCGATATACGTCACGACACGGAGGCGCTGATGGTAGCGGGCACTTTCTGCATCGGCTTGGCTTGTGTAGAGCTTGAAAACCGAGTTTGCAGGGGCAACAGGCGCGTTCACGGCATTCCGATTATCCGGTAGCCCAAACGCCACACCACCAGAGAACAGCGCTTGCAGCGACTGCATCTGAACCTTCAGACCACCGGCACCCAGACCAACCTGAATTCCCGAGACATTCCAGAAGCGACTGTCCGTACGCAGGTAATGATCATATGGCGCCTTGATGAAGACCTGCACAACAATCGGGCCTTCACCTCCCGGGGGCATCGTATAGCCCAGCACATCTCCAACAGGGACATCCCGGAAGAAAACGGGAGCGCCCTCACCCAATGAACCGAGAGCCGGTGACACGAGCCAGAATGTTGTTCCAGGCTGGTCAGAGCGGACGCCCGGAGCTGCTTCAAGACCGCGGAATTCAGTCTGGTAATGCTCCCCAGAAGTTCCAGGATCAATCGCGATATAAGCCCCGGAAATCAACGTATCGAGTCCGGTGATGCTGGCACCGTTAATACGTGGCCGCACAACCCAGAAACGCGTGCTGTCTGTCAGAATATGGGCGCTATTCGCATTCATCTGAACCTTGACGCTCACATGACGCATGTCACGGCTCAGAGTAATGTCCTGCACTGTACCCAGCGTCACGGCCTTGTTCTTGACCTGCGTCTGGCCAGGAGTGAGGCCATCTGCAGTATCAAAGGTAATCGTGATCTCAGGCCCACGCGTGGCAAAATGCTTCCAGGCCAGCCAACCAGAAATCAGAATAGCCAGAACTGGAATCAGCAGAATCAGGGAGAAGCGGGTCCGGCGTACCGGAGCTTCCTCCGGAAAGGCCGGCTGCTGCCCGCGATTATTTCGGGAATCGCTCACGCGCTTTCAGGCTCCATAGAGGTATCAGAAGAAGGGGTCGGGCCATCGGTTGGCCTGCCATCAGAAAGGCTACGCCTTGTTGCGTCAGCGGCCACAGAACTGTTCAGGCCGGCTGCATCCCACATTGCTCGAGGATCAAACAGCTCCACGGCAAAAATGGTCAGGATCACGACTAAAGCAAAACAGATCATGCCGGGGTCGGCAGTCACATTGGCCAGAAACGCAAAATGGACCACCGCACAAAGAATAGAGATCATGAAGACGTCGATCATCGACCAACGCCCGATAATGTCCACCATGCGATAGAGTTTCCCAAGCAGCGGTAGCTGCCACCGGGACCTCAGCTTCGTGCTGATGATCATGAAACTCAAGGCCAGAATTTTCAGAACCGGAACGGTAATGCTGGCAAAAAGAACCAGCAGGGCCAAAGGCACCATACCAGCCTGCCACAACTCAATCACGCCGCTGATAATGGTACTCGGCGCGCCTGACCCCACCTTGGTGTAGGTCATGACAGGCAGCATATTGGCCGGAATGTAGAAAATAACGCCAGCGATCAGGAGACAGCTGGCCGATGCAAGGCTTTGCCTTTTACGTCGGCGCAAAATCTGATCGCACCGCGGACAATCGCCCATATCTGCCTCCTGCAAGACAGGATGATCAAAAGCGACCACCAGTCCGCAGGCGTGACAGGACAACATGTGCTCAACAGGAGGAAGCGCGTCTTCGTGAGCATCCAGATGAGCAACATCCAGAATGCGCCCGCGATGCCCGTCCACCCTTTTTCGCAAGTCTCGATTGTTCCAGATCAGATCGTCATCAAACGTGGAATCCATGGCGGCCATCGTCAGCATCAGGCCACCCAGCAGGTACACTCCGGGTTGCAAATCGACGAGGGCAAGATCCACGAGCTTGGTATAGGCAACCAGAACGCCTAGAACATAGACTTCCACCATAGACCAGCCGCGAAGACGATCGTACCAGGTCAGAAGTCTCGGGGTCCAGTCAGGCATGTGGGGACGGGACGCGCCATACAGCACAGCCCCCATCAAGGCGATGACAATGCCTGGCATGACCAGAGTTGTCAGTCCGACCAGGAAAGACATGGTGTTGTAGCCCTGATGCGATAGCTCAATAGGGCCAGACATCAAAGCGACAGTGTTCTCACGTCCATAGACGTTCAGCGTCATGAGTGGACTGATCAGGAGAGCAATGTAGAGCGCAGCGGAGGCCACACAGAAAGCAGCAGGCGCACCAATGACGGAGGTCTTCCGACGGCGTGCAATTTGCGCACCACAGCGTTCGCACTCTGCCAGAAAGCCAGGCTTGAGTTCGGGAACCCTCTGGAACAGCCCACAAACGGAGCATTCGTGCAAACCTTCCACAACATGCAACGACGCACGTGGGCGCTGCGGTGTCCGGGACAGGTTGACGGCATTTTGCCAGAGGCGTTTGTGAAAACGGTCAGTCATGACGCTCCTAACCTAACGCATGGAGCCGCCATAAGACAGTGCAGCCAGCACAACGCGGCCCACGCATCAGGATCTGATGCCGAATGGTAGACCCATTTTACAGCATTTGCCCAGAGCCAGAAAATTTTCTGGCAATAATCTGGCAAAAACCAGACATCAAAGTCCGCCTGCATACTGGAACTGTATGCCTGGTAGCCTGATCTATTTTGAGGAAAATACCTCGATGGTGCCGGAGAAGAGATTCGAACTCCCGACCCCATCATTACGAATGACGTGCTCTACCAGCTGAGCTACACCGGCGCATCCATCGAGGTGGGCGCTTTCTAACTAACGGCTTTGAGCTTGGCAAGCCCTTAATGAAAGAAAACTGTCTTACATTCTATGAAAATACCACATCCGGCCATCTTACCGGCAAAACCTGACGGTTCTTAAAGCGTAATGCCGCTTCAGACCTTGTTTTCAGGAGGACAGACCATGCCACGTGGAGACAAATCAGCCTACACAGACAAGCAGAAACGCCAGGCTGAACACATTGAAGAAAACTATGAAAAGCACGGCGTCCCTAAGGAAGAAGCTGAGAGCCGTGCCTGGGCAACCGTCAACAAGGAAAGTGGCGGTGGCAAGAAAAGTGGGTCAGGCCGGAAAAATCATCCGAAAAGTTAAATCCGGCCTGATCTGACTGCGAAAGACTTCAGGCAGCATCCCAGGCAGCACGCGCCGCATCTACTCCGGCCCCACGGGGTAGCTGGACGCCCTCACCTGCAAGAACGGCTTCAAACGCCGCCAGGGTCAACAGAACCTTGTGCTTCTGTGCATTCACACCCATCGCGCCAATACGCCAGATCTTGCCTGTCAGTGGACCGAAAGACGAGACGATCTCGATTTCAAAGTCCTTGCGCATCAGCTCGCGAACCCGGGCATTATCAACCCCTTCAGGAACCCATACGCCCGTCACATTGGTCATCCGCGTAGTGTCGTCTCCATAAACGCGCAGCCCCATCGCCCGCAGACCCGCCACCATGGCCCGTCCAGCACGCGTGTGACGGGTGACCCGGGCATCCACACCTTCCTCAACCACGATCCGAGCAGCCTCACGGGACGCATAAAGCATGGATGTCGCTTCAGTGTGATGGTTCATCCGTGCCGGAGACCAGTAATTCATGAGCATCGCCAGATCGAAGTAATTCGACTGAATCACCGGCCCCTCACCCTGCGGCTGCCCTGTCGCAATACCGGCTTCGTCATGCCGCCGACGCAGAATGGCTTCTACAGCACGATCCGACAGCGTGATCGGTGCAGATCCCGGCGGTCCACCAAGGCATTTCTGAAGCCCAGCAGTTGCGACATCAATGTTCCAGGCGTCCGTCTTGAACTCCATTCCGCCCAGCGTAGCAGTCGCATCGACGTAGAGAAGGACATTATGACGGCGGCAAATAGCACCGATTTCTCCGAGTGGCTGGGCAGTTGTGGTGGACGTATCGCCATGCACGGTCGCCACAAGGCCAGGCTTGTGTTCGATGATGGCAGCTTCAATGGCAGCCGGATCAACAACCTGCCCCCACTCCACATCCACAGTGCAGGGAATACCGCCGCACCGATGAACAATTTCCGTCAGCAGAAGGCCGAAGCGCCCGATCCGCGGAATAAGCACCTTCATGCCCGGAGAAACCAGCGAAACCAGAGCAGCCTCAATGGCCGAACGGGCAGAACCGTTGATCAGCAGCGTCCAGTGGTTTTTTGTCTGGAAGACTTCCCGATACAGCGCCATGGTTTCATCCATGTACGCTGTCATTTCGGGATCCATCTGGCCAATGACGTCCGTTGCCATGGCCCGTAGAATGCGTGGATGCACATTGGCAGGACCTGCGCCCATCAGCAGGCGCGATGGCGGATCAATTTGAGCAAAAGATGAAGTCATGACTGAAATTCCTTGACGCAAGCAAGCAGGGTGCGATGGGCGAGTTCAACGTCTTCCACAAGCACTGTTTCATCTGGATGATGGCTCAGACCACCAGGGCTGCGAATAAACAGCATACCCATCGGGCAGAAGCCCGCCATGGCCATGCTGTCATGCCCGGCACCGCTGAGAAGCCGAGGGGCAGAGCGCCCTGTTACCGCTTCAACAGCCGAAGCAAATCGTTCAATGATCCCCGGAGAGCACGCTGCCGCTGCCAGTTGCTGTGGAGCAGTAAAGGAGACGTCCAGTCCGCGCCGGTTCGCAATGTCGCGAATATCAGACCGGATGCCTTCAGCCAGTGCGTCACGCACCTCATTGGAGCCTGCGCGCATATCCAGTGAAAACCAGACATCGCCGGGAATGACATTCGACGTGTTGGGCGTCACTTCCATCTGCCCAACCGTTGCCACGAGATTTCCGGCCCCGTTCAACCCACGCTTTTCTACTGCCAGCATCATCTCCGCAGCCCCGGCTAGCGCATCGCGGCGCAGAGTCATCGGCGTAGTACCAGCATGATCGGCCTGCCCCTTAACCATAACGCGCTGGCGGGTTTGGGCAGCGATCGCGGTCACGACGCCCAAGGGCTCATCCGCAGCTTCCAGACAAGGCCCCTGTTCGATATGCGGTTCGATAAAGGCCAGAATATCCTCTGGTCGGCGCGTTGCATTCTTTAGCTGCGACGGGTCAAGGCCATATGCCAGCATCGCGTCGGCAACCGTCATGCCTTGAGAATCCGTTACGCCCTGAGGAACGGCACTGATCTCCCCCGTCATTGTTCGGGAGCAGATCATGGGAACAGGAAACCGGGATCCTTCCTCGTCACCAAACCCAATAACCTCAATTGGAAATGGAAGGCGCGTGCCCTGATCCTTCAAGGCTGCAACCAGCTCGATTCCCAGCATCACCCCGAGGTTGCCGTCAAAAGCCCCCCCATTCCGCACCGTATCAAGATGCGAGCCAATCATGAGAACCGGTGCCTTTGGATCTGTCCCTTCATAGCGACCAACCAGATTACCCACGGCATCGGTCCGCACATCCATGCCTGCTTCTTCCATCCAGATCTGGACCTGAGCGAGGGTATGTCGATAGGATGTTCCGAGCCAGAAACGGAAAAGGCTACCAGCCGTCTCGCTGAATGGAGGTTCAACGAGAATGCGGCACCGTTGAACGGCACGGGCTCCGTGGGCTGTCATTTTGTCTCCGCCAGAAGGACGTACAATCTTGAATAAAGTTTGCGCTCATAACGGGACCAGATCAAGTTGACCTCGTGATAAAACTCACCTCACATATTCGCATGAAAGATCAAACTCACCTTGATCCCATGCATCTGCAGTCGTTTCTGGCGGTTGCGGAAACTCTGCATTTCACGTCTGCCGCGCAGATGCTAGGTGTCAGTCAGTCCACGATCAGTCAGCATGTCAGCCGGCTGGAAGAGCAATTGAGCACCCGGCTGCTGGCACGCAGCACAAAAGCTGTACGCCTGACAGAAAACGGCACGGCCCTCGTTTCATTAGGGCAGCGCCTTTTGCAGGTTGAAGATAGCCTGTTTGCCTACTTCCGGGACGGTACACCACGTGGAACCATCCGGCTGGGTGTGACGGAAGACCTCCTGTTAACGCGTTTCCCAGAAATTCTGGGCGTTTTTCGCGCGGCACATCCCTCTCTTCAGATCACAATGACCATCGGGCTCAGTGCATCCCTGACGCGCCTTCTGGACAATGATGAAATTGATCTGCTTTGCGGGATGCGTCGCTCTTCCGAGACGCACGGCCAGAAGCTCTGGACCGAAGAGTTGCGGTGGTTCGGCCCGGCGCAAACACCTTTCTCAGACGGTCAGTCCATTCCACTGGTGACGTTCCCGGAAGGTAGCGTCACCCGACGCCTTGCAATCGAAGCCCTGAACCGTGCCGAACTCCCGTGGCACATCGCCTTCACCAGCGGCAATCTGAGCGCAATTCTGGCCGCCGTCCGTGCAGGATACGGCATTACGGCGCAGCCCGGGTTTCTGCGAGAGTCTGATGGGCTTTCCCTTTGCGAAATGCCCGCCCTGCCGCACATCCCGAATGTCGATTTTATTGCGGCCACACGTCACCAGACGGCTCAGGGGCCAGAAGAGCTGCTGATCCAGACTTTGTGTGACCATATCTCCCGCCTCCAATCTTCCCCTCCTGCCTGACGGGTATTTTCCATGCAGACGCCCAATTCTCTCCGCGGGATGGTGACATCCCCTCATCACCTCGCAAGTCAGGCTGGACTGGACGTCCTGAAAGATGGCGGGACAGCTATTGAAGCCATTGTAGCAACAGCGGCCGCACTGGCTGCGGTCTACCCCCACATGACAGGCCTCGGAGGGGATTCGTTCTGGCTGATTTCCTACCCGAACGGGCAGACCATTGCGATTGATGCCTGCGGACGGCTGGCCAGAAATGCCACGCTGGATCTGTATGCTCAGGCTGGCCACAGCGTCATCCCTTGGCGCGGCGGTCTGGCGGCCAATACCGTCGCCGGAACGGTCTCTGGATGGGAAGCAGCCCTGAAAGAAAGTGCCAAGCAACAACCTTCCCTCCCGCTAGATCGCCTCCTGCGCGATGCCATCCATTATGCCAGCACAGGACGCGTCGTTTCGGAGAGCGAAGCCGCACTTCTAAAGGAAAAGCAGGCAGAACTTTGTGGAAACGAGGCTTTTCGGTCTTTCTGCATCCCTGACGATATTCCCTGGCAGGAAGGAGAAATTCAGACCTCGCCTATTCTAGCGGCTACACTCCGAAGCCTCGCTCACCACGGTCTGCGGAGTTTTTATGAGGGCGATCTGGCAAAAGGCATGGCGGCCGATCTTGAAGCCGCTGGCAGCCCCCTTCGTCTGGACGACTTCCTGTCTCATCGCGCTGAAGTCAAAGCGCCGCTGGATGTTCAGACCTCAATGGGGACGCTCTATAATATGGCACCCCCAACACAGGGGGCAGCCTCTCTGTTGATCCTCGCGCTGGAAGATCGTCTTCCACAATGCGACGCGCCAGAAAGTTATGAACACCTTCACGGACTGATCGAGGCCACGAAGCAGGCTTTTCGTTACCGAAATCGCGAAATCGATGGCCGTTCGACCGCGGAAGACGATATTCGCGCCCTCCTGCAAAACCCGTCAGCGCTCGACGAAATGGCCGCCCGCATTTCCATGACAGAAGCATTTCCCTGGACGGAAGAAACCCAGTGGGGCGACACGACGTGGATGGGTGCCATTGATAGCAATGGTGTAGCGGTCAGCATGATCCAGAGCCTTTATTTCGAGTTTGGCTCCGGTGTAATGCTGCCGCAAAGCGGTCTGTTCTGGCAGAACCGTGGATCTTCATTCCGCCTGAAACCCTCTGGCTGGAACTGCCTGCTACCCGGCTCAAAACCTTTCCACACCCTGAACCCCGCCGCTGCCCGCCTCAATGATGGACGCGTCATGGTTTACGGAACCATGGGGGGTGAAGGCCAACCCCAGACACAGGCTGCCGTTTTCAGCCGCTATGCCCGACATGGTGTTCCACTGCAGGAGGCGATCTGCCGTCCCCGCTGGCTCCTGGGTCGCACATGGGGGCAGGAAAGCACGTCGCTAAAACTGGAGCCTGGATTTGATCCGACCGTAGTTCAGGCCCTTCAGGATGCAGGACATGTGATTGAGCAGCTTCCTAGCATGTCATCCATCATGGGACATGCCGGAGCCATTGTAAGGCACGCGAATGGTCGCCTCGAAGGGGCTACCGACCCACGCAGCGATGGGTCCGTGGCGGCCTGGTAACTTCAAGAGAAGGAGGCGCTCCTGTAAAAGCGCCTCCTTCTCAGGCTCAGACCAATCGAGCTTCGGCAGTTCCATCCCGCTCAAGGGATTCCCCCAGAGCCAGCAGCAGATCTTCCCTGCCCGGGCGCGCAATAAGCTGGGCTCCCAACGGCAATCCTGCCGTTTTCATCGGGACCGTCAAAACCGGGAAGCCTGCCAACGTCAGCGGTTGCGTATAAAGCCCCAGATTGGCACGCGCAGAGACCATTTTACCCGCTACTTCAATCAACGGCTGATCAAAGCGCGGTGCCTCACCCACCACAGCAGGCGCCAGCAGGATATCTGCATCAGCAAAAGCCTCATGCATCCGTGCGCGGAACCAGTTTCTCAGACGATGCGCCTGAAAAATCAGGGAAGCCGGCAAAAGGGCGCCAGCAAGCAGACGGTCGCGCACTGACGGATCGTAATCTTTCGCCTGTGTGCGCAGACGATGCAGATGAAGTGCAGCTCCTTCCGAGGCACTGATCACGAAAGCAGACGCTCTCGCCCGCGCGACTTCAGGCAGTTCCACCGTATTTTTGGCACCAAGCCGGGCCGCCAGTGCGTTTACTGCCTCCTGCATGGAAGCGGACATGTTCTCCGCAAACCATCCACCCAGACGCGCCACTTTCAAGCCACCAACATCAACAGGTGAGTTTTCCGTCCGTACCAATGCCTCAAAACATGCTCTCAAGCCGCCCGCACTGTCCGCAAAAGGCCCAACTGTGTCGAGGCTGGCAACAAACGGATAGCTACCCTCAATTGGAAAACGCCCCTGCGTTCCCCGAAGCCCCCAAACGCCACACAAAGAGGCTGGAACACGGATGGACCCGTTGGTATCGGACCCCAGACCAAGCGAAAACAGGCGCGCCGCCACCCCAGCCGCCGATCCACCAGACGAACCACCCGCTAGATGAGCCGGCGCATGAGGGTTGCGTGTAACGCCATGGTGAGCATTGTCCGTCGCAAACCCGTAAGCGAACTCGTCCATGTTTGTCAGTGCGACAGGGATGGCTCCAGCGTCGATCAGACGTGCCACGAGTGCGGCATCCCGCGTCGCAGGTGGATCATTTGCCAGCACCTTCGAACCCGCTGTCGTAACCTGACCGGCCACATCAAACAGATCCTTGATCCCGAATGGAACACCCGCCAACGCGCCAGGATCACGGCCTTCCGCAACAGCAGAATCAACTGCAGCGGCAGCGGCAAATGCCCGATCCGTGAGGGCGCGCGTGACGCAATTCAATGCTCCATCCCGCTCGGCGATGTCTGCAAAAACAGCTTTGGTTACGTCTGTTGCAGATAACTCGCCGCTTCGAACACGCGCAGCAATGTCCAGCGTGCGAAATTCAAGCCCGCTCATGGTTCGTACTCAAACGCAGGCTCAAGCCTGTCTGACAGTTCCATTCCCTCGATCAGGGTCGCATAGGAACGCAGAAGGTCGAGGTTCATCCGAACCCCCTTATGAAATTCAGCGGGTATCACAAGGCCATTCGCCGTTGAGAGAACCTCGATTTCTTTATCTTCCGAAAGATTCATGCTGCTGCCGTCGCCTCTTCAGAGTCAGTCTTCAGGATATGTCGGCCATCAGGGAAACATGCGCAGCCAGAATCTTCCAGCCATTCTGTGTACGAAACCATGTCTGGCTCTGACGGCCGATTTTGGAGCCGCCCCGGCGTTGAAACTCCAGATCAACCACGGCAGCATCCTGACCAATCACCGTGATGACGCGTTTAAGCACATCCCGTGGCGGAGAGCCTCCTGGACGCTGCTTCCGGAATTCCCTGATTTCTTCGATGCCATAGAGATTTTCACCAACCCCGTATCGGACTGTCTCCGGTCCCGCATAAAAGAGGTCATCCAGGGTCTGGAGATCATTCTCACCCAACGCTTTTTCATAAAGATCAGCCAGGCCTGAAACCTCAGCCAGAATTTTGGGCTCGTTCAGCATCCTATATCTTTCCTTCTGCATGCCCCGCGAGCACGATGTCATGCCCCTCGTCTCGCAGAGACTGAACCTGTCGGGCATCAAGATCTGTGTCTGTAAAAATACAGGAAACCTGATCCAGGAACCCGACACTGTAAGTGGAGTGGCGCGCAAATTTTGTGCTATCCACAAGAAGAAAGCACGTCTCCGTCCGCTTCATCATAAGCGCGTTGAGCCTGGCTTCTTCCTCATCAGGCGTCGAAATCGTCGCATCTGGTTGCACAGCACTGGCGCCGAGAAATACCTGATCGAACCAGAGTTTCTCGAGTGCCTGCTCTGCCAAAAGTCCGACCAGACTGCGATTGGTATGCCTCACTCTGCCACCAAGAAGAATCGTCTCGACACCTTCAACACCGCTCAGCATTTCCGAGACCATAATGTTGTTGGAAAAGACCGTCAGTGGCATGGGCGAAATGCGCAGACGCCGCGCGAGCTGCAGAACGGTTGTCCCGGCATCAAAGAAAACCTTTGATCCTCGCTCGATCCGACAAAAAGCCTGATCTGCAATGGCGCGCTTGTGTTCGAGTGCGTGGTTTTCCCGCGCCTCAAACGCAACCTCTCGATCGATGGTAGCAGTCAGGGAAGCACAGCCGCGTGTCCGGATGACAATGCCCTGCTCTTCAAGCAACTGAAGATCCCGCCGGATCGTCGCAAGAGAGGCATCTACCTGTCTGGCCAGCTCGTGGACACCACTCATTCCGTTCAGGTAAAGGTAATGCCGGATCTGAGCCAGCCGGTCAGAAGCCAAAAGACGCTCTCCCCACTGAGCCATGACACGGTGCGCCGAAGCATACCCATATTTTTCAAAAAGCACGCATAAAATGATCGAAATCGGAACGTTTCGCTCAGAAAGATGACTTGACATGACTGGCCTCTGGCTAGTCAGATCGAGACAGGATCCTACTACCCGCAAGAAAGCCTGGCCGTGACTGAACCCTGTATCGCAGCGATTGATGGCGGGGGCAGCAAGACTCTCCTTGTTGTCCTTCGTCAGGATGGAACAGTCGCCGACAGCCGGCAGACAGGTGGAACGAACCCCTTTGACCAACCCCTCTGGCGCGAGAGACTGACAGGCCTTTTGCAGGCGCTCCCTGTCGAGACCCAGTCTGTCGGACTTGGGCTGGCCGGATATGGCGAAAGTGAAACGCTTTGCGCCCGGCAAAGAAACGCTGTCTCCGAAAACCTCCAAGACATTCCATACTCCCTCACAAATGACGTGGACATGGCCTGTTCAGCCGCATTTGGGGGGCAGCCCGGCATTCTCCTTCTGTCTGGCACAGGCTCCATGGCGTGGGCGTCCGATGCTGCGGGCAAGCATTGCCGGGTCGGCGGCTGGGGTAGCCTGTTTGGCGATGAAGGCAGCGCCTACCAGATCGGCCGAAACGCCCTGGCACTTCTGACGCACATTCTCGATGGTCGAAACACGCAGGATGCCAGCTTCCTGGCCCCTTTCACTGCGGCCATGGGCCTGCCATCCAGACCGGAACTCTGCACGCCTGCTCTTCTGGAGTGGTATGGCACCCTTGAGCATCCTCGCTCTGCCGTTGCAGCTCTCGCCCGCCATGTGTCTGCCCTTGCTGAAGACGGTTGTGTCCCGGCCATGGCTCTTCTGGATCAGGCCGCTTCCGATCTGGCCACGCATATCATTGCGGCGCGTAGAAAAATGCCGGGATTAGACCTTCCCTGGAGCTATGCGGGCGGTACGCTTCAAAGCGCATACCTGCGAGATGCCATCGCAAAACAATGCGGAGCACCTCGCCCGCCTCTTCTCCCTCCCATTGGCGGAGGCCTCATTTCTGCTGCCCGCCAGGCTGGATGGGCCGCAGATACACATTGGATTCAATCCCTCTCCCGTACCCTCGACACCGTAGGCTCAGGGGCCTGAAAGGTTTTCTTATGAACGCTACTGAGCGCGGTATTCGCGAACAGTTTCCCCTCTGGAACCAGGTAGACATGCAGGATGTCCATCCGGACCCGGAGACTTTCACGGTCGTCGTGGGATGTGGAACATCCGTTCATATTGCGGATTCAATCGCGGCAAGCCTGAACGCCAACGGTGTGTTTTCGCGTGCTGTTGCAGGCAATGAGTGGACACGCCGCCCGCAGGATTATGTGCCGCCCTCAATCCGCCCAAACATTCTAGCTCTTTCACGCAGCGGAGAGTCGACTGAGACGGTCGCCGCTGCCATCGAAAGCCGAAAGAACGGACTGCACGTCACAGCTTTCACCTGCGCGGAAGAGACCAGTCTCGAGAAGAACGCTGACGAAACCGTCTTGGCCGAAACCCATGCCGAAGAAGGCATTGTCATGACAGCGTCGGCCAGTCTGATGCTGCTGATGGGCCTGCGTTATGCGGGTATTTCCGTCACGCCGGAAACAACAAAGGCTGCCGAGGAACTCCTTGACGCCGCAGATCCGCAGCTCAAGGCTCTGATCGAAGGCCGTTCCCATTTCGTGTTCCTGGGCGCTGGTGCGCTTTATGGTGTTGCCCGCGAAGGCTCCCTGAAGCTTCAGGAAATGAGCCTGAGCCAGACGGAAGCGCATCATCCTCTGGAATACCGTCACGGTCCGATCAGCCTGATTGATGACAGCTCTCTCGTCGTCTTCCTGTACCACCCGGACACGCTGGAAGAAGAGAGCATTCTTGCCAAGGATCTGATCGGCAAGGGCGCACGCGTTCTCGGCATTGGTGGCCCCGGCACCGTCTCTCTTTCCGTTAAGGAAGGCGCAGATGTACGCCCGTTGGTCGTTCTGCCAGTGCTTCAGCTTTTCGGCGAATATGTCGCGCGCTCGAAGGAATTGGATACTCTGGCCCCGCGTCATCTGACCAAAGTTGTGACGATCGCCTGATTCATGAGCCTTTCTCCGTTCCTGAACCTCGTTCGCCAGACGCACGATCCAGACGTTCCGAAAGCCCAACGTCAAGGACTGACCTCTGTCTGTTCCGCACACCCATTGGTGCTGGAGGCAGCGCTTCAACGGGCTGCCCGGACCAAGCGACATGTTCTGATCGAGGCGACCTGCAATCAGGTCAATCAGGATGGGGGTTATACTGGCATGACCCCGGCAGATTTCCGGGATCTTGTGCTTGGAATTGCCGCTAAGGTCGGCTGCCCGGCGCATCTTGTTCTACTGGGCGGCGACCATCTTGGCCCCAATCCATGGAAATCCTTGCCCCCGCAGGAGGCCATGGACAAGGCCCTGACCATGATCGAAGCCTTTGCGAATGCAGGCTTCGTCAAACTGCATCTTGATGCCAGCATGGGCTGCGCGGGCGAGCCGGTTGCGCTTTCCGATGAAACCGTTGCCGAACGAGCCTGCGCCCTTGCACAGCGCGCCGAAAGCGCGGCTCCCGGTCAGGCCGTCTATATCATTGGAACGGAAGTGCCTGTTCCGGGCGGAGCGGCTGAGGCTCTGGACCATCTGGAGCCAACCTCTCCGAACGCTGCCACTGCAACACTTCAGGTTCACGAAACGCTGTTCCGCCGGGTTCTGGGCGATAACGTCTGGAGCCGTGTGATCGGGCTTGTCGTTCAGCCGGGCGTGGAATTTGGTGTGGAAGATGTCGTGATTTACGACCGGCCGCGCGCGCAATCTCTCTCAGCCACGCTGAACCAGATGCCGGGCCAGATCTTCGAGGCCCATTCGACCGATTATCAGCCCCTCCCCGCCCTGCGCGCGCTTGTGGAAGACGGCTTTCTGCTTCTGAAAGTCGGACCGGGCCTGACCTTTGCCCTGCGTGAAGGCCTGTATGGGCTGGACGGCATCCGCTCCGTCCTTCTGCCACAGCAGGAAAGCCTGCGGGCGCTTATGGAACGGATCATGACCCAGCAGCCTGCGCAGTGGCGTGGCCATTACGAAGGCACAGAGAGCAAGCTCGCCATTCTCCGTCACTATGCTTACAGCGACCGTATCCGCTATTACTGGCCTCAACCTGATGCGGAAGCCGCCGTTGAAACGCTTCTGCGCCAGCTTGAGGAAACAGGGCTGCCAGATCCTCTTCTGAGCCAATTCCTGCCTGTGCAGTACGAAAAAATCCGCGACGGGCTGCTTCCACGGCATCCGCGCGACATCATTCTTTCCGCAATCGACACAGTTCTTGGCCTGTACGATCAGGCCTGTGGAGCCGAAGTGACATGAACCGTTCTCCGGACAGCCTGACTGGCTCATACGGCCTTGGTCCACTTGGTGTTGCCGCCGCCATCTTCTTCATGATGGGTTTTGTGACCTGGCTGAACGGGCCGCTGATCTCGTTTATCCGGGTTGCATTCTCACTGGGGGACGTCAGTGCTTTTCTGGTGCCTCTGGTCTTCTACCTGTCGTATTTCCTGTTCTCCATTCCCGCATCATTTGTCGCCCGTTCACTGGGTCTGCGTCGCGGTCTGTCTGGAGCACTGGTTTTATGTGCGGCAGGCGTGGCCCTCTTCGGGCAATTTGTCTCCATGCGCATTTATGGCGGCGCACTGGCCGGGCTTCTGGTGCTGGGTTCTGGCCTTGCGCTGATGCAGGTCGTCATCAATCCGCTGGTCAGCCTGCTTGGTCCGTCCGAACGGGCCGCCCAGCGTATTGCCATCATGGGTGTCTGCAATAAATTTGCCGGCATTCTGGCGCCTATCGCCCTGGCCACAGTCGTCATGGGCGATATCGGAAATGTCGCGGAGAAAGCGCAGCTCGCTGCAACGCCAGAAGCACGAGCCGCCATTCTAAACAGCTTCGTCCATGCCATTTATGCGCCCTATATGAGCATGGCTGTCGTTCTTCTGGTCGCTGCCGTGGGCGTGATCTTTTTCCCCCTGCCGGAACTTCAGGCTCCGCCACTTCCAAGCGTGAGCGGAAGCAGTGAGAAGATCTTCCGGCCGCATCTCGTCTTCGGCATTGCGGCCATGTTCATCTATGTCGGCATCGAAGTCATGGCAGGCGATGCCATCGGCACGTATGGGCAGGGCTTTGGCCTTCCGCTAAGCGAGACCAAGTTCTTCACCTCCCTGACTCTTGCTGGAATGCTGGCTGGTTATGTCGCCGGGTTCGTCGTTGTTCCCCGCATCATCACGCAGGAGCGCTTTCTTGAGTTCTCCTGCATTGGCGGCTGCATCCTGACCATTGCGGCCTTCCTGACGCATGGTTACGCCTCGGTGCTCTGCGTTGCTCTGCTGGGCGCCACAAACGCCATGATCATGCCGACGATCTTCCCGATTGCCATTCGAGGCGCTGGCCCTTGGACCCCACTGGCTTCGGCCCTGATTGTTATGGCGTATAGCGGCGGTGCGATCATTCCGCAGATCTATGTCCTGCTAAAGCCTTATGTCGGGTTTCAGGCAATGTTCGCCCTCCTCGTCCTGCCATCCTATCTCGCAGTTCTTTTCTACGCTCGCCGCTACGGACAGACGGGCCTTCTCCCACTGGACCAGAAACAATGACGTCTCATCTCGATGGAAATCTCGTACTCCGGGACCGGATCGTCCCCGGTCGCATGACCTTCGGCACCCATATCCACGATCTTGAGCCGCTGAAAAACGCTGGCAACCGCTACATTCTTCCGGGCTTCATTGATGGACATGTTCATGGTGGCGGTGGGGCCGACACCATGGACGGTGTGGAGGCCATTGAAACACTGTCCCGGTTCCACATGTCTCACGGCACGACGACCATTCTCCCGACAACCATTACGGCACCTTGGAATGACGTAATGAATGCCCTGAGAGCTGTCGCGGAAGTCTGTGAACGCGGGGTGGAAAACGGTCCGCGCATTCATGGAGCCCATTTGGAAGGGCCGTTTGTGAGTCCCCACAAGCTGGGTGCGCAGCCTCCCTTTGCCATTCCTCCCTCCCCTAACCGGGTTCAGGAGGCTGTCGAAACCGGGTGTGTCCGCGTCGTCACGCTTGCTCCCGAACTGGACCATGCAGAAAGTGCCATGCGCAGTTTTGCAGCGGCTGGCGTAAGGGTCAGTCTTGGCCATACCACCACAGATTATGAAGGCGCAGAACGCGCCATGTGCCTCGTCTGTGGAGCTGGCGGAACCGTTGGTGCGACCCATCTTTTCAATGCCATGTCTGCAATCGAGGGGCGCAAGCCCGGCCCTGTAACGGCACTCATGTGCAGCGACACCGCGTATGCGGAGATGATCTTCGATACCTACCACGTGCACCCCGCCAGCTTTCGTCTGGCCTCACGCGTTATGGGAGACCGCCTCCTGTTCGTAACAGATGCCATGCGGGGAACAGGTGAACCGGAAGGCCCCAGCAGTCTGGGTGGACAGGACGTCCTGATCCAGGATGGCGTTGTCCGCCTTCCCGGCGGCTCTCTGGCAGGAAGTGTCCTGACCCTTGACCAGGCTGTGCGCAACGCCGTGCAGGCCGGGAAATCACTTCCGGAGGCTGCACGGCTCGTCAGCACCAATGCAGCGACTTATCTTGGCCTTCATGATCGGGGCACAATTACTCCCGACCTCCTGGCCGATTTCACCGTTCTGGATGACACGCTGCAAATCGCGGAGGTCTGGGTTGGTGGGCAAAGAACTTTTTGAGGCTGACTAATTGAGCAGACGTCTCTTCAGATATCCGCGGGTGGTGCCAGCCGATAAACGCCTGCCTGCCAAGGCTTCAGCTCAGGCAGCACGTCCGCTGCCTGAGCAAATGCGCTGTCGATCAGAACCTCAGATATTTTCAGACCATGCGGCAGAATATAGTGTTCTTTTTCCCCACACATATTGATCAGAACAAGAAACTGCTCGTCCTCTAGCGTACGCGTAAACGCAATGACCGAAGGATGGTCTGGATCAACATCTTCAAAGGTACCGTAAATCAGCGCCTGATGCGTAGCGCGAAGCTCAATCAACCGGCGATAATAGTTCAGAATGGACCCGGGGTCAGCTTCCTGCTGGGCCACATTGATGTCCGTATGATTTGGATTGATCCGAAACCACGGCACACCAGTCGTAAACCCGGCACGCGACGTTCCATCCCATTGCATGGGTGTTCGTGCATTATCCCGACTGATCTTTGACAGGCTGGACAACACCTCTTTTGCGGACATTTTTCCAATACCAACAGTATTATCCCAAATACCTCTGGCGTTGATGTCCTCGAAATCCTCGATCCCATCAAACCGGATATTCGTCATGCCAATTTCCTGCCCCTGATAGATATAGGGCGTCCCACGTCGCATCAGGAGCATTGTTGCCAGCGCCTTGGCTGACGGGCCGTGCCCTTTGGGCGACGGATCCCCAAACCATGAGACAGATCGTGGGTTATCATGGTTTTCCAGAAAAGATGTCAGCCAGCCCTCTGGGCCAGAAGATGTATCTTCCCCTCTTAAAACCGCTTTGAGATCCTTGATCGTCCAATCCTGAACCTGCCAGTCATGGCGACCAAGGCGAACAATTTCGAAGTGGAAAACCATCGTCATTTCCCCTCGGCTTTCCTCTACAAAAGCCGGGGTCTCATCGAAGGGCACACCAAAAGCTTCCCCAACTGTCAGAAGGTCCCGGCCTGCAAAAACCTCCCGATGCATGTCCTGTAGATAATCATGCACTTTGGGGCCGGTGACATAGACATGCTCAAGGCTCTCCATCTCAGCCAGCGTCAGGTCTCTGAGATCAGGTAGCTTGGACAGAAAGCAGATCGCATCCAGCCGGAAGCCTGCGACGCCCCGGTCCAGCCAGAAACGCATCATCTCGTACATTTCTTTCCGGACTGCCGGATTTTCCCAGTTCAGATCAGGCTGTTCACAAGCAAAATAGTGCAGATAATACTGCCCTGTTGTCTCATCTTTCTGCCATGCGCTTCCACCAAAAATGGACAGATAATTATTGGGCGGTCCGCCATCCCGGCCATCCCTCCAGATATAGAAATCGCGATAGGGGTTTTCCCTGCTGGCACGGCTTTGGCGAAACCAGACATGTTGATCACTCGTGTGGTTAGCCACGATATCCACAATGAGTTTCATCCCACGGGTATTTAAGCCTTCCACCAGCCGGTCAAAGTCTTCCATGGTGCCCTGAAGGGGATCGACTTTGCGGTAATCCCGGATGTCATACCCGTTATCAACATTCGGGCTGTCATAATGCGGGGCCAGCCAGATCACCTGTACTCCGAGCGATTGCAGATAATCCAACCGGCTGATGAGGCCTGGAAGATCACCAATTCCGTCTCCGTCGCTGTCACAGAATGAACGTGTGTAAACCTGATAGACCACGGCTTCCTTCCACCAGCGCCTCCTGTCAGGCGTATTGGCTTCACTGGCGCGAAGGGCAGTCAGGAAGGGTGCACTCGAATTGCTGGAGGATGGCTGTGACATCGGGTCTATCTCCTCACGGATACAGGCCTGCAACGAGCCACACACAAAAAGCGTTTCAATCTTTAGCGCACAAGTTAGCGAGACTGCTTTATTGGTCAGCGGCTTGACAGATGCGCCCTGAGCCAGTCTGTCTCTGTGTCATGCCGGTGAGCCTCAATAAGCATTACCGCCGCTTTTTATATCGTATTCCAGGAGCTGTTGACCCTGATGTCATCGATCCAGACATCCACCCTGCTGAATGACCTTCCTGCTTCCGAGCGGAATTATATGCAGGACTATCTTAACCAGTCAGCCGAAACGATGGTGGCGTTCTCAAAGGATGACGCCTGTTCCGAGATGATGGCAGGAATTGCTCTGACCATCATGTCAGCTCTGCAGGATGACCGAAAGCTTCTGGTGGCTGGCAATGGTGGAAGCGCCGCCGATGCCCAGCACATTGCCGGTGAATTCACGGCACGCCTGATGTATGACCGCCGACCACTAGCCGCTATTGCGCTGACAACGGATACATCCAGCTTAACCGCCATTGGGAACGACTACGGCTTCGATCACGTCTTTTCCCGGCAGGTTCTGGCTCTGGGGCGCAAGGGGGATGTTTTCCTCGGCATCACAACATCTGGACGTTCGCCGAATATCATAGAGGCGCTCAAGGCTGCGCGCGCACAGGGTGTTATAACCGTCGTCTTTACTGGCCAGACATCCGTGGACATTCCCGAAGCCGACTTCGTGCTCCGCGTTCCTTCCGCATGGACGCCCCTGATCCAGCAGATGCATATCACCGCCGCACATATTGTTTGCGCCTTGGTTGAACGGGCACTGTGCCCACAGTCCGCCAATCAGGGACAGCACTGAGCACAATCCAGCAGCCAGATTTCAGTCTCTGCCTGCTGGCTCAAAATTTTGAACGGTCAGGACCGTACACGCCAACGCCAGTCGTTCAGAACTTCCTCAAGGGTGTTTTTCCAGGAAATCTGAGCTGCCCATCCTAAAATGCGTTGGGCTTCAGAAGGGTTCCCCACCATATTCTGCAATCCTGACGGCGTCGGATGAGTAGAATCCAAACGGACTTCTGGGTGCACTCCCGCCATTTCCAGCAGATCATTTAGCATGGACTGTACGGTTCGGGTCTCACCACTACAGATGTTCAAAATCGTACCATCCGCGGGAGCATCCTCTAACGTCAGGGCATCGATATAGGCGTCACACGCATCCCGGACGTTTGTAATGTCATATCCGACATCCGGATGGTTGATCGTAATACTAGTCTGCTGATGTGCCTCAACCCGAGCGACCTGAGAGGCCAGAAAGGGTAGAATGGCATTCACATCCTGGCCGCTTCCAGCTTGCGTAAACGGCCGCATCCTTACAGCATGCAGGCCTTCTTTCGCCATCATTCCTACAGCCATGTCCGCGGCCGCCTTGCTGGCAGCGTAGGAATTCAACGGCGCTACGGTCGCTGCTTCGTTCAAGGGAACGCCCTCTGCGAAAGAAGCGCCGTAAATTTCAGCTGAGGAGACATGCACAAATCTGATGTGACGGGCGTGTTTTTGAAACGTCTCCGCCAGATTCATTGTGCCATCAAGATTGACCTGCCAGGCGCGCCGGGTGTCTTGACTGGCTTCCAGAACAGATGACACAGCCGCAAGATGAATGCAGGCGTCAGGGCGTGTATCCTGCACAACACGCTCTACGGCCTCACGATCCAGAAGATCCAGTTGCCCTTCAATCAGAACATGATCGGGCATCCGGTCTTTAAGGCGAGTTTTGAGATGGGTACCGACAAACCCAAGACCACCCGTCAGAAGAATTCGCATCGCCTGCACTCACACTGGCCGCCCTGAGGGACCACGGGAATTAGACAACGTCAGAAGCGAATTTTCCGAAACGGGCGGCATTGATCATTCTCCCATGCTGACGGATCTGAGGACCGAACAAAGGTACGGCCGTTCCGCCATCCCTTCGTTCTCGACCACATTCAGTCACGGGGCAAGAGAGCAACTCTTGTGCAGGGGTACCGGATCAGTTCCCGAGAGAACGATCAACAGAGCGGCCAGCGCGTTCAATCGGGCCCTTCGGCGGATCAACGGTGTCACGCACCTTTTCACCGAACGTCCGGTGGTGTTCGCAGGCCGTCAACGTCACGCAGGACACGGAAAGGGCCAGAAGAAGCAGTATCGATTTACGCACGTGGAGTAATCCTCCGAAAAGACGGTGAAGCCATCAGAAACGATCAGCGCCGTTTCCGGTTCCCTGCACGTAACGAATTCAGAAGATTTCGATATGACTCTTGAAGCCCATCATAACGGCATCCCGTAAGTTCACCTGCCCGTTCGGGTTATGGTAATATTGGAGATCAGGCTCAAACGTCATCGCACGGCCGATTGCGAACGTGTAGTTCAGCTCTGCAACTTCCTGATGCGTCTGCAAGCCCGTCGCCCTATAAGGCAGAGACTTGCCGGCAGCCAGAAGAATCCGTTCAGTTCTCTGCACACCTGACGCGATATGAACATACGAGACCGCCAGTCCGATCGAGTCTGACGGTCGGGCAGCCCAGAAGCCTTTCCAGGTTGCTCCCAGATAGATCTGCCGATCCCTGAGTGCCGTTCGAGGCTCGTTCAGTACAACGCCGCCCATAAGCGTGACACCGCCCTGCGGGTTAATTCTGGAGCCTTTGATCCGCTGGTCCACCATCAGCCAGGTGGACCACGAACCGCTATGGCGGGCAGCAGAATATCCGCTATCTGCATACGGGTTTCCCAACGTATCCAGAAAATTCTCAGACCGCCCCATCGTCTCCACGGCTATGCCAAGTTTGTAATGGCCCGGATACGCCAGCTCTCCGGAAGGGCGACGGAAGATGGGCTGCCATCCGATTTCTACGGGAAAGATTTCACCAACAATATTCGAGCCATTCAGCTTGAACCCTGTTCTGTGCTGCGCGACCGAATAAATGCCTTCTTCCGCAAAATAGACACCCGTCTCGACATAAACATCCCGCCGCCAGGGACGCCCTCTCACACGCAACGCCCAGACAGATGCCGGATAAGAGCTGTAATAGGCGCTGTCAGAAGCACCTTTGGGCCGACCGCAGAAGCTGTTGTTCACGAAGGAGCAAAACACAGTACCGGCGGCGAAATCCGAAAGCTGGGACATACGCCCCGCTGCGATTGCCAGTCGGTTCTGGAACAAATGCTGCTCCCCATATGCCATCACAAGATGCACGACGACGTTTCCGCCACCACCGTAGGTCTCCTGACTGTGAGCCAGCCAGTCTCCAAACATGCGGTTAGCCGTTGTGCCGTAGCGTCCTATGAAAATCACATGAGTCGCAAAGCCCTGAAGCTTCGCCAGACGGTTCCAATCCGTCACAATATTCAGAGCATACTGTCCGGCATTAGACGCGCCCTGCTTGTAACCATACCCTTTGGTCGGAGCCGTCACGGCGCCCATCATCTCGTTCATATTGTCGAACTGGGCAATCGTTCCATGGCGCCTCAACCAACCATGAGCATCATTCACAAAAGGAAAAAGCGAAGGCGGAGCAGACAGATTTCCAGCAAGGTCTTCATAAGCCGACGCTTTGGGCAAAAGCTCCGCAGCCCCTGCTGACAAGGGTGCAGCCTCTGTTTCCCCACTGGCCTGATCTGACGCAGTACGTCCTTCGGGCGAAGACGTTTCAGACGCCGGTTCGGCAGCCATTACGCCACCGGCCGAGGACAGCACACATACGGAAACAGCAACACGCATCATACGCCGCACAACGGCCATGCAGCTTTCTTCCGTATCGCTTTTTACGTGATCGCTTATCGAACTATCACCGCTCAAAAATGAATTTTCCTTGATGTCGCTTCAACCCACCCTGTTTATGCACACGACGACATCAGCTTCCATCCTGCAAATGCTGCCCCTTGCACGGCATGAACCCTAGACGTGGGATAATATGGATATTGTAACTTTCACAAACCGGAGAAAAGTGCGCTAAAGGGGCCGTCCAGGGGCAGAGTTAACCCGTTTTTTACGAAATATATGTTTGGCTCGTTTTGTTCATAACAAACGGAATTGCCCCACACATGCTGCTTCCATCTCGTCATGCTGTGCGTTGCCTGGGGCTATTGGGGCTGATTCCCGCCCTCTGCGCCTGTAACTCGCTGGCCCAGCTCTCCGAGGTAGGTCGCCCACCCCGCATGACGTCAATCACCGACCCCACATTGGCAGCCAGCTATCGTCCGGTCACAATGCCAATGCCGCCCCTGCGTCCGCCTCCGCAAGAAGCTTCCAGCCTGTGGCGAAGTGGCAGCCGTGCATTCTTCAAGGACCAGCGCGCCTCTCAGGTCGGAGATCTGGTCACGATCATTGTGGACATCACCGATAACGCTGCTTTCAATAACGGCACGACGGCCAATCGGGCAGCAGACGAAAAATTCGGGATTCCCAATCTGTTTGGCATCAAAGGACGGGTGATCAGCGCGGTCACAGGCGCTGACAGTCTGAACACAGCCAGCAGTAGCGATAGCAGCGCGACAGGAAAGATCATCCGGAATGAAACGGTGACGCTTCGTCTGGCAGGAACCATCACTCAGGTTCTTCCAAACGGCAATTTTGTCGTGATGGGAAAACAGGAAGTCCGGGTTAACAGCGAGCTACGCGAACTCGGGGTCAGTGGCATTGTCAGACCACAGGACATTACGGCCGACAATACTGTTACTCACGACAGAATGGCAGAAGCCCGCATTTCGTACGGTGGCAGAGGGACCATCACCCAGATCCAGACGCCGCGCTACGGGCAGCAGGTCATGGACTCGATCCTGCCTTTTTAAACAAAAAAACGCCGGGAATGACCCCGACGTTTTCCTTGAACTTGTAGCTCTTATCCAGCTCAGTGAGCGGCAGGACGAGACAACAAGAGAGCCCAGAGCTCAGCAACATCCTTTGCAGGACCATTACCGGTAATGGATTCAAAAGTCTTGATGGCATCAGCCTTATGGCCTGCATCCATCTGAGCCATGCCAAATTCGACCTGAGCCAGATCCGGATAGTGCGGATTTTTGCCTAGGCCCGTTTTCATCAGGGCAAGACCCTGATCAGCCTGACCGTTCAGAACGAGATTATAACCCGTTGTCAGAGCAGGACCGGCAGAAGGATCTGTGGCAGCAGAAGCAGTAGCCTGCGCAAGCTGTGCACGATCGGCAGCAGCACGCTGTGCAACAAAAGCATGGAACTTTGCATCGCCAGCGGCCGTCGGACCGTTACCCAGAGACTTGTTTGCGTAGCCCTGATTGAGCAGGTTCAGCGCAAGCTGGGGAAGACCCAACTGCACAGCGCGCTCGCCCATATCCTGATAGTCAGACGGATCCTTCAGGACACCCGTCGCCAGACGCAGACGCTCAACATAGAAAACCAGCGGCGGTGCCAGATTAGGATTTGCGACCAGATCATGGATCAGCATCGCCCAATAATCAGGCTTGGAATAATACTTGGCCAGCAGGACGTAAGCGTGCGTTTTGGCGTCCGCATCCTTCAGGTTCGTATAAGCCGTGGCAAGCATCTGAAGCTGATTTTCGGCAGGGATCTTACCTGCCTTGATCGTCTCGTCCACCTGCTCCTGAGCAGCCGTGGCCGTTCCCTTCCAGTCACCCTGAAGATAGTAGCACTGGATTAGCATGGTCTGCATGCGCGGATCGGGCCCGTGCTCATGCAGATAGCGCTCGGTCGGTGGAATGGCAGCCGCATAGTTTTTGGCGCCATAAGCCATGGTGGCCTGAGCCATCAACATTTGACCCTTGGCAGCCTTCGGCGTGCGAGAGCTGTTGATGAGCACATCATACGCCTTCGTTGCAGCAGCCACGTTACCGGACTGAGCGGCAACCGCTGCACGCATCTGGGCAATGGTATAGGATTCGTAATCCGTCTTGCCCTTGACCGCATCTGCGGCATCAACCGCAGCCATGGCTTTTTCATAGCTCTTCGCGGCAAGAGCACTCTGCGCCTGCTGAAGATCCTTGCCGACAGCTTGGCCCAGCACATCATCAGCATGGGCAGCAGGCCCAGCAACAAGAGCTGCACCAATAGCGCCAGCCAGCAGAAGGGAGCGGGCGCTCAGACGGCGGTTAAGGGACAAAGACACGAATTACTGTCCTTCCATGAACTGATCCAGACCGACGATACCCAGCTTGGTCACGCCGAGACGCTGAGCGTCAGCCATGACGTGGGCAACCGTTTTATAATCGGCAAGACGGTCAGGATGAATGTGGACTTCAGGCTGATCACCTTCAGCAGCAGCGGCCTGGAAATGGGCCTGGAGTGCTGCTTCCGAACTGACCGGCTCGCTGTTCCACGAAATACTGTTGTCGTAGTTGATGCTAACAGTCACCAGCTTGGGCTGTTCGGTAGACGGCGGAGGATTGCCCTGAGGCAGATCGATCGCCACCGAATGTGTCTGCAGCGGGATGGTGATGATCAGCATGATCAGCAGCACCAGCATCACGTCGATCAACGGCGTGGTGTTGATATCGACGATACCTTCGTCTTCGTGCGTGCTGTCCGATCCGACGCTCATGCCCATGACGGCGGTTCTCCAAAAGGGTGACTTGAAAGAGGTTGCCGGACCGTTTTTCTATAACGGCCCGGTAGACCTTCAGTTCGTGTGGGGCTGCTCGGTGATGAAGTCCACGTGAGCGATACCAGCTTCCTGAGCTGTAGCGACCACCTGGCCAACTGCCAGATACTTGGCAGCACCGTCACCACGGATCTGGACCTGTGGCTGAGGCTTCTGCTTGGCCACCTCTACGAGGCGGTTCAGCAGATCCTGATGCGTAGGGACCAGGGTGGTGTTCCAGAAAACCTGGCCATTCGCAGTCACTGCCAGAACAACATTGTTTGGCTTAGTCTGGGTCGGCTGATTTGCATCAACCGGCAGCTTCAGCTTCACAGTATGCGTGGCGACTGGGATGGTGATCAAAAAGATGATCAGCAGCACCAGCATGACGTCGACGAGGGGGGTGGTGTTGATTGCCGACACCACCTCGTCGTCACCGCCGCCTCCTCCGACGTTCATTCCCATAGTATCAGACCCGCTGGCTGGTGGTGATGGTGGTCGGAGCTGACATGCCGCCGTCTTCCGGAGACACGCCGTGACGGAAGCCACCGATCAGGACAGACTGGACGTCTGCAGCGAAGTTGCGAACGCGATCCATAGCGCCCTTGTTACGGCGAACGAGCAGGTTGTAACCCAGAACGGCCGGAACAGCGGTTGCAAGACCAATTGCCGTCATGATGAGGGATTCACCCACCGGACCAGCAACCTTGTCGATGGAGGCTTGACCTGCAATGCCGATGGCGGTCAGAGCGTGGTAAATACCCCAAACCGTACCGAACAGACCGACGAACGGAGAGGTGGAACCCACCGTACCGAGGAACGCAAGGCCGCCCTGAAGACGCGTGTTGATGGTGTCGACGGAGCGCCCGATGGACATTTCCGTCCAGGAGTGCAGGTCGATCGCATCACGCATGGAACCTTCGTGGTGCTCTGCAGCAACGATACCGGTTTCAGCGATGTAACGGAACGGAGAAGAAGCCTTCAGGGACGCAGCGCCAGCCTGAACGGACGGCTTCGTCCAGAATTCACGGGAAGCTTCCTTGGAGGCAGCGAACACACGGCCCTGCTCCAGGAACTTCATGACCATGATGATCCAGGTACCAGCGGACATGATAACCATGATGATCAGAACGCCACGAGCGATCACGTCACCATTGGCCCACAGAGCGCCAAGACCGTACGGGTTGCCCTGCGGAGCCGGAGCTTCAGGAGCGGCCGTTGCGCTTTCACCAGGGGTGGCAGCAGCAGCAGGCGTCTGGTCAGCAGAAGCAGCTGCATCACCGGCGGCAGGTGCCGGAGCGCCAGCATCATTTGGTGCAGAAGCAGCAGGTGCAGCAGACGGGTCCGAGGACGGAGCCGGCGGCACTGCCGACGGGTCGGCCGGAGCGGCAGCCGGAGCACTCTGATCAGCCGGTGCAGGCTGAGCGAAAGCGACGGCCGGTGCGATTGCACCCGAAGCCAGGGCCAGCGTCAGAGCCATGGCGCTGGCCCGGACGGCGCGCGCCTTCGTCGGAACGTCAAGAGCAGGAAGGCGGAACAGTCTGGTCATGAACTCCATATCCTCGTTAGAGATGCCCGTTTTAGGAGCTGTCTGGGGTGCCGGCCATATGGGGACCGGCCCTTTTCCTGAACCTCTCCGAACCACCTGATCCGGAGAGGCAATCTTATTGGACTACTGGCTGACGGACACTTAGTCGCCCATCGTGAAGTCAACGTGCAGAATGTGGTGATGCTCGGTAACCGGAGCGCCGTTAACGACGGCGGGCTGGTACCGGGCTCGACGAAGGAAGTCGAGCGCACTTTCCACAAACTCGTGACCACCGGTGGAGCTGACAATCGCGCAGTTTGCCGTGTGACCGTTCGGAAGAATGTCGCAGGAAGCCGTAACTTTACCTTCACGGTTCTCTTCCTGGGCTTCCTCCGGATACTCCGGCTTGGCGCCGTTGATCGGAGACGCGCCAGCTGTGTGATCAGGCACTGCCGGAGCTGGCGGACCCTGCGGAGGAGCCGGAACAGGCTCAGGTGCAGGCGTCGGGCTCGGCGGAACCGGATGCGGCGGCTTGGCGTGTGTGACCCGCTGGATCGCCTTGGGTGGCGGCGGAACACTGATCTTCGGCGGCGGAATATACGGCGGCGGCGGCTGTTCCATCTGCGGCGGCGGCGGAGGTGGTGGTGGCGGAGGCGGCTTAGGCTGCTCCTTGATCACTTCCGTCTTGATGGGCGGCTTTTCGTGGACGAGTTTGCCCACAGCACCGCTCATGAGCGCATAGATTACCGCGCCCATAGCCAGCACGGCCACGACGATCGCGACAATATAGTCCGTCGGCTTGCGCTGCTGTGCGGCGTAGCTCTTCATGTCGAAACCTTCTTACCCCTCACTGACACCGACAATGGATCCACACCTGTACGGTGCGAGATCTCGACCTTGTGTTTGCATCGAGTTCCCTCACCTCACGGACGTGTGATTCGTCTCATGTCGTGAGAACATACCCGATATGCTGATTGGGCAGCCTTCGGGCCATGGTGTCAAGCTGATTATTGCCTGTCCCGAAACGAAAAATTCTCATCTTTCGATCGTCTGGCGCCAATATTCGCAGGAGAGCGGGCGAAAAAGTACACTTTTCCGCTTTTTTTCTGCCTTCAGAAAATCAAATTTCCAAAAACTGTAACAGAATTATAACAAGAAGGCCGGGACAGCGTATTAATTACGCCGCCCCGGCCTTCCGGTTTCGTTTTAATGCGCCAGAGTACTCTTACTGAGCAGAAGCGCTGGCTTCCGATCGTGTTGCCCCGACGCGCTGAGCAAGAGAAGCCGACATGAAGTCGTCCAGGGCGCCGTCCAGAACAGCGTCCGGATTTCCCTTTTCCACGCCTGTCCGCAGATCCTTGACCAACTGATAGGGTGCCAGGACGTAAGAGCGGATCTGGTGGCCCCATCCGATATCCGTCTTGGCGGCTTCCGTCTGGGCGGCCGCAGCTTCACGCTTCTGCAGTTCCGCTTCGTACATCCGAGCCTTCAGCATTTCCATCGCCTTGGCACGGTTGCGGTGCTGTGAGCGGTCCGTCTGGCAGGCGACAACGATGCCTGTCGGGATATGGGTAATACGAATGGCCGAATCGGTCTTGTTAACGTGCTGACCGCCTGCGCCTGAAGCACGGAAGGTATCCACACGCAGATCCGAATCGTTGATCTCCACTTCAATAGAATCATCGACCACCGGATACACCCAGACAGACGCGAAGGACGTTTGACGACGGGCAGCTGCATCGAAGGGCGAGATGCGGACGAGACGATGCACGCCAGCTTCCGTTTTCATCCAGCCATAAGCGTTGAGGCCACTGATCTGGATGGTGGCAGACTTGATGCCCGCCTGCTCACCTTCACTGCTTTCAATGAAGGTCACCTTGTAGCCGTGCTGTTCTGCCCAACGGGTGTACATGCGCAGGATCATCTCAGCCCAATCCTGGGCTTCCGTTCCACCTGCACCGGCATTCACTTCGACGTAGCAGTCATTGCTGTCTGCTTCGCCGGACAACAGGCTTTCGATTTCGCGCTTGTGCACGTCGGCTGCCAGCCCACGCAACGTCGCGATGGCTTCTTGCACCAGGTCCGTGTCGTTCTCCATTTCTGCGAGCTCGACAAGTTCCAGCGTGCCTTCAACGTCTTGTTCGATCTGTTCAACGCCCTCGATCTGATTGGCGAGCATGGTTCGCTCGCGCATCAGCTTCTGGGCAGCGTCAGAATCATTCCAAAGGTCTGGGTCTTCCGCGCGGTGGTTCAGTTCCGCGAGGCGTGTTGTGGCGACATCCCAGTTAAAGATGCCTCCTCAGCAGTGCCACCGACTGCTTGATCTGTTCGGAGAGGGCTTCGGTCTCAGCCGACATTATAAATACTCCACTTATATATAAGGTGGTTTGGCTGCCCTCAGTACAGGCCGCCTACACCAATGTCACCATCCGATGCAGCAGGTTTCTGGGCCTGAGGCTTGGCATTCGAGGAAGACCCAACACTCGGCGCGCTGGTGTCTGTCATATCGCTCTCGGAATCCGAAATAACGGCATCCGCCCCGGTATCTGCCGCTGTCAGGGCCTCCGTACCAGCACCGAAGCCATGCAGAGCCACCGACGCACCCGGAACCTGATCAGCCTTGAAGCCGTCAGTCGCAGTGATACGGCCGGTGTTGTAGGACGCCAGCGTGATATCGGCCGGAACACGGAAATCCAGCTTTGGCCGGTTGGCGAGCGCCACCTTCATGATCTTGTTCCAGATCGGGCCGGCAATGCGGGCACCATCAGCGTTCCGCCCGAGCGTTTGTGGCGTATCGAATCCGACCCAGACGATCGTGACGATATCCGGCGAAAAGCCAGCAAACCAGGCATCATGGAAATCCTGACTGGTGCCGGTCTTCCCCGCGATGGGACGGTCGATCCCAGCCCCCGCCATGCGACCTGTGCCGTTCGCAATGACGTCTTTCAGCATGGCCACGATCTGATAGGAGCTGGCTTCGCTGGCGAGCACGGGACGGCTGTCTGTAATGGAGGGAACCGAGATGCTTCCTGCAACCGGAGCCGCTGGCGGCGTGGGCGTTGCACCAACTTCAGGCGTAACCGGAGCAATCGTGGGGGATGAAGGATCGGCCGCCGGTGGAGCTGGGGGAGCCTGCAACGTTGTTCCCAACGCCAGACCTGGCGCACGCCAGATGATATTGCCCAGACGATCCTGAACGTCATCCACCAGAGTCGGCGACACTACATGACCACCGTTTGCAATGGTTGCGTAGGCTGCTGTTTCCTTGAGAACCGTTGTCTCGACGGCACCAAGAGCCGCGGGCAACACATGCGGCATTTCATCCACAAGCCCCGCCTTGATGGCAGTATCTGCAACAGCCTTCATGCCCAGATGGGCGGCCACCCGGATCGTCACGAGGTTCCGGCTTTCACGCAGGGCATCGTGCAGAGTGGTCGGGCCCCAATTGTCGTGTTCGTAGTTCTTGGGATGCCAGTCGCCATATGAGACAGGGGAGTCATCAAACTTCTCGGACGGAGAAATACCCTGTTCCATGGCCGCCAGATACACAAACGGCTTGAAGGAAGAACCTGGCTGACGCAGAGCCTGCGTTGCGCGGTTGAACTGACTTTCGTGGAACGACCATCCACCAACCATCGCCAGAACACGGCCTGTATGGACGTCCATCGTCACGACAGCGCCTTCAACCTGCGGAATCTGACGCAGGGCAACGGAGCCACTTTCCTGCGGTTCAATCATGATGACATCCCCGGCACGAAGCGGGTGCATCCGACGTGCCCATGCGATGTCTGTTGCCAGAAGAGGACCAGTCTTCGCTTGGCCTTCCTCATTCCAGCCCACGTGAGTTCCGCCAGGAAGAATGACGCCCAGACGCCACTCCCTTAGCATTCCGGCTGGACCGGAGACCTTATCGAGATTTTCTTCCCAGCCTTCTGCGTCAATGCCATCAAGATGGATGACCGGACCACGCCAACCGCCGCGGCTTCGATCGTAATCCATCAGACCTTCATGCAGCAGCTTCGTCGCTGATACCTGAAGGGGCTGATCCAGACTGGTATGAACTTCAAGGCCACCTTGAAGAGCGCGATCCTGACCATAGAGGCTGATGAGCTGACGACGGACCTCGGCCCCAAACCATTCTGAATCCGGCAAAGGTCCAAACCGCTGCTTCTTCTGCGGGACCAGTGGCTCCTTCTTGTCTTCCTGAGCCTGCTCGCGGGAAATGACACCGTTATCGGCCATCAGATCCAGAACAAGATTCCGGCGCATCAAGGCTGCGTCAGGATGAAGGAACGGATTGTAGTGTGTCGGTGACTTCGGAAGGGCCGCCAGTGACGCGGCTTCTGCATCATTCAGCTGGTCGAGAGGCTTGTTGAAATAGGTCTGGGCTGCGGCGGCGACACCGAAAGAGCCATTCCCCAGATCCGCCCAGTTCAGATAGATCTCAAGAATCTTGTCCTTGGACAGCACCTGCTCCATTTTGACGGCAAGCAGGGCTTCCTTGATCTTACGATCAAGTGTGCGGGCATTGCTGTTAAGCAGCATCCCACGCGCAACCTGCTGCGTAATGGTGGACGCACCGACAGCACGGCGCCCATGACGGGCAAAAACATCTGTTACGCCTGCACGGGCAATGGCCATCACATCCACACCACCATGGGTGTAGAAATTGTGATCTTCCGTTGCGAGGAAGGCGCGCTTTACCCGATCCGGAATCGCTTCCAGCGGAACGAAAATACGTCGCTCATTGGCAAGCTGAGCCATCAGGCGATCATCAGACGCATAGATGCGGCTAACGGTCGGGGGCTGATAGGCCCTCAGGCTGTCCACACTTGGCAGATCAGCCACGAGTTTGGCGTAGGTGGTCCAACCCAAGATACCCGCACCCGCAACACCGACCAGCCCGACACCGGCGACGATGGCAAGAGACTGACGGAAACGGCGGAAACGGGGCCCGCGGGGCACACTGGCCCTGGGGTCCTGCGGATTACGGGAGCGAATGGAACGGCGCGTCATACAAACTGCATAGCACTGAAACGAGCCGTTCGTCGCCCCCACTGAAAAGGGTCATTTTGTGACAGTTTACGGCGGCTCGTGATCGTTATGATCCGGCGGCGGATTTCTTCCACACCTCTTCACCCTGCCGATTCAGAGTAGCAAACTCTTCATCGTTGAGATTCAGGGATGCTGCCCGAACATTAGAGGCCAGATGGGCTCTGCTTCCGGTCCCCGGAATGGGCAACATGACCGGCGATCTTTTCAGGAGCCACGCCAGAGCAATCTGCCCTGCATCTGCATGATGCCGATGCGCGATCTTGTCCATGTCCGTACCGGGCTTGGCCAGTTCTCCGGCAGCCAGAGGCGCCCAGGGAATGAAACCGATGTTTTCCTTTGTACAGAAGTCCAGAACATCTTCAGACTTGCGGTCCACAAGATTGAATCGGTTCTGAACCGTCGAGACCGGGAAGTATTTCTGCGCGAGCTTGATGTCCTTCACGCTCACTTCCGACAGACCTACGTGTCGGATCAGACCTTCTTCGCGGAACTTCGCAATTGCCTCGAACTGCTTCTCTGCCGGGCAGTCTGGTCCAATCCGATGCAGCTGCCAGAGATCAATGTGCTCCACGCCCAGCCGTCGCATGGACATCAACACGCACTGCCTCAGATAGTCCGGGTTTCCAACTGGCTTCCAGATGTCTGGACCATGCCGTGTCAGGCCGCCCTTCGTCGCAATGACCATCTTTTTGTAAGGATAAAGCACTTCACG
This sequence comes from Gluconobacter sp. P5E10, assembly GCF_018812145.1. NCBI lineage: Bacteria > Pseudomonadati > Pseudomonadota > Alphaproteobacteria > Acetobacterales > Acetobacteraceae > Gluconobacter > Gluconobacter sp. P5E10. Next base: position 90,453 of record NZ_JACRVZ010000006.1, on the reverse strand, counting down.
GATCAGGTTTTCCGAGACGAACGGACCGTAGGAATCCGCTGTATCAATAAAATCCACCCCGAACTTTGGGAGGCTTTCAAGGGTTTGGACCACTTCTTCGTGGTCTGGAGGTTCATCCCAGATGCCCTTGCCGGTAATGCGCATCGCCCCAAACCCGAGGCGGTGGACCTTGAGATCACCACCAATGAGGAATGTACCGGATTTCTTTGCGTCAATCGTAGCCATGGACTCTTTCCTTTCCGATGGACGCAGGATTCAACAGCGCAAAGGCGGAAGGGTTGCAGTCACTATCCCAGCAGGCGTCCGACCATCCGGGCCGTGTAATCCACGACGGGTACAATTCGCCCGTAATTCAGGCGCGTTGGCCCGATGACGCCAATGGCCCCCACGATTTTCTGGGCTTCATTACGGGCTGGCGCGACGATCATGGACACCCCCGACATTCCAAACATTCCGCTCTCACTGCCGATATAGATTCGCACACCTTCCGAAGCGTCTGCCAGTTGCAGGAGCTGAAGCATGGTCTCCTGCGTTTCGAGGTGATCGAACAGCATACGGATCGTTGTGAGTCGTTCGATCTCGGTGATATCCGCCAGCAGCTTGCCCTGCCCCCGAACGAACAGCGTTCCACCATCAGCGTCCCACGTGGCCAGACCACTTTCGATGACGCTGGCCGTCAGAGCGTCAAGTTCATGGCGGTTGACGTCCATTTCCTTGCTGACACGCTCTTTCAGAGTGCCAAGTGTCAGATCCCCTAGGTGGGCGTTAAGATAGTTGCCAGCCTCGACAAGGGCAGAATGCGGCAGTCCTGCCGGGGTTTCGATGATGCGATTTTCCACCTGGCCGTCTGAACTGACGAGCACCACAAGAACACGTCCCGGACCGAGCGCAACAAACTCAATATGTTTGAGCGTCGCGTCAGATTTGGGGGCCAGCACCAGACCTGCTGCGGATGACAGACCCGACAGCATGGACGATGCTTCCGCCAGGGTCTCCTGATAGGACCGGCCATGAATTTCCAGCCTACTGTCGATACTGGCTCGGTCTTCGTCAGTCAGGGCACCGAATTGAAGAAGACCTTCCACGAAGAGTTTAACGCCTTTCTCGGTCGGCAGACGCCCGGCAGACACATGAGGGCTGAACAGCAGCCCGGCCCGGCCAAGATCTGCCATGACGTTGCGGATCGTCGCGGGAGACAGAGACAGATTCAAGCGCTGCGCCAGAGTGCGACTGCCGATTGGCTCCCCTGTTTCAACGTATTCTTCAACGATTTCCCGCAGGATCGCAGCTTCCCGCTCTCCCAATCCGGAAGCAAAGGAGTTCGGCATACGGAAGAAGGAAGGGTCAGGTCTGATCATGGTAAAACTGTATGTCGGGGCTGGAAGGCTTCTCGTCAAACGCGGTAGAGGCAGGGCTCGGTTCTGAGAGAGGATTTTTTCGCATGACAAAGCGCCCATCCGGACGCGCCTGTGACGAAGGTCGCGCCATTTCCATTGAAACAGGCTTTGCCCGACATGCGGAAGGTTCAGCGCTTATCCGGGTGGGTGGAACGGAAGTTCTGTGCACGGCGTCTCTCGAAAATCGTGTCCCGCCATTTTTGCGCAACAAGGGTCAGGGCTGGATTACGGCCGAGTATGGCATGCTTCCACGCGCAACCCATCAGCGTAGCAACCGTGAAGCATCCAAGGGCAAGCAGTCTGGCCGGACGCAGGAAATCCAGCGCCTGATTGCAAGATCCCTGCGGGCCTGTGTGAATTTGAAGAAGCTGGGAGAACGGACCATTACGCTGGACTGTGATGTCCTGAACGCTGATGGCGGGACACGCTGCGCTTCCATTACCGGCGCCTGGGTTGCTCTCTCCATGGCTCTGAAAAAAGCCAATCTGTCCTCAGTCATGACCGCACAAATTGCGGCAGTCTCCTGCGGCCTGACCTCTGCTGGCGCCGTGCTGGACCTGGATTACGTTGAGGACAGTGCTGCTCAGGCTGACACGAACTTTGTTCTTACCGCAGAGGGTGGCATCGTCGAAATTCAGGGGACGGCGGAAACGTCCCCCTTTCAGGAAACCGAGTTTTTTGAACTGCTGCGTCTGGCCAAGCTGGGCACAGCCCCCCTCTTTAAAGCTCAGACTTCCGCACTGGAGACATTGTAATGCGCCGCCTGTCCCGTGGGTCAAAAATTGTTCTGGCAAGCCACAATGCCGGGAAACTGCGTGAATTCTCCAGCCTGCTTGCAGAAAGCGGCATCACTGTTGTGTCTGCAGGGGAGCTGAATCTGCCAGAACCGGATGAAACGGCAGACACATTTACGGGCAATGCTGAAATCAAGGCTTTGGCGGCGGCCCGTGCATCTGGTTTACCAGCCCTAGCGGATGATTCCGGCTTTTGCGTCTCGGCACTTGGTGGCCAGCCCGGCGTTTATTCGGCGCGATGGGGCGGCCCTGCAAAAGACATGACCGTTGCCATGGAGCGTGTGCATCGCGAAATGGGTGAAACGTCAGACCACGCAGCATCGTTTGTGGCGGCGCTCTGCCTGGCATGGCCAGACGGCGAAACACATTGCGTGGTTGGGGAATGCCATGGCCAGACAGTCTGGCCTCCGCGTGGGGATCATGGTCACGGCTATGACCCGATGTTTGCACCCGAAGGCGAAAGCCGGACCTTCGCAGAAATGGGCGAGCACGAGAAAAACGCGATCAGTCACCGTGGCCGCGCGCTCACCCTTTTCCTTACTGAATGTGTGGAAGGCTGAACTCTACGTTGGGCGAACAGGAGAGCTGCGGACTCTCCTGTTCCAAGTGATAAGGCCCTTTTGAACACACCTCCACGGACAGCATGCCCGTTTCCTTGCCCAGAACATTTTCGAGTTCCAGGTGAGCACGCCCCTCTGTCCAGCGGGCATCATCGCCTTCGCTCGACGCCCATCCCATACTTTCAGGAAATGTAAGATGTGATGTGAGGCGGTGAGCCCCTCTGACGGCGTAAAGAGTGATGTCCCGGATCAGGACCCCACGCTCTTCGCTGGGGCAAGACTGACTGTGCCTGCGAGAGAGCAGCCAGAGTGATTTTATCGGGGTGGAAAGAATAAATAGGGCATGGCTTCCCTGCCAGCGGGCTGGATGGATGAGATATCCATCATCACAAGCAAGGTGGAGGCCGGGATCATTTGTAAGGTAGTCAAAAGAGGACATGCGTTTTCCTGCCGTATGCAGTGATTTTATTGTCCACCGTCGAGCACGCACTTTCCCGACTATGGACAGCTCCATGAAGCAGACTGCAGTCTCTCATCCACACTACATTCCCGCCCGCTTCATGGAAATATTATGTCATAAACAGATCTGGTAACAGTATAAAATCAGGTCTCTGTAGAGAAAAACGGTTCGATAGATACTCTGTCGAAATGATAAATGTCAGGATGCACTCCCGTCAGAGCCCCTGATGCCTAACAACAGGCCCGTGACTGACGAGAATACCCCGCTGCCACACCTGATCTACCTGATCGATATCCGCGATGCTTTGGTCTGGGGCGCCACGAACGATCAGAAGATCTGCCCGCTTCCCTGTTTTCAGAACACCGCGATCTTCAAGCTCAAGCAGTTCAGCGGCATTTCCAGTCGCCAGATGAATGGCTTCAAGCGGTGTCAGGCCAGCTTCCACGGTCAAGGCAAGTTCGCGATGTTCCGCAAACCCCGGCAAACGCGTCGGAGCAGCGCCTGAGTCTGTTCCAAAACCCACTTTCACACCTGCCCGATAAAGCGTCAGAAGGTTCTTCTGATTAATCGCAAGCGCGGTGTGCGAAGCCGCGACAAGCGGCTTGGAAAGTGTCTGTTTACGCCAGTCTGCATCTGAGAGCTGAGCCATCAGGGCAGGATCGATGGCCGCCGCAACGAAAGGAACATTCAGAAGCTCCGGATGCTCTGCAAAAAGGTAATTCGCCTCGTCCAAACCCAGAGTAGCGATATACCAAACACCATGGGCCTTCACGGCGTCGATCAAAGCCTGATCAACCGGCTGATCCCGCACACCATGCGCGAGGATATTGGCCCCTGCATCCACGACAGCTTTGGCAATATCCAGATCATGAATATGGACCGCCACGCGCGTATTGTGCTGATGGGCTTCGTCTATGACCGCCCGGTAAATGTCAGGAGACATCTTCGGAAGCGTCTTGCCATTCGGCACACCGTTCCGGAAATCATCCACCCAGAGTTTCACGAGATCCGTGTGTTCCGCAACCATACGGTCTACGTCCTGACGCGCCTCCTGCGGCGTGGTCGGACGATAAACTTGATCCGGGCCTAACCCTTTGACCATGGCCGATGGCGGTGCACCATTGGGAGCACCAATGCCCTGATCGACGCCAAACAGATCCGCGCCTGGATTTTTACCCGCATGCTGCTCCCGCCGCAGATCATCAAAGAGCGGCGATCGGTTCAGGCCCAGCGCTGTTACGGTGAGGACGCCGTAATCACTGTACTGTTTCAGAGCCGCCAGAATATTGGCTCGGGTATAGTTCTCGTTGCTGCCAGACGTTCCCTTGATGATACCGACATGGCTGTGGTCGCTGATCAGAGCGGGCAACAGAGTTTTGCCACTGAGATCGACATGTTCGGCTCCTGATGGGGCCGAATCACCGATAGAGACAATTCGTCCATCGTTAATAACGACTGTGACGTTTTCACGAACCGGGTCCCCTGTTCCGTCGATCAGACGGGCATGATCGAATGCTACAGGTTCTGCCTGCGCGGTGCAGGCCATCAACGTCGCCGGAGCGGCCAGCAAAAGCCCAGCGAAAGCAGAACGAAGTGTCATGATGGAATTTCCCCTCAGCAGCATTCAGGCTGAGGGGAAACGTTCTGTCATGCAGAAAAGACCAATACAGTCTCGCGATTGTGAAAAGACCCTTGGAACTTTTAGCCTTCGAGAGACTGAAGCTCAAACAGGCGGCGGTAAATACCGCCCTCCTGAGCCACCAGCTCGGCATGAGTGCCATCTTCCTTCAACTCACCCCGACTGAAGACAAGAATCCGATCCAGCTCCATCACCGTGGAAAGGCGATGGGCCACCACGATGACGGTGCGGTTCTGCATCAGGCGGCGCATTGCCTCCTGCACCAGGGCTTCAGATTCTGAATCCAGACTGGATGTTGCTTCATCGAAAATAAGGATGGGGGCATCTGCAAGGAACGCCCGGGCAATCGCGACACGCTGACGCTCACCGCCCGAGAGCTTGACCCCACGTTCACCGACCATCGTGTTGTAGCCTTCCGGCAGACGCTCAATAAAGGCTGCTGCGTTGGCCTGACGCGCTGCTTCCTTGATGTCTTCGATGGATGCCGAAGGCCGGGCATAGGCGATATTCTCAGCCAGCGTCCGGTGAAACAGCACGGGTTCCTGTGGAACAATGGCAATATGCGACCGCAGGGAATCCTGCGTGACATGCGCGATGTCCTGCCCATCAACCGTGATGCGTCCACTGTTCACATCATACAGGCGTTGCAGAAGCTTCGTGAGGGTCGTCTTTCCAGATCCACTCGGCCCCACGAGGGCCACACGTGATCCCGGCGCAATATCGATTGTGAGGTCCTGATAGAGAGGTTTGTCCTGGCCCGGGTACTGGAACGTCACGTGATCGAAGTGGACTTCGCCCTTCGTAAAGCGTGCAGGCTGGGCGTCTGGTGCATCCTGAATAGCCGAATCCCGGCGGAAGATGGCGATCAGCTCTTCCATCTCATTGACGGAACGCTGCACCTGACTGACCTGCTGGCCCAGGTCTCGAAGATATCCCTGCACAAGAAACATCATTGTTAGAACGTATGCGACGTCACCCGGACCGGCCTTGCCCTGCCACCACAGCAGGACGGCAAGCCCAATCATGAGCATCCGCATCACGAGAGAGGCCAGCGCCTGAATATTTGCGCTATTGGTGCCGCGCAGCCATGTCCTCAGGGTACGTCCGCGCCAGCCTTCGACGATGGTGTCCAGCCGCTGCTCTTCCCGCTTTTCAGAGCCGAACGCTTTGACAACCGGATTGCAGGTAACGGAATCCGCGATGGCTGCACCCATTTTCGTGTCCCATTCATTGGACGAACGGGCACTGGGCGCAACGTAACGAAGCGTCAGGATAATTGAGAGCCAGGCAAACAGCACCACCGAAACCGCAAGGACCGATCCCATAAGGGGAGAACGGAACATGAGGACGGCCGTAGTGCCACCGAGCACCAGAACCTCTGGCCCAATCATCAGCAGCAGGGTGTCGTCCAGTGTGTCGATAGCCCACATACCTCGGGTCAGGCGGCGAACCGTCGACCCGGCAAAGGTATTGGCATGCCAGTCCGTTGAGAATCGCTGCACGCGGGCAAAGGCCTGATTGAGGACCTTGTGCATGATTGCCAGCGTCAGATGTGAAATCCCGACAAAAGAGGACCGACGACCGAACAGCCCAATCAAACCAAGCGCAATCAATCCTCCCACCATGAGGAATGCATCGTTACGCAGGCTCAGAAGCTCATCGGTTTTCGGGATGGTTGGTCCGGCAGCATGTTTGGAAATATCCGAGACGAGGCGACCAGCCAGAATCGGTGTGACGACGTCTGCCAGTGTGGCGAGCGCTACACCAGAGAGTGTCCAGGCCAGCAGCGCTGGATGTGCCAGCCAGCGGCGGCAGACAAAGGACAGGACTTCTGTAAAGGAAACGTCGATTTTCCGGCCTTCCTGTTTCTGGCCGGTGAGTTGCGTAGAAGTATCGGACACGAAGAGCTCCGCCGTCTTGTCCCTCAAGGACAACGGCCTGATGGCATGAAATTTTCAGATGTTTCGCGTATCTTGCCGGACAGTCCGGATCAGACGCAACAGCCCGCGCGGAGTTTCAGCCATGACAGACGCCCCCAGACCCATGAGCAAGGCCGCGGCCAAGGCTTTCATTACCGCTCTGGCCGAAGCCAACCCGGATGCGGAAAGCGAGCTGATCTTCCGCAATACGTTCGAGCTTCTGGTAAGCGTGGTTCTGTCGGCTCAGGCCACGGACAAGTCCGTCAACAAAGCCACCAAGGGGCTGTTTGAACACGCGCCCGATCCGAAAAGCATGGCGAAACTCGGAGAGGCCGGGATCGCACAGTACATCAAGACGATCGGCTTATGGCGCGCGAAGGCGCATAACGTGGCCCTGCTGTGCGAGCAGCTTTTGGAGCGACATGGTGGGGAAGTCCCCGCTGACCGCAAGTCTCTTGAGGCGCTGGCGGGCGTCGGACGGAAGACGGCCAATGTGGTGATGAATGTTGCGTTTGGGGCCGATACCATGGCGGTTGATACGCATATTTTTCGCATCGGGAACCGGACCGGGCTAGCTCCGGGGAAAACAACCCGGCAGGTTGAGGATGGTCTGGTGGCGCGCATTCCCAAGGATATGCTGCGGCCAGCGCATCACTGGCTGATCCTGCATGGGCGTTATGTCTGTAAAGCCCGGGCGCCTGAATGCTGGCGCTGCCCGGCGACACAATGGTGTCTGTATCCGGACAAGCGTCTCACCCCGCCCGGCACGAAAGAAGCTGCCTGATCGAAGCTACTCTGCCTCAGCCAAGGGCAGATTGGGCATTCCGTGTGAGCCTATGGCAGGAACCCAGGGACGGCTCCCACGCCAGCTCCGATCCGAGACAAGCTCTGGACCGCCTCGATGGAGAAAGACCGCATAGGCGCCATTTCTCCAGACCGAAAAGCGATCAATAAACGGAACTCCGGGGCAGGCATTACGGGCCGGAGATGCACTCACAAACAGGCTAATTCCCTGACAGTTCTGCTCAGACGGCAAACGAACACCATCCAGACTATCTTTGGCCCGCAGCAGCACCGTCTGGCCTTTGAGTGAGACACGGCAGAGACCGGTCATGCAGTCAGGTGGCAGGGAGCCTGTTGGCAGAGCCAGCGCCCGTTCCCAGTCCTGAAGCGCCAGGTTTTCGAGACTGCCATGAGGACCAACCATCAGAACGCCGTCGCCCCTCAAGGCAAGCAACCCTGCATCAGCGGAAACCAGAAGGTCCGGATGAGGCGCCAGCCAGATGGAGAGAATTCCCACACCAATAGGCCCTAATCCAACGAGACGAGGCCAGCCCTTCCAGAGGCACAACCAGCACAGCCCAAGAAGCAAGGCAGCAAGTCCCCAGCCTGGCGTGGCTGGAACAGGTTCGTAAGCAAACGGGAACATCGCAACTGTGTGCGCGATGATCTGAATAATCCGGATGCCCCACCCCATGACGATGAGCGGAAGACCCGCGGCATGCAGTGGCATCAGGAGCAGGGACAAGAGACCTGCGGGCATGATCCAGACGGCGGCCAAAGGAACGGCCAGCATGTTGGCGAGCACAAACCATGGCTGGAAGACGCCAAAATGCGCCATGCTGACCGGCAGGGTCGCTATCCCGGCCAGAAGGCTGGTGAGGGACAAGGCAGCCAGATGGGACAGGACGACGCGCCCTGCCCCCCCTTCGCCTCGAAGTCGTGCAAGCGGTTCACGCAGAACTTCATACCCGGCGATCAGCCCCATCACGGCGGCAAAAGACATCTGAAAAGAAACGTCCAGAACGGAAACCGGAGAAACAAGCAGGATAACGAGCGCAATCAGGGCAAGTGAGCGTATGGACAGTGCGCGCCGTCCTGTAACAAGAGCCAGCGTGACCAGTGTCGCCATACCGAGTGCACGGACGCTGGGCAGATGAGCACCGGTCAACAGGACATATCCGATACCAGCAAAAAATCCTGAAACTGCTGCGATTTCTCGACAGGGCCAATACAGTGCCAGACGCTCGAAGGCGGTCAGCAACGCGCGAACAGAAACCGTGACGACAGCCATGACCAACCCAAGATGCAGTCCGGCGACCGCCAGAAGATGCGCCAGCCCGGAGGCAGCGAATTCCTGACGGGTAGAGGCATCAATCCCGCCCGCCTCTCCTGCGAGCAGCGTCGCGGCGATGGCGCCGGTCTGGCCGGGGAGCACGCTTTCGATGCGCGCTTCTATGGCTTCTCTCAGTCCCTCCAGGCCTGCCGTCGCGTTTGCATTATCCACGTGCTGGAGTGTGCCCAAAGCATACCCATTCCCTGCTGAGCCAGAGAACCAGGCTTCCCGCTGCAGATCGCGGCCGCCCGGCCATGACGGAGCCGAAGGAGACCGCAACATTGCCCTGATCTGGACGGTACTGCCCGGTAATGGGGATGCGGAATCATCATCCCGGAGTTTCAAACGCAACGTACGTTTGAGAGGCGCCATTCCTGCGTCGACAGGCGTATCGAACGTCGCGTGCGCCAGAACAATCCGTCTCCCGCCTTCATCGCTACCTGGCCTGGGAGGCAGTGTCTCTAGCGCGATAACCTGCCCTGTGATGACAGAGGCTCGCGTTGGCAGAGATGGCATGGGCGGTTGTCGGCGTGTCTGCCATGAGGCGTCCAGAAAGCCGATCAAAAACCCTGAAAGTACCATGAATAGAGACAGTAAGGTTGGACGCTTTCGCCAGAACCAGACGGCCACCGCTACGCAGCCCGAAATACCGGATGCAGGCCAAAGAGGAGGTTCGGAGCGGAGTGTCAGATACGTGAGGGCCCCCAACGCAACCGCGACAGGGAGCCAGCAGAACAGCCGCCGCCCCTGCTCTGCCAAGATCCTCTCAATCAGCGACGGACGGAAGCCACCACTGGCTGGCGCGTCCAGAGAAGTGTCAAACTCATCAAGCAACAGAGTATCGGCAGGAGATATCGGACGGGTCACGGGCAGAGCGTAACGGATTTTAGTCCATCACGCTCTGCCGTAATTTCGGTGCCCGTCAGTTATGAAGGTGCAGCGCGCTTCTGAGACCCGCAGCGTCCCGTTCCAGCTCAAAACCCGCGCTTCCTGGCTGGAAGAGCCGAGCACTGGCGAGCCCTCCCGTCACGACAGGGTCGAAACCCGCGGCCTCAACCAGATCCTTGACCTTGAGCACCGCCGCCGTGTCATCGCCCGCGATTGGTACGGCGAGACGTGGGTCTGGCCGATGTGCTTCGGCACGCAGGCTGGTCATGTCGATGGAATTGAAAACCCGTACGACATGCGCAGAGGGAAAATATCGCTGCGTGGTGATGCCTGCGCCATCTCTGAGAGCAACATCAGCAATCCATCCGTCGCGGCCCACATAGGGATTGGCAGGATCAATTATGACCTTGTCGGTCAATGTCCGGTTCAGATCGCGCCCGAGAGCAGGTATCGCGCCATACGGCACGGCAAGCACCACGACTTTGCCGAAAGCCGCTGCCTGAAGGGGCGTGCCGGCAGATGCCAGTGGCCCGAGCGTCTGCGCCAGAGCTTGGGCGTCCGCTATATTACGGGCGGAAAGCATGACACAGTAACCTGCCTGTACCCACAGGGCTGCCAACGTTCTGCCAACCTGCCCGGAACCAATAATACCGATTCTTGGGAGTTCACGCTTTGATTCGGCCATTGCTGCGCTGCCAACGGCAGCCAGCCCGGCAACAGCGGCAAGGAAAGGGCGTCTGCGGAGAGGAAAATTCTTCATGAAGGGTGCCATTCTCGGGACAGAGAACCGCCCTTACCCTGGACGGGGTCGATCGAAGGGAAAGTCAGCGCGTTGATCCGAGCCAGTTGCTCCGCAGATGGCGCGCTCCGCAGAATGTCGAAAGACTGGCTCGGCGGATAAGCACCGATGACTGTGAAATCATCTGTAGAGCCCACGTTACAGTGACCGGTTCCTGCCGGGAGCAGTGCAACATCGCCACCGCGAACTTCGACTTCCCGCCCTTCAGGGCCACCAAGAATCAATCGGGCAGAACCGTTAGAGAACCCCAGAACCTCATGGCCCATACTGTGATAGTGATGGAAGGAATAAACCCCGTTCCGCCACCGCGCAGGCCACCCGTTCTGACCGAACAGGTGTTCATAGACATCTTCACGGCCCACACCGCTCTCGAGCACATTCCGATAGAGAATGACGGGTAGATGCTGGTTGTTGGGCACCCATCCATTGGAGCGGAGCATGAAGGTCTCAACCCGTGCGGAAGACGCAGCGGCCTTCCGGATGCGGCCACTCCCCAGAGTCAGTCCGACCCCCGTCAGCATGGCGTTGAAATCTCGCCTGTCCATGATCACCCCCAGTGGAAATACTGAAGACAGGATAGGGAACGCATCGTTGGTGCAGGAAATCACACACGCTTGAAAAACCGGGTTTTTCTTCATGTAACGGCCTTGTGACACTTAAAGGCAACACATTGCAAAAGAGTGACACAATTTATGGTCGAACGATGCGGATGGCCCGTGCCGCATGACCATGATATGAGAGCCGCATGACCATCCGTACGCGCTTTGCACCCTCCCCTACGGGCCTGCTGCATGTTGGTAATGCCAGGGCTGCTCTGTTCAATTTCCTCTTCGCACGCCATCACGGTGGCGAATTCCTGTTGCGGATTGAGGACACTGACAAGGAACGTTCCACGCAACGTGCCGTGGACGTCATCTTTGACGGCCTTGCCTGGATGGGAATTACGGCCGATGCCGAACCCGTTTTCCAGTCAGCCCGTCAGGACCGCCATACGGAAGTCGCTCTTGAGCTTCTGGCCAAAGGCGAAGCCTACAAGTGCTATTGCACGTCAGAAGAACTGACGGCCATGCGCGAGAAGGCCATGGCCGAGAAGCGTCCGCCCCGTTACGACGGCACCTGGCGTGACCGTGATCCGTCCGAAGCGCCGGAAGGTGCGCCTTATGTGATCCGCCTGAAGGCACCACGTGAGGGCGAGACCGTCATCAAGGATCTGGTGCAGGGCGAAGTCCGCGTTGCGAACGTGGAAATGGATGATCTGATCATCCTGCGTTCCGACGGTACGCCGACCTACCTGCACGCCGTGGTCTGTGATGACCATGACATGGAGATCACCCATGTCATGCGCGGTGATGACCATCTGACGAACACCTTCCGTCAAGCCATGATCTATCGCGCAATGGGCTGGGATCTCCCGCACTTCGCCCATCTGCCGCTCATTCACGGTCCGGATGGCGCCAAGCTGTCCAAGCGTCACGGCGCGCAGTCCGTCGTAGATTTCCGCGAGGAAGGGTATCTGCCGGAAGCCCTGTGCAACTACCTGCTCCGTCTGGGCTGGGGTCATGGTGATGCTGAGGTTCTGTCCCGTGAAGAGCAGATCAAGCTGTTCGATCTGGATGGCGTCGGTCGTTCCCCGTCCCGTATGGATTATGTGAAGCTGGCACACCTCAATGGTGTCTGGATGCGTCAGGCTGACGATGAGCGTCTCACAAACGATGTTCTGGAGCGTCTGCAAGGTCGTGAAGGCGTTGTTGCTGATGACCGCACGCGTGCCCGTGTTCTGGCCATGATGTCCGGCCTTAAGGAACGCGCCAAGACGCTGGTCGAACTGACGGAGAACGCAGCCTTCGCAGGCTTCACACTTCCGCTGACCTTTACGCCCAAGGCTGAGAAGCTGCTGGACGAGAACGGTCGCAAGGTTCTTGAAGGCGTCGGGCATGATCTGGCAGCTCTGCCGGATTTCACAGCGGAAGCCATCGATGGTGCCCTTCGCGCTTATGCCGAGAAGAACGAGTTGAAGCTTGGGTCCGTAGCTCAGCCGCTCCGGGCAGCAATGACAGGATCCACCACCTCCCCAGGCATTGACCTGACGCTGGCGGCTCTTGGCCGTGACGAGGTTCTGGCCCGCATTGCGAGTGTGCTCAGTGCCTGAGCGGCCATCCGTCCCCCGGCATCTGCTGGGAATCGAGGGGCTAACAGCGGGGCAAATTGCTCCGTTCCTCGATCTGGCGGAGAGCTATGCACTCCTGAGCCGTTCCCGTTCCGCACCACGGGATGCGTTACGGGGCCGGACAGTCATCAATCTGTTCTTCGAAGACAGCACCCGGACCCGCACCAGTTTCGAACTGGCAGGCAAACGCCTTGGCGCAGACGTCATCAACATGACGGTCGCGACCAGCTCGGTGAACAAGGGCGAGACGCTGCTAGATACGGCATCCACGCTGAATGCCATGCGCTGCGATCTTCTGGTCGTGCGTCATGGCCAGTCCGGTGCACCGGCCTTGCTGTCCCAGAAGGTCGAAGCCAGCGTAGTAAATGCTGGGGATGGCACGCATGAACATCCAACTCAGGCTTTATTGGATGCTCTGACCATTCGTCGTCATTTCGGGCGACTGGAAGGTCTGACCATTGCGATCTGCGGAGATGTGGGTCACAGCCGGGTCGCGCGATCCAATATCCATCTCCTGACCGCAATGGGAAATACGATCCGCCTGGTTGGGCCGCCAACGCTTTTACCGTCCGCCATGGCAGAGCTTGGGAACGTCACGCTGTATTCGGACATGGACGAGGCCCTGAAGGGCGCAGACGTCGTCATGTCCCTACGGCTTCAGAAAGAACGCATGGGCGCTGGTCTTGTACCAAGTTCGCGCGAATATTTCCGCTTTTTCGGTCTGGATAGCCGCCGTCTGGCACTGGCTAACCCGGGCGCGCTGGTCATGCATCCCGGCCCCATGAACCGAGGTATCGAGATTGCCTCAGATGTAGCAGATTCGGACCAGAGCGTGATTGCCGAACAGGTAGAAATGGGTGTGGCGGTGCGTATGGCCGTTCTTGATCGCCTGTCACGCGCACGGATGCCCTCATGACGATTACTGTTTTTGAAAATGTCCGTCTGGTCGATCCAGCCTCTGGCCGAGATGGCATCGGACGCCTGACGGTTGAAGACGGCCGCATCGCCGCTATTGACAGCCCCGAGACGCCAGAAGGCGCGCGCGTGATTGATGGTCAGGGTGCAGTTCTGTGCCCTGGGCTTGTGGATATGCGTGTTGCCTTGGGTGAACCGGGCTTTGAGTATCGTGAAAGCGTCAAGTCAGGTGCGCGGGCTGCCGTGGCGGGTGGGATTACCACCATGGCCGTTCTGCCCAACACGTCTCCAGCAATCGACAATCCGGCTCTGGTGCATCTTCTGAAGGTGCGCGGCGAAGAGACGGGCATGGTCTCTATTCACCCTTATGGCGCGCTGACGCGTGGCTGCGAGGGCGGAGACATGGCGGAGCTGGGTCTGTTGCAGGACGCAGGCGCCGTGGCGTTCACGGATGGCACGCGTGCCATCACAGACGCCAAGCAGATGCGAAATCTGCTGTCCTATTCCCGCTTCCTTGACGCGCTGGTTGTGCAGCACCCGGAAGAACCTTCGCTGGCAAAAGGCGCCTGCGCTACCGCCAGTGCACTGGCGGTCCGTTTGGGTCTACCGCAGGTTCCGGCCGCGGCTGAGGCGATCATGATTGCCCGCGATCTTCGTTTGGCCGAGATGACTGGAGCGAGACTGCATTTCGCGCACGTCTCTACGGCCGAAGGGCTGGATCTGATCCGAACAGCCAAAACACGTGGCATTAAAGTAACATGTGACACAGCGCCCCCTTATTTCGCCATGACGGAAGAAGACATTGGGGACTTCCGTACCTACGCGAAATTCTCCCCACCGCTCCGTGCAGAGTCGGACCGGGCAGCTGTATGTGCTGCCCTTGCTGATGGCACGATTGATGCCGTGGCATCTGATCACGCCCCGGCAGATGCGGACGACAAACGTCTTCCGTTCGCACAGGCGCGTGCAGGTGGGACAGGTCTTGTCACGCTCCTGGGTGTGACACTGGGCGCAGGGCTGCCTCTGATGGATGCCCTGCGTCTTGTCACCTGTGCTCCTGCCGCTCTTCTGGGGATTTCGGCTGGAACACTGGCAATTGGTCAGGATGCCGATCTCTGCCTGTTCGACCCTGATGCCGTTTGGGAAGTAACGGCTGGCGAACTGCCGGGCCGGGCCCAAAATACGCCATTTGATGGTCAGAAGCTGACAGGACGGGTCCTGCGGACCTTCCGACGAGGCCGCGAGGTCTTCACGGCTGAGGGCTTGGCATGACGCTGTCACATCCCAACCTGCTGCTTGTCGCCACAGTCGCGTATGTTATCGGGAGCATCCCGTTCGGGCTGATTTTAACGGCTCTCGGCGGCGGCGGAGACATTCGCCAGATTGGTTCCGGTAATATCGGCGCCACCAATGTCCTGCGGACTGGTCGCAAGGGCTTGGCCGCGGCCACCCTTCTTCTGGATGCTCTCAAAGGGGCGCTGGCAGTCTTTCTGGCGCTTCGGTTCGGTGGTGGCCCGCCGTCACTCGCCATGGCCGTAGCGGCAGTCTCGGTGGTGGTCGGACACTGTTTCCCTGTCTGGCTTGGATTCAGGGGCGGAAAGGGCGTTGCCACGGGACTCGGGACAATCTGGGTTTTGTGTTGGCCTGTTGGTGTGGCGTGCTGCGTGGTCTGGCTCGCCGTAGCGCGGATAAGCCGGATCTCGTCAGCTGGAGCGCTTTCAGCATTTCTTGTTGCGCCGATTTTGATGGTTGTCGTGCTGGGCCGGGGGGCCAGTTCTCCCATTCCTGTCGCGACTTTTCTCATCGCCCTCCTGATTTGGGTGCGACACTATAGCAATATAGTCCGTCTGCTGACGGGCAACGAACCTCGGGTGAACGCCAAGACAAAATCATCCTGATTTTAAGCAACCGTTAATGAAATTCGGATAGGAGCGAAAACATGACGACGTTTTCTGCTCCACCGTTCCGGTTGTCTGATCAAGAGCGACTCGACGCGATGCGTCTTGCTCGCACGCCGGGCGTGGGTCCGATCAATTTTTCAAGGCTGCTCTGCCAATATGGCAGCCCGACTGCGGCTCTTTCCGCACTTCCGGAACGGATGCGTCAGGCTGGCCGTCTGGATCTTCCGGTTATTCCATCGGCTAACCAGATGGCCGATGAAGTTGAAACCCTCCGGAAAATGGGTGGAAACGTTTTGATCCGGGGAGACGCCAATTATCCCCTGATGCTGTCCTTCATCAAAGACGCTCCACCTGTGCTCTTTGTTCAGGGAGATCCAGCTAAACTCTCTCTGCGCTCTGTCGGCATTGTGGGAGCACGCAATGCTTCAGCTGCGGGCATTCGCATGGCCGAAAGCCTCTCTGCCGAGCTGGCAGACTCGAAAATCTGTGTTGTTTCAGGTCTGGCTCGTGGGATCGATTCGGCTGCTCATGAGGCAGCCCTTTATCCCGGCCTGACGGCGGCGGCTGTCGCTGGAGGACTGGATCATGTGTACCCACCAGAAAATGCAAAGTTGCAGGCCAGTATTGCCGAACGCGGGTGCCTAGTGACAGAGGCGCCATTGGGTACCGTTCCCCAGGCGCGACACTTTCCTCGCCGCAATCGGCTGATTGCCGGGATCTCTCTGGGATGCGTTGTTGTGGAAGCCGCACTGCATTCCGGAACGCTGATTACGGCCAGTCTGGCGATCTCATACGACAGAGAAGTCTATGCCGTTCCCGGCTCGCCACTCGATCCCCGGTCTCGCGGCGGCAATGAGCTTTTAAGGCGAGGAGCGACGCTCACGGAAAATGTGCAGGATATTCTTTCTTGCCTCCCTTTTGAGCTCCCGGTTCCCCTTTCACCTCCATGGGTAAAGCAGCCGCACCAACCTGGTATTTTGCAAGGCTTTTCAGAACCTTACACAGCATGGAATGTGAGTACGGAGAATCACTGGGAAGACCCCGATCTTGTACTGTCTGAGGTGCTTCCGCTTCTCTCCATGACACCGGTAACAGTTGACGAGGTGATGCGCCGCTGCCAGTTCTCCGTTTCGGCAGTACTGTCGACACTGACCGAGCTTGAGCTTGGGGGTGTCGTGGAGTTCGTGCCCGGCGGGCGCGTGGCGTTACAGCCGAACAGGAAGTGACGCGGAAGACCGGAGTGGCAATGACAGACGTTGTGGTAGTCGAGAGCCCATCAAAGGCCAAGACGATCAACAAGTATCTGGGAAGCGGGTTTACCGTTCTTGCTTCCTTCGGCCATGTGCGGGATCTGCCGCCCAAGGACGGGAGCGTACGCCCGGACGAGAACTTTGCCATGAGCTGGCAGACGGACGACCGGGGCGCCAAACAGATTGCGGCCATTGCCAAGGCTCTCAAGGGAGCAAAGAACCTCTATCTGGCCACTGACCCGGATCGCGAAGGTGAAGCAATCTCGTGGCATGTGCGCAGTGTCCTTGAAGAAAAGAAGCTCCTGAAGGGAATCGACGTTCATCGCGTCACCTTCAACGAAATTACGAAATCTGCTGTCACTGCCGCGATGGCTGGCCCACGTGAGCTGGATCAGCCCCTGATTGACGCTTATCTGGCCCGTCGTGCGCTGGACTATCTGGTGGGCTTTACGCTGTCGCCCGTGCTTTGGCGTAAGCTGCCGGGCAGCAAGAGTGCCGGCCGCGTGCAGTCCGTAGCGCTCCGCCTCATTTGTGAGCGTGAAGCCGAGATCGAGGTTTTCAAGCCGAAGGAATACTGGACCGTTACTGGTGGGTTCAATACTCCGGCGAAAGCAGCTTTTCAGGCGCGCCTCACCCATCTGCGTGGTGACAAACTCGACCAGTTCGATCTCAATAACGAGCAGCTGGCCTTTGAAGCTCGTGACATCGTACAGGCCGGTCAGTTCACCGTTCGCTCTGTCGAGCGCAAACGGACGAAGCGCAACCCACCACCGCCATTCACGACCTCTACGCTTCAGCAGGAAGCCTCCCGCAAGCTTGGCATGAGCGCGCAGACAACGATGCGCACGGCCCAGCAGCTTTATGAGGGCGTGGATCTTGGTGGTGAGACGATCGGTCTGATCACCTACATGCGAACCGATGGCGTCACGATGGCCAAAGAAGCAATCGGTGCGATTCGCGGGCATATCGGCAAGGCGTTTGGGGACGAGTACGTGCCGGATTATCCGCGTGCCTATTCGACAAAAGCCAAGAACGCGCAGGAAGCGCATGAAGCCGTGCGCCCCACGGATGTGTTCCGCACACCTCAACAGGTCGCTCATGCGCTGTCTCCTGAACAGCGGCGGCTATATGAACTGGTCTGGAAGCGCGCGGTTGCGTCACAGATGCAGTCTGCCGAACTGGATCAGGTTGCAGTCACCTTGGCTGATGCCAGCGGGCAAACACTGCTTCGGGCGACAGGTTCGACGATTGCGTTCGACGGCTTCCTGAAGCTTTACATCGAAGGCAAAGACGATTCGAAGGCGGAAGACGACGACGGCAAACTGCTTCCTGCCATGAAGGAAGGGGACCGCGTCGCGACGACGGCTGTTGACGCTGAGCAGCACTTCACCCAGCCGCCGCCGCGCTATTCCGAAGCGTCTCTGGTCAAGAAAATGGAAGAGATCGGCATCGGTCGTCCTTCCACCTATGCCTCTGTTCTGGGCGTTCTGCGGGACCGTAACTACGTTCGACTGGAAGCCAAGCGCTTCCTGCCGGAGGACCGCGGACGACTGGTCACAGCGTTCCTGACGTCCTTTTTCGAACGTTATGTCGATACCGGCTTCACGGCGTCTCTCGAAGAACAGTTGGATGACATTTCCGGTGGCCGGGCTGACTGGCACGATGTCATGGCAGCCTTCTGGCATGACTTCTCGGCAGCCGTGGATCAGACAAAAGATCTGAAAATCTCGGACGTCATTGACGCTCTGGATGAAGATCTGGGCGACCACTTTTTCCCGCCCAAGGACGACGGTACTGATCCTCGGGTCTGCACATCCTGCGGAACAGGCCGTCTGGGGCTGCGTCTTGGCAAGTTTGGCGCCTTCATCGGCTGCTCCAACTATCCGACCTGCCAATTTACGCGACGTCTGGTCGCTGATGACGGTGCGGATGAGGGCCTCAAGGACGGCATCAAGGTTCTGGGCCAGCATCCGGACACCAGTGAGGATATCACCATTCGTCGTGGGCCCTATGGACTATACGTCCAGCAGGGGGAACCCAACCCGGAAGACAAGAAGGCCAAGCCCAAGCGTACAACCATCCCCAAGGGTCTGGACGGCAATACCATGACCATGGAACAGGCTCTGGGACTTCTGTCCCTACCCCGCCTGGTTGGGATGCATCCGGAAACTGGGGAAAAGATCGAAGCCGGCCTTGGACGGTTTGGGCCCTATGTGAAGATGGGTGCGATCTACGGCACGCTGGACAAGGACGATGACGTCCTGACGGTTGGGCTGAACCGGGCAGTCGACAGCCTGGCGAAGAAGCTTGCCTCCATCCGTAACCTGGGAGCACATCCCAAGGACGGTGAGCCGGTCATGATCCGCAAGGGTCGTTTTGGTCCGTATGCGCAGCATGGCCAGTTGATTGCCAATCTGCCCAAAGATCAGGACATGAACGACATCACGCTCGATGCTGCGGTGGCGCTCCTGGCTGAGAAGGGCAAACCTCTGAAGGGTGCAGCCAAGAAGACCCCTGCGAAGAAGGCCCCAGCCAAAACGGCAAAAAGCAAAAAAACTTCGGATGTGGATGCAACTTCTGGCGAAGAAGCTCCAAAGAAAAAGACGACCCGCGCCACAACAAAAACTTCGACGGCGCGGAAAACAGCCGGATCCGCAACGAAAAAGCGGAAAACGGCAGCAGACTCTTCCTCGGAAGCCTGAAGCGTTACTCTGGAGGGGGTGTGACCTGGTTGCACTCCTTCCAACAATGTCATTGGTGTGTCTTTACCGGGGCCGAAGTTTGTGGCGTGGTCCAAAGATGGATGGGGTAACCACTTCCTTCTTTCCGCCTCTCCTCAAGGACCCCTCTTTGCGCCATGCCGCACGTCCCATGATCCTGTTTCTGTCGCATATTCGCGAGACGGCGTGCCGCCCGGTTCTTATCCTCAGCCTTCTCACACTGGCGCTGGGAGGGGGTATCCAGCCTGCTCTTGCCCAGACGCAGGCCACGCCATCAAGCAGCACACCTACAGCACCTGAAGCCGCTCCGGCCTTTGCTGGTGGCATGACCAGGGACGTTCTTGTCGCCGCCCTTGGGTTTCTGGCGCCACGAACCCTTGATGCCCATTCCGCGAGGGAATTCTGTATCTGGGGACTGGATGGGCTAACGGCGATTGATCCCACGATTATCGTGACAACGAACCCTGCTGAGGATCGTGACGGTCAGCATATTCCTGAAACCGTGACAATCACGCGGGGGCAGAAGGCTTTCTTCAAGCATCCCCTCCCCGCTGATACCAGCCGAACCGGATGGGCCGATCTTGTAACTGCCGCCATGGACGCTGCCTGGTCCCACTCATCCACGATCCGGGATGCGGGTGATGATGCCCTGCTTCAAGGGTTCTTTGATGAACTGTTCAACCACATGGACCCGTATTCACGGTATCTGGGACCGACCCCGGCGGTTGCGGACCGAACACGCCGTACCGGCCAGAGCGGCACTGTAGGCCTGACACTGGGACAAAAAGGTCATTCGATTGTTGTGACGGCTGTTAATGCCAATGGACCGGCCTGGGAGGCTGGGGTGGATATGGGACAGCGTCTGGTCTCGGTAAATGGAAAATCTACGCACGGACAGTCTCCTGATACCGTCCAGAGCTGGCTGGACGGAGATGAGCGCACAGCCGTATCTCTGGCCCTGGCTTCCAAGGGCAAACGTCCGGCGACCTTGAAGCTGATGAGAGCGCAGGTCCCGCCCGAGACTGTTTTTGCATCTACGATGGATGCCTACACGCTTCTGAGGATCACTTCCTTTTCGACCCAGACGGCTGAGGAAATCAGCCAGTATCTCGATCAGGTGGTGGAAGATGACACACCTGATGGCTCTGGTGCCACGCAGGCAGCAGGCAAAGCAAAGCGCCCTGCCGGGATCATTATTGATCTGCGCGGGGACCGTGGCGGCGTTCTTCAACAGGCTGTTACGGCTGCCGCCTTGTTCCTCGATCATGGCGTAGCAGTCACGACGCATGGCCGCGATCCTCAAGCCAACCACATCTGGGCCGTTCAAGGCGGCGACATGACAAGTGGAGCGCCAATTGTCATTCTCGTGGATGGTCGCACAGCAAGTGCAGCAGAAATTCTTGCCGCAGCCTTGGCCGATCATCGCCGCGCCGTCGTCATTGGCAGCGAGACCTTGGGCAAGGGTCTTGTGCAGGTGATTGGCCAGATGCCCAATGGCGGCGAACTGTTCGTGACATGGAGCCGCAATCAGGCCCCGCTGGGCTGGCCCATTCAAGGTCTGGGCGTCATGCCTCAGGTTTGCACCTCCCGGGGGAGCGATGACCTGCATGCGCAGCTTGACGCTCTGAAAAACGGAAACGCCCCGCAGGCAGGCGCCGTTCAGATGGCTCGGGCAGCGCGCTACCCTGTTCCTGTCGCCCGAATTCTGGACATCCGACGTCATTGCCCGGCAGCGATCGGGACAGACGCAGACATGGACACGGCAAGATTCATGCTGTCTTCTGCTTCGGCCTACAAGGCAGCGCTTGAAGCTGTCCCTGACGAAAATACCGCACCTCTGCACTAACTTTTCAGGATATGGACGGAACTTTCATGGGTGCACGTTTAAAAACAGGTCTCTGGGTGCGCGCCGTGATGCGACGGATTTCTTCCGACGGCACGTCCGCCATGGTTCTGAAAAAGGGTGATGAGGATGCTGGAGCCGTTCTGATCGTTCTCAGGGACCGCGACGACAATGTTGCCCTTCTTCGTGAAAATGGTTCGGACTGGATTCGGGCAGACGTTGAAGGCGCTGCAGGACTGGAAGACTATCTGGAACGCCAGCGTCGTTATGATCCGGACCTCTGGGTCATTGAACTGGAAGTTCGGAATGTGGCCACGCCGCTGGAACGAACACTCGGTTCGCGTCGCGCAGATCTGGACGTGATGCACTGAACTGTGGGAGGGAGGACACACTGGGCGACGAACATGCCCATTGTGAAACTTTCGCATCACCCATTAAAGGGTTCGGCGCGTTGCCATCGCCTGTAGTTTCGGCAAGAAGACTTTCAAATTGGGTTGGTTGGAGAGAAATGACATGATGCAGCGATCCGTTTTCAGGACCTGGCTTGCCCGGGCCGGGCTCACTGCAGGCGTTTCGATGCTGGTCATGGGGGCCGCAGAGGCGCAGCCGGTCAGGGGACTGTACGTTTCCGGGTCTGGCGGCGCGAGCTTCAACCAGGATCAGACAGTCCGTCTTTCTCCTGTCTTCCCGAGCGGCCGTGACCATTATCAGGCAGGCGTCACGGGACTCGGCAGCGTTGGCTGGGGCCTCGGAAACGGGTTCCGGGTCGAGGTTGAGGGAAATTACCGCAACAATCGTCTCCAGCAGTTCAAGAGCAGCCTATTCCCGTCGTCTGTTGGTGGTCGCCAGGAGAGCTACGGCGTGATGGCAAATGCCCTGTTCGACATGGATATCGGCCAGTCCTGGGTTTATCCGTATTTCGGCGCAGGCGTAGGCTACGGCTGGCAGTCCATGAACACCTATGTTCATGCGCCTAGCGGTGCATTCGACCAGCACGTCACGGGTACGGCAGGAAACTTCGCCTATCAGGGCATCTTCGGTCTGTCCTTCCCTGTTCCCTGGGTGGTTGGTCTCTCTGCCACGACAGAATACCGTTTCTACTCCCTGCTTGGGCCTAACGGTCATCACGCTACGGCGACAGGCGTTTACGGCGGCTGGGATCAGAAGCAGGCTTATGGCTCTTCCACGGGCAACCGCGATACCCGCACGAACTTCAATCACTCGCTGCTCCTAGGCCTGCGTTACGAGTTCAACCCGGCTCCGCCGCCTGCACCACCGGCTCCAGCAGTGATTGCTGCGCCCGCACCAGCCCCGACACGCACGTATCTGGTTTTCTTTGACTGGGATTCGGCTGCTCTAAGCGAACGTGCGAAGTCTGTGGTGGCTGAAGCTGCCAAGAACTCCACTTCGACCCAGGTCACGCATATTGAAGTCAGCGGATATACGGACACGTCCGCTGCCCAGCCAGGGGCACGCGGTCAGGCTTACAATCTTGGCCTCTCCAACCGTCGCGCCGAAAGTGTGAAGGCTGAGCTGATCCGTGACGGTGTGGCAGCTGGCCTCATTTCAACACAGGGCTTTGGCGAGGCTCACCCCCTCGTCCCGACAGGCCCGAATGCTCGTGAGCCTCAGAACCGCCGCGTTGAAATCGATTTCAAGTAAGGTTTAGCCTTACGTTTTAAACGGCCTTGAAAGCCGGCGCCCTGAACTGGGTGCCGGCTTTTTTTCATGTCTGATCTGGTAAAAACGATACAAAAAAAGCGGGGATAAACCCCGCCTTTTTCGTCACGAAGCTAAAGAGCTTCAGTGCTTGCGACGTGTCGTCTGACGCGTAGCTGTCTTCTTTTTCGTGGTGGTTGTAGCAGCCTTCGGCGTCGGTGCCGTAACAGCAGGCTTGGCAACAACAACGCCGGTCGCGTCCACAGTGATGTGTACAACGAGGTGTTCGCGCTTCTTGCCACCACCTGGGATCAGCTCCGCCGTGAACGTGTCTGCGCCAGCATAGGCCGTTGCAGGGGTATAGTTCACGTAGGTGTGGCCATCGTAGTTGTAGAGGAAAGCCTTGCCGTGTGACGGCGCAGGATTCACACCGAAGGAGGAATAGCTGCTGCCGAAGGATTTCTGCACGGAGATCGCGCAGAGGCCATCGTCACTGCGAACGGTCATGTCCACGTTCATCGTGCCATCAGCGGCGGTTGTGACCGGCGAGACGTGGCAGACTGCAGAAACCTTCTGGTAGCCGAAGGGGTTCGGCGTCACAGAGCGTTGAACGATCGCCTGCTGTGCGCAGCCGGAAAGAAGCAGGGAAAAGGCAAAGGCCGATCCCAGGGTAATGACGGAACCTCGCAGGCGCACGGTCAACTCCAACGCTCGTGACAGACTTAATGCCGCGCTTCCCGCGACAAGATAGACGTTCGCATGTAGAACAGGACGCGGCGGGGTGAAAGCCTGTCCGTCTCCCTTAAGCGCACTTTCAGGGCTTTTTCTGCGGTCGGCGCGATAAATTACAATTGAGAACGCGAACGCCCATTTTCCGCCACGAAATTATGTTGCAGGTAAAGAGCTTGCCGCACGTTTCTCACATGCGGATTCATCTTTCCGCGGGCCGCAAGCCCGGATTATGCTGTCTGTCTGTTTACCGGCCATCAGTCCCGGCCTTGTGGAGTTTGTCGATGCCTTCGTTTTTCCGTCGTTCCTTCGTCCGTCTGGCTGGTGCTGGCCTGGCGTGCACAACACTGTTTGCCGCTCATGCTACGCCAGCTTTCGCAGCTGAGTGCGGCAACTCCCCGGCTCATGAAGCTTTTGACGTCGCGGGCCTGAAGTCCGAACTGATGGTAACGGCTCTCTCCTGCAAGTCGCAGGATCGCTACAACGCGTTCGTTGCCAAGTTCCGCCCGTCCCTTCTGGACGCGGAAAAGCGCCTTGATGGCTATTTCCGCACCACATACGGCCGCCGCGCTCAGGCGGCTCACGATGATTACATCACGCAGCTGGCTGATGTGCAGTCCCTTGGCGGTCTGAAGTCCGGCACGGTCTTCTGTGAACAGCGCACAGCCATGTTCGATGAGATCGATGCCCTGGAAACAGGATCTGATCTGGCTCACTACGCCGAAGCCAAAGATGTCGCCCAGCCTGCGTCCTATGAGAGCTGTGCAGCACCTGCCACGGTTGACCGTCGCCCGCGCCATGGCACAACCAAAAGCACCACGACGCGTCGCACGCACCGCGCCTGATTTGCTGCCAAAAGTCCGTCGTTCTGTTCCATCCGGAAGCGTTCTCTTGACGTTCCGGACTGGGACGGCGACAACGCAGACATGAGCGATCTGTTCGAGTCAGGCAAAGCAGGAAATACCAAGGCGACTGGCGGCCGCAAAGGCGCCGTCAACACGGATTATGGCGCACAGGATATCGAGGTCCTTGAAGGACTGGAGCCTGTTCGTCGTCGCCCTGGAATGTATATCGGTGGCACGGATGATAACGCCTATCATCACCTTGCCTCCGAAATTCTCGATAACGCCATGGATGAAGCCGTAGCCGGCCATGCCAGTAGCATCGAAATGCGACTGGAAGGCCCGCGGACCCTCATGGTGCGCGATAACGGTCGCGGCATTCCAACGGACCCTCATCCCAAATTCCCGGATAAATCCGCGATGGAAGTGATCTTCACGACGCTTCATGCGGGCGGAAAATTCTCTGGCAAGGCGTATGATACGTCTGGCGGCCTGCATGGCGTCGGCAGTTCGGTTGTCAACGCGCTCTCCGACAAGCTTGAAGTGGAAGTCGCCCGGGACCGGGTACTTTATCGGCAGGATTTCTCCCGTGGTGTGCCGCTTGGTCCTTTGGCCGAAGTCGGCAAGGCTCCCAATCGCCGAGGCACCACGGTTCGATTTTCGCCTGATCCGGAAATCTTCGGGAATCTTCATTTCTCCGCATCCCGCCTGTACCGGCTCTGCTGCTCCAAGGCCGCTCTGTTCCGTGGCGTCATCATTCAGTGGAAATGTGATCCGGAGCTGATCAAGGCTGGCGACGAAACACCAGTCGAAGCCACGATCCAGTTTCCGAACGGCCTCGAAGATGCCTTGACGGCAGAACTCGGTGCCAACCCTGATCTGTTGACGCCACTTTGGGCTGGAGAAGCCGAGCTTCCTCTGGCAGCCGACGGCCGGACAGGTGGCAAGGTAGAGTGGGCTGTCGCGTTTCTGGAAGCTGGCACATCCACACTCACCTCCTACTGCAACACGATTCCCACGCCGCAGGGCGGCACGCATGAAGCGGGCTTCCGGGCTGCTCTGGTCAAGGGTTTCCGTTCCTGGGGGGACCAGCGCAAGGTCAAACGAGCAGCAGCGATTACGGCTGAAGATGTTCTTGGCGCCGTTGCCGCCAAGCTTTCTGTTTTTATTCGTGACCCGCAGTTTCAGGGCCAGACCAAGGACAAACTGACCAATCAGGAAGCCTCGCGTCTTGTAGAAGGCGCCCTGCGTGACCGAATCGATCATTGGCTCGGCGGGAACCCGCAGCAGGCCGATAATCTTCTGGCGTTCATGGTGGAGCGCGCTGAAGAGCGTTTGCGCCGCCGTGAAGTCAAGGAAACAGCGCGAAAAAGCGCGACCCGCAAACTGCGCCTTCCCGGCAAGCTGACAGACTGCACCCGCGAGAACGCCTCCGAGACCGAACTGTTTCTGGTCGAGGGCGAATCGGCCGGTGGCTCTGCGCGCCAGGCACGTGACCGGGAAACGCAGGCGGTTCTGCCACTGCGTGGCAAGATTCTGAACGTCGCCTCCGCCACCGCCGACAAGCTCCGCGGAAATCAGGAACTCCGTGACCTAACAGAAGCTCTTGGCTGCGGTCTGGGGTCGTCTTTCGACATCAGCCGCCTTCGCTACGGCCGCGTCATCATTATGACAGACGCAGACGTCGACGGGGCGCATATCGCCTCCCTTCTGATGACGTTCTTCTATCGCGAAATGCCGGAACTGATCCGTCATGGTCATCTGCATCTGGCTCAGCCGCCGCTGTATCGCCTGACGCATGGGGCAAAGACGGTCTATGCGATGAACGATCAGGACCGTGACAAGCGCATCAAGGCGGACTTCAAGTCCAATGCGAAGGTTGAGGTGTCCCGATTCAAGGGTCTGGGCGAGATGCCTGTGAAGGACCTCAAGCAGACGACGATGGACCCTGCACGCCGGACGCTTCTGCGGGTTGTTGCTCTTCCTGAAGATCGCGCGCTGACAAGCGAACGCGTGGAAAGCCTCATGGGGCGCAAGCCGGAACTCCGCTTCCGCTTCATTCAGGAGCATGCCCGTTCCGTCGAAGATCTTGACGTCTGAACGTGACCACTGGTGTGCAGCCTGTTGAAAAATACGGACAACTTAAGGCGGTAGGGCTACTGATCGGGGGGATATCCTCCTTCCAGATCGGCGCCACTCTGGCGAAGGGGCTTTTTCCGCTCTTTGGTCCAACCGGGATGGTGGGGCTGCGTGTCTGCATGGCCGCACTCATTCTGCTGGCCATCTGGCGCCCGACTCGCATGACCCTGACACCAGCAGCCCTGAAGCTGCTGCTGCCTTATGGCGCGTCTGTCGCGGTCATGAACTTCTGCTTCTATGTGGCGCTGGTTCGCCTGCCACTGGGAATCGTGGTTGCACTTGAATTCACAGGCCCGCTAACGCTCGCACTTGCTGGATCACGTCGCTGGCTCGACCTGTGCTGGGTACTCTTTGTGATTTCCGGACTGTATCTGCTGCTACGCCCAGAGACGGCAGCCGTGGCCGGATCTGCCCATGCCCTGGATATATTCGGAGTCTGTGCAGCACTCCTGAGTGGCTGCGGGTGGATCGTGTACATCCTCACAGGCACACGCATGGGGAAGATCCTGGATGCGGGGCAAGCGACAACACTGGGTATGGCCACGGCGGGGATTTTTCTTCTCCCCTGCCTGATTCCCACAATTCCCACCGTCATCACGCATCCCTGGCAAGGTGGAGCGGCCCTCAGCGTAGCCGTTCTCTCCTCGGCCGTGCCTTATATCCTCGACATGATGGCCATGCGTCGCCTTCGGCCGAAAGATCTTGGAATTCTGCTGAGCATGGAGCCCATGCTCGGCGCCGTTTCAGGCTGGATCTTTCTGGGCGAAGCGCTGTCGATCACGCGATGGGCAGGCGTTCTGTGCATCGTTGTTGCGTCTCTCGGCAACGTTCTCACAGCCCGGAAAGCCACTCTGCACTGACTTTCCGGGCAAAGGATAATCAGACGCTTTCAGCAACCCAGTTCCGGCGTTTGGTGGCTTTACCAATACCCGGATTGAAGCAGTTGCATGGGTCCAGACTGCGATAGTGTTCGATCATCTCTTCCGGCGCATCGTAAAGATGACCAACGTTATGCTCGGCAGGATAACGGGCGCCCCGGGCTTCCAAACCTGGCAGCATGGAGTGCTCCACGGCCATGGCGTTGTAGCCCTTTTTCACCACGTAATCCTGATGCATCACGTGGCAGAAGAAGTGGCCGTAGTAGAGTTTGACGATCAGCTTATCTTCAATCTCTTTCGGCAGGGTTTCAAACCACTCCCGGTCATTGCGGCGCAGCGCCACATCAAGAGCAACAATGTCTTCTGCCGTCTTTGAATGAACGGCACGGTAACGGATGGCCGCTCCGGCGGCGGCAAAGCGATGGAGGAAGGCCAGCTTGCCTTCTTCCGAGGTGCAGGCAAAGAAATCGCCAGACGTTTTTGAGTGCCATTCTTCAAGATACGCTTTGACGGGCGCTGCGAGCTCCGCCGATACCTTGAGCATGAGATGATGCTCGAAACGATCCCGGAAATCACACATGCGTGCCGGGAGTTGCTTGGGAATGATCTTGCTGAACGCCTGAAGCAACAGGTCACTCAGGTGGCCTGAAATGCCGGGGATGCGCTGTACGGCAATATCGAACCGGGATTTCAGACCGAAGAACGTGGGCAGGAACCGTGTGCCCATGTAGCGAATGATGGCCGTCGTGTCCTTGCCATACACCTCGGCAATATTGAACGCGTCGCGGTGGATATATTCCCCGGCGATTGGCAGCTCGTCGAAGCTTGTCAGGATATGACGACGCAGGTCTTCCAGATCCTGC
This sequence comes from Gluconobacter sp. P5E10, assembly GCF_018812145.1. NCBI lineage: Bacteria > Pseudomonadati > Pseudomonadota > Alphaproteobacteria > Acetobacterales > Acetobacteraceae > Gluconobacter > Gluconobacter sp. P5E10. Next base: position 61,975 of record NZ_JACRVZ010000006.1, on the reverse strand, counting down.
GTGCTGTTGGTCCCGATGTAGAACACCGCTGGATTCTTATTGGCCTTGAAGGTGTCGAGGCGAACGGCAAACACAACCAGCTTCCCCGCGCATCCAGCGGCTTCGTGCCAGCGGTTGGGGTCCGCATTAAAGCGTGCAGGCGTTTCAGCATCCACGTCCCGCACATGCTGGGCGTAACCAGCGTCATGGCCGCGGCCTGCGTTCCAGTCGATAGCGCTATCCGGAAGCTGCCCAGCCTGAACGGCAGAAAGAATCTGCTCCGGATCACCTGCAAGGCGGATACCCAGATGGTTGACGAGATGCAGTTTCCCATCTGCCCCCATCTGACCGAAGAGGGCCATTTCCGTGAAAGCAGGGCCGCGCTGCACCAGAGCGCCGCCGGAATTGTTACTCACACCACCCAGAACGGAGGCACCGATACAGGATGAGCCAATAACCGAGTGGGGCTCGCGGCCAATCTTGGCGAGCTTTTCTTCCAGATCATGCAGGGTCGAGCCAGGAAGACAAACAACCTGACGCCCCTCACCGATCAGGTGGATGCCATCAAGCCGGTTCGTGCTGATGATGACGATCTCGCGGTCATAATCGTTGCCGTCCGGTGTAGAGCCACCGGTCAAGCCGGTGTTAGCAGCCTGCATGATGATAATCTTGCCGCTTTCAGCACAGAGCTTGGCAGCTTTCCACAGTTCAACAAGGTTTCCCGGCTGCAGAACGGCCAGCACATCGCCGAGCCCAAACCGATATCCTTTACGGAAGCGATAAGTCGCGTTGGGCTTGGTCAGAACATGACGGCGGCCAACGACCGAACGAAGGGCATCAAGGAAAACCGTGTTCCCGCTGGAGCTGGCCGGCATGTCTGTATTCTTCCTTCAACGTTTCTGGCGTTGCTACCTTCAAAGCGCAGCCAGCGGACTCCATGGTTCCAAAATTTACGCCTGTTCAGCGACAGGCTTACAGACACACCCGCAAGAGCGCGCCGTCCATGCCTCAGATCAAGCAATAGGATCACAATTGGGCGACTATTTAATACGCCCGAAAAGACGCTCGATCTCGCTACGCGTCAGTTTTAACCAGGTTGGACGGCCGTGCGAACAGGTATTGGCGCGCGGAGTACGCTCCATTTCCCGCAAAAGGGCATCCATTTCTTCCGGTTTCAGGCGTCGGCCCGCGCGAATGCTTCCATGACAGGCCATCCGGGCCAGAATGGCATCCAGACGATTGGAAAAACTATCCGTATTGCCAGCATCAAGATCCGGATCATTGGCGAGTTCATCCGCCACATCCCGCAGAAGGCCCTGAACGTCCTTTGTGCCGAGAAGGGCGGGGACTGATCGGAGCAGCACGCTCCCTGCACCAAAGGATTCGAGGTCTATCCCCAGCCTGGACAGATCTTCAGACCGTGCCAGCAGAGCCTCAGCGTCCCGTCGGGGAAGGTCCACGACTTCAGGCAGAAGGAGAGCCTGAGACCGTAGAGTCCCGCTGGCATATTGCTCTCTTAGACGTTCATGGGTCAGACGCTCATGAGCCGCATGCTGATCCACGAGAACCAGATCCCCATCAGGGGCAACGGCAATAATGTATGTGTCAAAGACCTGAGCCACCGAAGCGCCGAGCGGAAAAGAGGCGTCAAGATGCTCTGGGACAGGTTGGGGCGCACGCGCAGCCGGCGCAAAACCGGCCTCCTGCTCAGCAAAACCCGATCGATCGGGAGCGAATGGCGCTGCCTTTGGCACACTTAAGGGCAACGATGCTGCTGGCTCTGTGCGGAACTCCTTGAAAGAAGGCAGTTCAACAGGAACGTCTGGCCGCGACGGGTAGGAAATTGAGGGACGCGCTGGACGTGACCCGAAGCTGGCGTGGATTCCGCCTCCGCCACTGGACCCATGGCCGAGTGCCCGACCCAAACCGCCAATGACGAGTGCCCGGACTTCAGCTTCATCGGCAAAGCGCAGTTCTGTCTTGGCAGGATGTACGTTCACATCCAGTCGCTCCAGAGGCACCTTGAGATGAAGAGCCATCACCGGAAAACGCCCACGTTCAATGACGGGACGATACGCCACACGGATGGCGGTCCGCAGCATGGGATCTGTAACCGGGCGGTGATTGACCATGATGAACTGGCCCGAACCGGTAGCCTTGGTTTTGGCAGGGCCACATGCAAAGCCGGACAGGCGTATATGGCCGCGCTGTTCATCAAGCGGGATCAGCGTGTCGGGTGTTGTCTCCAGAACCGTTGCCGTCCGGGCGATGGGGCTCTGTTCGGGCAGGTCAAACAGGACCTTGTCGTCCAGTGTGACGCGCATGGAGCAATGCGGCGTGCTCAGAGCCAGCCGCCGCATGACCGATTCGGCATGACTGTTTTCCACACGCGGGCTTTTAAGAAATTTGCGTCGCGCAGGGGTGGCGAAGAACAGATCCGTAACCACAATCCGCGTGCCCACCGGACCTGAGGATGGGTGCGGCGGCGTAATGACGCCTCCATCGACACGAATGCACCAGGCCGTGTCAGATTCGGCTGTTCGGGATGTAATGGAAAGGCGTGCGCTTGCCCCAATGGATGGCAGGGCTTCCCCACGGAAACCAAGCGTGCGGATCTGAACGAGACGTTCGTCCTGCAATTTGGATGTGCAATGGCGCTGGACAGCCATGTCCAGCTCTTCCGGCGTCATGCCGCAACCATTGTCCGTGACATCAATACGATCTGTGCCGCCAGCGCGAAGGGCGACCACAAGACGCGTGGCGCCAGCATCAATCGCGTTCTCGACAAGCTCTTTCAGAGCCGCAGCCGGGCGCTCAATCMCCTCACCCGCCGCAATCAGATCAACAACATGACCTGAAAGCCGACGGATGACCGGGCGTACAAGGGAAGTTTTCTCAGACAGGATGGTGACTCACAATCCTGAAGGTAGGAAGAGTGCTGTTTACAGCACGCCCAGAAAGTGACCGCTCTTTTTCTTGACGGTCGGGGTCGCGCCTGTTGCAGGGTTACGCCCCAGAGCCGAGTTCTCACGAATACGGCGGTTTTCAGCGTCCCCGTCGACCACGGAGCCAGCCTGGCCGCCCTTCCAGAACATCAGGTTGTCAACAAAGCCCGCATCGGCAGCACCGAGTTCGGCATTGTTGGGAGCACCCGAAGCCTTGTCCACCTGGCCAACTAGCGCGGACTGGCCGCTGCTGTTTTCGCCGTTGAACGGGTGAAGGGCTGCATCCGGAGACAGCGTTTCAAGAGCCTGCATCCGCGGGCTCTCGTCCGGACGGTGCGCGTCGGCAGCGCCAGGAAGCTGCATCTTCTCTGTAGGCGGCATAGACAGCGGAGCACGCGTCGTGACGGTGTATTCGTCTGGCATGTAGCGTTCCATGCCAAAGGCCCGCTCCAGATCGCTGCCTGAGCAACCAGACAGCATCAGGCCGAATGAAGCAATTGCACCCATCTGTACGCTGAGACGGGCAACTGGAAGACGGTTACGGCGCATTGAGGGACCCTGGGACGCGATCATGATGGGATAGTCCTACAGTCCACGCAGCGTGGGGGCAAGCTCCCCTTGCTCACTGCGGCTGGCTGTTACGTTCAGCAAGAAGAGAGTCGATCAGCCAGACGGCCACTCCGCACACAATACCGGCATCGGCAATGTTGAAGACATACCATGACCAGCCGAAGGCATGAGCATGAAGAAAGTCTACAACAGCGCCGTATCGCAGGCGGTCAATGACGTTACCGATGGCTCCGCCTGCGATGGCCCCGCAGGCGCCGGCAACCAGTGTTCGGCGCGTCTTTGTCATGGTCCAGACCAGCAGGCAGACAGCCAACAGCGAGACCGTGCAGAAAACCAGAGGCCCTTTGCTGCCCAGACCACCAAACATTCCAAACGTCACGGCATGGTTCCAGACCATAGTGAAGTTCAGGAATGGGAGGATCTGGACGGACCCTTTCTCCGGCAGATTATAACCGTAGAGAATCCAGTCCTTGCTGGCCTGATCCAGAACGAGGACCAGAACCAGCAGGGCAAGCCCGAGAACCAGCCGCCCCATACGGCTCATACCTTCCTGCCAAAGGGACATCAGGCACTCACCACACTGACGCAGCGACGGCACAGAGCCGGATGCTCGGCGTTTTCACCCACATCCGGAAGCACCTTCCAGCAACGGGCACATTTATGACCCGGCGCACGCTCGACTTCCGGGCCACCGTGAACTGTTTCGCCCGGAAGAAGTTCGATCTCCGCGTGGGACGTGATGAGCAGCTCTGCCCAGTCAATTCCGGTAAGAGACACTGCCTCTTCCTGTGAGATCGGAAGCGTCACACTGGCTTCCAGAGAGGCGCCGATGACGCCATCACGGCGGGCTGTTTCCAGCTCGGTCGTGACAAGGCGGCGGTAGGCGCGGATCTCGTCCCAGTTGGCGCCCAGTTCCGGGTTGTTCCACTCGGCATCAGGCTCAAAGAACTGCTCCAGATGGATGCTGCTCTCTTCACCGAAACGGGCGCTCCAAGCTTCTTCTGCTGTGAAGACCAGAACGGGTGCCAGCCAGGTGCAGAGCGCACGGTGCAGTGCATCCAGAACCGTGCGGGAGGCACGGCGCATCAGATCAGAAGGAGCGTCGCAGTAGATCGCGTCCTTACGGATGTCGAAATAGAATGCAGACAGATCCGTCGTGCAGAAACCATGCAGGGCCGGATAGACACCCACCCACTGGTGCGTCTCGACGGCCGTGCTGATTAGGCCACGCAGTTCCGAGAGACGGTGCAGGATATACTGCTCCAGCGGGGGCATTTCAGCGTAGGGGACAGCCTCTTCTTCCGTGAAGCCGTCCAGCGCGCCCAGCAGCCAGCGCAGGGTGTTGCGCAGGCGACGGTACAGTTCGCCCTGCTGCTTCAGGATCTCGTTGCCGATGCGCAGATCTTCATTCGTGTCGGAGTTCAGCACCCACAGGCGCAGAATGTCGGCGCCCAGTGAGTCCGTGACGTCTGCCGGGGCAATGACGTTCCCGAGCGACTTGGACATCTTGCGGCCCTGCTCGTCCAGCACGAAGCCGTTCGTCACAAGGGCTTTGTAGGGGGCAACGCCGCGTGTGCCAACGCTTTCCAGCAGGGACGACTGGAACCAGCCGCGATGCTGATCAGAGCCTTCCAGATAGACGTCTGCCGGGAAGTTCAGGCCTTCCTGCCCCAGAACAAACTGATGCGTGGAGCCCGATTCAAACCACACGTCCACAATATCGAAGACCTGTTCGTAATCCGCCGGGTCACGGTTTGGACCAAGGAAAACAGCCGGGTCTGTGTCGTACCAGACGTCCGCACCCTTTTCGTGGAAAGCCTTGACGATCCGGTCCATGACGTCTGCGTCACGCAGAACTTCACCGCTTCGCTTCTCGACGAAGACGGCAATCGGCACGCCCCAGGCGCGCTGACGGGAGATGCACCAGTCCGGACGCTGCTCGACCATGGACGTCAGGCGGCGACGGGCAGCCTCAGGCACGAAGGTGACAGGATCAAGCGCCTTGAGAGCCTTCTCACGCAGCTTCGTTTCCCCATCCATCGCGATGAACCATTGAGGTGTGGCGCGGAAGATGATCGGGGCTTTGGAACGCCAGGAATGCGGATACGAATGACGGATCTTGCTGCGGGCCATAAGGCCAGTCGCAGGTGCGTCATCATGTTCACCGGCCTGGCGGGCTTCCGTCAACAGATCGCAGACCGGGTCAGCGGCTTTGAAAACATGGATGCCTTCGAGATGCGGAACCCATGACGCGTAGCGACCATCATCCTGCACCAGTTCTGGCACTTCAATGCCGAACTGGCGGCAGACGATAAAGTCATCCTGACCATGAGACGGCGCCATGTGAACGAGGCCCGTACCAGCATCTGTCGTGACGAAGTCGCCCGGAAGCATCGGCACGTCATATTCATAACCACGACCACGCAGAGGATGGGCCGCAACGGCGCCTTCCAGCGCGCTGCCGGGCAGCGTGTAAAGAATGTGATGCGCACTGATACCGGTTTCAGCGCAGAAGGCCTCAACACGGTCTTCCGCGATCAGCAGGCGCGCGCCCTGTGGGACAACGCTGGCTTCCGTGATTTCATCAGCACGCAGAACCACGTAGGTGATGTCCGGACCGTAAGCGAGCGCGCGGTTGGCTGGAATGGTCCACGGCGTTGTGGTCCAGATAACGGCTGAGACGCCATCAAGGGCGTCACCCGGCGTCGGGTCCTTGATGATCGGGAAGGCGACAAAGATCGTGGTGGAGTCAACGTCGTGATATTCGATCTCGGCTTCGGCGAGCGCGGTCTTCTCGACGGGGCTCCACATAACAGGGCGCAGGCCCCGATACAGACCGCCATTCAGCAGGAACTTGCCGATTTCTCCAACGATTTTGGCTTCAGAGCTGTAGTCCATCGTGACGTAACGATTGGCCCACTCGGCCTGAACACCGATGCGTTTAAAGTCTTCCGCCTGTTTGCTCACCCACTCCGCGGCGTACTGGCGACACTCTGCGCGGAACTGAAGCAGGGGAACCTGGTCCTTGTCCTTGCCAGCCTTGCGGTACTGTTCCTCAATCCGCCATTCGATCGGCAGACCATGACAGTCCCATCCCGGCTGATAGCGGACTTCGAAACCGGACATGCGATGCGCACGGTTGATGACGTCTTTCATCACCTTGTTCAGCGCATGACCAATGTGAATGTGCCCGTTGGCATACGGAGGGCCGTCGTGCAGCGTGAAGACCGGGCGTCCCTTCCCTTCCTCACGGATTTTCCCGTCCAGATCCATGGCCGCCCAGCGGGCAAGCGTCTCAGGCTCACGCTTCGGCAGGCCACCCCGCATGGGGAAGCCGGTGCGCGGCAGGAACACAGTATCGCGGTAGCGATCCTGCTGTTCTTTGAAGGTCGTATCGGACTTGTCGGACATGGGACGGGCCAACTTTGGTCATTCACACAAAATAAGGGGGACCATATGGAGATTGGGCGGGGATGTGGTCAAGTCTTCTAAGGGTAAACCGCGTCATGTTCTGCCAAAAACGCTGTTATTCAGGCCTTCAAGACAATTGAATGACAGGTCTGGTCATGGATTGTTTCAGGGGCAGAAGCATGATCTGTTTTGGCAGAAAATCTGTACGGGGGCATTTTCATGAAGACATTCTGGCTGGCTGCGATCCTGGCGATTGCTCCTTCTCTCGCGGTAGCACAGGCCCCTCGGTGTCCGGCGCCGGCAGCTGTTCCGTCTAAATCTGATCTGCCTCATCTTCTGATGACATCCCAGGACCGCGGTTTTCTGTGGAAAGCCACGAAAGATGGTCATACGTCTTGGCTGTACGGCACTGTTCATGCCTCTCGCGAAGAATGGCTGATGCCTGGGCCGCTCATACGGTCCGCCATCCTGCAAAGCCAGGCTGTTGCGCTTGAACTGAATCTGCAGGATCCCCAGACACTGGCAGCCCTTCGCAAACCCGAAGAACCAGCTAACCGTGAAAAGCTGATTGCTTCCGGGCGGAAGAAAAAACTCGATGCCCTGGCAGATGAACTCTGTATTCCCACGGCAGGCTTTGCCACTACGGCAATCGGCCTTGAAGCGGCCGGGCTTAGCGCGTCAGCTGCCCGCGCGGATGGATATTATCCCGATTATGCCGTCGACTTTGTCCTTCAAGGAATGGCGGGCAGCCTGAAAAAGGAAGTTATCGCGCTCGAAGATGTTCAGACACAGCGTAACCTCCTGATCTCCCCGAAACTGTCCGAAGAAAACGCCTTCATTGATGAAACCATCAAGCAGATTTCCTCGGGGGAAGCGCGGAAGGATGAAGATCAGTTGATTGCGATGTGGGGGCGCAGCGATCTGACGCGACTGAACCAGTACAAACAGTGGTGCAAATGTGAGCGGACACCACAGGAGAAACGCCAGACGTTCCACATGATTGATGAGCGAAATGCAGCGATGGCCCAGAAAATCCTGACCCTTCATGATTCGGGAAAGTCCCTGTTCGTGGCAGTTGGGTCTTTACACATGGCGGGCCCAGAAGGACTTCCTGCGCTCCTGAAAAAGGACGGTTTCGACGTTCAACAGATCGTACCTGCGCCTTCGGCAAAAACGTCGTTGTAAACAGCAGGCGCTTTGCCTGAACGACCCGGGAAGCTACAGTCCGGCGGCAGTATTTTCTGCATTGGGACAGGGCGGATGGTGACCCCGGCATGAAGCGCGTTTTCAGGAAAATCTTTTCCCGCCCACCCGAACGTGAGGCAGCCCCTCCGCTGCCGTCTCATATCGAGGTCATCCGTGAGAAAGCCCTGAAAGGGCACCATCTGGAAATCGTCCAGTGGGGGCAGATCCTGCTGGAGAGCATTTATGTTCCCAAAGACCCTGTCGGGGCACTGGAATGGTTTACCATTGCAGCAAAGGCTGGGTTCGGGCCGGGGCACAATATGCGGGGCCGGTGCTTTCAATTCGGCTGGGGATGCGAAAAAGACCTTCAGGAAGCCGCCCGGTGTTATGCAGCAGCAGCTGACGCTGGAGACGAATGGGGCCGCTATAATCTGGGCATTCTGACCATGCGGGGCATCGGGCAGCCCCAAGATCTGCCAAAGGCGCTCAATCTGTTTCGAACAGCGGCGCATAACGGCCATGCTAAATCCATGAACCTGTATGCGCGTTTTCTAGAAGAAGGCTGGATTGTGCCCCAAGACCGCGCGGCAGCCTTGGACTGGTATCGGAAGTCAGCAGAAGGCGGAGATTACCGGGGGCAGCACAACTATGCGACGGCGCTGGTGGATGCAGGCCAGATTGACGAAGCGCTGGGCTGGTGGCGCAAGGCTATTGTGGATGCCACGTCTGACATTCTTCTGGCAATGAACAAGAAGCTGGCTCTTCTGGGAAACAAAAGAGACCCAGCTCTGGAAACACGGGTTCAGGACCGTCTGCAAGAAATGGGCGTGCCGCTCTCCACCGAGGACGCAAAAATCAGGCCGGAATAATCCGGCCTGACATGAGGCTCAATAATTGGCCGAAATGTTGGCCAGGAACGAGCGACCAACCGCAGGCGTTGCGCGGTCAGAGAACAGATTGCTGTAGTTCAGGCGGTTATCGAGGTTGTAGCCATTCATGGCGATCCGCCAGTGCTTTCCGAAGTTATGGGAAATCACGGCATCCCACTCCATGGTGGCGGGAACACGCGCCGTATTGGCGGCATTGAGCCAAACCCCGTCGCGCCATGTCAGCCCGCCACCAAACGTCAGATTCCAGGGACGATTGGGAGCGATGGTGTAGGTGGACCAGATGGTTGCAGAATTTTTCGGCGCATACTGAATACGCTTGCCAACATCCGCCGCCGTCAGGGAGCTGACTGTGGTTGCGTCGTAGTAAGCGTAGGTGCCGATCATGGTCCAGTTCTTCAGGATCTCACCGGACACACTGAGTTCGACGCCCTGATTGCGCTGCCTGTCGCTGGATGACGTGACATCACCGGTAGACGCATCGGTCTGCATGGCGTTGCCCTTTTCCAGCCTGAAAACAGACGCCGTGAAGCCCATGCGGCCGTGGAAAGCGTTATATTTGGCGCCGAGCTCGTACAGGCTGCTGCGTTCCGGGCTGAATCCTTCCGTTGAGGATTTCAGGGGTTCGGTTCCACTGGTCACATACAGGCCAAGGGGTGTCGTGGACTGGGCCCAGTTGAAATAGACCATCAGATTGCTGTTTGGCGTGTACATGAGGCTGACACTGGGATTGAACGTATCCTGTGTCTGCCCATAAGAGACGCCTGCCCCGGCCTCCCCACCGTTCGCCGCGTAGTGACTGTCCCAGTGATCCCAGCGAAAGCCACCGCGGACCGAGAACCATGACGTCAGCCAGAACTGTTCGGAGAAAAACGCCCCAACATCAGTCGCATCGCCTGTCTTGTAACGCGGTTGGCCGACCCCGGACACATTGACCAGATCGTAGCTGTATTGACTGGTAGACCCCAACAATAGACCCGGCTGCGTTGCAGAAGGATTGAGAAGGCTTGTGGTATCGGCCTTTGTACCGTTCTGACCGTTGAAGTTGTAAGCGTAGTTTGTGCGGCGGTCATAAACATGTTCGATATCCACACCTGCAATAATCTGGTGACGGATGCTGCCGGTCGAAAATTTCGCAACGCCGGAGAACACGTCCTGCACCGACCAGTCATTCTGCTGGTAGGGCTCTGGACCGCCAAGATGGCCACGTCTGTCAACAACCGCGGCAGACGGATTGGTGAAGAAATCCGTCGCGCAGGTTGTGTCACAGCCGGGCTGGGAGGCTGAGAAATAACGGCTGTATTTGCCGCCGCGAAGGTCGTTATAGAACGTGATGTTCTTGTTCAGGTCGAACTTCAGTCGGGCCGTCAGCATATCCACACTGGAGGCGTCCTGGTCATAGGTCGTGCCATACCAGTTGTTGCGGTTGAGCCCGTATTCCGTGATGGGGACAGCAACCTTTGTTCCCGGCTTGGTAATGACAGGCACACCATAATCCGGAACGTTGTTGCTGGTCTGATGCAGGTATTCGAGGGTGAGCGTTGTACGCTTGCCCAGGCCAAAGGCGATGGATGGCGCGATACCCCAGCGGTGGGAATAGACGTCATTCCGGCCAACCGTGTTGTTCTCGTTCCCCATACCCGTGATGCGGATGGCCGTTGATTCACCGATCTGCTTGTTGAAATCGAGAGTACCGCGATAGTAGTCAGCAGAGCCGCCTGAGAAACTGCCGCTATAGCTGTCCCCGAGGTGGGCAACCTTCGTGGTAATGTTGATCGCTCCGCCCGTCGTCCCGTTCCCGAAGACTTCCGATGATGGTCCTTTGATGACCGTGATATGGTCGTAATCAAAGCTGTCTCGGGTATAGACGCCGAAGTCACGCAGACCATTTTCGTAAATGTCGTTACTGGCCGAGAAGCCGCGGATCAGAAACTGATCTCCCGCCATTCCACCCTCGCCCTCTCCGACAGACGCGGTGACACCCGGAACATTGCGCAAAGCCTCATCAAGGGATTTGACGTTCTGCTGCTCCATCAGGACTTTCGGCACAACGTTGATGGTCTGCGGCGTGTGCAGAACATCATCCGGGAGGCGGCTGATCCCCATAGGCGTCTGCAGAATGTTCATCGGCGAACCGACGACATGCAGGTGCTCAGCCTCTGCGGCGCTGGCCTCCACACTACTGGCCTGCTGAACATTAGAATGAGGCGTTGGAGCCGTAGTTTTCGGTGTTTCCTTGGGAAGAGCTGCTGCATTGCGCCGCCCTTGTGAATGGCGCGTTTTGTGATGGTGCGAGGTGGACTGGGCATGGGCAGCCGTGCCCACCAATGTCAGACCGGCGGCAAGAGAAAGTGGCCCAAGGGGCCGAATGGAATGTTTCGGGTGCATCGCATCACGATCCTGTAAAAGGATAAAAGCGATTGCCCTTAAAGCGACAATGAGAATGATTCTCAATATAGGAAAGCGGGAATTTTACATCTTTTGTCATAAATTAGACATTCAGTGATATAATTAACACAGAGACCGCCCTGGATATGGGCATAAAAAAACAGGCTGTTCCTCACGGAACAGCCTGCTGGAAGGCTCATTAAAAATGATGCGGGTTTTAAATCTCTAGAAGACCGCGCGCCTGTTCGGCATCCTGAGCAATCTGGGCCTTGAGCTCCTCGAGCCCCGAGAAGCGCTTTTCATCTCGCAGCAGAGCAATCAGAGCGACACTCAGGGTCTTGCCGTAAAGGTCTTCCGAAAAATCAAAAAGATGAACCTCAAGACGGCTTTCCTGCCCGTCGTTGATTGTCGGGCGTCGGCCAATATTTGCCACTCCGGGGATGACACGCCCATCTGGTAGCGTCACCTGAACGGCATAAACTCCGCGTGCGGGTTCAAGATGCTGACGGAGGGGAATGTTCGCTGTGGGAAAGCCCAGAAGGCGCCCCCGCTGATCTCCGTGGATAACCGGCCCGACGATCGACCATGGCCGGCCCAGTTCCAATGCTGCCCTTTCAGGATACCCTTCCTGAAGGAGACGACGAATGCGGCTGGATGAGATAGGGCCGCCCTCATCCACTAACTGCGGCACAATCGTCAGCCCGACACCCTTTGGCGTCAGAAGCGCTTCCAGATCGTCAGTGTTGCCGGTTCTGCGGTGACCGAAGGCAAAATCTGCGCCACAGGCGACGTGACGAACACCTAGAGACCGCAGAAGAACATCCTGAACGAAGGATTCAGCGCTTAACCGTGAAAACTCTTCGTCAAACGGAATCTGGAAAACGTGCGACACCCCCTGCTCTTCCAGAGCTTTGGCGCGAACATCCGGGAGCATGAGCCGGCACGGCGGGTCCTGAGGGCGAAACAGCTCTCTGGGATGCGGATCGAACGTCACAACGGACAGGGGATGGTCTGGACGTGCGGCACGGAGGCTATTCAGAAGGTGCACATGCCCGCGATGAACGCCGTCAAAATTCCCTAGAGCGGCAACTGTACCAAGGGCGTCCTTCGGGATATCCCGCCAATCAGTGTGCAGGGTCATGTGGGGAGACTGAACTTCTGGGTAACGTCATTCAGATCCGCCGCGTGTGGTACGCCTTCATGCGGCACTGTCTGATCCTGTGGCCGCACGAGCTGACAGACCTTAAGGCCAGCTTCCAACGCAGCATCCAGTTCTGCTCCGATGTCAGAAAGGAAGAGAATATCTTCCGGCTTCAGGCCGCAGGCTGCCGCAATTTTTGTGTATGACGCTGCGTCTTTCTTCCCACCTGTGGAAAGGTCGAAAAAGCCGTCGAACAGGGACGTCAGGTCACCTTGCTCCGTATAGCCATACAGAAGCTTCTGGGATGGAATGGAGCCGGAGGAGTACACCGCGAGACGCAGGCCGCCCTCAGACCAAGCCTTCAGGGCTGGTGGAACATCCTTGTAAAGATCTGCCCGGAGCGTGCCATCTTCAAACCCCTGACGCCAGGTGATGCCCTGAAGTGTTTTGAGGGGAGCCGCTTTCTCGTCCTTTGCCATCCAGTCCTGACAGACCTTCAACGGATCTTCTCCAGGATGAGAGATGGCAATATCTGCCCGTGCGGCTACAACCTGCGGGTTTGTATGGTCTTCGATCAAAGCCGGAAGGGCCTTGGCCGCATAAGGGAACATGACGTCCCGAACGAAAGAGATCGGCAGGGTCGTGCCTTCGATATCAAGCAGGACGAGACGGATCATGTCGGACTTTCAGGAGGAAATTGAGACGTCTGCAGGGAAACGCTCGGCGATGTCATCGCCTGTATATTGCGCGATCCAGCCAGTTGTGTCGGTGAAAACGCGCAGAGCGACCACATCCGGGGACGGACCAGCATCAAACCAGTGAGGAATGCCTTCAGGCACAGAAATCAGGTCTCCGGCCGTGCAGAGAACCGAATAAATCCGGCCGTGAATGTGCAGAACGAAAGCGCCCTGACCATGCACGAAGAACCGGACTTCATCTTCGCTGTGCGTATGCTCCGAGAGGAACTTCTTGCGCAGCTCCGGCAGATTGGGCGTGGACGCATTGATGCGCACCACGTCTGCACTTCCCGCGCCCGTTTCACCCATAAGGGTGTCGAGATAGGGGCGATACGCGTCCAGAATTTCGTCCGTCGTCGCGTCTTTTGCAGGCGTGACAGGCGGCGTCCAGCGTTCAAAACGGATGTTGTGCGGACGCAGGGTCTCCGCGATTTCCCCGGGGGTAGTGACGTCAAGAAGGATCGTTTCGGGGCTATCATCCCGATAAACAGTCAGTCTGCTCATGGTTCAGCGTGCCTTCTGGAGACGGGCAAGATGGCAGGCGAGCAGAAATTCAAGCCCTTCAAGCCGCGCCAATGCTGTGAACATGTCTTTACCCCAGACATAAACGCCATGACCGCGGATCAGGTAACCCAGACGCATGTCCGACAGTTTCGGAGCGACAACTGTCGAGAGACGGGCGATATCCTGATCGTTGTGAAACAGGGGTAAGTCCAGGCTGGTGTCGTGCGTTGACTGGCCTTCGAAAACCTTCAGCACTTCATAGCCCGCGAGGGTGATCGCGTCTGTTGGTTCATCCATGGACAGGATGGTGGCCGCAACAGAGTGACCGTGCAGTACAGCCCCGATCGACGGATCATGCGCATAGAGCTGGGTATGGAGCAGAGTTTCCGCACTGGCCCGCTTCGTTGGGTCCAGCGATACGCCTTCAGGGGTGATCTGGATCACGTCCTGCTCTGTCAGGAAGCCTTTGTGCCCTCCTGACCGCGTGATGGCGATGCGGCCATCTGCCAGACGTACGGACAGGTTGCCAGCTGTAGCTGGAACCCAGCCGCGCTGATCCATCCGCTGGCCTGCCCGGACGATTTGTCCGGCGGCCTCGGTCCATGCCGTATCAGACGTCGTATTCAACATCAGACCTGCGTGCGGTGCGTGTCGCTGTTGGTGGTCGTCTGGCTGTAGCCGGGCGACTGATTGGGGGCCGAGATATGACCCGGCGCCTGATTGGCTTCAGGCGGCGTCATGTTCTCGTCTTCGCCCATGTTCTTCTTGAAGGACTTGATGCCCTTCGCGAAGTCTCCCATCAGGCCGCTGATCTTTCCACCGCCGCCAAACACGACGAGCAGGACGACCGCCAGGATCAGCCAGTGAACGGGGCTCATGCTGCCCATAATGTATTACTCCGAAAAGCCAAGGCTACACCTTCATGTGGCAAGGCTTGGGCGTTTGTGCAAGCGTTCGCTCAGGACGCATCATCCGGACCGGAGGCCGAAACGAAGCCATAGGTTGGATAGGCTCGGCGCCCCAGGCCGTGAATGGGTGCCCACCAGACCCGGACGAGTGTCCAGTCATGACGGGGTGAAACATCCGTGATGGGAACATTGCGATCAATGCGTCCCGGTTCCCAGTTAGCATGATCTACGAGGATCGTGTTTGAAGAAATCTGTCTGCGTACGATGGAAACGTGTCCGCTCGGTACGCGTGACGTTGCCCGGAAGACCAGAACAGAGCCCGCAATGGGGGCATGGCTTCTGGCATAATGCCCCGCAGACTGGCGCCACCATGAAGCAGCATCTCCCCGCAACTGAAGACCTGTTCGAGAGCGGGCATAAGGCGCGCACTGGAGTGGCCCATTGAAACTGGCACGACTGTATTCGCGACTACCGCCACAGGCTGTGAGCGACAGCAGCAGGCAGAGTGCCAGTTTTTTCATGGGCGGCTCCGGAAGGCCATGATGCGGTCTTCTGCTTCTTCAGTGTCCATTTCCAAAGCTGTCTGCACGACATCCCTGGAGAAACCATTGCGCGCAAAGATTCCCATGACGCGAACCAAGTCCTCTTGCGGACGGTCCGGGCGGCAGAAGGGACCAACGCGACGTTTACGCGCCAGAACGAGCGCAGCCGCCAGTTCTGCCTCCCGCGCCGTTTCGTCTGATCTTTCACCCAGCGATTCGTTGAGCGCTTCCTGTGTGGTTGTCTGATCAACGCCCTTCGTGGCCAGATGTGCGGCGACAGCCCGGCGAGATCGTCCGGTCCGGGTCAGGTTCAGAGCGCGGGAACGGGCGAATCCGGCATCATTGACGGCTCCGAGTTCTGTCATGGCGACGATGACGTCTTCCACGGCTGGCCGAAGAGTTCTGATGGTGGCTTCGGCATCTTCTTCAGGCAGCCCCGCATGCACGGCTCGCGTGCCCCAGCGCCGAAGACGACGTTCCAGCGTCTGGCGCAGACTATGCTCGGTTGTGGCAAAGCGAGCCACGTGGGCCAGGGCCATTTCGCGCAGTGCCTTGAAATCAGGTGCTGTTGGTATGTCCTCCATAGTGGATGAGTATGCTGCGAAGAGGGCATTTACGGCAAGATCGGATAGGGTCATCATTCGACCCATGAGCGACTCTCTTTCAGCCCGCCTCGAGGCGGCTGTCTCCGCCCTTCCTGTCCGTTTTCCTGGCCCCGGTGGGGCTGTGGCTGTCGTGAAAGATGGCGAGGTTCTTGTCCGTCACACATGGGGCTACGCCAATGCGGAGCGGCGCCTGCCGTTCACCCCGTCTTCCCTGTTCCGCATGTGCTCCATCACGAAGCAGTTCACCTGCGGCGTATTGCTGGATCTTTTCCAGGACCCGGCGGAACTGGATGGAGATGTGGACGACCGGTTGCCGCAACTGGATGAGCCCGCGCCAGGCGCGCTTCACCTTGCACACAACCAGTCAGGCCTGCGTGACTACTGGGCCGTGGCGATGTTGCATGGCGCACCAGTCGAAGGATTTTTCGGGGATCGGGAAGGACGTCGTGTTATTGATGGTACGCGTACACTCCAGTTCCAGCCCGGTACGTCTTACTCCTATGTGAACCAGAACTTCCGCCTGCTGTCTGACATTCTGGAAGACAGAACAGGACGGAATTTTGCTGAACTGCTTCAGACGTCCATTTTCAATCCCGTGGGCATGGAACGGGCCATTCTGGCTGCCGAAACCCGCGCCATGCCGGACGGGACTGTTGGATATGAAGGAACCGTGGAGAGCGGTTTCCGCCCAGCTGTCAATAACATCTGGTGGACCGGGGATGCAGGTCTGGGCGCATCACTGGATGACATGATTGCCTGGGAGCGCTTCATCGATGCGACGCGCGATGATCCTGACGGGCTTTACAACCGCCTGACAACGCCGGTGACCTTCCGCGATGGTGAAGCCGCACCTTACGGATTTGGGCTGCAACGGACATCACTTTTCGGACGTGATGTGACGATGCATGGTGGCGCGCTTAGGGGCTGGCGGTCCCACAGACTGCACGTCGCATCTGAGCGCCTGTCTGTTGTTGTGATGTTCAATCATATGTCGCCTGCACAGGTTGCAGCGGGACAGATTCTGGCAGCAGCACTGGGTGTTCCCTACGAGCCGGATCGGACAACACAGCCGCCTCATGAATTGTACGGCACCTTCATTGAGCGAGAGACCGGGCTATCCGCG
This sequence comes from Gluconobacter sp. P5E10, assembly GCF_018812145.1. Taxonomy (NCBI): domain Bacteria; kingdom Pseudomonadati; phylum Pseudomonadota; class Alphaproteobacteria; order Acetobacterales; family Acetobacteraceae; genus Gluconobacter; species Gluconobacter sp. P5E10. The sequence goes on along the minus strand of NZ_JACRVZ010000006.1, from coordinate 45,050 downwards.
CGAATCGAGCCCGCTCCCGGCGGAGCCAAGCTTCGATATCTGATGGTACCGGAAATGCTGGAAGGTGTTTCCGCCTCGCGGGCTGAAACACCGAGCGTCCAGATTGTTCGTCAGGGAGACGAAATCCGGATGGAGCGGCCGGGCGAAAACCGCGTGGGCATTCTCACCGCCTGTGACGAAACTGCCGGTGAAGACATCGAAGCACTTGAAGGCGTTTATCGCTGTGAGGAGCTGGATGAGGCGGAAGTCACCATCGAACTGGCAGGTGGCGTGGTCTATGGCGGTTTCTCAGGCTTTCTGGGCAATGGCCGGATGGAACCGCTTCAAAGGCTGGCACGGGACGTCTGGGTTTTGCCGTGCCCTCGGGCGCTTGATCACACGGCGCCGGGCGACTGGACGCTGCTGTTCGAACGGGATTCTTCAGGCGTCAACACGGTGAAGGTCGGATGCTGGCTGGCGCGGGATCTGGTTTACAGGCGCGCCTGACAACCGTTCTTTCCCCGCAAGGGGTTTGACGGATCGCATTTCTGCCGCACAGTATGTGTCTGCGGAATCTTTGGCCCTGCCCCGGGCGACCGGGGCAGGGTTTTCCGATTCTGCAGCTTTCATTCACCCTGATCCAGGATCGACGATCATCATGATCTCCTCCCTCATGCCCAATTACAAACGTGCCGACCTTGCTTTCGAGCAGGGCGAAGGCGTCTGGCTGACGGCATCGGACGGGCGACGATATCTGGATTTCGGGGCTGGCATTGCCGTCTCTTCGCTGGGCCACGGCCACCCGAAGCTGGTGAAGACCATTGCGGATCAGGCCGCGAAGGTCATGCATGTCTCGAACCTTTACCGTATTCCGCAGGCTGAAAAGCTGGCGGATCTTCTGGTAAAGAACTCATTCGCGGACTCTGTGCTGTTCTGCAACTCGGGCGCTGAAGCGAACGAGGGCATGGTGAAGATGATCCGTCGGGCGCAGTTCGAGAACGGCCATCCCGAGCGTACGCGCATTCTTTGCTTTGATGGCGCGTTTCACGGTCGGACATTGGCCATGATTTCTGCGACCGGAAATCCTGCCTACCAAAAGGGGTTTGGGCCTGTCGTTGAAGGGTTCGATCATGCGCCGTTCAACAATACCAACACGCTGCGCGCAGCTATTACGCCGGAAACTGCCGGTATTATCGTGGAGCCCATCCAGGGTGAAAGCGGCATTAAGCCAGCGTCCGAAGTCTTCATGAAGGCCTTGCGCGCAGTCTGTGACGAGCACGGCATCTATCTTGGCTTCGACGAAGTCCAGACCGGTGTTGGCCGAACAGGAAAGCTGTTTGCACATGAGTGGTATGGCATCAAGCCGGACGTCATTTCCATTGCCAAAGGCATTGGTGGCGGCTTCCCGCTCGGGGCTGTTCTCGCAACGGAAGAGCTGGCCAAACATCTGACACCCGGTTCTCACGGAACGACGTTTGGCGGCAATCCCTTGGCTTGTGCCGCAGGAACGACAGTTCTGGAAGAAGTTCTCAGCCCCGGCTTTCTGGCGCATGTCTGCGCGGTTGGAGAGGCCTTCGACGGCATGCTGCGGGATGTCGTGAAGCGTTCACCAGGCGTTTTTGACGATGTCCGCGGCATGGGTCTGATGCGTGGTCTGCACTGCGTTCCGCCTGTTGGAGAGGTGATGCCACTCGTAACGGCCGCAGGGCTTCTGACCGTTGGTGCGGGCGATAATGTGCTGCGTCTGGTGCCTCCGTTGATCGTGACGGAAGAAGACTGCCAGGAAGCCTGCAAGAAATTGATCGAAGCTGCCGAAGCATATGTAGCAGCCCATAAGAAAGAACAGGAGAACGTGTCGTGAGTCTGGCAATTGCCCCCCGGACAGCAGGAACGGACCAGCAGATGCCACGGCATTTTCTTGATATTCGCGATTTCAGCAGCGACGTAATCCGACAGATCATTGATCTGTCGGCCCGCATCAAGGCACTCCAGAATAATCGTAAAAATCCGCTACATCCGGACCGTCCTCTTGAAGGGCGTACGCTCGGACTGATGCTGGCACAGCCTTCCACCCGTACACGTGTTTCATTCGAAGTGGGTATGGGGCAGTTGGGTGGCCAGGTGTCTGTCCTGTCGCCGGGCGATATGCAGCTTGGCCGCGGGGAAACCATTGCAGACACGGCGCGCGTTCTGTCGCGCTTTCTGGACGTAATTGTTCTGCGAACGGGCACGGACGAGAACCTGCGCGAACTGGCAAAGTGGAGCACGGTTCCGGTCATTAACGGTCTGACGCCGGTCTCCCATCCTATTCAGATTCTGGCAGACGTGCTGACATTTGAAGAGCATCGTGGCCCGATTGCGGGAAAGACGCTTGCGTGGATTGGGGACGGCAACAACGTAGCCACTTCCCTGATGGAAGCGGCAGCTCTGCTCAAATTCAATGTTCGTCTGGCAACGCCAGAGGGTTTCGCGCCCAGTGAACGTGCTGTTGCCTGGGCACGTCAGAACGGTGCCTCCATCGAAGTCTTCCAGAACCCTGCCGAGGCTGTCGTAGGCGCAGATGCTGTTCTGACAGACACTTGGGTCAGCATGGGGGACAAGGATCGCGATCAGCGTCTTTCTGCTTTCCGTCCGTACCAGGTGGATGCAGCCCTTATGGCAAAAGCTGCACCCGATGCCCTGTTCCTTCACTGCCTGCCTGCCCATATCGGGGAAGAAGTGACTGCCGAGGTGTTCGAAAGCCCGGCGTCTGTTGTTTTTGACGAGGCGGAAAACCGCCTTCATACACAAAAGGGCCTGCTTCTCTGGGCTCTTGGAAGAGAGAACGGGTGATCGATACACCGCCATTCCTTGACAGGGGACGCCCCAACGTCCCGAACATGGTTGTTTCAGGGGGGATTGTGCCATTTCATCTGGCACAGTCTCCCGTCCGTGGACGCCTGATTCGACTGGGAGCACTGGCAGACGCCATCCTGTCACGGCATGATCTCCCGGATGCTGTCCTGACCATGGGTGGGCAGGCTCTTGCATTGGTTGCGGGCATGGCGTCTGCCTTGAAATTCAAGGGATCTTTCTCCCTTCAGATCAAGGGAGACGGCCCAGTCTCCATGCTGCTAGCTGATGCCACAGACACAGGCGACCTGCGTTTTACGGCCCGGCTTGCGGAAGATGCTGACCCTGCAGCGCTACCGACATCCCCCAAAGAGTTGCTTGGTAACGGCTACCTCGCCTTCACGATCGACCAGGGGGCGGATATGGACCGCCATCAGGGTATCGTGGAGCTGACGGGTGAAACTCTCTCTGAGATGGCCGTCCACTATTTTCAGACCAGCGAACAGCATGACTGCTGGATCCGGCTGTTCTGCCTCAAGACGGTTGACGGCTGGAGCGCCAGTGCCCTGGTGCTAGAACGGATCGCAGATGAAGGCGGCATCGAGAATGCTGCTCAGGCTGAGGATGCCTGGGAAACGGCCTGCACGTTTGCCGAAACATTGCGAGACCAGGAAATTTTTGACGAAACACTCGAAAGTGGTGATCTGATCCATCGTCTGTTCGGGACGTTAGACGTTCAGATTGCTACACCACGCGCTCTGGCTTACGGCTGCCGTTGCTCCCGGGCACGACTTGCCTCAGTTCTGGAGCGCTTTGGCGAAGACGATCTGGATCACATGGTGGAAAACGGTGCCATCACGATGAACTGTGAGTTCTGCAATGTCGGCTTCCGTTTCACCCGTGATGAGCTTGGAGAAAAACCTGCATGACGCGTCCACTGCTCGACGGAATCAGGATCGACGGCCTTCCCGTCGAACAGCTTTATCCAGGTTGGATAGCTTTGGAGCGCCACCCGGTTGTTGGCCAGTTCGAAGTTATTCTCTTTCAGGATGAGGATAGCGGGCGACAGGCTTGCTGGTGGATTGAGGATGGAGCCTACAAGGGCAGCCATGTCATGGCGCTTCGCCCGGATGTGCAAAATCGCCTTCTGACGGGCATGGACCCGGTATTCTGGCCACTGGCGGAAGGCGTTCTTGGTGGTGACATCCGGGACGATGCCACCTCTTTCAGAACTGACCTTCCTTCAACAGTTTTTCGGGAGCTGTCGGGCCTCTGGCTGGGACGACATGCGCCCCATGCAATTTTCATTGCTGCCGGACATGCGGACAGCGGCGAATCCCTGACCTGCCCTGATGGGAAGCCCGTGGCTGAAGGGCGGATGAAAGCGCTTCTTTCAGCTCGCAGAGGAACGGACGTTCTGGTCGTGTCCTCTCCGTTTTCTGCAATGCCTGTACGGGCGCAGATTGAAATGAAGCTGGGCACAGCAACTGCTTATCGCTTCCACGATGCACTGGAAAATTCAGTTTTCTACCTTGTGTGGAACGAAGCAACACCGGGAAACCGTCCATCATTCTACTATCCCAGAGGCCCACTCCTGATTAGCGACGACCCGTCAGGACCGTTGATTCCTGGCTGGATTTTAGAATGGTTTGCACGACATTCCGGACATGCCGATGTCATCAGAGCTGCACGTCCTTTCCTTCCGGAAGATTTTGGTGTCGGTCAGGCGTCTTCGCTACGGACGCCCCGCGTTCCTCAGGCGGCTCCGGCTGCGGCGGTTGTGAAACCGACTGATCCTGAGCCAGAAAAGCCTTCTGATAACAGTCCGGAAGTGACGGAAATTCGGGAATCAGAGCCTGTTCAACGTCGGTCTTTTTTGCCGGAGCTTCCGTTGGAGCCGCCTCCGGTATTACAGTCACCGCACAAGAAGGGGCTGTTCGGGCGTTTCAAGAGCCTATTGGGCCGCGACGACCAATAAAGATCATGGGGAATAGCGTGATGGGTGTACGGTACTGGTTCGGGGCAGTCGCTCTGGGATTATCACTTGGTCTTGCGGGTTGTGCAGATGATGAGCCAGCGCAGACATTCCCTCCCGCAGACTACAGCTATTTGTCGCAGTTGCACCTGAATGTGGCGACAATCAACATTCAGGATGAAGCTGTTCCATCCCCAGGTTCCCTGAGTTCGAAAGCCCCTACGCCCCCCGATCAGGCCCTGAAACAAATGGCTAACCAACGACTGGTTGCCAGTGGACAGCAGGGTCAGGCAGCATTCATCATTAAACAGGCCTACATTTCTTCAGAGGGCGAGAATGCGATCTCAGGCGCCTTGGATGTGCAGCTGAATATTGCCGATGCGGGAAATCTGCATACGGGATATATCCATGCACGGATCAGCCGTAAGCTCGACACGGGCACTAAAAGCGCTACATCCCGCGCCTCTCTTTATGCCCTGACCAATCAGATGATGCAGGACATGAATGTTGAGCTTGAGTTTCAGGTCCGTAAAAAACTCATGAGCTGGATGACGGATGCGGTGGGGAACCCTCTGGTTGATGGCGGCGTGAAGCAACAGGCTCTTGATGGACCAGGCAGTAGCGCATCAGTTGCTCCCGCAACGCCTGTCACACAGGACGTTCCAGCCGTAGTTACAAGCACGCCAAGCGTTGCCGCCCCCGTTCAGCCCAGCATTCCCGATGCAATTTTCCCGACGGGCGCAGGCGATGACAGCACACCCCCTGTAACTGCTGCACCGAAGCAGAAATCTCCTCCTGCAGGTGTTCTGCAACTTCCATCCAATGGGAAAGCGAGCGCTTCAGCAGGATAAATAGCGCTCATCGCTAAATGATGATCGAAAGTTCTCTGGCATTGCGACCTCCACCCGTCCTATGGGGGGTCTGATATCTTTTATTCCGGATATGTTTGTTTTCCGAATATGACCCTACCCTTATGCTGGAGAACAGTGTGCCTTCGACGGAACCGACCGTGACCCGCCCTCTTCGCCGCAGTTTTGTCAAAGGCCTGCTTGGGTCCACATCCTTCTGGATGGTTGGGGGCCATGCCCACTGGGCTGAAGCCCTGGCTGAAGAATCCAAACAGCCATACCACCCTTCCTTCTTCACACCTGACGAGTACCGCCTGCTGGAATCCGCTACGGAACGGCTTTTTCCACAGGATCAGCATGGACCAGGTGCGCGCGCCTTGGGTGTTGCAGAGTTCATAGATCGTCAGATGGAAACGCCCTACGCGCAGGGAGACAACTGGTATATGTCAGCCCCTTTCGTACAGGGCCCGGCTAATCTCGGTTATCAGCTACCGTTTGTGCCACGCGATTTGTATCGCAAAGGCCTTCAGGGACTGGACGCGTATACCCGCCAGCAACATGGAAAATCCTTCCCGGATCTTCCTGTGGCAGAGCAGGACGCTATTCTGACGGCACTGGAGGGCGGCTCTGTCTCGTTGGGAGATATTCCTGGCCGGGTTTTCTTCGAGCAACTCCGAACCAATACCCTTGAGGGTGTATTTTCTGATCCTCTTTATGGGGGCAACAGAGGGCTGGGCGGGTGGCTGATGCTGGGCTTCCCGGGTGCTCGGGCCGATTTCATGGACTGGGTCAATCAGGACGGCGCAGCCTATCCGTTTGGCCCGGTTTCCATCTCAGGTGAAACGGCCTGAGGGGCTTAAATCATGACAAAAAAACACGTAGATGCCATCGTGGTCGGAGCTGGCTGGGCTGGTGCGATCATGGCAAAAGAACTGACCGAAGCCGGACTGTCGGTCATCATGCTGGAACGCGGCTCCGAGCGTACGACGCCCGTAGAAGGCGCTTACCCGGAATCCATCGATGAACTGCGGGGGGCAATTCGCAAACGCCTCTTCCAAAACCTCTCCCAGACGACAGTCACGGTCCGCAATACCATTGATCAAACTGCATTGCCCTATCGTCAATTAGCAGCATTTCTGCCGGGCGAAGGCGTTGGGGGGGCGGGGCTACACTGGTCAGGCGTCCATTTTCGCGCTTCGCCAGAAGATCTCAGGCTTCGTAGTTCAGTAGTAGAGCGTTACGGCGAGAAGTTCATTCCTGAGGACATGAACCTTCAGGACTACGGCGTGACCTATGCGGAGCTGGAACCTTTTTTCGACAAGGCCGAAAAGGTTTTTGGAACATCTGGCGAAGCCTATCGGGTCAACGGCAAAATTGTCGGAAACGGTAATATCTTTGATGGAGACCGATCGGATAATTTCCCGCTCCCGGCCATGAAAGATACCTTCACAGCCTCTACCTTTCGGGATGCGGCATCCCAGGTAGGCTATCATCCCTATTCCCTGCCCGCAGCCAATGCATCCCGCCAGTATACGAACCCGTATGGCTGCCAGATGGGGCCCTGCAATTTTTGCGGGTATTGCAGCGGATATGACTGCTACCTCTACTCAAAAGCGTCTCCGAACGTGAATGTTCTGCCTGCGCTCCGGCAAGACCCTCGGTTCACTCTTATTTCTGATGCACACGTTCTTCGTGTCGACTTGGACAGCACCAAGAGCAAAGCAACCGGTGTCACGTATCTGGAGACGAAAACGCAGAAAGAAGTTTCCCTCTCCGCTGACCTCGTCATTCTGAGTGCGTTTCAGTTTCATAACGTCCATCTGATGCTCCTCTCGGGCATCGGAAAACCGTATGATCCTGTTCAGAACACAGGCACAGTTGGGCGCAACTTCGTTTACCAGACCATTACGTCATCGCGCATATGGCTACCACCGTCCAAATATACCAACCAATTCATTGGTGCAGGCGGCGTTGGTGTCGCATTTGATGACTTCAACAGCATGAATTTTGATCATGGCCCGCTTGGCTTCATCGGGGGGTCTCCGGTGTGGGTCAATCAGGCCGGAACGAAACCCATTGCCGCAGCCATCGGGACAGGCGGCGGGGGCACACCACGATGGGGCTCAGCGTATAAAGGCGCTCTCATCGACAGTTATAAGCACTCTATCGGGGTGGATGCCCATGGCAGCAACATGGCCTATCGAGATGTTTATCTAGACCTAGACCCGACATGGAAAGACGCCTACGGCCTGCCATTGCTTCGCATGACCTTCACGTGGAAAGATAACGATATCCGCATGAACCAGTACGTTGTCAGCAAGATCGAACCACTGGCAAAAGCCATGGGCGCCACGAAGACCAATCTCGTTCATCTCAATGCTGGCCAACCTTTTGACACGCGTCACTATCAAACCACTCATCTCGGCGGCGGCGCAGTTATGGGGACAGATTCCAAGACAAGCGCGCTCAACCGCTATCTTCAAAGCTGGGATGTTTCGAACGTGTTTGTGATCGGCTCCAATGCTTTTCCGCAAGGGATGGGATATAACCCCACAGGCACAGTCGCGGCCCTGGCATATTGGGCGGCCTACCACATCCGTACAACCTATCTGAAATCTCCTGGTCCATTGGTGAAGGCATGAAATTTTTTCCTTTTCTGGCCTTCACCAGCAGCGTCCTGTTTTTCAGTTACGATGCCTCAGCCAATGATGAGAAATCTGCCCTGATCGAAGAGGGCCGCTATCTTGCCGCCGCTTCTGATTGCGCAGCCTGCCATTCAATTCATGGGAAACCGGAATATTCTGGAGGAGTATCGTTTTCTCTTCCGATCGGTACAGTTCATTCCACGAACATTACCCCCGATATGGAGCATGGGATCGGAAAATATTCAGAGGCCGAGTTTGGGAAAGCCCTGCGAGAAGGCATCCGCCGAGATGGTGCAACACTTTATCCCGCAATGCCCTATCCATCCTATGCCCGCCTGACAGATCATGACGTCCACGCGCTTTACACTTATTTCCACGACGGTGTTGAGGCATCATCCGTCGCAACACCGGAAAATGGTATTCGCTGGCCACTTTCCATGCGTTGGCCGCTGACATTCTGGCGCTGGATGTTCTCCCCTGCTCCAGTCAAGGCTCAAGCCAAGACGCTTCAGGCATTTACAGATCCACAAATCGCCCGCGGAGCTTATCTGGTGGAAGGTCCAGCACATTGTGGAGCCTGTCACTCGCCACGTGGCCTTGCAATGCAGGAAAAAGCTCTTACAGCAGCCGATAGCGAGGCCTTTCTGTCAGGCGGAGTAGCCGTCGATGGATGGGTCCCAACCTCTCTTCGTCAGGAAAATCGGACTGGCCTAGGTCGATGGAGCGAAGAGGACATCATCGCGTTTCTTAAAACCGGACGAAACATGCAGGGAGAAAGTTTTGGTGCCATGACGTCTGCCATTGTTCATGGCACGCAGCATCTTTCTGCCGCAGATCTTCTTGCGATGGCCAAATATCTGCGCACTCTCCAGCCTTACGACAAAACGCAGAAAAACTGGGTCTATGACCCCGCATCCACCAATGCTCTGCGTAGAGCAGATGTTTCCGCGCGAGGTGCCAAAGTCTATATCGATAATTGTGCAGCCTGCCACAGAACAGACGGCAAGGGATATCCTGCCGTCTTTCCGCCGCTTGCGGGTAACCCTGTTGTCATGGGAGAAAATCCGGCATCGCTCGTTCACATCATTCAGAGTGGGGCAACATTACCCAAGACCGAGACAGCCCCTTCTGCCTTTACGATGCCGGATTTCATGCATCGCCTTAGCGATCAGCAGATTGCAGATGTCACAACATTCATCCGTGATGCATGGGGCAACAACGCACCTGCTGTCAGCCGAGAGGACGTTGTGAATCTGAAAAAAGACATGCCGCCGCGCAATATGGTGGACGGCGAAATTTCATTGAACTGAGTCTACGTAACGAGGGGAACCCCCATTTGAGGTCCCCTCACCTGCCTTACGGCAGAAAACGGTACATAACACACCCGGAATAACCAGCGCCGCCCGGCGAGTGCGTTCCATCTGCAGGTGTAGAATAAGAGCCCCCGCCGCCGGCACCAAAATGGGTGCCATTGCGCCCTCCTTCGTTTCCGCACCGACCGCCGCCGCCCCATGGGCCGCTACCGCCATAACCTGCAAAGGTACTGGAATTCGTTTGGCCATCTCCTCCCGAAGTCCCAGTCTGATTCCAGACGGTGCCGCCTGACGCTACGCCACCTTCACCACCTGCAGAGCCCATGGCGCTATAAAAATAGCCACCCTGCCCTCCACCAGCCTGTAGCAATGTTTGCCCATTGTAACTGACAAGGGAGGTGCCGCCCGTCTGCTCCGATCCGCCCCCTGCGCCAACTGTCACATTCAGTGCGCTACCAGTTGCGAGGCTGACGTCATAAATCCCTGAGGCATCTCCCCCACTGCCACCGCCGCCACCTGAAAATGATCCATTCAGTGTCATGGAATTAGACGATGCGCCCCCGCCGCCGCCGCCCACAACACGTAATTCCACACGGGACGCCCAAACTGGAATGGAAACTGATGCATTGGCTGTGACAAGCTGTAGAGGCTGCATAGCGGCACGCAGCAAAGTCTGCGTTGCCAATTCAGGAATTGTTGGCCAAAAAACCTTCCCTGCCTGCGGCTGTACGCCAGCAAGAGACGTGGCTCCCTGAGGCACATTCAAAGTATATAGCCCAACAATTGCGCCACCGGGCGGCACAGCTGGTGTATCTGTCGAAACAACAAAAGAAAGACCTGCCTGTCTCCGCGTTGGCAAGGCATTTCCGTCGTTATTCATGCCCGCCTGCGTCTGGGAGGGGTTTGAGGCATTGAAAAACGGGAGGACAGTCTGATCGACATCCTGTTCGGTACAAAGAGCGAAAACCGTATATGTCGCGCCAGTTCCTGGAACAGAAACCGTTACATCCTCATCACTTGAATACTGGCAAGTTGTAGGGGTTGCATCCGCTCCATATCCCCCGCCGGCGCCCCCCAGAAATGCAGCATCCATAGTCCCAGATGCTGTGATGGACCCTGCCCCGATTGTAACAGACAGACCGGAGGGAGAAGGCGTACAAATCAGACCCGAAGCAGCTGTCACATCCCGGCCATAAAGCATATCAGACAGATGACCGAGCGCCGCCTTGCCATATCGCCCTATTCGCAGCAGATCCGTATCCATTGGAATTGATCCTGCGTATACAATTGCTCGATCCATTATTTGCTCACTTTGACCCAGCCGGTTATGCCGCTGGCTGCCGTTTTTTCAATTGTTTGGTAAATTACGTGGGCATCAGCGGCGTGCCCCAGCGCTGCCTCCACGAAGAACTGTCCACCGTGCCGGCTGCCGTATCGCAACCCTGCGCTACCATATCCATAACCTCCACCACCGGCAGGAGCGGCAAGTGATGCCAATGCATGGCAATCCGCTGCATTCAGAGGTTCGAGAATAGTGGGCGCGACACCCGTGACTGACAGCAGCGCGTTGAAAACAGACTCACGCGTATTCTTTTGCGCCACCAGAGAGGACACGATACGGGTGCGATAGTCCCTGTCCAGCTCCGAAGTGCGACGCGTTAAACCAGCCGGTCCAAAATAATCAGCCGCCAGCATATCCAGAAATGGGCCACTCATCGTTATGAGGCGTGTCTGCTGCTGACATTCATCAAGTAATGTCCATATTCCAGCCAGAACGGCTGAAAATCCCCTCAGAATAGCGACAAGAACTGGTGCAGTTTCCTCCTCCAGATCCTGAGGCGCTGCTGGGAACCAGCCGACAGGCAGAAGGCTTCTCAACCTCGACGCAAAATCATCGACTGATCCGGGAACCACCCCCGTATCCAAAAGAATTTTCCCATCAGTCGCCTGAAGGACCACTTTCTGAGGGTCGTACAATCTGGCCATGCTTCAACCTCCAGCCTGCTCTGGAGTCATCAGCGGGATACGATAATCCGTTCCATTAACGCTGATATGCAAAAAACCTCCCCCCACTGTGGCGGGAAGTGTGCCTGCCGCATTCGTTACCGGGGAAGAGATTTGCAACTGCCCTCCCTCTTCCGGAAACAAACCAAGGTTTGACGATCCGTTTTCGCCACTTTGCACATACAGACCAGCCGCCTGAGTGCCTGCCCCAGGTTGGACCTGCAAAGTGTTGTTGGGTGCCACAGCACTTGCGACTGAAAAGAGTGTCTGTCCTTCAATATTGCTGAACAGAATTCCATTATCGACAAAATCCTGTCGTACGCCCTTCGAACGCTCCGTCACGGTAGAGCGGACAAACGCTCCAACATTACCACCCGAGACCCCACTAACAACTTCCGGCGTATGCCACTCCAGAGCATGATTACGCGCAAGAGACAGGGCGGAGGCATATCCATTATCTGTCCCGTTTGTGCCGCTTAAAGCCGTCGCGCCGAAAACAATACCGACCTGCCAGGCGTCAGGGTTTGAAACAAAAACGACCCCTGCAGCAGCATCGGAAGTACCCGAAGTCTGACCACCACCCGCACCGAGCTGAATGCCATAAACACCACCGCCGACATTGGGGGCATACGGCGTAGACTGACCAATCGCCAAGCCACCAAAATTGACCGCTTCAAGTTCCATGACGAAAGTCGGTTGATAATTTACACCAGCAAGACGCCACGCTTCTCCATAATAAGCGTAGGCTGTCGTGGTCGTAGGTGCAGAAGTGTCATCAGCGACACCCCATGACGCAATGCCGATCGTACTTGGTTGAAACCCCAAAGTATCTGGTGCCGTTTTTGCATCAGATGTCCGGGAGGCTGCTACAAAAGCACTATTGCCAAACTGGGCTACCGAGGCACATTGCGCGTCCTGCAAGGCCCAGGGCCCAATCGAAGTAGCTCCCATTGTCTGGGACAGCCACTCGTTTTTAGATGCTGCATCCCGATCGCTCAGTCCTGGATTAGCCGCAGCATCCCCGATCAGAACACGATCAGCAAAACGACTGATCCTTGCTCCTTTATCCTGATAGAATGCCCCACTCGGCTTGGAAACTGCTGGAGTACCTGCAATCTGGGAAGCCGTTGCAGTAACGGTTTGATGGCCGCTGGAATCTGCCAGCACCAGAACTTCATCGCCCGTCAACGTATCAAGCCGCGGATATGTATTGAAAACAGGCATAGCCTTCCTTCTGCCCCGATACAGTTAGCAGGGGCCTGTTTGGTCAGTTCTGAAGAACGTTGATCTGAATTGTGCCGACTGTCAGTGCCTGCTCGCCATTCGCAGCAATATCGGCTTGCCCACCATTCAGGCGGACATCCAGAACGGAGGTAACCGTCACGCCGGCCCCGACATACGCTAGATATGATAGGCGGCTATAGGCATAACCTGCACCAACCACTGCGCCTGCAATGTCCAAGCTAAGGGCATTCTCAATCGCAGTTGCAGCCTGCTGAACCACAACCGACATTGGCACTACGACTGTCATGGACACATTCACCGCAAGCGTCTGGGGAGGTCTGACGGCAAAGCCGACTCCCAAGGCCCGAACAGCGTCAACAGCCTCATAAACCTGTGTCAGGAGCGCGTCCGATGGCGAGCCACTTCCGTCATTCACGACGACCGTAAAATACCCGGTCTGCGCAGTTCCATCAGCAGCAACGCCATCTCGAAGTGAACTCGATAATCCTGTCTGAACACCCGCAACAGCATTCCCAACAGCTGCTCTGCACCCAGATGCTTTTGCAGCAAGCCACAGAGGAAAACGCGCACGCAACTGCGCATCCGTCTCCTGGTCGGCGCCGTTAAGAAAAGCCGCTGGATTTGTAACAGTGTCAATGCCGGAAATAGCTGTGCCCATCAGACAGAGCGTACCAACAGATACGTTACCATTTGATCCCGCAACCTGACATTGAACTGGAACCGATATGCTCTGCATGTCCGTCTGCCGAACATACCCGCCTGCAACGTCGGACCAGACAGGCAGATTGCTGTCTTTGATCACTGCGAATGACAGGCCGGAAACAGTGCGGACAATGGCTCCTGGCACAATCACTGCCGATTGCTGAGATGGCGAAAATGACATCATCGTCACCATCCCGGTCGATGCCGTTCCAGGTAAACGTATCATCCCGAAATCTTCGACAAAACTGTCGCAATCCTCAGCAGAGGATGTTGCCAGACGTGTGCGGAGCAAGGTTTGTAAAACAAGATATTGCAGCCATAATCCTATGCCACCGACACCTTCCATCAGTGCCCGCACGGGCGATCCAACAGAGCCATCCAAAAGCTGCGCACAGGAAGACTGCGCCGTCGCCACGGCGGTGGAAACCGTCGTAGCAAACGAGCGAAGAGAAAGAGACATTACGTCCTCCGGAAGCGCAGAACATAGCTCTACGCTTCTTGTTTAGGCGGAAAAATCCAGTGTTTGCTGCTGCCCCGTGTCAGCATCGACATAGGAGATATGGCAAAGGCAAAGCCCGTTATCGGCAGCACTCACAGTCACATCAACAGAATGACCGGAATCAACTCCAGGGTCCTTGAGAACCTGCACCCGAATGGCAGCTTGCATGACGGCTGGAACAACAACTTCCCCAACCATGCTTTGCAAACCTACCCCGTATTCCGGCTGCCAGATGTAATCACCAGGATTGGTTAACAAGCGCCTTAAAAGCCTCTGACGTGTTTCGTCAGCCCCGGAAATAACCTGTAAGCCACCGTTCTCCAGCAGCAGATCACCGCCACATAAATGACTGATGGAACTCATCCAACAGGTCCCCCTGTCGTCTGGCTACCCATCAGATGTACGTGCTGCGTCAACGAGTGCTGATCTGTTTGAATATCGCCACCAGAAACCTTCAGACCATTCGCAGAAAACACAGCCGTTACGTCGCCTATCGTCAGTGAAATACCGCTCTCTGCAATATGTAGGCGCGCATTGCCTGCCCCCAGGATCACCCCGTCAGAGCCAATCTGACACCAACCGGCCTGAGGATTTACATCACCAACCTTGCCGTTTGTATCTGTCGGAGGTGCACCGCATCCTGCCCTGATCAGCATGGTCCCTGGCTGAATAGCCTGCCCATCAGAGGGAGAGACGGGCGCAGTCACAACCGTGTCAAAAACAGCCCCGATAGCAATCAGATGCTCGCCATCCCCTTCAAGGGGTAACAAGGCAACGTGGGTCCCTGGTTCAGATGGACAAGAAACACGCAGATTTCCGGCCTGTACGCCCCCCACGTCAGGTATCCAACCGGTTTCCACATTGTCAGGCTGGATACGAACCTTGATGGCATGGTTCGAAGGATCAACTGCGGACACAATTCCAAGGACAGCATGCGCGCTCCGGTTTGCAAGGGCGGCAGCTAGCATTCGCGTATCACTCATGCCCCACTTCTCCGGCTACGCAAAACCACATGCTGAATAAATCCATCATTCACAGAAAATCGGGAAACAACCTGATCCACACCCAGCGTCTGCTCCGTTGTCCCCAGTGAAATCTTTATAAATTGCCGCGGGCGCAGCCTTATAATACCAGGCATTGAAATACGGACTGACAGTGCATGTGCAGAAATGCGCTCATACTTACCACGAGCCAGCCGACGCAGATCTTCCAAACGACGGCCCGGCACACGAAAGCTGTGGAGTACAGTCACACCTGATGGTGCATCCTGGGAAAATGTTTTGCCATCATAATAAATATGCGTACTGCTTCTCTGTCGAGAATCCCAAGATGCCATATGCACCACAATACCCGTGAGCAATTGAAGATCTCGAGAAACATCTGTCTCGAATACGGCATTTCGAACATCAATAATTTCAGCGGTGTCGTCATTTACGTAAGACGGCTGACAGACAAGCGTTTTCCCATCCGCATAAAGATCACATAACCCATCCCTCGCAACGGCAAAGGCCAGATCTGCCGCCGTCTGAAAGCGATGCTGCGACAGAAGGGCACCCCTCTTATGCTCTACTTGCCAAAACTGACCCATCATATGGTCAGAGCCATCGTTGGGAAGAGAAATCCGGGTCTCAAGTGCAGCGCTTCTGGCAATATCCTGCAGCAGATCAGATCCCGTATGGTTAAGCCAGGAATCCTGCACGCGAAGGTCTATAAGTGCCGCAAGAGCATCCCGACACTCCATTTCGACAAGAGAATGCTCGTCAATATTCCGGACATGATCTGCACGCCCTTGAAATAGAACGGTCCATCCTGAAGAAATTTTAGTGTCCCTGATTTCAACAGAAATCCACGGGCTTGAAGCTGTATCCTGTTCAAACCAGAACGATGCTTTTCTGGCCCTTTTCCTCTTTATTGCGAACGTCAAAACTGCCGTATCGCAAGACTCATATCTATTAGAATCCAGCTCGAAACTTTTAAGCGCAAGATCCGGATTTTCTATTCCATCCCATAAAATTCGAACTTCGATCTGGCGTGCTGTCATCCTCCCTCCTCATTGGGAAGCCCTGATGAAAGCGTAAGGTCTTTCATCGGAATTTTCAGAGGTTGGACTGTTTCAACTTTGCTTAAATCTGGATCTGACAGCCCATTGGTCTGAGCAATTCTCCACCACTGGCAAGCATCTCCCAGTTCACGCGCCGCAACATGAAACAGCGAAATATCAGCTGCCGTTACAAAAATATTTTTCATAATTCCTCACGCGTGCACTATCGGCAATTGCCCGGAAGCACCTTGAGAACCACGGACATAGGCCAGAGAATGATTAACCAGACCGCCAGTATCTGATGCTGCACTAAGCAAACCGGCACTCTCGGCAACTGCACCCAGAGACGATATATCCGCAATCGCGACACTTTCCAGATTGCTTCCTGTGCTCTCCATGATGGACATCAACCCACTCCCCGCGGTCGTAAGCTGATGGGATATCGCGGCCATACCGGACGGAGTAGCCGCAAGATTAGAACCACTCTGACTCAAGGTATTTGCCATACCCAGAGCATCAACAACCTTGGCCGCAGCTCCCCCCGCCCCTACTAAAGTGGCCAATGGCATAAGCTGGCCTACGATGGAATTAACTTGCCCAGTGCCTGTAAAAACGCCTTCCGAAATACGCGCTACCATATCTGAAACAGTCTTGAGCCCACTCTCAGTATCATTTCCTAGAATGCCTGTGAGTGAACTTTGGTTTGTCCTAAAATCAGTGGCTTCCGCTGGCCGTTCCAACGTCAGTTCATAGGAGCAGACAGCCCCCTTCGCTTCATATGAATAAACAAAGCGAGCAATCCAAACATCACTTGCCATACCTGCCGCAGAAAAAGCGACAGGCTGGCCCGAAATGCGCATCCGCTCCACGGCTTGCGCTCGGACCTGTGCGTTCGGCCCTAAAAAACGCCCTCGCAATTCCAGTCGGCCAGGGTCGTTTCCAAGCGTATCAACAACACGCTCGCCTCCGGGAAGCTTATGCACGACCATCATTTGATGGCCACCAATCTCAAGTCGGTCAGGAACTTCAATACCGCTCAGTACAAGTGAGCCAAGGGTAACCGGCGCAGACGTCCCTAAACGACCGATGGAACCGATCACGTTTTCAATGGCAGAGAGCGTTACACTCATTGCGGCTCTCCTCTGATCTCATCCAATTCCAATGCTACAACCTGGATATTGGGGAAATTGAATTTCATCGACGCCTCCCGTTGCACGTCGCGCAGCAAGACGGCTCATTTTTCCAAAATCGCTGATGTCTTTGCGCTGCTCTTCACCCAAAGGGGGCATTCCTGATCGGGAGGAGTGAAATGTGTGGGGTAAGGTATTTTCTTCAAATTCAGGCTGCCATATCCGCCCCAATTTTCCCAACGATATTGGAAGGAACTGTGATGAAACTGCTGAACAACCTTCCAGGTCTCGCACACCAGATTTTAGAACAGGGACAGACCGGGTATTGATTGCTGACTTCCAAATTTCAGGGCGAGAACCCGCTAAATCTGGCGTATTACGGGAAAAAACATGAGATGCCACGCGGCAGTGCTGCCTCGGGCTTCTTGCAGAAAAAAAATTCTTCGCCGGTGAGGCCGCGCTTAATCTTCCCGGCTTGATAAAAAATTTTTCCGTGCCGCCTAACTGCATATCATCGCAAATTTTTTGCGATACAGCGTGGCCAGACTTCTTCAATTTAGCCTGCACAATATGCACGAGACTTTCTTGCTTAGACCCCATTTTAAAAATGCTGCTTTTATTTCTTACAAGCTTTGGAGCATTTTCCAATGTGCCTTCGACATGTGTCTCTGGACCACTTTTCGAGAAGGAAAAACTCCCGGCTGACGTCACGCGAGGTATTAAAGAAGCCATCGATAATTTCGGAAAATCCAAATTTACTTTCTCGCGGCTCTTAACAAAATTCACTGTGGGAATGACAGCTGTCCTTCCCTCTAGCAAAGATCGTCGCAATACATTCCGGGAAAATAACATTCCCGACGAAAGAACGCCTTTCCACAATTTATCCGTATACATGCCTATTCTCGGTACTGTCTTTGGTCCCAGTCAAAGACATGACCTGCACGCTCTGCCGTCACAACACACGCAGCCATCCGCCTTGCGCGAGACCACGACTTCAACAAATTCCATGGCACCCCATGATCCAGAAGGTAAAGCATCTCCTGAAACGCAGAGTGCCTACTCAGTTTTTTGCTGTAGCGACCACCATCTCTTCATCAGTATCCTGATGAAAACATGGATAAAGCACTGCAATTCCACCTTTACCGATACGGCGCGCCAGATCACGAATTTCTTCTTTCGTACCCGGCATCTGCACTGGCACACCGTCGATAGCCGTAACTGAACAGATCATTTCCGCATAGCCCAACCATGCAGCAGCCGAAGCACCAGTCACAGCAGAGCCTGCCGCCTCAATCAGATCCAGCATATCCGCAGGATCGATCTCTTTCAGAGAAAGACATCGTCCATCAGCAAGACGAACTTCTTTCGGAAGCATACTCATGAAATCTTTGCCCTCGTTGATGCAAAGAACTGCACCGTTTGATGAACCATCTGATCCGACTGCCAGGCATCATTTTTCAACTTGATAGACACGTTCGTGTACTCCCACGTACTTGTCGTGCCATCAGGCTCTGTCACATACTGGTAAATTGTACCGCTCCCAACCGTTCCAGCATTCCAGTAAGCAGCTTCAATAGCAGCAACCAGATTGTCCAGCGCCGCACTCGCACGTGCGATCTGAAACGAACCACGCCAGCCATTCGGAACATTGAACTCGATCGGCATGCCATTAAGCGGACTCGCTCGCAGTGCATGCGTCTCCTGTGATGCCCCGAAAGACGTGACATCACGCAAATCAACCCGCTGGCCGTTCCAGAGAACTGTAATCCGGCAGTCACGACCAATACTGTAAGGATTTGCCATGCTCAGACGCTCCCGCCCGCAGTCGTCACCGTCACCGAGGTGCCGCCCTGCAAATTCACCACAAATTTTTCATTGATGCCCTGGTACCGCACAGCCACGTCAGCCTGCACATATCCCAACGCAGTCCGCGACTGGGGATTATTCGAACTATCGCAAACAACACGGTAAGGCAGTTCAGAATTCTGAACACCCAAAATACCTTGAGACAACAAGGACGACAGGAAACCCAACAGGGTCGAGCGAATATCGGAAAAGAGCGTGTCATTCACGACCTGTCCGACATACGCTCCCATACCCCCAGCCAGGGATGACGCAATATAATTGGTCAGACGGGTATAATTATCTCCATTTACCGTCGCTTTACTTGACGTATTGTGCCCACACCGTACTGCCCAGTAAGTCCCGCCCGGCGCCGGATTGCAGATAACATCGATCCCAGCCGTAAACAGTGTAGAAAGTTCGGCCGTGGAATAGGTTGCGCTGCTCCCCCCTAAGCCTGCCTTTTGGCTTCCAACAATACCCGAAAGTGCTTTGTTCAGGCTCGATTGTTCAGGTGAAAGTGCAGAAAGAATGCCTGCAGCAAATGCCTGAGGGCTGACAAGCATCATGCCATTGACGTCATCGTTCCACCAGATCCAGTCACCAAACATCAACTTTACAGCTGATGAGTCCAGACCGCTGGCGGCTTTGACGGACACTGCATTGCTTACACTGTCATATGCAGGGCTTGCCGTCACCATATAGACCCCTTCACCGAGGCCAAATGCCGCCTGCGACGAATAGCACGCGCTATCTGTCACGCCATGAAGGGTGGCAACGGCACATCCCTGCCCCCTCAGAGCATACATACCCGTCCGAATGATATCGTCTTTTCCTAGAAAAGCCGACGTATCAGGCGTCCCACCATCTAGTCCTCCAGACAGCGTCACGCTTCCAGGAACAGGATCAGGAACTGCATCTGGCAAATGGACCGTCACCAGAGCTGACAGATCCTGCGCAACAGCGGCTTCCAGGATGCTCCATGTCGCACCTGAATAACTTGCCGCTCCAAGAACCGGATGCGAAACTGCCAGCCCATAACCCGCCCCCGTTGCGGTCAGGGTCACAACGATAGAATTACCAGCAGCGCCGGTATGAACAGCACTGAGTGTAACGCCTCCCAAAGAGGCCGTTGCGTTTGCATCCGTTCCATCTGTTACACGCACGACAACGAACGATGACGCCCCTTGCAGAGCCGCAATATTTACAGCCAGCCCTGCATCCGTCGTTTTATTCTGCTTACTCCCAAAAGCAGAGAGATAATCACTCATGCCACCCACTGGCACTGGAAGCCCGACCGGGCCCCATCCTGCCGTTCCAACAATACCCAGCTTCGATGAAGAGGCACCCGTCAGTCCCAGCGGTTGTGGCTGCGCAATCTGTACATAAAGGTTAGGAACCGTAAGCGCAGTCGTATTCAGCGTACCCGCCTGATAAACCAGAGACATCCGCCGATATTTCCTCCAAAAAATATAGTGAAGTGTTCCGATAAAAGAACAATTATTTTTTCTCTATTACATCGATTCTATTTTTAATGGCTTTGACAGACGACAGTCCCAAACTGATTGACCATCATTCCCGGATATGAATTCTGAGCTGCCTGAGAAGTTTGTGCAGCCTGCATTGCCTCAAGAGCATGCAGAACCACACTATTATCAAAAGCAGGCTCGATTGCGCCGAAACTGCTAACTTGATCACCAACAGAAACAGTCCCGGCCCCAAACATCATGTCAGACGACCACTGAATCTGAAGGGTGTCAAAAACCAGCTCGTACAAATAATCCCGTCGATACAATGCCTGATTTTGCATCGTATCGATGTCCTCAACACTCACGAACCTAAGCTGCGCCTGCCGGCCATCCAACGTGGAAATCCAGCTCTTCTCAGCCAGTTCCGTATCCAAAAACTGTCCAAGCGTATCCCGAACACCAGAATCAGCCGTCCAGAGCGAAACCCTACATCGCTGATTCTGTCGGCGGTTCACCCTTACGGACTGGCCATAACCAACAACGTTTCCGGCTAAGTTATGCCCCGGAACCTGAATAGAATTTCCGTCTGCAAGACCTTTTGGGAGTTGCCCGGCCAAAGCCAAAGCTACAGTTTCAGGCGTGTCCTGCTCAGTCACGGCATAGGCGGCAGAAACCTGAGTTTTCCCAGCCTCGTACCAAACACCGACAACACCTGAAGGCACCCCATCAGAAGGAAAAGCAATGCAAACAGCTTGCGCACTCTGCTTCACTGACACCGTGGGCAGAACACGCGCCTGAACCTGCCAGGGGCGCCCCAAAGGCTCTGGCACAACAACACCTTTCTGAGGTGCCAGTGTGACCGTCAGGAAATCCGTATTGTTCCGAATATTTTGAGCTGCAAATATATCACTCGGTAAAAGCCACCCGCGACGAACGATCGTCTGCCGTCCCGTTACAGACAGCTTTTCGAGGCCTTCTGGATATAAAATTCCCGCACACACATAAGCCAGAGCCAATCCGACCTGAGAAGCATCCGCCATTTTTCTCTCCTCAGACCTGTTGCAGAGACATGGTGCAACGCAAACCCCAGTCCGACATCTCGGCAGCGTTAATCGTGTACGTCGTATCCAGATCCGTCGTGACCGTCATATAGGGTTGCAACACAATACCCGGCAGCCGCGGTAAATACATGACGAACTGCCCGGGCTTGGCTGACCCTGGAATACCACTCCCAGATCCCTCTCCTTTAGACCGCAAAACAATCGCAGCAGGACATTCCTCAACGATGTTCCCTTGCGTCCCAGAAACGCCACTGACCTCCACAGTCCGATTACATGCCACACATAGTGGAGGTCGAAGGTCATCCACGGCCGCAACAAAAAACGTATTTCCCCCGCAAGTCAGAATGTCTCCGACCACAGTATCTTCACGGCAATCCGTAAGCACATATTCCATAACCCCACCCCAATTGGGGGATCGGGAGAATGTAAAGTCAGCACTCGAATCAAAAGCGAGCATCGGATGTGCATAAATATTTTGCATGGGAGACAACGGATCATCCGGCCGGTATTGCTCTCCGGAGTGACCTAAAATCCCTGCCGCTTTTGCATACCCTCGACAAAGTCTGGACGCGATCTGTTCCGCCCGCATCATGCCCCCTTCAGATGATGACCAATCGGCCATCCTGCAATTCTAAACCGCCTGTCACCCCAAGAAACGCGCATAAACGCCGACGCCATAACGTCAGAAGCATCACGCGATCACGCACTTCATGACCGTTGTGATACCAACTCGCAGCCTGTGCCGTGTCCAGATTTTCAGACGCCCCCAAAAGAGCCGTTTCCAACGGGTAAAGCTGTGAAAGGTACAAACGTACCTGCTGCAGTTCTGCGCCGGACAAGCTGTTAATCCGCCATTCCAACGCTCCCTCAACTTGAAAGAAGCGCCAGGATTCCTGCCCTGTCTCCCGCGATCCAATTGCCGGATACCCGCAAAATCGCCGAACATCGACCTTTTCGCCGTCCGTCAATGGACCCGAGGACAGGCTTGCAGTCCCAGACATATAATCCTCCTCCACCAGAAGAACCCCCATGGAATCATGGGGGTTCGAAATCAGCTTAGAAGGTCATGCCAAGTGCATCCGTGCCTAGGCTCTCAATGATAACGCCACGCTTGAGATAGCTGTTCGTCGCCGTGGGAATAACGTTCGTATCTGCCGTCACATCCGTCGGTAGCGCGAAACCCCCAATCCAGTACCAAGACTGAGCGATAATCTGACGCAGTCGATCTAGTGGCTCACGCGTCACCATTGCAACCCCATCCACCATCTCAATCAGTGCGCGATCAGCGTCTGGGATGTCCGAATGGCCGGTCAGCGCACAGTCACCCTCGATCAGAGCCCCTTGACCCAACAGCAGAGCACGATGAATAGGACCGGCACCAAGAGAAAGCTGCTGAGGGGCCTCTGTCGTTGGAATAAACCGAACACCCAACAGCTCAATAACTTGTCCGGAACGATACTCTTCCGAACCGTATGCTCCCCGATAAAGATGCTTGAAATCATCGTCACGGAACAGCGACAGAAGCTGAATATCATCCAGATAACAATGATATGCTCCATTGATCATAGGAACGTTGTTACGGCGAAGCGTCGCAACACCAGCCAGAACCTGCTGAATACCCAGCGTATCCGCGAGACCGTTTGCACTCGCTGTCTGTAGAGCTGCCGTCGTCAGACGGCCATTCGGACGGATCACCTTCGGTGCCGTTGCCGCAACCACCGGCTGCCCAACGGCACCATCCGCAACAGACACGCTGGCGGAGAATGTCATCTGCCCGGAAATTCCGCCCGGCGCCGTAGAAACATTGGTCGCGTCAGCTACCACGCGCACAAGCGTGTACACATCCGAACCAACAGTCACAGTCATGCCATTGCTGGATCCAATCAGCGTAACCTGACCATTAACAATGACGGACTGAAATCCCCGAATGTCATCAACCTGAATGGTGTCGCCTTCAGCATCAAGCGCAACACTAACGCGCGTATTGCCACCCAGATAACCACCTACTCCATTCTGAGCTCCACCAAACAGCGTATTGCGTGCAAGCCGGTCCAGAGACTGCATGGCCTGCACACCATTCGTGTTGGCATTTGCAAGAAACTGCGATGCAATCCCCACACCACTCGTCACCATATTCAGATCAATCGTGTCGCCATACTGATTAATCGAAAGAGTATATTGCTCAACAGACCAGCCAGCAGGACTCATTCCATTATCGAAGTTGGTATTGCCCGTTGGATTCAGCGGTGTCGTAACAGGAGCCTTCAGACTCTTACGCGTCTTTGTAAGAGTTTCACCAATAGCGTTGGGGAAAATCTCGCGATCAGCAACCTGTCGAAATCCCAGTCGAGATTTGAGGCCGTTTTCAAACTCCCGTGCCAGAAAACCCTGCTGAATAGCGGCCTGGAGCTGAACTGGAAAATTTTCGATGCTCATGAATGTCATTCCGTAAATATTTATAAAAAATTCCGGCACATTTGGCCGGTCAAATATTTAATTCACTGTCGAACTATCAGGCCCGGGCCAGAAACTGCCACTTGCGCGCTTCGTAATCAGCTTCAGTAGCTGCGCGCGCATCAAAAGGTTCAATGCCGCCAGGCTTCGGTGCCGGGTACCCAACTGTTGTGCCACTCGAATATCCGGGACGCACAATTTCTCCGAACAGATATGCACGCTCCTGTCGCGCCTGTTCCAAAGCCTCAATCACTCCCACAACAGCGCCATCCTCAGTGCGGGTAACACCGCCCATATCAATCAGACGAACAACATCTTCAGGATTATACGCGCCCAAACGAACAGCCTCTGACCGCAGAGCCGCAACCATAATTTCACGGTCACTTTCCTGCTTCACACGAGACACAATTTCCTCATGCGATCGCTGCAGATCTTCCTGCCGGGCAACAGCATCCGCCATTTCCCGACGAACGGATTTGACCTCATCCTGCGCTTGAGCAAGCGCCTGACGCAGAGCCTCCACACCCTCAATAGTTTCTTCAGACACGGATATTTTCCCTCCGTTCAACGTCACGCCTCATCCGGCGCAACCCACTGTTCAAGCACACGCCATTCTGCCCCAGGGTCAGAATTCCCAGACGCCGTCGCATACATTCTGACAGCCGTCTCTCGGCTTAGAATCCCGTTGGAAACAGCCGTCACCAGCCCCTGCGACAGCGACAGAAGCTCCGGATCCGTTGCAGGGAACCAAGCGGGCCACCTCAATGCCATGCGACAATAAGGGAGGTCTTTCACCAAAGCCCCACCCAACCGCAGACCGTTTTCCAGCACACAGGAAAAACGGCAGGCCATTCGGTAAACAGCCAAAAGCCCATTCTCGCCATAAGAATGCCGCAGCCGATCCACCAGCCAGATCAGAGGCTGGCACATCATTTCCATGGCCTTGCCAGACTGCACGCCTGAAATCCGATCGCCATGCGCTCGGTTGCCGTGCAGTTGCTCCAACGCAATTTGCCGCAGTTCCCGATAGTGCTCGAGCACGGCCCCTGCGGCATTGCCGTTAATTTCCAGAAGCTTGGCATCCCCTTCAGGAGGCAACGTCAGAGCCGACGACGCTCCGCCTTGGTGAGCCACACCATCCGAAAAACCTCCAGTTTTCAAAACTAGCGTCGGATCAGAGCCATATTTCAGACCTCGCCCAGCCTGAGACAGAAGGTAGTCCGCCTCAATGACCGTATCGATCGCCCGTTCAAAAGTGCATTCCCCTTCCGGGTCACGCCCATGTACCCCCCCTAGATTGCGGATCCAGATAATTGGTACAAAACCCAGCCCATGTCGCACGGACCGGCTTTCATCCCGAACCCCACCGTCCATCCCAACGAGCCAGGGTACAGAAACTGCACAATCCATTGGTGTCCAAATCCGCTGCCACCAGAATTGCGCACCCAATAGATCTTCGCCAATTGGATAACCTTGCGCAGCAAGATCCCGGCCTCGAACAAGAAACAGCTCCTCAACACGCAAAAGCTCGCCACTGGCATCATCCCAGACCGGCGTCAGATAAGCCGTATCGAGAACCGAAAGCTTCGGCACGCCGGCCGACACCTCAAAAAGAACCACCACAGAGCCAATGGAACCACACGTTGCGGCCTCCATCATCAGTGATGCTAAACGCGTCTGTGCGGCGAAAACACTCATGGCTTCCGCAACCCGCACATCATCCGTAATCAGACTGGGCCAGTGCGTATCGCCAAAAAGTAACGAGACGGATTCATCGACAACCGTTCGGCATAAATTGCTCCGGACAGATGGTCGTCTATTCGAAAGCGGAATGTATTCCCCCGCCCCTGACCGTTCCAGCGAGAACGGATGAGGCAAGGCATCATATTGCGTACCGTCCAGAACGCGCCTTAACGCCAGCAGGCGTGCTGTGCGCGCAGACGCACCCGCCGGCACGGCATACCGCCGTTGCAGGGACAACCAGTCCATGAATTCTCCAATGCTAAAGCCCGCCTGCAGCCCAGAAGCCGGTCAGCGCGCCAACGAAAATGCTGACGGGCTCCAGCCCGCCATACTGCTGCTGCCAGACAGCATCAGTTCACTCAGTCCCCAGACCATCGCATCTGCCCGATCCGGAGACCGGGGCCCTCGATATCCACTGACTGAAAAATGACACAGCTGATCCTCAAGCGCTTCAAAGCGCCCGTGATGAACCACCTTGCCAATCTCATAGAGCGCCGCCACAGGCTCTGCCCGCGCAGCCTTGCCTCTCGCTGCTGTGACCAGCCGAACCGGCGCATTCGCTCGCACACTCCGAATGGTATTCTCTACCAGTGCACCACCGAAATTTCGTTCGGCAACAATCCGCTCCGCCCGCCAGTCATCCAGAGCATGCAATGCCCGTGCAGCCCATCCTGCCGGACTGTCTCTGGCAGAAAGATCTTCCAGAACATGTCCGACACCATCAGCATCCACGCCGCAGACAACAATTCCGATTTCATCCGATCGATAATCTTCCGGACCAGATGCGCCCGAAGGATCAACCGACACCAGAATACGCCTCATGCGTGAAGCAATATCCATCCGCGTCTGAGCCGCAACAGCAGCTTCGCGTCTGAACGACTCAATCCGCCAGAGCGCCCCTTCAACAGCAACCTGGTATTCTCCATGAAAAAACCGTCGCCGCTCCCGTTCCGGCAACGCTTCCAGCGCTGCAAGATAATCCTCTCCCAGATTATCCCTATTAGAATGGGGATTAAGAATCATCGTGCCATATAAAGAACGATCCGAAATGGGTTGCCCCGATTTCGGTTCTATTCCCAACTCGAAAAGCGCATACAGCCAATGACCAACACTCGGCGGGTTGGCATCAATATATTCACGGTTCACCAAATCACATTTCTGCGCCAGGCGCGTCAGCAACATGTTCCGCGCGCCATAACTAATCTGGCTCGCCTCATTCAGATAAACTGTCGCAAATTCAAGACCCAGAATTTTCTCGGTACGCTGCTCATCATCCAAACCGCCGAACAGAATGGTAGACCCATTGGAGAACGTCACGACACAGTCCTGCCGATCCAGCTTCCAACGAACCTCCGGGAAACAGAACTGCATGACCTTCGGGAACGTATCCCGCAAAACAGACGCCTTAAGAGCCGTTAATCTGTGACGAAAAATACCATGACGACTGTCTGGAACCTTCAACGCTCGAATAACAACGGCTCGGATCAGCACAAACGTTTTTCCTGAGCGTGAGCCACCCCTTAATAAAATATGACGGGCAGGCCCTCCCAACAAACGAACAGCCTCGCTCTGTGCATCATTTAGTCTAAAGGGCGTTGTCGTCATGGCTGATACAGATGGAAATGGAACCTGTCTGGTCCTCGGTATGTCCGGTTTTAAAGCGAGAGGGGCGATGTGCCTTTAAAAGAAACGCCATCAAACCATCACTATATTTTTTCCTGACGAGCGGGCTTCCCGTCTCGGGATTGCAAATAATTTTTCCACCATAGGTAATTGGCTCGTCATATCCTTCGACAGCGCGACGCCGGGCTTCAGCTTCCAGGGCATCTGCCGCTTCCTCCAAAGCATCATCCCAAAGAAATGCGAAGTGAGGGTCCGTCTCTTTCCAATGATACAGCGTGCTTCTCTGAACATCGGCAAAACGGCCAGCTGCCGAGATATTTCCATTGGCAGCAAGATGCTTTAGAAACTGTTCCTTGCGCTGGCGAGATCGCCCATGGCGTATCCGTTGCTTCTCACTCTGTGTCTCGCTCATTTGTCCATTCCCTTCCCGACTCTGAGCGTCAATCAATCCGAAGCTCTGCTTCACGTCGGCTTTTCATTGACCATCCATCACGCCAAGCTTCGTGTTTTTGCCCAGCATGTATGGGCTTTTTCCTTGGAAAATGTGTTCTGGGAACTTCCTGTAATCGTAATCTCTGCTCCCGCTGCGCCATAACTTCCAAACGACTTCTGGTCGCCTCGCTTATGCATCCAAGAGCCTTTAACGAAAGAGTTTTTCGCCGACAGGGAATAGCTCGACAACGCACATCAAGCCGCGTGAGCCCTGCGTCCACCAATTCATGCCATTCAAGAGAACAATCTGCCCGATGAATCGCTTCTTCAGCATTCACTAAAGGGCACGCGACGACTTCTAAACCATCCCCAAGAATAACAACCATAACTTGGTGACCGGAAAGGACAACTGATCCGGAAGAAATGCGAAATCGTTCCAACACTAGAAACTCTTCCAAATAAAAAAGGCCAAACTCAAAATTGAGCTGGCCTTTTGAAATAAAATATCTTCAATGTACTTTTCTTATGCAATAATCGCGTTCGAAGTTCAATACTTTTCTGAGAGATTTAAATTTTATTCTTCATATTTTCGTACGCATACGAAAGCTGCTCAAGAAGCAACGCACATTGTGCCGAGACTTTCATCCGCGCGCGCCCTTCAGAAAGGCCGGGGTAAAGATGGCGTGCCATCGCAGAAAAAGACATTTCTCGTGCCAGCATCATTTCAAGACGCACGTGCCCGCACAATCCCAGCCTCTCACGAATTTCCGAAATCCGAACCGAGCACTTGCCACGGCCAATCATCCACGTGTGCACATCGCCCTTTTCACGAAAACGGCCATCTGACAGTTTTTCTTCCACAATACCAATCGTTGCAAAGAGATACTCCCGGTACCACCGATCTGCAGCAGAAACCTCGTCGTCCCCAATGTCGTCCGCCTCATACATCGACTGCACTGTGTTAACGACACGATGCACCCCATTTCGCTCCACGATTTCATGATGCTGAAAGCGTTCTGGAGTGGGCTTCATATGGCGGGCAATGGTCACCGAAGGGATTTCCCGAATTAACGTTTGCATCAGTGGATACTTTCCCAAATCGCAGAAGCCCCCATCGGAGCTAAAACAGGAAACTGCGGAACCCGATCAGCGCCCCACAAAGCGTTCCAGCTCACAGGGTGCCCTGGCGGCAGAGCCTCAGCGCTCTCACGATCCACGACCAGTCTTTTCGGAGTGCCGCCCGATACCTTTGCAATCTTTTTAGCCTTGCGCATCGAACGATTACGCGCCTCTTTATGGAGAGGCTTCCAACTGTCAGCCGCCAACATGGCTGCAATGGCGCTGGCAGATACCCGACGAGGAGTCTGGCTTTCACTCATCTGCCTCATTCTAACTTCCTTCATGCTGCAAATTTGATTTTTGGCAAAATGCCATAGGCAATAAGAAAAAAAACTTCTTCTGGATTTGGCATAAAGCCATTGCTAAAAAGGCCACATGGCCAAACACAAGCGCTCGGACTCCCTGACTATCCTCCAGCGAGCTATCGGAACACGTATCGCCTGGGCTAGGGAACTCGTTATTCCCAACCAGAGCGAATGTGCCAGACTCCTGGGAGTAGATGCCTCCACCCTCAACAAGATTGAGCGTGGCGATCGCGCACCCAGCGTCTTCCTCATCGCCGCTCTCTCGAACCGCCTCCGCGTCTCGACAGATTTTCTTCTGAAAGGCGTCCTGAACGGTCGTACCGACGAAGAACTGGCCCTGCGGCTGGCTGCCCTGCACCCAGAGTTGGTGCTCCAGCGGCAAGACATGGCTCCCGACAGGGACAAAAGCACGACTTCTGACATACCTGATCAGCCCACGAGACCAGACGAGGATCTGCACTGATAGTGTCTTCGCTGACTTCAATGCGCATTCGAACGCTCCCCCATTCGTCGTAGTGCAGCAAACCTGCCTCGGCGATGGAATGAACAAATCAGAAACGTTTCCAGCTATCAGCGAAACACAACGCATCAACCGGCCCCCTTCCTTCCTCAGCAGCCATCCCCACGACAACCGCCGATTAACGATAAATTAATGGCAATATGCCACTAGGTCAAGAAGCAAATATGGCTCATTGCCATTGCGGGACTTGCGTGTACTCCCCGCTTGGGAAACGTGGCCCCTAACCAACTCCCTCTCACAGCACTCTGACATGATGAAAACTGTTGGTTTCCGTAACTTGCATCACATTGCGGAACCGATTTTTTCTTAACTCGCTTTTGTACCAAAAATTAGAATGCAACAAAGTGTTGCCAACCTTTGATACCTTCCGTGAATCTGAAAAGTAGACATTTCTTGGATGTTAATTCCCGTTTCGAGATTCGATCTCGGGTGATATTCGGACATAAAAAAAGCGGTCCGAAGACCGCTTTCCAATTCTTATTCGTGGATCGTATCCAAATCTCCGAACCGGGTATATTCTCCTTCAAAGTACAACTGGACCATTCCAGTCGGACCATGTCGCTGCTTTTCAAGAATCAACTCAGCCTTGTTATGCACAAGGGCCATTTTCCGCTGCCATTCTTCAGTCGCTGCCTGAAACTTCTCGTTGCTATCATATGCACTATCTTTAGGCATCCGCTGCTGCAGATAATACTCATCACGATACACAAACATCACAGCATCCGCGTCCTGCTCAATAGAGCCAGACTCACGAAGATCCGACAACATCGGTCGCTTGTCTTCGCGGGATTCAACCTGACGAGACAGCTGAGACAATGCGATAACCGGCACTGACAGCTCTTTCGCAATTGCTTTCAGGCCCTGTGTAATCATCGAAATTTCCAACACACGACTGTCCGGCTTGGTCCCAATCGCCGGACGCATCAATTGCAGATAATCCACAACGACCAAGCTTAACCCCTGTGTTCGCGCTAACCTCCGGCATCGCGTTCTCATCGCGGAAAGCGAAATAGCCGGCGTATCGTCAATGTAAAGTGGCAGCTTCTGCAATTCACGAGACACCCGGACAAACCGATCAAACTCTTTCTGTCCGATATCACCACGACGAATTTTTTCACCCGATACCTCTGCCTCGCCAGACAGAATACGCGTCGCCAACTGTTCAGATGACATTTCAAGAGAGAAGATAGCGACGGAGCCGTGAGGCTTTTCTCCGCGCTCTTCAGCGTCTCTCATGATCGAACGCGCAGCCGAGAACGCAATTTTTGTCGCCAGCGCTGTCTTTCCCATGGCCGGACGCCCAGCGAGAATCAAGAGATCAGACGGATGCAACCCACCCGTCCTTTTATCCAGATCCCGCAGTCCGGACGTCAGGCCAACAACATCGCCCGTCCGTAGAAAGGCCTTCTCAGCAACATCAATAGCTCCGGTAAGGGCTTTCCCAAACGAGACAAACCCGCCTTCCTGACCACGTTCAGTCGCCAGTTTGAACAACGCCTCTTCAGAAGCCGCAATCTGATCACTACCATCCAGATCAGGCCGCGCACCAAAAGCATTGTTTACAACTGTCTCTCCGATATCGATGAGCTGACGCCGGACCCATGCATCGTGAACAACACGACCATAATCCCCAGCATTTACGATCCCCACCATGGCGGTCAGAAGTTTGGCGAGATACGCAGGTCCGCCCGCAGCATCCAGCACACCTGTGTGCTCGAATTCGGCCTTCATCGTAACTGGGTCAGCCAACTGGCCACGCTCAATGCGACGGGCCACAGCCTCATAAATCCGGCCATTCACCGAGTCGGCAAAATGCTCGGGCTCCAGAAAATCCGAGACCCGCTCATAGGCCTTGTTATTGGTCAGGATAGCTCCGAGAAGCGCCTGCTCTGCCGCGATATTCGCTGGCGGAGAACGACGCAGGAGCGCGCCTAGCCCCCCATCATCAGAGGACGCGTCAGACGCAGCTGGAGAGGGAAAGGATTCGATCATAGTCACGACAGTCTTTTACCATCAGCATCCTCCAGAAGCAGCGCCTCAATGTGCATCTCCTGCCGAGACAAAACGTTTTCAGTCCTGTCAGCCTTTCAATCGCTACATCAGGACGCGGGACATGATCTCAAAAGAGCAGTTCTACGACAGCCTTAAGAACACAAGTCCGCCGACCGGCCTGTCTCTTCCTCAAACAGCCCTTTGGTGGATTGGAAAACAGAATTGGGCCAAAGCACACGAACTGGTGCAATCAGCCGAAGGCATACGACCAAACGACCGTATTCACGCCCTTCTTCACCGACAGGAAGGAGATCTGGCCAACGCCCGCTACTGGTATTCCAGAGCGGATGCGAGGATGCCGGACCAGACCATCATGCAGGAATGGAATGACCTGGTCCGACAAAACTTCGCTCAGACGGAAACCCAGCCATCCTGAGCAAGAGCAACGCCTGCAAGATAAAGACTACCGCAAATCAGCACGCGTGCGGGCTCTTGCCCACTTTCGGCCAAACGCTCCAAAGCTTTCACAATCGTCGGCCCAGCGATTGCGATTCCCCCGGACGCAGCAACAAGCTCCTCCACAGGCGTGGCAAGATGCTGGTCAACTTCCGCAACCGCCTGAACACTGGCTGCACGCACCAAGAGGGGCTTGAGAAATCCACTCACGTCCTTGCTCTGCTTGACCCCGGCAATGATGTGAACAGGTCGATCCTTCCAACCATCAAGCACTTCCCCCAGCACCTCACCTGCACCAGGGTTATGGCCACCGTCCAGATAAAGCTCCCACCCATCTGGCAGCATAGCAGCAAGCGTTCCATGCAATCGCTGTAACCGGGCAGGCCAGTCAGTTCTGGCAATACCCTCATACGCACTCAACGGGATATTCAACCCAGACACCCGCAAAGCCGCAATCGCGAGAGCTGCATTTGTCGCCTGATGCGGCCCCTTCAAACCCGGCAAGGGCAATTCAAGGCTACCTTGCGGATCAGAATAATGCAGCTTTAGACCATCCACCCGAACGTGCACATTTTGTCCCAGGCTCCACAGAGGCGCCTTCAATGCCTCCGCACGCGACCGAATGGCATTTAACGCTTCTGGAGCCTGCGGAGAGACAACGACGGGCACACCAGACTTAATGATACCCGCTTTTTCACCAGCAATGGCCTCCAGCGTTTCTCCCAGAAAGGCCTGATGATCCAGACTAATCGTCGTGATGGCACACGCAGCAGGCTTAGGAATCACATTTGTGGCATCCAGCCGTCCACCGAGACCCACTTCAAGAATGACAAGGTCAGCAGGGATGCGAGAGAAAAGAAGAAAACCTGCGGCCGTCAAAACCTCGAAGACGGTAATGGGCGCACCTGCATTAACGCGCTCAACCTCTTCAAAAGCATCCACCAGCGTATCTTCGTCAACCAGCTTCCCTGCCAGACGAAACCGCTCAATAATGCTCACAAGATGCGGGCTGGTCATCACATGCACGCGGAGACCTGCTGCCTCGGCAATCGCCCGCAGATTGGCGCATGTGCTCCCCTTGCCGTTCGTACCAGCAACATGAATGACTGGCGGCAAGTGCAGTTCGGGATGACCCAGCTTAGCCAGAAGGACCTCCAGCCGCCCAAGAGAAAGATCAATCAGCTTGGGATATAACTGGTGCAACCGGGCAAGAACCTCGCCCGGCCGTCCCTGATATTCACCAGCCAGCCGAACCGGCTCCCCCTTCTGGGCACCCATCAGGCAGCGACGTCCGGAGCCGCCTTTTGGCGAGTCAGCATACCAAGAACACGACCCAGAAGCTCAGGCAGCTCGGAGCGCTTTGCAACAATATCAACCATCCCGTGCTCACGCAGGTACTCGGACCTCTGGAAACCTTCCGGCAGTTTCTCTCGCACAGTGTCCTGAATCACACGAGGACCAGCAAAAGCAATGAGCGCATTCGGCTCAGCAATGTGAATATCACCCAGCATTGCGAAAGACGCTGACACACCCCCGGTCGTCGGGTTCGTAAAGACCACGATATAAGGCAGACCAGCTTCCTGAAGCATCTGCACGCCAATCGTTGTACGCGGCATCTGCATGAGGCTGACAGCGCCTTCCTGCATACGCGCACCGCCGGAAGCCGTGTAAATCACCAGCGGGGCCTTCTGAAGAACAGCCAAACGACAGGCCGCCACAAAAGCCTCACCCAGACCTGCTCCCATCGTTCCCAACAGGAACTCAGGCGCCATGACGGCCACCACAGCCTTCTGCCCCTGAATTCGGCCATGTGCGACCACAAGCCCCTCATCAAGATGAGACTTGTTCCGCGCGTCCTTCAGACGATCGGTGTAACGCTTGGAATCCTTGAACCCCAGCGGATCAACCGGCATCTTCGGCAGCTCGATGGTCGTATATTCGCCACCATCGAACGTCCAGGCCAGACGCTCCTTTGCCGTCGCACGCATATGATGCCCACAATGCGGGCACACCTTCTGGGAACGCTCCATTTCCTTGACGAGCATCATCTGCCCGCAGGAATCGCAGTTTGTCCAAAGATTATCCGGCACGTCCCGCTGAAGCAGGCCACGCAGCTTGGGTCGGACGTAATCGGTCAGCCAGCTCATGTCGTCTCGTTACTTTCTGCCTGCCTTCGGGACGAAGGCCAGAATGGGAAAAGGCTCTTGTACAGGCCATTCATAATCGGCGCGTTTTAGCGTTGCCAGCACATTTATGCCAGCCTTGCCATACAGAACTGTGCCCAGCCTCGCAAAAATATGGCACCATCTCCCTTAAGGAACATGCACCGCGATCACCTGCAACCACTGAGCGTCCCCGCGGTTTAATCAGGCAAAATCAGTGAACAGACGGGCTATTGTTCCCGTCCGGAGAAACCCCAATGTCCGACAGTTTCAATACCGTGCAGCTCTCCCCTCAGTCAGGCCTGAAACCCGGATGGTTCATCGGCGTGGGAGCCTTCCTGGTCGTCCTAGGGCTTCTGGCAGCCTTTGATGCGATCGCCACAACGCTTGCCAGTATGGTGCTGCTGGGCGTTCTGCTCATCATCGGTGGAATCGCCCAAATCATGCAGAGCTTCGCGCATCGCGGGCTCCCCCTGCCCAACCAGTGGCTTTCCGGCCTGATCGGCGGACTTTACATTCTTGGCGGCCTTCTCCTCATCGAAGAGCCCGCTACCGGATCGGTCTTCATTACGGCTATCCTTGCAGGCTGTCTTATCTTCGCAGGCCTCAGCCGTGCCTTCTGGGCCGCAGGGCACCGCACAACAGGTGGCTGGGGCCTCCTCGCCGTCAGTGGCGTCTTCACGCTCCTGATCGGCATCCTTCTTTACATGACACTGCCTTGGTCAGGCCTGTGGCTAATCGGAACCCTGATTGCCATCGAGCTTCTGATGGCTGGGGCATCTGCCATTCTTTTTGGCATGTCACTGCGCAATCGCACGTGATCAGACTGCAAATAAAAAGAGCGCATCAGAGAAACCCCTGATGCGCTCCAAATTTACCACCCGAAACAGGTTTCACCCCCGAACGGCCGCAGACAACTCAATAAGCTGCTTCAATACGGATGGAACCGTTTTTTCGGTCGCCTCCCCCTCAGACAACGTTCCCGCCATCGTCTTGATCAAAGCAGACGCCACAACAGCCGCATCCCCAATCCGGGATGCCGCCCGCGCCTGCTCAGGCGTCGAAATCCCGAACCCGATCGCAACCGGCAGATCCGTCGCTTCCCGAATCTTCGGAAGAGCTTCCTCAAGCTGCGCCTGGCTGGCACTACCCGTCCCCGTGATGCCCGTGATACTCACATAATAGACGAAGCCTGAGGCATCTTTCAGCACATGGAACAGACGCGTCCGGGACGTCGTCGGCGCCACGAGAGAAATGATATCCAGCCCAGCCGCCCGCGCATGGGCATCCAGCAGATCCGCCTCTTCCGTCGGCATATCCACGACAATGATGCCATCCACACCCGCCTGAACCGCATCAAAGCAGAATTCCGCTGGCCCGTAGCTATCAATCGGGTTCAGATATCCCATCAGAATAATCGGCGTCTCGGAATCGGTCTCCCGGAAAGACCGAACCATCTCCAGCACGCCGCCCAACGTCGCGCCAGCCTTCAGCCCCCGAAGTGCCGCAGCCTGAATCGTCGGACCATCCGCTGAAGGATCGGAGAACGGCACGCCAATCTCGATCAGATCGGCACCCGCAGCCGGCATCGCCTTCAGCAGCTCCAGCGAGGTCTCATAATCCGGATCAAACGCCTGAAGATACGGAATCAGAGCGCCCCGTCCCTCCGTCTTGAGGGCTTCAAAACGGGCTTTGATACGGCTCACAGGTTCACTCCCAGATGGCTCGCCACAGTGAAGATATCCTTGTCTCCACGGCCAGAGACGTTCAGCACGATGATCTTGTCTTTCGGCATCTCCGGCGCAATCTTCATGACATGCGCCAGTCCATGGGCGCATTCGAGAGCCGGAATAATGCCTTCCGTCCGCGTCAGAAGCTGGAACGCCTCCAGAGCCTCCTGATCCGTCACACCAACATACTCGGCACGCCCAATATCATTCAGCCAGGAATGCTCCGGCCCAATCCCCGGATAATCCAGCCCCGCACTGATCGAATGCGCCTCTTCGATCTGACCATGCTTGTCCTGAAGCAGATACGTCCGGTTGCCATGGAGCACTCCCGAGCGCCCACGGGAAATAGATGCCGCCGTCTTGCCAGAATCCAGTCCCAGCCCGGCAGCCTCCACACCAATCAGACGCACATCCGCATCATCAAGGAACGGATGGAAAATCCCCATTGCGTTTGAGCCGCCGCCAATGGCCGCAACAATCACATCCGGCAGACGCCCCTCAGCCCGGACAATCTGCTCCTTCACTTCCGTACCAATGATGGACTGGAAATCACGAACCATCTCAGGATAAGGATGCGGCCCCGCAACCGTGCCCACCAGGAAATACGTATCCGCCACATTCGCAACCCAGTCGCGCATGGCTTCATTCATAGCATCCTTGAGTGTCCCGGCCCCAGCCGTCACCGGCTTTACCTCAGCCCCAAGCAGATGCATGCGGAACACATTGGGCTTCTGGCGTTCAACATCCGTTGCGCCCATGTAAATGACGCATTTTAGCCCAAAGAGCGCACAAACCGTGGCCGTGGCCACACCATGCTGACCAGCACCCGTCTCAGCCACAATCCGTGTCTTGCCCATCCGTCGGGCGAGCAGGATCTGCCCCATGACGTTGTTGAGCTTGTGCGAACCTGTGTGGTTCAGCTCCTCACGCTTGAGATAAACCTTCGCGCCACCCAACTCTTCCGTCAGGCGCTTCGCAAACCACAACGGGCTCGGACGGCCAACATAATCCCGGTAATAGTAGTCCAGCTCCTCACGAAACGCTGGGTCAGCCTGCGTCGCGCGATACGCCTCCTCCAGTTCAAGAACCAGAGGCATCAGCGTTTCCGCAACAAAGCGTCCACCGAAGACGCCAAACCGGCCACGCTCGTCCGGTCCAGAACGCAGGGAGTTAGACAAGGAAAATGAAGGGGTCGTCATACCGGGCTCTGTTCCGCTTAAAAGGCTAACCAGCGATACCAAGGCCAGACGGGAACGTCCATCCACACCCTTTTCAAGAAATCAGCCTTACCGAATTCTCGGCAGCCCCCTTGCACGGAGCGCGTCCTCAAGACATGAGTCAGAACACCTCCTGCCTCCGACCAAGGATCTTTCTCTGATGCTTCTCGCCCGGCCCGCCGGCACACCGGCCCGCGAGATCGGCCCGGACGTCGATATCAATGCCACGAACTGGATTGACCTCATCAATCCAACACATGATGAAATTACAAAAGCCGAGACACTCCTTGGGGTGCACATTCCCAAACTGGAAGAACTGGAAGAGATCGAAAGCTCATCCCGCCATTATGAACGGGATAACTGCCTGTATCTCTCCACCCCCCTTGTACGCCGTGCGGATGACGTCTCGTTCTCCAAACCCGTCGGTTTCATCCTGACGGAAAAGAGAATCATCACGGTCCGCTATACGGATTATTTCGCATTTGATCTCGTAGGGGGAAAGCTGGCCGAATACCCTGCAGGCAAGGTCTCGCCCTCTTCAACGGAACTGCTGGTTGAACTGCTCGAAGAGATCATCAACCGCCTGGCTGATATCCTCGAAGGCCTGGGTCGCACTCTCGACACCATCTCCCGACGCGTCTTCAACGCCGAGCAACCGCGTGACCGCGCACGCGTGGGCGCCATGCTTCGCGAAACCCTGCGCCGCCTCGGATATGCCGGAGACCTAGCCTCAACAGTCCGGGACAGTCTCCTCGGCATCGACCGTGTTCGTATCTATCTGGAAGATTACATCAGCCAAAGCCTGCAAAAGGCCAAGGACCAGGGCACGTCTCCCCTTCCCGCCAGAGATACTGCTGGGAAATCACCAACGCCGGCTGACACATTCAAATCCCGCCTCAAAGTCGCAGGCCGCGACATCGCTTCCCTGAGCGACTTTGATGCCCAGATCGTCAGCAAGGTCCAATTCCTTCTGGATGCGACGTTGGGCTTCATCAGCATCGAGCAGAACGACGGTATGAAAGTCCTCACCGTCGCCAGCTCAATCGGGATCATGCCAACGCTGATCGCAGGTATCTACGGCATGAACTTCAAGGACATGCCGGAGCTTACCTGGAAATATGGCTACCCTTACGGTCTTACGTTGATGGTTTTATCCACCATCCTGCCGCTTTTCTGGTTTTGGCGCCGTGGATGGTTCGGAACCCGTTAGGAGTCTTCTTCAATCCGCAGGCCGCCCTCAACAGGACGAAAAGGCAGAACAGATCGCTGATATGCCACCGGGAAACGATGGAGCTGTTTTTCCCACAGCTCCACGTCACTTCCCTCCGGCAAAACGACGTTGTCTACGCCACATCGCTTGAGGAAAGCCGCCTGATCTGGAAGGACATGCCCTTCCGCACGAATTTCTCCCGAAAAGCGGAGGTACTCCCGCAATTCCCGCGCTTGCGTAAACACACGCCCGTCTCGGAAAATCGGGAAGCGCAAAACAACCAGTTCAAGCCGGTTAAGATACGGTTTCAGCGCCGTTGCATCATCAGCAATATCCAGAAGAACAGCACGTGCTTCCGTATTCTCTGCCAACTCTGAAAGCGTTACCAATGCCTCATGAAACTTGGCAGGACGCTCATTCAGCTCAAACAGTTTCATAAGCTGCCTCCTTGAAAGGAACGTCCCCGAGTCGATCCAACGTATCGAGGAACGTCTCGCCCCTCTGCCTTATACCAAGATAGCAATCCACCAGCCGGGCAATCGCATCAACCGTATCGTCCTCCGGAAGCGCTGGCCCGAGAATGGTTCCAATGGAGGCCCCGTTCTCTGCCCGGCCGCCCAACGTAATCTGGAAGAACTCTTCCCCGCGCTTGTCCACACCCAGCAAGCCAATATGACCCGCATGATGATGGCCACATGCATTGATGCAGCCTGAAATATTGATCCGTAGCGCGCCGATTTCTGCCTGCAAGGTGGCATCCCCAAAACGGGCACCCAGCTTCTGGGCAATCGGGATGGAACGTGCATTTGCCAGAGCGCAGTAATCCAACCCTGGGCATGCCACGATGTCCCCGATCAGACCAATGTTGGCAGATGCCAAGTCCACTTCTTTCAGGGCTAGCCACAGATCATACAGCCGATCCTGTCGAACATGCCCCAGAACAATGTTCTGAAGATGCGTAATCCGCAGTTCGCCAAAGGAATATTCATCCGCTAAATCGGCCAGACGGTCCATCTGGGCGGACGTCGCATCCCCCGGAATTCCCCCGGCAGGCTTGAGCGAAACAACCGCTATAATATGACCCGCATCACGGTGCGGATGCGTATTGCTTCGAACCCAGAGATCAAATTCCGGATTAGCCTCACGTCTGGCTGAGAGCTCCTGAGAGACGTTATCCGGGGCTGAGAGTTCCGGAACAGCAAAACGCGCACGGATCGCATCCACCATTTCAGGCGTCAGACGGTAATGTTCCAGATCCATCTGCAGCAACTCAGCTTCGACAGCCTCACGATAAGCGTCAATGCCCAGAGCCTGAACCAGAATCTTGATCCGTGCCTTGTAAATATTGTCGCGGCGTCCATGCGCATTATAGACACGGACAATCGCTTCGAGCGTTGCAAGTAGGCGCTCTTCAGGCACGGCGTCAAATATTTCCTGCCCGATAATGGGCGTGCGGCCCAAG
This sequence comes from Gluconobacter sp. P5E10, assembly GCF_018812145.1. NCBI lineage: Bacteria > Pseudomonadati > Pseudomonadota > Alphaproteobacteria > Acetobacterales > Acetobacteraceae > Gluconobacter > Gluconobacter sp. P5E10. The sequence goes on along the minus strand of NZ_JACRVZ010000006.1, from coordinate 5,040 downwards.
CCGCCTCCCACAAAAATCCGGAAGACAGGACGCCCGTCCGCGCCACTGCGAGCCAGAATTCCAATGTCATGAAAACGAGCAGCAACCCGGTCATTCGGACTGCCAGAAATAGCAATCTTGAATTTCCGCGGCAAAAACGTGAATTCGGGATGCAATGTGGACCACTGACGCAGAATTTCCGCATGAACACGCGGATCCACGACTTCATCCGCAGCCGCACCAGCAAATTCGTCAGACGTCACATTCCGGATGCAGTTTCCGCTGGTCTGAATGGCATGCATGTCCACCTTCGCCAGATCGCGCAGAATGTCCGGAGTTTCTTCCAGCTTTATCCAGTTAAACTGAATATTCTGACGCGTGGTAAAGTGCCCATAATCACGATCGTACCGACGCGCGATATGCGCGAACATCCGCATCTGCTGACTGTCGATCGTTCCATACGGAATAGCGACACGCAACATGTAAGCATGAAGCTGAAGATACAGACCATTCATCAGCCGCAGCGGCTTGAACTCGTCTTCACTCAAGCTTCCATCAATACGGCGCATTACCTGTCCGGAAAACTCGTCGATGCGAGCGGCCAGAAAATCGCGGTCAATCTGATCGTATTGGTAATGGCCAACAGGAGCGTTCATTGCCCGGCCTCCACTGAAAATTCCGGATGTACAGTCGGACCATGCGCACGGATTCGCTCACGCACCGTCACAGGTTCCGGAGGATCAACGTCGCGTACAGCCACTTCATATACACCTACGACACCATCCTGCTGGGCACGCGCCTGTGCTCCCTCAAGAACGTCGCTTACAGCATCAGCATCCAGTTTTTCCGCTGCCCCAACTCGAGCCGTCCAATGTCCATCATGATCGCGCCAGACGATTCTTCCGTCCAGAAGGCGATTAGCCGTCAAAACAAGCTTCTCACCTGCTCCAACACGAACTGGTCGTTTCATAATGCCCTCCGCAGGAACGAAACTGACATAGGATAAACCATCAACTCGCAGGTTTCCCCTCGCATGACGTCAAAAGAAGCTCCGAAGGCCTTCTCAACGTAATGCAGCGAATGAAAAAGGACTGAGCGTAGCAACGAAAAATTCACCATAATGGATCAAATAATGATCCATTATGGTGAATTCTCCAACCTCAATCAGCAAAATTTAGTGATAATTTTTTATAACTAATTTATTTAGTTATATTGAGAAGGAGATAGGAGCTCGATTAGGTCGCTGCATTCCCGCTTCCTCAGCCTGACGCAACAACCCTTCCAAGGTCACAGCTTCCATTTTTTTAGCTAGCTCAACATTCATTGAAGCCCAAAAAGGTTCAAGAACCTTCTCTATTAACGGATTGGCTGCTTCCCCATCGGGGGCGTGTTCTTCGGTAACGGCCTGAACAATCTCATGCACCGTAATGGTTCGGGGCGGACGCCCCAACCGATAACCGCCTTTAGGCCCCCGCACACTATCCAGAAGTTTTTCTCTCGAAAGAGCCTGAAGAACAGGCTCGATCCCGCGACGCAGCATATTACCCCGCTTGGCAATATCAGCGCCACTCACCACACCGGAACGCCCCGCGTGAAAAGCAACATCCAACATGATTGAAACAGCTGTCAGGGCACGATCGCGGCGGAGATACATGAATTTTCCGAATTCAACGCAAAAGAAAGGGCACTTGAACAACTTGCGATGCTCATTCGTGTATTTGGGTCTTTCAAACAGCCCTGTCAATCATTGAAACGGGATTACACCCTCAATCGGATGACTCTACTCCACATATTCGCGATAATATCGCCCACCTAGAGAGGTCAAAATTTCATATCCGATAGTTCCCGCAGATGTGGCCACATCATCAACGCTTCTGCGTGGCCCGATCAAATCAACATACATATCTGCATGCAGCTGAGATTCCGGAACAGCTGAAACATCTAAGGCCAGGGAATCCATAGAAACACGCCCTACAATAGGGAGCGCGATATCTCCCAGCCAGGCACAACCTGTCCCGCTATTATGCCTGGAAAAGCCGTCTGCATATCCCACCGCCACAGTCGCAATACGGCGCGGTTTCTCAGGACGGTAGGTCCAGCCATACCCAACAGCATCGCCTACCTCCACATCCCGCAATTGAAGAACACGGGCGTGAAGAGAAACAACCTGCTGCAAGGGATTAGGCAGTTCAGCGCTAGGAGCGATTCCATAGAGAGCCGCGCCAGGCCGAACCAAATCCATATGGTACTCCTTACCAAGGAATATTCCTGAAGAAGCCGAGAGACTCAAAGGGGCTGCCGGCATTAAGGCCGCCATGTCCCGAAATCTTTGGCGCTGGATTTTATTGGCTGCACTGGCTGGATCGTCCGCACAAGCCAGGTGGCTCATCACCAACCCAATACTGATACCGTCCAAAAGAGTTTGATCATCAGAAAGCTTCCTGACATCCGCCCATGAGAGACCAAAACGGGACATCCCACTATCCAGCTGGATAACAGCCTCCTGCACAGCCCCCTCTCGCGCAGCCTCGCGTTTCCAAAGATCTATTTGTTCAAGACTGTTGAGAACAGGCCGAAGTCCGAAATAGACACACTCAGCTGCAGCTCCCGGCCGCGGCCCGTGCAAAACCGTAATCCGCGTCTCGGGTGAGACGATCTGACGCAGAGCGATTCCTTCATCAACATGAGCGACAAAGAATTCTTTTGCGCCTTCCCGTTCAAGAATAGGTGCCACTTGCTCAGCACCCAACCCATAAGCGTCCGCTTTCACAACAGCGGCACAAACTGCCGTTCCCACCCTATCCCTCAAAAAGCGATAGTTTTTGGCTATAGCTTTGAGATCAACCGTAAGAGTGGCACCCGCCCGGGAGGCAGGCCAAAGGTGAGGAGCTGATAAGATCGTCATACGTCACCCTATCGCAAATCGAAATGAAATTTCCTGCATAAATTCAGCATATTCTTCAGTCTTAAACGTTATATATGCAGCATATAACCAAGGAAGACGGAAAATTGTGACATGATCTTCGATCGCACCACCGAATCCATTCTTCGCCTTCTGCAACATGACGGTCGTATGAGCAATGCAGACCTCGCGGAACGCGTCGGTCTTTCACCCTCAGCATGCCTGAGACGTGTCAAAATGCTTGAAGAGAAAGGCGTCATCCGAGGTTATCATGCCGTCATCGACGATCGGTCTGTACATAACCTGACAACAGTCATTGTACAGATAACCTTGGAGCGCCTGACGGACGAAGCTCTAAGACGCTTTGAAGCCCGAATTAAGGAATGCGCCGACATTCGTGAGTGCTACCTGATGACTGGTGAAGCAGACTATCTTCTGCATGTGGCTGCCCGGGACCTGGCAGACTACGAACGCATCCACAAAGAAGAACTTTCTCGCCTTCCTGGTGTGATCCGCATTCATAGTAACTTCGCCATCAGGCCAGTTGTGCAGCGTTGGAGCACTCAAAACATAGGCCAGACAACATAAGAAAATTTTAATCGAACTGCATTTGCGAACTAATCTCATTTGGCGTATAGAAAATTATTGCCTCATGATAGGACGCCACGAGCAGCTCATGATCATTTGTTCATGTAACGCACTTTCCCACAAAGACGTCGAGTCGGCGATTAATGCCGGAGCATCTCGCCCCTCGGAAATTTACACTGCCAAGAAGTGCCGTGCTCAGTGTGGGAATTGCGTTCCAGGAATGGTTTGCCTTTTAAAGCAAGCCATTCAGGAGCGGAGAAATGTCGGTCTGGCAAATACGAATATCGCACAGACAACAACGCAAAACGTGTACTGCTAATTTAAAGCAAAAAAATGCCCGGGATTTCCGGGCATTTTCAAAGAACTTAGTCTTGATCAGGTGCTGCGGCAGAATTTGTTTGAATGTACCGCTCAATTCCGACCTGCTTAATCAGGTCAAACTGACGGTCAATAAAGTCTTCGTGTTCTTCTTCATTCACAAGAATCTTAAGAAGAAGGTCGCGAGAAACATAATCTCGTACGCTCTCACAATACGCGATACCTTCACGAAGATCTTCAAGAGCTTTCTTCTCAAGCTTCAGATCACATTCGAGAATTTCTTCAACGCTCTGCCCAATCAAAATTTGATTTAGCCGCTGAACATTGGGCAAACCACCCAAGAAAAGAATGCGCTCGATCAGCCAATCGGCATGATGCATTTCTTCAATGGATTCTTCGTATTCTTTCTTACCGAGTAGCGTCACACCCCAGTGCCGCAACGTACGTGCGTGCAAAAAATACTGATTGATGGCCGTTAACTCGTTGGTCAACTGCGTGTTCAGATGCTCGATGACTTTAGGGTCTTTAATCGCCACGGGATAATCCTCTTCGTTATCTTGATTCGCCATACATACACCAAAAAAAGTAAATAACAAAAATAAGTTCAATATAACTGTTTATAAAAATAATATACATTCTCATTTAGAATTTTACGTCAATAGAAATTAAATAGTTTATATTATATATTATAAATTTTATAATAGTATTATATATTTTTAAGCCTATTTTATAGTATAGGTATATTAATTTTATTTACAAAATAATTTTAAGATATTTTTTCTTTTGCTTAAATTCAATCTAATTTTTCCATTTATTTTCTGGAGTGCCAAGGTAAATCATAATTCCGATGCTAAAGATTGATCATTTTATAATTCATCTCGATATTAAAAATAACTGCACTGAAATCAAATCGATCCTATCTGTAGCCACATCGAACCGGATCCGACCCTCCATGTGGGCACAGATTTTCCGAACTGCGGACTAGGAAGCTGCCGAGCGCCTCGTCAGGCTATGCGCGCAAGGTCGTGCGTGCCCCCCCCCCCCCCCCCCCCCCCCCCCCCCCCTCCCTCCCCCCTCCCTCCCCCCCCACCCCCCCCTCCCTTTCCCCACCCAAACTCCTTTCCCCCTCCGGGCTGCCCAACCCAGGCGCCCACAAACTGCTTTCTGTTTTTCTTAGACCCCATTTCCTCCTTTTCCTGACACCCATCCTCCCCCTCTCCCATCTTCTTCTGTCCTCCTATCATTGCGATATA
>NZ_JACRVZ010000054.1:0-579 GCF_018812145.1 Gluconobacter sp. P5E10 | reverse complement strand
GAGGAAGTGTACGACTCGCGGGCGGAGCGCGGCAACAGAGGAAACCGAAACAGTTAACTTCCCGACATCAGGAGTGGGATCGCCTCAGCCCCAAGCCATCACTGATGATCGCCTGTCCACAATTTTAGAAATGCAGCATCGTAATCTATTGGAAATTGTAAATGCCGTGAGGGGCTCGCAGACTACACAAGTAGTTGTACTACCCAAGTTCAACCCTGAGTCCGCCGGTTCAAGTGCAGCCACTTGGTGCTCTACAGTGGAYCTTATTGTAGGAGAAAATCCTCTGGATGGCAGTGCTTTGCTCATGGCCTTAACCAAATCATTGGAGGGCAGTGCTTCTAATTGGCTGTCACAAATTTGTTTCGCCGGAATGATTTGGAGCCAATTCCAAGAAATGTTCCTTCAGCAGTATGAAGGCAATGAGACGCCAGCAGCAACAGTCTTTAATGTATTAAACGGGCGGCCAAACGACGGCGAATGTCTTGCGCTGTATGGTAGCCGATTAATAACAACACTTATGGGAAAACGGAAGTCTATGACCGCAGAAGAAATTGCAGTGTCTGTTGCCCTGGCACATGC
>NZ_JACRVZ010000053.1:0-582 GCF_018812145.1 Gluconobacter sp. P5E10 | reverse complement strand
CCGTCGAGGTGGTGGTGCGATCATTCGTACTCCTTCAGTTGGAGAGCTGCAGAAGGTGATGRCATCGAAAAGATTCGCTGAAGTTGGGCTGAATGTGGCACGSAACGCGGCCGAGAAGCCGAAGKTCGTAGTCTATGACGTTGACACAGCCATCGGCCCAGAAGAGTTMATGCAKRAGCTTCACGAAAACAACTTCGATAGCGAAATGACTCTGGCSCAGTTTAAAAAGTCGGTGCACCTGGTGACCAAGGCGTGGTCGGCAACTGACGGTGCCACTGTAAACGTGACGCTAGAGTAGACGACCGGGCGATKGCGAAACTTGATGTAGGACGTGTTTACATTAAGTGGTTTTCGTTYCGATGCCGATCACAGGTCCGCACCTATGCCTGCCACAGATGCGTWGGTTTCGACCACAAGGTYARTGAATGCAGGCAAAARGACAGTRTWTGCYGCCAGTGCGGGCAACAAGGCCACACCGCGGCAAAGTGCCAAAACCCGGTGGACTGCCGGAACTGCCGTCACAGAGGGCAACCTTCGGGGCATTATATGCTCTCGAATGCTTGCCCGATATACGGAGCGTTG
>NZ_JACRVZ010000052.1:0-587 GCF_018812145.1 Gluconobacter sp. P5E10 | reverse complement strand
GCTTAAAATKACATAACTTAGTCAATTTATTGTTTATTATTGTATCTTCTTAATTATATTGTATCTTCTGTTTGACTGGTACTTGAAGCTATCTTCTGTTCGTCTGGTACATGAAATCGGAAAWTTACCCATTTAGACCGCTCAAATAATCTGTAGAAGGTATCTTYTKTTCATCTGGGACTTGAAATCGGAAAATCACCCATTTTSACCGCTTAAAATGTAAAACTTAGGCAATTTACTGTTTTKGCTTACCAGTWGAACAGAATCTSTAGAAGGTRTCTTSWGTTCGCCTRKTACTTGAAATCGRAAAWTCACCCATTTGACCGCTTAAAATGACATAACTTAGTCAATTTATTSTTTTTGTGTACCAGGTTTAAATAATCTGTAGAAGGTATCTTSWGTTYGYCTRKTACTTGAAATCGGAAAWTCACCCATTTTGACCGCTTAAAATGTWAAACTTAGGCAATTTACTGTTTTTGCKTACCAGTTGAACAGAATCTCTAGAAGGTGTCTTCTGTTCGCCTGGTACTTGAAATCGAAAAATCACCCATTTGACCGCTTAAAATGACATAACTTAGTCAATTTAT
>NZ_JACRVZ010000050.1:0-599 GCF_018812145.1 Gluconobacter sp. P5E10 | reverse complement strand
CAGGAACTCGTCGAGCCGATCCTGCTGGTTGAAGTGCCGCGCCTGATCTTCCCGTATGTGCGTTCCATCATCAGCGACGTCACTCGTGACGGTGGCTTCCCGCCGGTGGTTCTGCAGCCGATCGACTTCGTTGCTCTGTGGCAGGCCAAGCGCGCCCAGCAGTTCCCGGAGCCAGCTGGCGAAGCCTGATCCTTCAGGTGACGAAAGGCCCGAGCCGTTCCAGCGGATCGGGCCACTCCACTGCACGCCTGACCGAAAAGGACTGGCGTGCAGCGATGGCCTCTGACAGGCAGAGCGCCCTCACACCGGACAGAGCATTTCGCTCCGGCGCACCCAAAGCCTCCATGAAGGCTTCAGCCGTTTTTCCGGAATAAAGAACAACACCTTCGAGACGCTTTGTTGAGCGACCGTCTCGAAGGTGTTGTTCTTTATTCCGGAAAAACGGCTGAAGCCTTCATGGAGGCTTTGGGTGCGCCGGAGCGAAATGCTCTGTCCGGTGTGAGGGCGCTCTGCCTGTCAGAGGCCATCGCTGCACGCCTGACCGAAAAGGACTGGCGTGCAGTGGAGTGGCCCGATCCGCTGGAACGGCTCGGGCCTTT
>NZ_JACRVZ010000049.1:0-607 GCF_018812145.1 Gluconobacter sp. P5E10 | reverse complement strand
TGACTATAGCATTCTCCGGAATAGAACCGTCTCAAGCATTCCTTTATATGGATGACTTAATAGTCATAGGTTGTTCCGAAAAACATATGCTTAAAAACCTCACTGAAGTTTTTGGTAAATGCAGGGAATACAACCTAAAGTTACATCCTGAAAAATGTTCATTTTTCATGCATGAAGTCACATTTTTGGGACACAAATGCACAGACAAAGGAATTTTGCCGGATGACAAAAAATATGATGTCATTCAGAACTACCCAGTTCCACATGATGCGGACAGCGCTAGACGTTTTGTAGCATTTTGCAATTACTACAGACGTTTTATCAAAAATTTCGCCGACTATTCGCGGCACATAACAAGATTATGTAAAAAGAATGTTCCATTCGAGTGGACAGATGAATGTCAAAAAGCATTCATACATTTAAAATCTCAGCTAATTAACCCAACACTCTTGCAGTACCCAGACTTCAGCAAAGAATTTTGCATAACAACAGATGCAAGCAAGCAAGCGTGTGGCGCAGTTTTAACTCAAAACCATAATGGCCACCAACTCCCAGTTGCTTATGCATCCAGAGCTTTTACRAAAGGWGAAAGCAATAAGAGTACAAC
>NZ_JACRVZ010000047.1:0-614 GCF_018812145.1 Gluconobacter sp. P5E10 | reverse complement strand
GTCTTCTAATTRTCTGATGAGWGTTACATAAGGTCTATGGTCTTTGAATGCCATTGCCAGTGMTTTCTTCATGTCCAGYCATGTGTTAGCTCTTTCCTGGGTTAYGACTTCTAAGGCTGAATSCRCTAATAACCGCTTCACTRCTCCATATATGACGTGTGCCTGTCTKGCWTCCTGTGTTGGGTAYWAMYTGAGCARTTGTTCCACTTGGTTRACGAATMCAGATARYTTGCCAGGTGYGCCATCGTAGTARTTTAATTCYTTGATTTGGTTTAGCAGTTGGTTTAGATGTGTTTCTGAGAGTTGTGGGACTGCCATGATGTCTTTTAGTTTTCTGGAGCTTATTTTGGTTTTAAGTTTTCTTGATTTTGAGTTTTCTTTAAACTTGGTTTTAAGTTTTCTTGATTTTAAGTTTTCTTTAAACTTGGTTTTAAGTTTCGGAATTAAAAAATGTAAATTAATTTTTGTTTCCGACCGCACGGGATTTTATTTTGAATACTACTTTCACGTAGATTCTTTTGCGGATCTCTAAAATATTTTTGAATCACTATTTTAATTCGCTAATCTTGGATAGCTAGTCGTATAGCATATCCTTCAGTTGATCAGTACCGTAC
>NZ_JACRVZ010000046.1:0-634 GCF_018812145.1 Gluconobacter sp. P5E10 | reverse complement strand
AAGTAATAGGGATCGTTAGCACTGGTAATTAGCTGCTCAAAACAGTTATTCTTACATCTATGTGACCGTTTTTAGCCAAGTTATAACGAAAATTTCGTTTGTAAATATCAACATTTTTGCAGAGTCTGTGACAATTTTTAGCCAAGTTATAACGAAAWTTTSGTTTGTAAATATCAACWTTTTGGCARAATCYGTTTTTCCAAATTTCGGTCATCAAATAATCATTTATTTTGCCACAACWTWAAAAATAATTGTCTGAATATGGAATGTCATACCTCWCTRAGCTCGTAATAAAATTTCCAATCAAACTGTGTTCAAAAATGGAAATTAAATTTTTKGGCCATATWTTGCAAATTTTGATGACCCCCCTCCTTACAAAAAATGCGAAAATTGATCCAAAAATTAATTTCCCWAAATCCTTCAAAAAGTAATAGGGATCGTTAGCACTGGTAATTAGCWGCTCAAAACATCTTACATCTATGTGACCATTTTTAGCCAAGTTATAACGAAAATTTSGTTTGTAAATATCAACATTTTTGCAGAGTCTGTTTTTCCAAATTTCGGTCATCAAATAATCATTTATTTTGCCACAACATAAAAAATAATTGTCTGAATATGGAATGTCATACCTCAC
>NZ_JACRVZ010000005.1:0-333002 GCF_018812145.1 Gluconobacter sp. P5E10 | reverse complement strand
TAGGCTCAGGACCTATTAATTTATTGAACTGAGCGAGACGTTGTGATTCACAGGGTTACCGATGGAGGTGAGGCTGTGAGTGACATGTTTTTGCTGTCTGAGAGCCAGATGGAGCGGATTGAGCCATTTTTCCCTCTGGCACATGGAGTAGCACGCGTGGATGACCGGCGTGTTCTGAGCGGGATCGTTTATGTGATCCGCAACGGGCTTCAGTGGAAAGACGCCCCGAAAGCATATGGCCCGCACAAGACTTTGTATAATCGCTTCATCCGGTGGAGCCGCCTGGGTGTCTTTGACAGGATCTTTGTCGCCCTGACAGAACAGGCTGGCCGTTCAAAGCGCTTGATGATCGATGCAACACATCTCAAGGCGCACCGGACGGGATCAGGTTATCGCTCGCAGAACGCAATATCACTGCCTGTATTCCCCCGAAAAAGAACCGGAAATCAAAGCCACCTTACAACTGGCATCTGTATAAAAAGCGCCATCTGATCGAAAACATGTTCGCAAAGCTGAAAGACTGGCGACGCGTTGCAACCAGATACGATCGCTGCGCTCATACATTCATGTCTGCAATCCACATCGCAGCAAGCTTCATCTTCTATCTTAAAGAATGAGTCCTGAGCCTAAGCCTCGCTGCATTCGGTCTCTCCGCCTTCCACCCTACCCACATCCCCCGGAGAATCTGCTGCAGAAGGGTGCAGCTGTGACGAAGAGGGAGCCGACCTAAATTTCTGCCCATGGCGAGCCGTGATTTCCAGATCCTTAATAGCTGACAACATTTTGCGCGATTGTCCTTCTGGATCCCGAAACCAGTCGGTCGACCAGATCCTGTAGATGTTCCACCCCAGACCTTCGAGGATCTGCTGACGGAGAATGTCTCGATCGCGGGCGGAGCGGCCTGAGTGGTACGTCGCGCCGTCGCATTCGATGCCAAGAAGAAATGTGCCCGGGATCTCGGGGTGACGAATGGCGAGATCGATAAAAAAGCCCGCGACACCAACCTGTGGCACGACCGCATATCCGGCCTGACGAAGACGCTCACTGACGAAAATCTCGAAATCGCTGTCGGGCTCGCGCCCTGTCTCGAATCCTGTGTCCAGACGCCCTGTTGCCGCGAAGGTAAGATAGTCTCTAAAGACCTGGGTGCCCTTGAGGAGATTCGTGTCGGCGTTGATGTCAGTCGGCTTCAAAGAGGTATAGACGACCAGCTGATGACGAGCGCGTGTGAACAGGACGTTCAGCCGACGATGACCAGAGGCACGATTGATAGCGCCGAACCTTTGAAAAGGCTTCTTGCCCTCGGACGGTGGACCAAAGAGCGTCGAGACAAGTATTGTGTCGCGTTCGTCTCCCTGAATAGTCTCCAGGTTCTTCACGAAGAAGGGCTCAATCCGGGTCCCCCAGTTCTCCCGGGCGCAAAACTCGGCGACTACTGGATCTTGGGACTGCAGCAGTTCCATCTGTTCCATTATAAGGTCGCGCTGCTTGCTATTGATGGTCCCTATGCCCAGGCTGCGCTCGGGGAAATCGTGCATATGGCGGACAGCCGCAGCGCAGACGGCATCTGCCTCCTTAGGGTTAACGTTGCCCGAATAGATCCCGTCGACGTTGAGAAGCGAAACGCCGGCAGTGGCGCTCGCGTCTCCTGGTGATGGAAAAACAATCAATGCATCATCATAGAAACGGCGGTTGGAGAAGGCGATAAGGCTTTCATGACGGGACCTGTAATGCACGCGCAGGCGACGTGTTGGCTGATAGGTACTGCTGGCAAGATCCAGGATAGATTCCGCCTCAACAGTTCCTTCATCCTCGTCATCGTCGCCTATATCCTCTTTGGCCGCGCCGAAGAAATTAGTCGGTGGAAGCTGCATATGGTCCCCGACGACGACAATCTGTGCTGACCTAGCTATTGCTCCCATCGCATCTTCGGGCAGCATCTGCGACGCCTCATCGATAACCAGCAAATCGAAGGTTAGCCCCTCCGCCTTGAGGTATTGCGCCACCGAAATGGGCGACATCATGAAGCAGGGCTTGAGAGCCTGAATCGCGTCTCCCGCCTGGTCAAAAAGCTTGCGAAGAGGAATATGCCTCTTCTGCTTGTTCGTTTCATTCTGCAAAAGCGCATAATCCGTCCACTCGGACCTCCGTCCCGCACGATTGCCGGCGGGAGGCTCACGGCAGCTCAGCGCGTAGGCTAGCTTCTTTCTTGCTAAAACGGTCGCTTGGCGGTCCAGGTCGGCAAAACGCTGTCGACATTCCTCCTGCGACAGGCCGCTGAATTCTTCCAGCACGGGGTACGCCGAAAACGCGGCCTTCACCAGATTATGGTGGTAGGCCAGTTCGAACATCTCGACCATGGATAGTGTCGAAGACGTGTTCTCCCAGTAAACGAGAAGTTCTCCCAACCCTTCCACGACGAGAGCCTGGCGTTCGCGGTTGAATGCCACCCATTCGCCCATGTCATGGGCGGCATCACTGGCTTTCTTGAAACGTTTAGCGATGACTTGGGGGGAAAGCTTGTCGCTGGGTTCTCCGAAAAAATTTCTGTCATCGATGTCTAGGAGCTTGCGGGCGAAATTGGAATCTTCCTGCATCTTCAGGACCGCATCCAAAAAAGCTTCCGCGAGAGGCTTTACATGGTTGGCAAGCTGGTCCGGTGACGATCGAAAAACGTAGTCCGTCACTTCTTCCGGCAGTGACAATTTCGCGATGTCTTCCGCTACATCTATGGCTTGCTTTATGGCGGGGCTGTCCCTCAACGGCTGAATGATCCTTTCCCCTACAGCGGAGAGCAGCAGATCCGGCGGCATGACTTTCTTTAACCATTGGCTCGCGCACCGCAGATCCGAGACAATGGTGTGGATATCCGAAAGTCCGATGCTCTGACCAATCCCGCAGTCGCGCAGTTGATCGGCTGCGGCATGTACTTGGGACGCCCTGACCCTTATGGCGGTAGCCTCCTGCGGAGGACTAGAGATGCCATTAAGCTGGGATAGATGCTCAAGACTTCTTTCAAGGGGGACGCTTCGGAGGCTGACATATAGCCGCTCAAGAGCATCGGGGCCACCGGTGAGCAGTACATCTCTCAGGCGAGTTCCCCTTTCACCGAATTCGAGCATCTGACGCCTGACGGAGACCACCCATGCGAAGGGTGGTTCGACAAGCTCGAAATCCGTCTCGAAGCCCCGATAATTCGGTCCGATCAGAGTCTTGTAGTCACTGTTCGAGGCAAGACCAACAACCTTCTCCTTATGTGCGGCCAACACATCCAGTCCGGCGGCCATCTCGGTCCGAGACGCGGGTGAGGGGATCTTTCTCAGTCCCTGATAAATACGTGTCGCCTGTCTCACCGCCGAGTTCATGAATGCCATGAGGCCCGCCGCCCTCAGGGCCGTGGCCGCTTCTCTTAGGGTCGCGGCCTCTGGGATGGCGGCCATATGATAGGTCGCGGCCAAATCGTCGGCCTGTGCGCGAACTGCTTGGCAATCGCGTCTCACAGCATCAAAGGTCTGTTGCGCGTTACGTCCTGTCAGGCCGGGGCCAAGCCTGTCAATCCATGAGAGGTCGAGCGTATGAAGGCAGCCGGTAAAAGTGAGGAGTGCCCTTATGTCCTCGCGGGATACCGGATCCGTGTCACCAGCCGACTTGGAAATCAGGAGCGCAGTGTCAACGAGTTCATGGAGCCTTTCGCCATCCTTCATGAGCGCGTCGGCCCATTCCTGCATGCCGCCCACTGTCAGGCCGGGCGGAAAGCTGCGCCCCACAAGGCTTATGGCAGCGGCGATCCGGTCTGCCATCTTCTCATATTTCGTGGCGTCCGCGGCGCAGTCCCCTGTCGCTTCCTCGAATCCCCATGCGACGACCTTCTGAAGGCTGTCTGCGCATGTCTCACATTTATATAACCACTCCGTTGTTTCCTGTCGCAGATGGCGAGAACGAAGTGCACTGTAATAAGGAAAGGGCAGATCCAACGGGACGTTCAGATCGATAAGGGACTTGGCCCCGGTCATCAGTTGGGCGTGAAAAGTCTCCTTGTTGAAACCTATCGAAAGTAGTGCATTGGAAGCCTCGACCGTTCGTTCCGCACTCTCGGCCGCCATTTCTACCGCCCGGATAATTGACCCGAATTCGACGCTGGCTATGCCTGTATTCATCATGCCGAACCATGGATGAGCAGCAATATCTGGCCAGGCGGCCTTCATAGGTGTGGCCTGATACTCGAAGCGTCTCAATCTAGCGCGAGTATTCTCGACCGTGACTGTCGTCATGGCTTCGGCGTTGTGGATAATAACCTTTTCCAACCCGCATGAGACATTCCCCGCCTTGGTCCTTCTGCGTCGGTCGGACCAGAGGATGTCATGAACAGTCATCTGTGTCTGACCGAAAGGGCGATTCATGATTGACGCGTAGTCGTTGAGCGCAGATCGACGCCTATCGAGCTCTGCTTGACTGGTATCCAGGGCCCTCTGGTCTCTCCACGTCATATGGAGATCCATGCGTCTGGCCATATCCTCCATGACGATGGATTTCCTGCTCCTGCCAGAATGAAGATCCAGGCAGAAGTCACCAAGCCCCACTTCATCGAGCCTAGCTTTGACGACTTGGAGCGCTGCCTGCTTGTCAGCAATGAAAAGGATGCGTTTTCCAGCTGCCATGGCGGCAGCGATGATATTGGTGATGGTCTGCGACTTGCCCGTTCCAGGAGGCCCCTGGATAACCAGGTTTTTGCCACTCATGGCGTCATAGATAGCGCTATGCTGGCTGGCGTCCGCTTCTAGAGCAATAAAGGGCACCACGCCTCTAACCTCGCTCCCGTCGACATCATGCTCGGCGGCAAACCGCTGCGCGACCGGGCCGTCACCTTCATTTCCCCCGAGAATTTCCTTAATCAATGGTCTTTCTGCGAGCTCAGATGACCAAGCTTCCTCACTGAGATCATTGAACATGACTAGCCGAGCAAATGGAAACTGGGCCAGTGTCACATAGGGCCTTACACACCACCTTGGACGTGATGCACAAATGATTTCCGCGACTCTGTCGAAGTACTCCCAGATATCCGTTTCGTCAGTCAGGTCCGGCAATCGGAACCTGAACTGGTTGTATAATTTCTCGGATAGAGTCCTGTTGACCTGCGGAGATACATCGGCGGATGATAGGCTGTATTTGTAAACTCCATGAATAACCTTGCGCTCGAGGACAACTTGAAGGACCACAAGTGGAGTTGTGAATGCCTTGTCCGAGTATTCGGTTTCGTACCATTCCAAAGAACCAAGGGCGAGATGTAACGTGTTAATCCCGGTCTCTTCCTGATGGCCTCTTACGGTATCGTAAATCTTAGAAGCCGTTTTCTGAAAAGACTCAGGCCAGAGCAACGTCTGAAAGCTGACGCCAGACGCATCCCTGTTGGGGGCCCTGCACATCTCGTAGGAAACATCGATGCCCGACCGGATAGCATGTGCCTCTATGGCGGCGCGCGTGACCGCTGGCTTGCGCTTCTTCTTTTGTGCAGGACTCTGGCGACCACCTGTTGCTACTTTTCCAGCAGCGTCGTCCGTGTCCCCATCCCCACCCGTTTCTTCATGGGTGGCACCTTCGATGGCCAAAAATTCGTCGTCGAGATCCTCGAAAGCATCGGTCTGAATATCGTCCAGAGGCGGGAGGGCATACAGTGTCACATCCTGGCCCTCCATTAAAGCTTGGACGAGCGCATTGATGTCGATATCTACTGCTCTCAGATGAGTCCTGCTGCCGGTGTTCCTCGTATGATTGAACGATATAAGAGGGTTTGTCGCTGTCAGGTCCAAGAGGCGCGTCCGCAACGATGCTAAAAGGCCACGGGCAGCCTGGGTGCGAACATCATTCATCTATAGATCTTTCAATCAGACATCAGCGATAGGCACAGGTTCATTCTTCACCAAGCCCTGTTATTGTCCATAACAAAGCGACCAGGCAATAGAGTGATGTTTAAAATTGGAACGTCATGCCATCTGATCGAATTTGGCGGTCTTTTCACTCCTCACCGGCCATCACAGTCGCGCTGCGAAAAGTCACCGGGATGCGATTATATTTCGTTATCCCGGCCTAGGCTCCCCAATTTGACTTTAAATACTAGATTGACGGCTAATATATTATATCTCTCCGCAAGCCGCACTACACCTGTCGTCCGGACTGCAATTGCGCTCAAGTATCCGCGAAGCCGTCAAGAAAGTCGTTTACGTGAGTGTCTAGTTCGCTGGTCATGACTCCCAAAAGCTGACATTCTGCTTCCCTGAAGGGTTTCGGACGCCGAGAGGCGTACGAAAGTCTGGGAAGACCGAACCCGCGACACCGGGACTCAGTTATGGGGAATTTGCAACTGGCGCTACCCGGGGGAGAGCCTGAGCCTGAGCATACAGGTGCGTTTGTGGAACTGGAACGGGTTTTTGTGATCGGATCTGCATGACGCGATGACAGAACTTGCGGTGCAGGCGGCGATTTTCCCGGATTCTCCAGTGATGCGTACAGGAGCCCCGGTTTGCCGGGGCGGAGCCACTCCGGCATCGGGATCGGTCATGCTGTGGTCTCTGGGGGCTGTCATGGTGATCCCCCGGCCGGATCAGTCGCCCGTGGTGGCCCTCGGGGCTGGCACCATTGGGGAAGGATCTGGATGACGACCATCGGACCACCACAGCATGGGCACGGCGGTGGCGTGACCGGTTCGGCTTCCGGGACTTCTAGCGCGGGTGTGGATATGACCTTCAGCAGTTCCCGCACCCGGGCTAGGCTGGCCTTGCGGCTGGAACTGGCCAGCAGGCCATAATGGCGGATGCGATGAAATCCCCGTGGCAGGACATGCAGCATGAAGCGGCGGATGAACTCATCCGTGGTGAGTGTCATGACCTGCTGCTGGTGGGCCGTGTCCCGCCGGTAGTCCTTGTAGCGGAACGTCACACCGTTTTCGTTGAACGCCAGGAGGCGGCGGTTTGATATGGCGACGCGGTGGGTATAGCGCGACAGGTAGGCCAGTACCGCTTTGGGACCGGCAAAAGGGGGTTTAGCGTAGACGACCCAGCGCCTGTTGCGCACAGGCGCCAGATACTGCAGAAAGGCACGACGCTCTGCCAGGGAAGCAAGGTGTCCCCGGAAGACCAGCCGGTTGGCAGCAAAAAGTGCGCGCAGCCGGGTCAGGAACAGGCGGCGGAACAGTTTGCCCAGCACGCGAACGGGCAGCAGGAAGGCAGGGCGTGACAAGATCCAGCGCCGGCCATCGGGCGAGAGACCGCCACCCGGCACGATCATGTGCACGTGGGAATGGTGGGTCAGCGCCGAACCCCAGCTGTGCAGCACGGCGGTAATGCCGATGCGGGCACCCAGATGCCGGGGATCGGCGGCGATCGTCATCATCGTCTCCGAGGCGGCCTGGAACAGCAGGGCGTAGAGAACGGCCTTGTTCTGGAGCGCGATGTCGGCGATCCGCGCTGGCAGGGTGAAGACGACATGGAAATACCCGACCGGCAGCAGATCGGCCTCCCGCTCGGCCAGCCATGTCCGCGCGGCGTTCCCCTGACAGCGCGGACAATGACGGTTGCGGCAGCTGTTATAGGCGATCCGCCAGTGTCCACAGTCCCCGCAGGCCGCGACATGACCACCAAGGGCCGCGGTGCGACAATGTTCGATCGCCGACATGACCTTGAGCTGCTGCAGGGGGAGACGGCCGGCATGGGCTGACCGCCAGGCAGGGCCGGCAGCCCGGAAGATGTCCCCCAGTTCGAGGGAGGCAGACATGACCGCCCCCGCCCGGGGATCAGCCGTCGGGCCTCGCCTGCGTTGTCGCCAGCATACCCAGTCTGTCGAGCGGACTGATGACGGCCCGCACGGTCCGTGTCGCAACTTTTGTATAAAGGGCCGTGGTCTCCAGACGGGAATGACCCAGCAGAACCTGGATTACGCGGACATCGACACCATCCTCAAGCAGGTGCGTGGCAAAGCTGTGCCGCAGGGTATGAGGCCCCACACGTCTGGTGGTCGAAGCAGCCCGCGCGGCATCGACAACCACACGATGGAGCTGCCGTGTGCTGATGGGCCTATGGTGTCCTGGCCGGGAAAAAGCCAGCCACCGGAATGCATCACGCCCTGCTGGCGTCCGGCCTTCCACCACTCCCGCAGCAGGGGCAGAAGGTCTGCCGGAAGCATGGCGTTGCGATATCGTCCCCCTTTGCCCCGCTCGACCCTGAGCAGCATACGCTCGCTGTCGATATCGCTGATCTTGAGAGCGGCGACCTCGGCCACCCGCAGGCCTGCCCCATAGGCGACCGAAAGGGCGGCCTGATGCTTGAGGCATACGGTCGCGTTGAGCAGCCGGGCAACCTCATCGCGGCTCAGCACCACGGGCATGTTGCGGGGCTGCGCTACCCGGACCAGCCTGCGTGCAAGGTCGGGGCGGTCGAGCGTCTGGGTGAAGAAAAACCGCAGCGCCGGCACGATGGCATTCATGGTCGGTGTCGGCATGCCAGCCGCGTTCTGCGCAATCTGGAACTGGCGCACATCCTCGACTGTTGCCGTATGGGGTGAGCGGCCCAGAAACGTGGCGAAACGGCCGACATCGCGAAGGTAATTGCGCTGCGTCTCCCGGGAGAACCGCCGCACCGCCATGTCATCAAGCAGGCGCTGGCGAAGGGGACTGATTGCAGCAATGCACAGGGACTCTGTCATCATCCGGCTCCTTCTGGTGGGAAGAAGCCAGAGTGCTTGGCCCGATCAGGACAGTTCCAAATAAAACAGATCGCTCACGCCGTGGTGACAGACCTGCACACCGCACCAATCCCGCGTAGCGGGTTCGTTCTTCCCCCCCCATTGCTGTCGAAATAATAAAGGTGGGTATGGCCTTTCAGGGCAGAGTGACTTCTCTGCTGACTACTCGACCAACAGATGTGGGGATAACGGACATATTCGCCGCGTCTCATGCGGATATGGCATTGCAGCTTGCGGTGATTACGCGCCATATTCTCCGCATGGAGTGCAGAAAATATGGCGCGATACATTCATCAGCATGAAGACTGGCCGAATTTCCGGTGGGACAATGATGCCATCTCCCAAGAATTGGCCGCCGTGCGTCATCGGCAGGGACGCCTCCTGGGCCGTATGGAAAGTCTCGGCTTCGATTTCAGGTCAGAAGCCGTGCTTCAGACCCTGACGGACGATGTCATCAAGTCGAGCGAGATCGAGGGTGAAAACCTTGATCGTGAGCAGGTAAGGTCTTCCATTGCCCGGAGACTGGGTATGGATATTGGCGCGCTGGCATCGGTGGATCGGGATGTCGAAGGCGTCGTAGAGATGATGTTGGACGCAACCCGGTATTACGCTGAGCCTTTGACCGAAGAAAGGCTGTTCGCCTGGCATGCGGCTTTGTTTTCTACCGGGCGAAACGGCATGGCACGCATTCTGGTCGGAGAGTGGCGTGATGACAGAACGGGCCCCATGCAGGTCGTGTCAGGTTCCGTCGGACGGGAGAAGGTTCATTATGAGGCGCCGATAGCCAGCAGGTTGCCCGCGGAGATGCAGGCCTTTCTCGACTGGTGCAATAGAACGCAGACGCTGGACCCCGTGCTGAAGGCAGCCATTGCTCATCTGTGGTTTGTCACCATTCATCCGTTCGAGGACGGAAACGGGCGCATGGCCCGGGCCATCGGCGACCTTATGCTGGCGTGTTCGGAACAGACAGAGCAGCGTTTCTACAGCCTGTCGGCCCAGATCCGTCAGGAACGGAAGGATTACTACGCCATCCTTGAGGTCACCCAGAAGGGAGATATAGACATTACGCCTTGGCTGCACTGGTTTCTGGGCGCTCTGGATCGCGCCTTTGACCGTGCTGAGCTGGTCTTAGGAAAAGTCATCCAGAAGGCTAGGTTTTGGGACAATCTGGCCGGTCAATCGATCAATGATCGGCAGCGTCTCATGCTTAACCGTCTGCTCGACGGGTTTGAAGGTAAGCTGACCTCATCCAAATGGGCAAAGCTTGCAAAGACGTCCCCGGATACCGCCCTGCGAGATATTAATGATCTCGTATCACGCGATATTCTGGTTCGGGAGGCTGCGGGAGGAAGAAGCACCAGCTACAGGCTGGTTTTCCCTGAGGTGTGAACCGAAGATCCGCACTGGTGCCTTCCTGATCGCGGGAAAGGAGATCCATCGTCTCTATCACAGTAAGAGACTGGACGTAGGGCAGGGGCCGTCCGGGTCTTTCGGAGTAAGGGCGGTCAAGGACCAAACGAAAGTGAAGAAAAAAGCTTCAAATGTTTCAGTCGCTTAACTATGCTGCCAATCGTTCAACGAACCCGCTGACAAGCAGCAGTTTTCTTTGGTTGCAGGCCCCCGCAACCAGTGATTCAGTTTTAAACCCCCGCTATCTCATCGAGACAGCGGGGGTTTTGCGTTTTGCTCTACCGAACCACACCACAAATCACTCGAAGACCCGAACCACCAATCGGTTGAAGAATATAGCTACCTAGGGCAGAAAGATTGTGAGGAAAACAGGATGAATAATCTGATCATATTTTATGGCATCAAAGCCTGTGATTCTATGAAAAGAGCCCAGGTCTGGTTGACTGATCATGGTATTGATTACGCATTCCATGACTACAAGAAGAATGCGATCTCAAGGGCGGTTCTTGACGGTTGGGTCGGTCAGGTCGGTTGGGAGATATTGCTCAACAAGGCTGGCACGACGTTTCGCAAGCTGCCACCAGAGCAGAAGGAAGATATGACCCAGGAGAAAGCTATCAACTTGATGCTAGCTCAACCTTCCATGATCAAACGACCTGTTCTGGAACGTGAGGGCAAGATCGTGTGTGTAGGTTTCAAGGCTGCCGAGTACGAAGAGCTATTTGCAAGCTAAACTTCATGCTTACGGCATGAGGTTTAGCATCTTGATTTTGCGATGAAGCGTAGAGCGGCTGATGCCAAGCGTCCGAGCTGCTGCGCTGACATTGCCCTGCGTAGTGGCTAGGGCTGAGCGGATGACGTGGACCTCGGCTTTTCGGAAACTCAGCTCATCTTCTGAGTCCAGAAAGTTCATCAGAGCAGGCAGGTGCTCCAGCTCGCCTTCCGGCCAGTGCATGCGTTCCCGGCTCGCATGTGTGGCGCCTTGCACATGTCCATCAGTATTTAGCGCAACTAGCGGTGTTGAACTCGCTGTAGCCAGACCCAGCGTAATGATCGTCTCGTTGGGGAAAAATTCCCGGAACAGCCTTTCTTCGATCTTACGAGCCGTGGTCGTCATGGTCTCCATCAGCAAACCTGCAAATGGCAGGATATCGTTTCCCGCAAAGGAACAGATGTTCAGAACACCTGCCAGTTTTCCACTAGCATTATAAAGAGGGGCCGCAATGCCCGTCAGGCCCCGGAAGCATAGCCGCCAGTGCTGGCTTTGAAGCACCATGACAGGCTTCTTTTCCTGAAGGCATGTTCCGATGCTGTTTGTGCCGGCATTCGCTTCGTCCCAGAGTGCACCAGCCTGAAAACCCCACCGACGGCATCCTGTCAGGTCGTCACGGCTGGTCTGGCGTGACAGTACAACGCCATTTGCATCAGCCAGCATCACGGTAAAGCCGAGCGCCATCACCATCGTATGCAGGCGCTCCATTTCTGGCAGCGCATGCTGGATCAGGAGACGCGTGCGGTTGCTGATAAAACGCAACTCCGGCTGGCTCAGAAGACGTGTTTCCCACCGCTCTGCCGGATCAAGATTATAGCTGGTGGAGCACCGGATCCATGACTCGGACAGACCGGTTTGTGGCGTAATGCCGGTCATGAGTGTCTCTCGATTTTCAGATGTGTCTCAGAACTGCGACAGGTGGCGACGATGTAGTCACAATCGGGTGAAAGAGCTTCGATCATGGATAGCGTCGCGCGGGTTGTGGAAGGAACAAGGCAGTCAGAGTGCGTGACTGACTGGTGCCGGTATCTTTCAGACGAAAGTTTCGTCCACCGGTAGCTCTCACCTTTCTGTTGTAACGCTCTTGGCGAGGGGTTGGATGCATGGATGAGAAACAAGCTTTTCAAGACAATCATCCGGCCGGCAGGGACAGACCTGCGCAGCAGTTTTCTGCCCTCGCACAGTCATATGGGGGACGGATCATATCCTGCTCCTTAAGCGATTAAGAGAGACAAAATATTTCAGAAAAAGTGGTTTTCCATATTTTTGAAAAACGAGGTGTCATGTCTTCTTCTCTCCAGAGGGTGCTGTCTCCAGTAACCTCTATCCTGCTCGCGCTTGTTGGGCTGTTCCTGCTGGGTGGGGGCGGTTATCTGCTCGTGCTCGGTGGGTCCTGGTTCTATGCGCTGGCTGGTCTCGTCATGCTTGCGGCGGCTGCCGTCAGCCTGAAGAACCCGTCTCAGGCAGGCCGTATTTATGCAGGTCTGCTGCTGGTTGCCACGATCTGGTCTGTTGTTGAAGTCGGCTTCAACATCTGGGGGCTGGAAGTTCGTCTGTTCACTCTGGTTGGCATTGCCTGCTGGATGCTTCTGCCGTGGGTCTGGCGCTCCAATGCGTCCTGGGCTGCGGACAAGCGCGAACTGGCTGGTTCTGCAGCCATCGCCGTTGTGGCGATCGTTGCAAGCTGCTTCACGTCCTATTCCATCAATGGCACGCTTCCGGCCGAGCGTATGGCTGCATCTGGCCAGGTTGACGAAACCGGCAAGGGCACGCCCGCAGCTGACTGGCCTGCTTATGGCCGTACGGTCGGCGGTGATCGTTACAGCCCGCTGGGTCAGATCACGCCTGCCAACATCAGCAACCTGAAGCGCGCCTGGGTTACCCAGACGGGTGACGTCCAGAAGGCTGACGAAGGTGTTGTGGCCGGTCCGGATCAAGGCCACGAGTTCAACCTCGAGGTTACCCCGATCAAGGTTGATGACACGCTCTACCTTTGCACGCCGCATAACTGGGTCATGGCCCTTGATGCCGCAACGGGTAAGGTGAAGTGGAAGTTCGATCCGAAGCCTGCTGCTGAAGATCTGGCTGCCAACGTCTATCTCGCCTGCCGCGGCGTCTCCTATTACAAGGCTCCGGACGACTATACCGCTCCTGATGGCTCCAAGGCCTGCCAGAAGCGTATTTTCTCCCCGGTTGGTGACGTTCGTCTTCTTGCTGTCGATGCTGAAACAGGCAAGCCCTGTGAAGACTTCGGCGAGCACGGCTTCATCTCCCTGCGCCAGTATCTTGGTCATGTGCCGCATGGTTTCCACTTCGTGACGTCTCCGCCGCTGGTGGTGAAGGATCGTGTGGTTCTTGGTGGCTGGATCTTTGATAACCAGGCGAACTTCGAGCCGTCCGGTGCAATCCGTGCGTTCAACCCGATTTCCGGTGAAATCGAGTGGGCATGGGATGCCGGTCACAACCCGGAAAACTGGAAGCCTGGCCCGAACGACGAGCTGACGCGTGACACCCCGAATGCATGGGGCGTTTACACGGCAGATGAGAACCTCGGCCTGCTTTACCTGCCGATGGGTAACTCCCCGCCGGACAACTGGGGTGGTTCACGCCGTCCGTTCGACGATGCAACCTCCAGTGCAACGATTGCCCTCGACATCGAAACCGGTGAGCGTCGCTGGACTTTCCAGACCGTGCATCACGATCTGTGGGACATGGATCTGGCCATTGGCCCGTCGATGGTTGATCTGCCAGGCCCGAACGGTGAAACCGTCCCGGCTCTGATCCAGACCACGAAGCGCGGTGAGTTCTTCGTTCTGGACCGTCGCACAGGCAAGCCTGTTCCGGGTTACCCGGTTGAGGAACGTCCGGTTCCAACTGCTGGCGTTGCCGCAGACGACCATGTTTCTCCGACGCAGCCTTTCGCTGTTGGTCTGCCGTCTCTGACGCCGCCAGACCTCAAAGAAAGCGACATGTGGGGCGCGACGCTGCTGGATCAGATGATCTGCCGCATCCAGTTCCGTCAGTCTGCTTATGAAGGTCAGTTCACGCCGCCGCATGTTGGCAAGACGACGATCGTCTATCCGGCATTCTATGGTGTGGTTGACTGGCAGGGTGCGTCCATCGACCCGCAGCGCAAGCTGCTGATCGCCAACGCCAGCTACCTGCCGTTCCGCATCCGTCTGGAGAAGCGTAACCACGCTGAAACCAGTGGTATCCTGCCGAAGTGGGATGGCAAGGGTGACAAGCCAGAAGCCAAGGGCGATGCGCTTAGTGTCTCTCCTGACTACGGTACGCCTTACATCGCTTACACCAGCCCGTGGCTGAACCCGCTTCAGATCCCCTGCAAGGGACCAGTCTGGGGTACGATTACCGCTATCGATCTGGTGACAAAAAAGATTGTCTGGCAACACCCGGTTGGTACGACGCGCGACACCGGTCCTTTCCGGACGCACAACAACCTTCCGCTTCCGACCGGCATGTACAACATCGGTGGCAGTGTCATCACAAAGGGTGGCGTATCCTTCATGGGTGCGACAGCTGACGATTACCTGCGTGCCTTTGATGTTTCGACCGGTAAGGTTATCTGGCGTGACCGTCTGCCGGCTGGTGGACAGGCAACCCCGATGTCCTATCAAATCGGCGAGAAGCAGTATGTTTTGATTGCCGCTGGCGGTCATGGGGGCCTTGGCACCCGCAGCGGTGACTATATCATCGCTTACACGATTGACGGACAGCAGGGCGCAGCCGCGCACTGATCTGGCCTTATTACTACTGGAGCGCTTTCTTTACTGGAGGCGCTCCAGTTTCTTGTTCTACGGAAATAAAAGTCATGGTTCGCAAAATCTGGTCCGGAGGGTGTCTCCGGGCCCTGAGCATTCTATTGCCCGCTTCCTCCCTCCTGCCAGCCCTTGCGGCACATGCTGCTGATATTCCTCTGGCCATCATCGGCCCGCATGAATACGACCTGCCGGTGGACTTCAAACCGTTCAACGTGCTCGTGCAGTACGGAGATGGGAATGTCGCGGGAAACACTTATGACAGTGGTGGCCGGCGTCAGCCCACTGGGGGAAGCCACACCTGGGCGGGTATGACGAAGTACGTGCACTTCCGCAGCTTCGACGCTCTGCCGCATGTCGGTTTTGCGTTTGAAGTCATTCAGTCGGAAAGTTTCGTTCTGGCACAGGGCAAGGATTACGGTGGCCTCGGTCCGACAATCGTGGGCCCTGCCGTCTGGTTCAAGCCGAATGCTCACAGCACCTTCGGTATCCAGACCTTCATGCAGACGCCGGTTGGCACACGGGATGCGTTGTCCCCGAGCTACTGGTCAAACCTGTCCAGCTTCATGTTCGATTATGAATGGAAGCATTTCAGCTTCGATGGGGATCTGGGTGCGATTGTAGCATCCACGAAGCACAAGACAGGCGAGCACAGCTATTCGCCCGGGACGGTCTTTCATTCCAACCTGCGTTTCAGCTGGAAAGCGAGCAAGATTGTTGAGCCGTTCTTTGCATTCGACTGGCAGAACACGGCTGGAATCCGGGACAACACTGCCAACAGTTGGGTAAGTGAATCCAGTGGGCGTGAAGTCGCACTGGGTGTGGGCGCCATGGTCAATATTTCCAAGCGCGTCTCATTAACCGGGCGGTATTCTCATTCTGTCGATGGCAGAAACGTGCCTGAGACGAATGCGTATTACATGAAGCTGGTCTATCTTTGGTAAAAAATAGCTTCTCCCGTCCGAGCAGTATTCTCGGGCGGGGTGCCGCCTCCTAGAGGCCCAGTGTTTGCCGGGCGAGGCGACACGCTGCCAGATCCCACGCAGCACAGCCGACACTCTTGAAAAATACCGGACCTTCCGGTTTTTCTTTGCCGGATAGGTAAGCGGCCAGAGGTTGGACCTCTTCCCAGTTTTTCCCTGCCTGAACGATGTCTCCCGCCTCTGACGGTGCACCAACGGGATCATCCACAATACAGGTACTTCCGTTGACGAGGGCCGGACCAATTTCAATCATTTCCGGTCGATAAGCCCCCACCCCAATAATCAACCGCGTAGACTTTGGGCGCGCGTTGTACAGAACACTTTGGCTGCTGGTCACGGTGATGACCACATCTGGGTCACAGGCTTCGTCATCGTTGCGAAGTCTCAGGGCAGGGTATGCGTCGCTTCCTGTCAGCGCGGCTACGCTCTCACGGGAGCGGCCACGAATGTAAACCGTGAGGCCCGGATAAAGCACATTCAGCGCTTCCAGATGAGCTTTGGCCTGTACGCCGGTACCAATGAGAAGAACCGTTTCCAGAATGTCTGGGCGAAAGCAGTCCAACCCCAGCATAGAGATGGCAGCGGTCCGTCGCTCTGTCGTAGCAACGCCATCTAATGCGAACAGAAACTGCCCATCGACAGCATCCATGCACATGACTTGCCCTTGAATAGCAGGAAGGCTGCGTGCGGAGTTACCAGAATAAAGGGTCAGAAGTTTTGTCGTGAGAATATCAGGCGCACACGCAACCATCGACATGACCGTTCCGGAGCGATCAAGCGTTGGCACAACCATGCGTTCAGGGCAGGAAATCTGTCCAGCATGATAGTCCTGAGCTGCTCTCCGAAGTGTTTCCACGAGAGCGGGAAAGGGAAGCAGTTTTCGCGTTTCGACGGCGGTCAAAGTCTTCATGGAGCATCTTCCTGCTGTTGTCCGGAAGATGCCCCGTTTTGGCTTGAAGATGAAGGGATGGCGAGAGAGCGTCCCTGTCCGGGTTAAGCAGCCGCTTTTGGACGGAACCGGGCTGTCGAGATGTCGCATTCGTAAGCGGCTGCGACCGAATGCGGGTCGAGCGCCAGATCATCGACAGCATCGAGAATGCGTTCGACTTTGGCATCATCCATCAGCACGCTGAAATTCAGGCGTGTCCAGCCGGGCTTCTCGATTTCCTGCCCAGACAGAATGGCCTGACGAATTGCATCCGAGGCCGCTTCGTCAATGTCGAGCAGGCGATGGGCATATGGTCCTGCACAAGCACATCCTCCACGCACCTGAATGCCATAGCGGTCCGACAGCATACGCGTGAAAAGCTGCTGGTGGATGAAGCCACCTGTGCTTGCATCCCGGACCTGGAAAGAGAAGATAGGTAGCGCTTCAGCTGTGGCGTGACCAAGAATGCGGATATTCGGGTTTTTGCTCCAACGGGCAACAGCGCGGGCGCGAAGCTCCGCATTGCGGTCGCTTATGAAAGTCTGGCCAATGACGTCCTTGACGATGAAGGCCAGTGCCGCGCGGATGTCTCCCACCACATCGGGTGTTCCACTCTCTTCGAGAGCCGCAAGGCTTGTGGTGTAGTCATGGTTCCAGGGGGAAACGAACCGTACTGTTCCTCCGCCTGGGAGAACCGGGCCGCATCGCGTCACGACGTCATTGCGGACGATCAGAACGCCTGAGGCTGCCGGGCCACCGATAAACTTGTGACAGGACACCGCCACGGCATCTTTTTCGAAAGGCGTGCCAGGCTTCATATCGATTGGAAGATACGGAGCGGCACCGGCATAATCCCAGATCGCCAGAGCACCGTGCTTTTTCAGAAGTTCCGTTACGGCATCTACATCCGTCATGATGCCGGTGACGTTTGATGCTGCGGAGAAAGAGCCGACTTTCAGGCGGCCTTCGTCGCAGGCGGTCAGTGCATGTTCAAGAATGACAAGATCTGGACCACCATTCTCAGCTTCCGGGATCTCGATGATCTCGGCGCCACTTTCCCGCCATGGGAGGATATTGGAGTGATGCTCGTACGGGCCAATGAAAATGATCGGGCGATTTCCAGCAGCACAGCGGGCAGGGATTTCCAGCAGATGTACGAGACGGTTCAGGCCTGCCGTCGCGCCGTTGCCCATGAAAATGGTCGTGAAACGATCCTTGGGGGCATGGCAAAGGCGAGCAATCGCATCACGCGCCGCATTCCGCATCCGCGTCATGTATGCCCCACACAAAGACGCTTCAGTGTGGCTGTTGGCGTAGTAGGGAAGAACTTCGTTCATGACGAATGTCTCAACCTGAACAAGCGCGCGGCCTGAAGCGACATAGTCTGCATAAAGAAGCGACTGAACACCAAAGGGGCTCATGAACTTCGTGCCGTCTCCAAGGACGCCCTTACGGAGGGCGTCGCGACCACCTGCACGGAGCATTTTCTCAAATTGCTCCAGCGCTGTTGCACTGTTGTCGAGACTGCCGATCGTTTCCATGATGCCCTGTCCTCTTACCTGATCTCGTCAGAGGAAAATATCTCAATGGCGGATAGGAAACTGTCTCTTTCTTGTAGACGAAAACCGATTTTTTGTTGTCATTTACATCATTATGAGCAGAATCATCGATCAAACGGACCGTGCCATCCTTCGCATTCTCCAGAAGCAGGGGACGCCGTCCCAGCGCGAACTGGCCGAACAGGTTGGCCTTTCCCAGAATGCCTGCTGGCGGCGCCTGAACGCCCTGCGGGAAAGTGGAATCATCAGCCACGATACCGTCCGTCTCAATGCTCAGGCGCTTGGCCTGACATTGACGGTCTTTGTGCTGATGAGGACGCGTCATCATTCACACGAATGGTTTGAAACGTTCCGCAAAGTGGTCGTTTCGATCCCAAACATCGTTGATTTTTACCGGATTGCCGGTGAGTATGATTATCTTCTCAAGGTCGTGGCATGCGACATGAACGATTTCGATCGTGTCTATCAGCAGATCATCAGCAAGGTCGAGCTGGATGCCATCACCTCATACATGACCATGGAAACCCTGGCAGATAACAGGGATCTTCCAGTCTGACACAGACCACGGACAAGGACACTTCATGACCCAGACAGATCAACTCGCCCAAAGTCTCCGGACGAGACATGTTGTCATGATTGCCTTGGGCGGGGTGATTGGTGCTGGGTTTTTCATCGGTTGCTCGGCTGCCCTGTCGATGGGTGGGCCGGCCGTCATCGTGTCATACGTTCTGGCGGGACTTCTGGTCTGGCTTGTGAATGGCATGATGCGAGACCTTGCTTCACAGACACCAGGGCGTGCGTCATTTCTCGGACAGATCCGCCATGCTCTTGGGGATCGCTTCGGTTTCGTCGCGGGCTGGACCTACTGGCTGACCTGGGTGACGGTCATTGGCGTTGAAGCCATTGCCGTAACATCCATGCTCACGCCCTACATTCCGGTTCCTTATGCCGTTTTAGAACTTCTCGTTCTGGGTGTGATGACCGCCATTAATCTCCTCTCCGTCAAAGGGTATGGGGAGTTCGAGTACTGGTTTTCGGCCATCAAAGTGGCCGCTATCGTACTTTTCATCGGAATTGGTATCTGGGCATTCGGGGCACATTCCATCCCCGTGCAGGAAAACCTGTTTGCGCATGGCGGTGTCATGCCCCACGGACTGATGGCACTTCTTGCTGTCATTCCGACAGTGCTGTTCTCAATGGGCGGCAGTGAGATTGCGACGGTGGCTGCGGTCGAGTCCGACAACACGGAAGTGAACATTGCCCGCGCAACACGGACCATTCCTCTTCGTATTGGTGGCTTCTACCTTGTGACCATCTCGATGATCCTGTGCCTGGCGCCGTGGAGTGACATCGTACCGGGACAGTCACCATTTTTGTTGGTTCTGAACCGGTTTCATGTGCCTTTCGCCGGGTTGGCAATGGGCATTGTCATCCTCGTAGCGGCCCTTTCCAGCCTGAACTCCGGGATTTACGTCACCTCTCGCATCCTGTTCGAACTGGCTGAACAGGGAGATGCTCCCGCGGTCTTTCTGGCGGTTGAGCCTAAAACGCAGCTTCCCCGGCGCGCGCTTCTCGCCAGTGTTGGAAGTGCCATTCTGGTTGCGGTAACGGCCGTTCTCTCGCCGGGCGTTATTTTTGCTGTTCTTGTCAGCCTGACGGGCGGATTTATGCTTTTTAATAACGCCCTGCTTGTTCTGGGACGGTTAAAGCTCATGCCCCAGAAGGCCGTTGGGGCATACGTGGCGCTTGCGCTGATTGCCCTTGCGATCATTGCCATGATGATTCAGGCGGAAACCCGTTCGCAAATCGAAATGGGTGCTTTTGCGATTGTTGTTATTCTGCTGGCGGAGCGGTTTTTGCCACGGGGTAAGAAAATTCAGAACAACACACCTTGAGCTGGCGTACTGGGAACATCTGTCCCCATGTCCTTTAGAATCCAGGCTCGTAACACGGCAAGAATTGCCTCTTGATCTTCGCTGGTCAGAGGCTTTCCTGCGGCAATACCATGCCATTTCGCGAGACATCCCCGGCAGCATGAGCCCGTTGCATGCTGTGCGATGAAAACCGGATGCCCTCGCATCGGCGTCTGCTTTCCGTCCTGTGCCGGCCATGCAGGTGCCAGACGATCCCGGATGAAAGCAGCACCATGTTCCATGACAGCATTCAGGCCGCGACTTTCCAGGTAGAGGCGTGCCTGTTCATCCAGATGAAACCGTGCCCGAAAACTGGATTTTTGAAGTCGGAGGAGAAGATCCTGAGGAGCAGAACCGGTCAAGACGGACCAACCTTCTGAAAATACATAAAAAAATGTTGTGAGGGCTGCTGCACCCTCTGTGAGAACATCTGTTCTTACTCCATATGGTGCGGCATGGACGCTTTTCCGAGACGCACCCGAACTGATTCTTCAGCCAGTGATATGGCTGCCATGCCAGTCCTGTCACCGCTTCAGGTTCAGGATCTGTTCACGGCCCGGCTGGATGAGATTTGTGCCCACTTCGAAGAGTGGGGTTTCCCGCTTGCGGTTGAGGGGCAGCTGGGTGACGTAGCGCCTAACGCATACAAGAAATATTATCAGCTGCCCTTGGTCGATCCGCAGCTTGGGACGTCCATTTCGCTGGAAGCGACCAAGCTGGTTCTGGCGGCAGCAGATGTGCGTGCCGGAGATTATGTCCGTGTGACAGGGTGTCTGCGAGCCCGCCATCTGCGGGGACAGGTTGCTCTCCGGTTTGAAGTGCTCACCGTTGAACCACATGATCCCGGCCGTCAGAAAGTGGACCGGGCAGAGCGATCTCTGCTGGATGTTCTGAGAGGATTGAGCTGGCAGTTTCAGCCCTACCCTGACCGCCGGGACGCCAGACTGCTGCTGATTCATTCTGCGTCCTCGAGCGCATTAGTCTCAGAAGACTTCCTTCAGGCGCTGGGGGGCGGCTGGCGTTCAGAGCGTGTCCGCGCACTTCCAGTGGCCATGACCGATCCGCACCGTATCGCGGATGCCATAGGCACGTGCCGGGAAGATATTATCGTTCTGATCCGTGGCGGCGGAGATGTTTCCGACTTCACAGTGTTTGAGCATCCGCTGGTGCTGGAGGCGCTCTCCAACTGTGTGGCACATCGTGTTCTGGGCGTTGGGCATACCGCCAATCGGACGTTGGCGGAGCGGCTGGTGGATCATTCCGCAACGACGCCCGCTGATGCGGGCCATTACATTCGCAGAATGAGCGGCCGTGTCTGGCAGCGGCAGGAGGAAGAGCGTGCGCAACAGGAAGAAATTGTCGCGCTGCGGGAGAGCGCAACGTCTATGGCAGCGCTCCCGGCCGGAGCACCGTTTGGCGCCCGTCTGCGGAATGGCCTGATCTTGTTGGTTCTGGGAACGCTGGCCGGTCTGGTACTGTCACGTATTCTCTGAAAGTCAGAGGAACGTTTGCAATTCTGGTACAGCGTTTCCCAGATCTTTCCGTCCCATTTCAGAGAGCAGAGCTATCACGCGCGCTACATCTCTCAATGCGCAGTGAGAGTGGCGAATAAACCACGCGCAGAATCCTTTGAAAGACAGACCTTCCGCTGTGTCGGGGGCTGGAAGGGCCGGCAGATCCAAAGAAATTGTCTCCTCGGTCGGTACGAACTGGAACAGGGTGTCACCAAACCCGCTATCATCCGCGAAAATGAATGTGTCGGCCTCAATCCAGCGTATTTTCAGAACAGGCCGAAGAAGAGACTGGTTCGCAAGTTGAACAGGATGCCCATTGAGAGACGAGAGCATCAGGATTTCAGGATGGCTATCCTGATAAATGCCGACCAGTTTGTCTGTCGTTTTTATATTCGGATCGCTGGAAAAGCGGGGAGATCCATCTGTCCCTACGACCAGAAAATCGCCTGTTACATCCTGAATGAAACAGGCCCGTGTGCGCGTTGGCAGAGGAGCACTCTGAGGCGTTAAAAGCAGCCGCTCTTCGGCGGAGGGCCGGATACGATGGAAGGAAAACTGCTCATGCTGACGATGGTCCGGCATGGAGCTTCCTGCATCCGGCAGTTCAGGGAGTGCCAGGGCAGGTTCTTGCGTCAGGCTTTGAAGAAGATTTTCCAATCCCCGATAGGCCTGCGTATCCATGAGATCGTGCCGGATCATGGAGACGTCAGGCAGTCGTCGTCTTGGGGATAGATCTTCCTCATCCCGGCAGAAATAATGATCTGCAAGATGATGAGGCATATCTGGATCTCCTGCCCAGACATAATGAAGAATGCGCGCGCCTTTCCAGGAGACAGCGACACCAGGGCCGATCCGATCGACTGGCGTGCCATTCGGATGGACGATGCATTCACGGGATAAGTCCGGAGACAGGACGTCTATCGAAGTTGGGAGTTTTTTCGTCCTAACAAACAGACGGGCCATCCGGTTGTCGGGGAAAGTGACGGCACTCCGATAGGGGGATGCCTGAATGACAGAAGAGGCCGGAACAGGCTTGAGAGGCTTTCCGTAGATGCACCAGTTGATGGCGATAGCGTCAGCGTCTCCCGCTGTCGCCAGCAGGTTCTCCAGCGTTGTGTCCGCATCGAGAAATTCATCAACGTCCAGAACCAAGAGCCAATCCTGTTCCTGACCTACCAGACGAGCCGCCTCGGCCGTTAAAGTCTCGCGGAGCTCTTCAGGAGAGAGTTCATCGCCGCTGATGAACTCATGAAGTTCAACCGGGCCAATATGTTCTGCTGCGAGTGCAACAGCCTGCGTCTCGTCTGTGGACCCTGCATCGAGAACGAGAATACGCTCGAAACCGAGTGCCAGATGCCACAGCAGCCACTCCTTTAGAAGAGGAGCGGCATTATGGGTCAGGACGGCACAGGCTGCACTTGGCATAAAGTGATGTTTCCGTGGTGTCTTGTTTTAGCGAACATCCACACGGATCAGCGGACGCTGGACCGATGGATCAGTGAGAGCATGCATCTCGATCTGGATAGGCTGGGCACCGGCCGCGCTGATCCTGTGAGCAACAGGCTCCAGATCCGTTTGTGTCGCCTCTGTCATGGCTTTGGTTTGGGCGGCCGGATCAGACTGAAGCGGGACCAGAAGCCTGACGATAAAGAGGACATTTTCCTTGCGGGCCAACGCTGACTTAACAGCCTGATCCACGACAGGGCCGTATTCGGATTCCGGAGTCCCGCCTTCGATTTGCAGGAATGGCGGTTTCGCTTTCGGGGCCGGGGGCGGTGGCGGGATGTACGGCTGAGGCGGTTTGCCTGCCTGCGGGTTGAACGTGCGCTGATCAACCAGTTTGCAGCCCGCGAGCAGGGGCGTAGCCAGCAGGATGCAACCTGCCAGAGAGAGAGCGCGTGGAGCCATGATGCCTCGGGGCGAACGAAAATGTCGGACAAATGCAGCCATATTGCGCGGGACCGTCGCAGGAACGGAGGGTTTCGGCAAGATTAAGCGCATCAAGTTCATGAAAAACTATGCCAACCCCCTGTTGCTTCGCTGTGGCGGTGCTATGGAAGAAGCCCTTTCGTCAGAATAGCGGAGTAGGCAGGCATGGCGGTAAAAATCGCAATCAACGGTTTCGGACGTATCGGACGTCTCGTTCTGCGCGGCATCATTGAGAGCGGTCGTACGGACGTTGAGGTCGTAGCCATCAACGATCTTGGTTCGGTCGAAGCAAACGCACACCTTCTGGCCTATGACAGCGTGCATGGCCGCCTGCCGGGCAAGGTCCGCGCTGAAGGCAATACGCTCATCATTGAAGCAAACGGCCGTACCTACGGTCCGATTACCGTTTCTGCCGAGCGTGATCCGTCCAAGGTTCCATTCGAAGGCATCGATGTTGCCATGGAATGTACGGGTCTCTTCACCACGCGTGAAAAGGCCGCTGCCCTGCTGGAAGCTGGCGCAAAGCGCGTCATCGTCTCCGCTCCTGCAACGGATGTGGATGCCACCATTGTTTTCGGTGTGAACGACGACGTTCTGACGCCGGACATGAAGGTCATTTCCAACGCATCCTGCACCACGAACTGCCTTGCTCCTGTCGCTTACGTTCTGGACGAAGCGTTCGGCATCGAGCGCGGCTACATGGTCACGATTCACTCCTACACCGGTGACCAGCGCACGGTGGATACCCTGCACAAGGATCCCCGTCGTGCCCGCGCTGCGGCTCTGAACATGATCCCGACGTCCACGGGTGCTGCCAAGGCTGTTGGCTTGGTTCTGCCACACCTGAAGGGCAAGCTGGATGGCACGGCGATCCGCGTTCCGACGCCGAACGTCTCTCTTGTCTCGCTCGACTTCGTGCCGAAGACCGTTCCTGCTTCCGCTGAAGCCGTGAACGAAGCAATCCGCGTTGCGTCCGAAGGTAAGCTCAAGGGCGTTCTGGAGTATAATACGGCGCCGCTGGTCAGTACGGATTTCAACCACTCCCCTGCGTCTTCCACGTTTGATGCAACACAGACGGCACTGGTCGATGGCGGCCAGCTCGTTCGCATCTGTGCCTGGTATGACAATGAGTGGGGTTTCTCCAACCGCATGGCCGACACGGCTGCTGCTTTCGGGAGCCTCTGACCCATGGTTTTCCGCACGCTCGACACCCTGGAGGCACGCGGCAAGCGCGTGCTCGTCCGGGCTGATCTGAACGTGCCGATGCATGACGGCGTCATCACTGACGCCACGCGCATCGAGCGCGTTGCCCCGACCATCAATGAGCTTGCCGGTAAGGGCGCGCGCGTTGTGGTCCTCAGCCATTTCGACCGCCCGAAGGGTAAGGTCGTTCCTGGCATGTCCCTGCGTCCGATTGCTGAAAAGCTTGGGGAAGTTCTGGGCAAGCCGGTTGGTTTCGTTCCGGAATGCGTAGGCCCGACTGTTGAAGCTGCTGTTGCGGCTCTCAATGATGGGGAAGTGCTGGTTCTGGAAAACACGCGCTTTCATGCGGGTGAAGAAGCCAACGATCCGGAATTCGCCAAGGCGATTGCGCAGAATGGCGATATTTTCGTCAATGATGCCTTCTCGGCAGCACATCGCGCCCATGCGTCTACCGAAGGTGTGGCGCATGATCTTCCGTCTTTCGCCGGGCGGTTGATGCAGGCTGAGCTATCGGCTCTGTCGGCTGCGCTGGAGAATCCGGAGCGTCCGGTTGGTGCCATTATCGGTGGCTCCAAGATCTCCACGAAGCTGGATCTGATTGGCAATGTCATCGCTAAGGTGGACACACTGTTCATCACGGGTGCTATGGCCAACACGTTCCTGGCGGCAGAAGGTATGAATGTCGGCAAGTCCCTTCAGGAAGCGGACATGCACGAAACAGCTCGCAAGATTGCGCATCTGGCGCAGGAAAAGGGCTGTGAAATCATTCTGCCAGTGGATGCCGTTGTGGCGCGCGAGTTCAAGGCCGGTGCAGAAACCGAAACCTGCCTGATTGGCGAAGTGCCTGCCGACGCCATGATCCTTGATGCTGGTCCGCGCACTGTGGCGCTGATCAACGAGCGTCTGGCTACGTTGAAAACGCTTGTCTGGAACGGCCCACTCGGGGCGTTTGAGATCGAGCCGTTTGATCGTGCAACGGTTGAGGTTGCACAGGAAGCTGCTCGCCTGACGCAGGAAGGCAAGCTTCGCACTGTGGCTGGCGGTGGAGACACTGTTTCCGCGCTACGTCACGCCGGGGTTGCTGGCCAGATGAGCTACGTTTCCACGGCGGGTGGTGCGTTCCTGGAATGGCTGGAAGGAAAAATTCTTCCAGGCATCGAGGTGCTTCGCACAACCGGACACCAGCTTGGTCTGGACTGAGTTCTAAAAAAGCGGGGAGGGCAAACTCCCCGCTTTTTTTATGGCCGGCTCACGGGAAGAAAATTTCCTCAATACTGCGGCCGAAAAGCTGTGAGATCGTAAACGCTAATGGCAGGCTGGGGTCGTAACGCCCTTTTTCAATGGCATTGACTGTCTGTCTTGAAACCGCCAGCTCTGCTGCCAGATCGGCCTGGCTCCAGCTTCGTTCTGCCCGAAGTTCCTTGAGGCAGTTGTTCATCGATAGCGCCTTTGAGCGACAACGCCACCGATCCACCAGAGGGTTCCCATGATCGGCCAGACCGCAAAGGCCCTGAGCTTTGGTAACCCTGCACTTTCGGCAAAGCCCCAGCCAAAGGTCAGTAGAGCGGTTCCCAAAAATGACATTGCAATGGCATCTAACTGAATCCGACGTTGTAATTCATCCATTCGCCAGATTGCACGCATGATGACCCATGCCGCTGTCACCGCTCCCACCATGGGTGTGAGTGCCAGTATTATTCTTGTTAAAGGTGCCGGGTGGAGCGCCAGTTGCAGATAATTGGCTCCGAACAGCAGCACAAGATACAGCGCGAGCGCGCTACCGAGTTCGATGAGATATTGACGACCATACAGCATGTCTTAGCCCTCCTTATGTAAAGCAGGCTTTACTTTTTGGGCTGAAATGTCAAGTAAGCTTTACAAAATGCTCGTTTTAAACGCCTGCGCGGATCACGTTTTGTGACGTCACGAAACTTTCTAACTTTTTCAATTGTAATTTGAGGCTTTGACCCACCACACTGCTTTCAGCTCCCTGTCGTGCTGGAATCCGCCTGATGCGCCTTCTGCCTATGCTGATGAAGTCTTTTCCACTGTTCGCTCTGGCAGTAGGGACATGTAGTGCATTGGCTGCAGAGCCTGTGCAGCCAGTTTCGGCGGCAAAGAAGCCCTTCTCAGCGTTTACGCATCCTTTCAACGCCTTGTTGTCACAGGAAGTGTCGGCTGACCCGCGGCAAGGGGCGGCCCTGATGCGTGGTCTGGACCATCATCGGGCAGAAGTCGTGGCTCAGCAAATGACCTCGGGCTTCGGCGCAGCTCCAGTCCCCGATGAGAATATTGAAGGCCCTCAGGATTCAGCGCAGCCTGACGCCTATGTGAAGCCCGATTTCTTTTCGAATAAAGTTGGCGAAATCAACGACGCCGCTGCGGAAAATCATCCCGACCAACATCGTAAAGGCGGCGGCGCAATGGCGGGCGGGCTAGCTCTGGCCGTGCCTCTCTCCCAGTAACAAGTCACTTGTGGCGGTAGATGTAGAGTAAGTCATTCACGCTCGTGAAGCGATATACTGGCGTGTAGTCTGCTTTGATAGCCTTAAAGACCTCACGCCGTGCCGCAATATTTTCCCGTAAGGGAGAGGCATCTTCCGTGACGATATATTCAGGTTTTCTGGCAAGAACTCTATCGAGTTCCTGAAGAACATTCATCCCGGTCGCATGGGCTTCAACTGCTGTGTTGAAGTGGCCTGGGAAAGGATGGTTGGTCAAAGAGCACCAATAAGGTGTGTCATACAGGGCAGGTGGCCCCTGATAAACAAAAACACAACCCGGTTTTTGCTTGAAGACATCCAACATGGCCTGAAAACTTCGCTGATCGCCGTCGTTTATGCGGTGTCTGTGCAGACTAAGCTGCCCGACAATTGAGACGGTGCAAAGAAGACCAACGAGCCATATCCGACCGGCTTTCCAGGTCCAGAGCGATACGCAGGCCAGTGCTAGCGGGGCATAAAGTGGCAAAATGTAATGAGGGTACCATCCCCCAAATGCGATGATCCCTAAGCACGCGGCTCCGGCCCAGAGTATGAGAAAGACATAATGGGCAGGCCATGATTTCGCACGTGCGATCAGTATCGTGGCTATCAGCCCCGGTAGGAGAGGAAGGGCCGATTTCAGCATTCGAATTTCTAGGTAGTGCGCTTCTCCGTCTGGAAAATGACCACGCAGGAAAATGGAATCCAGATTGGCGAAAATCCACGCTCCTGGATGCCCGATCATGACATAGAAGAAAAAAGCAAGAAATGTAGGAAGAAGGCCGATAAGGGCCAGAAGACCAGTGTCTTTCAGGGCCTCGGAGACGGATCGGGAAGTTAGATACTGCCTGACGACATAGTAAATTCCAACGAACGCCCCTTCAAAGACGACAGTGTATTTTATCTGCATAGCGAGGCCGAACAGAAATATGGCGAACAGGGCTGTTTTTCTTCGAATTTTTCCATCGGGCTGCAGAAGATCATGCAAAACAAGAGCGATGGCGGCTGTTACGAGGAAATTATAGAAAATCGGGGTCTGACCTCCTTCTCCCCGTGAGAGATTGAAGAGGGCTGGATAGAGCAAGGCTGAAAGGAAAGCAGCTTTCGTGGAAGCAATGGTTTTCCCCATGCGAAACAGAAGCCAGGCC
Source organism: Gluconobacter sp. P5E10 (assembly GCF_018812145.1). Classification (NCBI taxonomy): domain Bacteria; kingdom Pseudomonadati; phylum Pseudomonadota; class Alphaproteobacteria; order Acetobacterales; family Acetobacteraceae; genus Gluconobacter; species Gluconobacter sp. P5E10. Next base: position 304,651 of record NZ_JACRVZ010000005.1, on the reverse strand, counting down.
GTACCCCAGACGGCAATCACCGCGCCGAACTGATAGGCGAAAATTCTGTAAGAGCCGAAAAGGTGGAAAAATGCGTAAAGCAGAAATATTCCAACCGGTTTTCTATCCCAGAATTGAAGGTAGGGAAGATCTCCATGTAGAATTCTACCGCCTCCGAAGAGATAAAATTCCTCGTCGGAATAGATGAGAGGATTTCCGAATGTCTGCGTTCTGCAGAGTATGATAAAAACTAATAAACTTACATTTAATAAAAATTCGTTTCGATTTTTGGTCACAGGAAAATTTTCTGGTTATATTTTTATGAGACTTCATTCCATTACAGGTTAATTGTGTATTTTATTGTAATAAATTAGTTATTTCTATTTTTGATCAATCTCTCAGAGAGCCGACACAAAAAAAGCTGCCAGAAACATATCTGGCAGCTTTTCTGAAGAGTATTTTGTCTGTTCAGGCCTGAAGGCCATTCTCCCGACGACGAAGCTCAACTTCGGCCGACATGGCTTTCTGAAGCTTCTCCATGGCGCGTGCTTCAATCTGACGGATCCGCTCACGTGACACGTTGTAGTGGTGAGAGAGATCTTCCAGCGTAGATGGCTCTTCCTTGAGGCGACGCTCGGCCAGAATGTGACGTTCGCGCTCATTCAGGGTCATCATAGCCTGATCGAGAAGAGCTTTGCGACCACTGAACTCTTCGGACGCCGCGTAAGTCTGCTCTTGGTTTTCGTTATCGTCCACCAGCCAATCCTGCCACTCACCTTCGCCATCAATGCGCAGGGGCGCATTCAGGCTATGGTCCGGGGCGGCGAGACGCTGGTTCATAGACACCACGTCCTGTTCCGGAACGCCGAGCGTGGTGGCAATGGAATTCACCTGCTCGGGCTTCAGATCACCATCATCAATCGCCTGCATTTGCCCTTTCAGGCGACGGAGATTGAAGAACAGCTTTTTCTGCGAAGCTGTCGTACCGATTTTAACCAATGACCAGCTGTGCAGGATATACTCCTGCATGGCGGCACGGATCCACCACATGGCATAGGTTGCAAGGCGGAAGCCACGCTCCGGGTCGAAGCGGCGGACAGCCTGCATCATACCGATGTTGCCCTCACTGATGAGTTCATTCACCGGGAGACCATAGCCGCGATAGCCCATGGCAATCTTGGCCACGAGACGAAGGTGAGACGTCACCAGGCGGTGTGCCGCACTGGTGTCTTCATTCTTGCGCCAGGCACGGGAGAGATCGAGCTCTTCCTGCGGCGTCAGAAGGGGGAATTTGCGGATTTCCTGGAGATAACGGGTCAGGTTGTTTTCAGGACCCACGGAGATGACAGCTGGAGATGCCATGGTCTTCGATTCCTTTCGCCCGGGGGTGTGCCTGGCTCGATGAGGAGTAGACTCATACGAACTGGCAGAGGCAAAGTTCCTCACACCCAGGTGACGCATTGGGAAGGACTATCACGTCCCCAGCCGCTTACCCCCAGATTGGGCAGTGCACGGTGGTACGATCCGTTCCGGCGGCGCGTCAGCTCGTCGGATAAGCGTGTTTATGACAGGTGGAACCGAAAAGGTCAAGAACTTTCAGAGGTTGAGCCTGTCAGGCGCATTTTCAAGGTCTGGAAGTCTTCAGGAGGCGCAGTTTCGAAAGAAAGTGGCTTTTTTGTCCGAGGATGAATGAAGCCGAGTCGGGCAGCATGGAGAGCCTGACGTGGGAAATCGAGGGCCGCTTCTTTCGCATCCTGAGGTAAACCGCGGGCTGCGGCCGGAATACGACGCAGATACACGGGGTCTCCGAGCAGAGGGTGTCCTGCCTGTGAGAGATGAACACGAATCTGGTGGGTTCGCCCAGTGGCCAGTTTGCATTCGATCAAAGAGACGCTTGCATGGATCGGCTCCAGAAGCTTGAAGCGCGTGAGAGCGGTTTTTCCGCCTGACTGAACGACCGCCATGCGCTTACGGTCTTTCTTGTCCCGCCCAATGGCGCCGTCAAATTCGCCCGATGAGGGCAGTAGACCCCAGGCAAGGGCCATGTAAGCACGATCTATGTCGCGCGCAGCGAACGCTTCCGACAGGGCGTTATGAGCCATGGCATTCTTGGCCACGACCATCAGGCCTGATGTGTCCTTATCGAGCCGATGTACGATTCCGGGGCGTTTCTCGCCACCAATGCCTTCAAACCCTTCGCCGCAATGTCCGAGAAGGGCGTTGACCAGAGTGCCGGTTTCGTTGCCGGGGGCAGGATGGGTCACGAGCCCGGCCTGCTTATCCAGAACGATCAGGTCACGGTCTTCATATAGGATCGTCAGGGGCAGATTTTCCGCCAGGGGACGAGCCGGAAGTGGGGTAGGGAACGAAAGCATAAGCTCCATCCCGTCACGGAGTGTATCGGCGGGCTCATTGACGATCTGGCCGTTGCGGGTCAGATGACCCTCTTCGATCAGGGTCTTGACCCGGGAGCGGGAAATCGTGCCGATGGCGTCAGCAAGGGCGCGATCAACGCGTTGGCCGGCCAGGCTGGCATCAACAACAAGACGGAACGGGGTTTCAGGATCTGACATGAATCAGGGTTTAGCCGAGGATCAAGCGGGCAGCGAGTCAGGCACACCGAAAGCGTTGCTCGGCGCCGTCATTATCATGGGAGTTATGATCGTCGCCGGCGTGGCGGTCATGATTGGTGTGATCGCCCATCGCGTCATGCATCAGCATCATGATGTCAGTATTTCCGCGCCGCCATCCGGGTCTTCGACGCGCCTTGCGTTGCCCTTGGGAGGGGGGGAACATATTACGGCTGTAACCGCCCGGCCGGACGGCATGATGGCTGTAACATTAGGGCGCCCGGGCGCTGAACGCGTTCTCTTGTGGAGCCCTGAGGCAGGTCGCGTCATGGCAGAACTCGATTTCGGATTGCCTCCCAGCGCCCCGTAAGGTCTTTCGGCTGAACATTCCAGTTCCTGATGCGTTGTTACTGACAAGATCATATCAGGACAGACATCATGGGACGCATTATTGACGCCGCTCTGGCTGCTGGAACGGTTTTCGGAGCTCAATATCTCGGCCGGGAGATCAGCCCGGCCGAAGATGGCTCAACCCGGCGCTGGTATCACCATCTGAACAAGCCAGATTTCTCGCCGCCAGCCCCTGTGTATGCCGTGGTCTGGACCCTTCTGGACGGCCTGCTGGCATGGTCGGGGTATCGTCTTCTGCGAGCTGAACGTTCCTGCGCACGGACCGCAGCGCTTTGGCTTTGGGCTATCTGCGTTGCTGGCGTCGCTGGCTTTCCGTTCGCAGTTTTCCGGAAGCGGCGTCTGGATGCAGGATTGGCGATCTGCATTGGTCTGGTCGTGACGTCAGGCGCGTCGATCTGGACGGCAAAAAAAGCTGATCCGTCTGCCGCTAAGCTCCAGATCCCGTTTTTCGTGTGGCTGACGTTCGCGGTGTTTGTTCAGGAAGAAGTCTGGCGCCGCAACTGAGTAGCGTCTGCCCCACCGAGGATTGATTGCATCAGCCCGGGAAAGCGTTCTTCAAGTTCCTGAAGGCGGAGGGAGTTATGGTGCTGCACGCCTTCAATTCGGGTGTGCAGAACACCGCTTTCTCGCAAAACCTGAAAATGATGGGACATGCTGGACTTCGGGCGCGCCCCGATCAGGGCGGCACAATTCGCCTCGCCCAGAACATATAAACGCTGAACAATGTCCAGACGCACGGGATCAGCCAGAGCCCTGAGGACCGTAATCAGATCGAGCTTCTTCAGATCGGGCGAGTCATGGCACGGCATACGGCGTCTTATCCCTTCCTTGAAGAATTGACGCAACACTTCTATAGTTCGATCGTTATCGAACTATAGAAGTTTCGATCAGGGAGTACCCTTTCATGCCCGATCTTTTTGATCCCATTGAACTTGGTGGATTTTCGGCAAAAAACCGCATCTTCATGTCTCCCCTCACGAGAGCGCGTGCGGGCCGGGACGCTGTTCCGACAGCGATCATGGCAAAGTATTACGCGCAGAGAGCGGAAGCCGGCCTCATCATCACAGAGGCAACAGGCATCTCCCGCGAAGGTCTGGGCTGGCCCTACGCGCCGGGCATCTGGTCAGACGAGCAGGTTGAGGCGTGGAAGCCTATCACGAAGGCTGTCCATGACAGGGGTGGGCGGATTGTCTGCCAGCTCTGGCATATGGGCAGGATGGTACATTCATCCGTTACCGGCCTGCAGCCGGTCGCACCTTCACCCACCACGGCGCCAGGTCAGTCTCACACCTATGATGGCAAGCAGCCTTATGAAGAGGCGCGCGCGCTGCGACTGGACGAAATTCCCCGTATTCTGGCGGAATATGAGCGCGCATCTCAAAATGCGATCAAGGCCGGCTTTGATGGCATTCAGCTTCACGCCGCCAATGGCTATCTGATTGACGAATTCCTGAAAGATGGCACCAATCATCGGACAGATGAGTATGGCGGATCGCCTGAAAATAGAATCCGGCTTCTCTCCCAGGTAACGGAACGGATCATCTCGACCATTGGTGGAGAGAGAACGGGGGTCAGGCTTTCTCCGAACGGAGACACGCAGGGATGCCTTGATTCCGCACCGGAAACCGTCTTCGTGCCAGCGGCTGCCGAACTGGAGCGTCTGGGTGTGGCGTGGCTTGAACTGCGTGAACCCGGGCCAAACGGAACGTTTGGCAAGACGGATCAACCGCCGGTTTCTCCGCAAATTCGGAAGGTGTTCCGACGTCCGCTGGTGTTGAACCAGGATTACACGTTTGAAAGCGCTCAGGATGCTGTCCGTGAGGGGCGGGCCGATGCCATTGCCTTTGGGCGCAAATTTATTTCAAACCCGGACCTGCCGACGCGCTTTGCACAAGGTCTGCCGCTTCAGGCCGATGATATGGCGACGTGGTACAGCCGCGGGGAGCATGGATATACGGATTACTCGTTCGCTGAGTAATCCTGAAAAAGCCGGGACGACGTGTCGTCCCGGCTATCTTGGCGGAAATAGATGATGTCTTAGGCGAAAAGCGATTCAGCGCGCTGCGGGTCCTGTTCTTCCAGCAGATACGGTCCTCCTGCCAGGACTTCGATAGCCAGCATCCCAAGGCTATTGGCTGAGCGTTCTCCCAATGGAAGAACAGCATTACCATTCGTCCAGCGAATGTTGCCCTCTTCAACAGGATACCAACCTGAAAGGTCACTTTCGGACTTCTTGGCGGACAGGCAGATTGATTTGCCGGAGTCATAGAAGGTGACATCGCCAACGCAAACGCCGAGCTGTCGCCGATCGTCAACGAATGGACCGACTGTATCGCAAGGGCGGCTGGAGCGTGACACCAGTCGTACCGATGTTACGGCAGAAGGGATCATGAACAGAACACGCCCACCCGTGATGCGTGTTTGATGAATGAGCAGGCCAGTGTCCGAAACGAGATGAAAATCTGAATTCATCGTCATGGCAACAGGTGGTGTTTGACCTGGAATGCGGAGCTGTTTCGCTCGCTGTAGAATTCTCTCAAAGAGCGGCTGCACGAAACCGCGTGCCACCGTCAGAGAGGCTGCTGCATCGTTAACCCAGTCTTTGGGTTGATCCGATTTCGTTCGGCCTGAAATAACAGTCACGTTTCCATTCTGGCGGAAATGACGGCGATTTCCGGTGTCCAGATAACTCTCAGTCAGCATGCCATCAGCCATGATGACTGAGTGGTCTTCAGTCTCTATGTGGAAATAGGTGTAGCTGGTGATGCTGCGGTCGTAGAAAATGGATCGTCCGTTAACCAGCATGCGGGCAGGCACAAAGTTACCGTTAAAGAACAGGCAGTGCTCTGGCGTTATGAGAAGATCCTTGTAGGGGACGCCTTCTGCAATGGCATTTTTCAGAATACGGACAGGATATCCTGCTTGATCGTCTGGAAGATCGGCTTTCGTATTAACGTGAGTGTGACCCGCCCAGATAACTTTAACGATTTTTTGTGATTGACCGTTATAGGCCAACACGACATCGCCAACGTTAATATCCTGAACGGCCTTGTCACCAGATGGTGTTGCAATCATGGAATCTGCAAGGAAGCAGACACCGACATAAGTATTTCCGCTATCGTAGGTAACAGAAAGCGGGTTATTCTCGGCTGAATTAACGGAATTATATGTGCCGTTAGCAAGGGTGACGCCTGATGCTAAGGAAACACTATATTCAGCGACTTCTGTTCCATCGCTTCCATACAATGTTATAGTTTTTGTTGAATCTCCAGAAATTGTATACTTTGTTATGGCAGCTACGGTGTCCTGAAGCTCAATTGTGTCTTTGGATGGGTCGTAGTTCTGGATTGTTGTCGCTGCCAGCGATCCTGAAGCCAGTAGGCTAATAGCTGTTTTGCCGCCGTTTAGAATAAGTGTTCCGCCGCCAGTTCCAAATGAGACGGTCGATCCTTCCAAAGCACTCGCCAGTGCGGCCCCAGTATTGAATGTACCGCCATACTCAATATTGACAGTGGAGCCATTCAAAGCGCCAACAAGTGCGCTTCCACTGCTTCCAGTAAGGGTGGCGGTACCGCCAGCAACGTTAATGGTTGATCCCGTGACGAGATTGGCCAGGCCGGATATAGATGTTGTGCCGCCAATGTAATAAGTATTTGCTGTCGCGGCACCTACGCCAATAATGAAGTCGCCCGTTGCTCCCGGTACGCTGACGTATGTTCCGACACTGAGAAGATTCAAGAGAACACTGGAATCTGATGAGCCGGTGATGACATCACCAGACGCAAGAAGCTGGACAAGCCCAAGAATGTTTACGCCGCGGTTAATATCAGTTGCGTTCAGTAATTCTGTGCCGTCTGGCGCTGTAATGGTAACATCGTATGAGTTATATACAGAGGGAAGTAAGGAAGTATTTGTAACTGTATAAGTTACTCCAGAACTTGTTTTATAAACTTGAGCGCTGGCCATGTTTCTTCTCCTGCTTGTTTCATGATTTCCATGAGCAAACATTAGCTGCCGACATAATAGTCGTCGCTTTCGATACATGCGCAAGCTAGCAGTTAGAAATTTATTAATGCAAACCTTAATGTGATGAAATTTGACGATAATGGGGCATTTTCACAGGATCGTGATTAGAAAGTGGCCAAATTCGTTAAAATACATTATTCGTTATCAATTTGGTAACAAATATTATCTTTGGCCCGATCAATCAGTAAGGATGTCGATGATCTCTTACTGATTGATTTTTATAGGTTATTTTCGGAATAGTACTGTTAGTTCTGAGGCCGTGCCAGTTCATACAGAGCAACAGCCGCTGCATTGGACACGTTCAGGCTTTCCATGTTCCCAGGCATATAAACGCTGGAAATCTCGTCACAGGTTTCCCGAGTCAGTCTGCGTAGCCCTGCACCTTCTGCACCAAGAACCAGAGCAACACGGCGTGTACCAAAGCTGCTTCCGTCGAGCCTTGATCCGCCGGCGTCCAGTCCGACAACCCAGACGTCCTGCGACTGGAGGGTTGCGAGCGCGCGCGACAGGTTCACTTCCCGGATAATGGGAACAAGATCCAGTGCGCCTGATGCCGCCTTGGCCATGGCACCGCTTTCCTGCGGGGTATTACGATCCTGAACAAGCAGCGCACAGGCGCCGAATGCGGCAGCGGAGCGCAGGATGGCGCCGATGTTCCGAGGATCTGTCACCTGATCCAGCACAAGAATTGGGCCGGGCCGTTCAAGTGCTTCATGAATGGTTGGCGGTTCGAGGGCTTCGACCCGCAGGCAGACGCCCTGATGAACGGCGTCACGCTCACACAGGCGATCCAGTCGTTCGCGGTCAACGATCTGGGGTTGGGCACGGAGAGACTGACTGAATGAGGATGCGGCTTCCCGGGTTGCGAGAAACTCGAGAATGGTTCGGTCAGGATTGTTGAGTGCGGCTTCTACGGCATGGTGGCCATAGATCCAGTATCCGGAGGCAGGTTTGCCTGAACGGGAGGAGCGCTCGGCATTGCCGGAACGTTGAGGGCCTCTGTCCCCAGAGTGGGACGGGGCGGCGGATCGGGAGTTTGGTCGTCTGGACATGAAAAAATCATATAATCGACGATAGGCGATTGACATAGCCGTTCATCCGCCATATTCCAACCGCCGACCCGGAGAGGTGCCCGAGTGGCTAAAGGGGGCGGACTGTAAATCCGCTGGCGTACGCCTACGTTGGTTCGAATCCAACTCTCTCCACCAGGTCTTTTCTTCCAAGAAAATCAGTTATTTTGCAGCGTGGACCCCACTCAGTTCTCGCTGTGCGTAGGTCTGACGGCTGTATAGCTTCGTCGAGGGTTGATCTGTGCGAAAGACCGCACATTGAATCGCTCAACTGCACATTTCATCATGACGATAAAATCCAGACGTCCGGTTAGGCGCTGTGGGCAACATTCAGTGGCGCGTTATTAAGTTTTTTTGAGCGCCGCTGGTTTGAACCTGCATATCGGACTTCAAAGTCCGCATCGGTCGGTTTCTTCTGCCGGTATTGTTTGCGAGTATTTCCTGCGATCTTGCGAAATTTGTGTGACACAGGCCATTCGCCTTGACGTGTGCTGCTGCGAACTCCCAATTTTTCACGGGATATTCTTTTAGGGGGCACCACTCATGGAAAGACCTTGGTTTGCGGCGAAGCAATATGGTTATGGAGCAGGGCGCGCAATAACATGGGAGGGACGTGTGACCATTCTTGTGTCTATCGGCACAATCCTTCTGAGCAATATGGTCATGATGTGGGCCAAGAGCGTTCCCGTTCTTATTACTTCTCTTATCGTGGATCTTGTGTCGGTCGTCGGACTGCTTTGGATCTGTTCGGCTAAAACGGAAGGCGGATGGAAGTGGCGATGGAAAGGCGAATAGCTGTTCTGTCCACTGCTCAAATATAAGCTCGGTCCCAGCGCATTATGCTTCTGGAAAACGAGTAGGCCGGTGCCGCAGAGCCCAGTGTTTCATTTGGATGCGGCCCCGGGATTAAGAGTTACTTAGGTAAAGTGATTTTTACGACAATATACGGTAATTCCTGCATGTCTTTTCCATTGTGGAAGTCTGGCAACCGCGCCCATTGGCCGATTGTGCAGTACAGGCCGTCTTTTCCGTAGGTCAGGCCATCTGGTTCAATCATACGCGGATCATGGGCCACGACTGATAATGTGCCATCAGGAGCATGCTTCAGGATTGCGTGGCGTTCGTCATCGGTAATGTAAAGAGAGCCGTCAGGTCCGGTTGCCATGCCGTCTCCCATCCCGCTTTCGCCTTTATCGAGGACGGAGGCTTCGATGCGCTTTTCTGTGGCTTTCCAGTTTGACAGAACTGACGTGGGGGCCGCATAGAGGCGACGGCTTGTCTGCGGTTGCCAATAGAGCGTTTGCTGGTCTGGGCTGAGGCCAATGCCATTGGCGCCCCCTTGGGGCATTTCAGCTTTGGTTGGATTGTACCGGGCTGCTCTGCCATCCATGACGGCGACAAAACCGTTCTCGGGCATGACGGGTTTCGTATTGGCCAGAATGCGGCGCTGGTGCCCGGAGGCAAGATCCACGACGATCAGTGCTGGATGAGTACCCGTTGAAGTGTCGGTAATAAACGCGGTTCCAGACTTTCCATGTGTCAGGTCAATCCGAACGTCATTGACGTGACTGTCTGGCAAAAGAGTGGGCGCCGACAGGGTAATAACGTTCAAAACCTTGTTGGTCGTAGGATCGATTTCAAACAGCTTTTGCGCGCCTGTGACCGTTCCTTTGCCTGCCAGCATCCCTTCATCGAGCACCCAGAAGTGCCCTTTTGCATCAACGGTCATGCCGAGAGGGGACACGAAATCCTGTTGTGTTTCGGCATTTGGGAACGGCGTCAGGTGGCCGTCAGCATATGTGGCGAGACGTGGCCCGGAATGGTCTTTGACGCTCCGGGGAAAGCCAAGGACGAGCCGGCCATCTGGCAGTGCGGCAATGCCGGAGGGCTGCGCATCGGTAAAGCGCCCGATGATTTCGACGTTTCCGGACGCTGTGAAACCTCTGTCTGTTGTTTCCGCAGCGTGGGCAGTGGAAGCAATTAATGGGGCGCCAACGAGTGCGGCAAGAAGGGCTGGATAGCGAAGTTTCATGAACCAATCTCCTTGCCGCACTGGATCAGAACGCTGTACGGGTAACAATTCAAGTTAAGTTGAGCGTTAAAGTTCCAGGCTGGAAAGTTATCATGCAGCAGGCTGGCCCTAGCTGTTTCGTAGTCGCTCTCGAAGCGCGGGGTCATGCGCGTAAAGGTAAAGACCTTTCATCCCGCGGGTGAGCAGGACATTCAGCGCATTCAGAATGATGCGTTCTTTCGCCATTTGGGGAGCAACAATGCCGCTCTGTCCCTGAAAGGCAGCACTGTCTTCGTAGCGGGCCGGATCGACGCGGATACTGTCAGTCTGAGCGTCATAGGACAGGGAAGGGCCTAGAATGACGCCAGCGTAGTTCAGGTCAAAGCCCTGGATTGTATAGACCGAGCCGACTTCGTCGATCGTATCGGGGCGTTCGGCCCAGGGAAGCTTTTCATCGGGTTTTGAGCGATCCCATCGCAGATGGAAACGTCCTTCCTCGATGAAGTGGTCTTCTCCATCCAGCCGATAAGGGTAGTCGTAAGTTGAGAGCAGTCGGCATAGGCCGACTTCGTTATTCCGCTCTTTCAGGTCATCGTAAAGCTGGGCGCAGTCGTCATAAACGCGCAGATCAAAGTCTGGGTCTTCAGGGCGCTTTCCGATGTGTCCCTCTGCGAATTGGTTTAGCCAATGCCGAACTTCTGGACCCGCCTCGACGCGAAATTGCGTGGTTAAGTGCAGGGTCTTGGTTGCTCGACCCGTTTTGAAACGGTCTAGCAGATCCGCAGACCAGTGACTCTTGAATTTCAGCACCTGTAACGGGTCAAACACCACAACGACTACGCGGGCCAACACCAGAATTTCTTCGAGATGGTTTTGTTGCTGGAAATGATTGTACCGGTCAGCCCGGGTGAGCAGCAGATGGGCTTCATCGACCAGAACAATGTCTGCCGTCTGATTGGTTTTGTGCAGGCGGTTGATGAACGTCGTAGGTCTATCGAAATCGGCCTTGCGAAGAGTTGGCGTCTCCGCAGCGACATTACGATAAAGCTTCAGCATTTCCGGATGATTGACCAGCAGCATGTTGCGTGTGCCCGTCATGGGATCATCTGGGTTCTTTGACCGTGCACGTGTCTGAATTGCGTTGAAAATTGCGTTGAGGACAACGCTCTTCCCTGTGCCGGCAGCGCCTTCAATGATGAGGAGCGCACTCTGATCTGACAGATGCGCGGAGCAGAAAGAGAGGACGTCGTTTAAAAGATCCTTCTGCTCAGCGGACAAGTGACGCGACAGGGAAAATTTTGTGACTGCGGCGTTTGTTTGTGCTGAAGAGAGCTTCTCAGTCTGCGGCAACATCGGCCACCTTGGCATCGGTGATACGCTGAGCGTCTGCAGGGGAAATGCGCACCACGAACCCTTGATGGCCAGCGTTGATATAGACGGCTTCCTGTCCCATGGCGTCCTGAGACAGGACCACTGGAATGGGAGATTTCTGGCCGAAAGGACTTGTCCCGCCGGATTGATAGCCTGTTAGTTCATGCGCCTTTTCCGGACTCATCATTCTTGCGTTCCGGCCGCCGAATAAGGCTGCGACCTTCTTCAAATTCAGCTTCTGATGAGCAGGGGCCACGACACAGGCTGGCTGTTTCTTGTCGATTTCGACAACAAGTGTTTTGAGCACACTGCTTGGATCAGCGCCGATGGCATCAGCCGCCTGCATACCGATCAGGCCGCCATTTGGATTGTATTCGTAGTCATGCAGACTGAACGGTACGCCCTGTTTTTCAAGAAAAAGAGTGGCGCTGGTTTCTCGGCTCATGTGTGATCCCCTGTCTGGCCGCGAAGCACCTTGCAGGAGCCGTCGAAGGGGGGCACGATCAGTCGATAAACATGTCCGGTCGGCGGCTGAAGCGGATAGGCGCTTCCATGTCAGGCTCTCTCACGGAAAAGAGAGTCTGACATGCTGTATGAACCCTCCAGCAAGACTTCGCAATATTATGCCAGCAACAGAAGGTGAGGCTTCTTCAGGGCGTTTGGGTGCCGAATTTGTCCCAGTGTTGCAGGAGTTCATGAATGATGCGGGAGCCCACACGGTATCCATTATCCAAGGCAATTTTTTCTCCGTCATAGCCGCTGTTCATGGATTGGACGGCTGTCATGCCGTGAGGCTGCTCAGTGTAATTTGAGGCGCTGCGAAGAACCAGAACACGGCTGCTGTCCACGCGACCGGCCTGCCCAAGGCGTGTCAGGGCTTCGAGGATGCCAGAGTCTTCCATGTCACTGGACACAAAATGGCTCTTGCCCTGTGTGAGAAGATGTACCCAGTCCCGAGCAAAACCGGTCATGATCTTGCCATGCCAGAAGGTATCTGAGCCGAAGTCTCCGCCCGTCACGACAGCTGGGCGTCCAGCAGCGATGTCGGTTGGTTTGTAGAGCTTGCGCTGGGCTTCGAGCTGCGGCGGATCAGACAGCGTGACGGTCTGGGTCAGGTCATAGGCCCAGTGCACCAGAGACGGATTTAACTGGAATGCATTATTATGCTGAATGCTGCCATCGGGCGCATCCCCGCCTGAGAGGGCATATTGATTGGGCTTTTGAGCGGTGATCATGAAATAGCCGTATGGCCATTCTTTCGGTGCTTCCCGCTTGTCGATGTAACGCGTGATGTCTCCAACCACATAGTTCGCGATTGAAACTGAACCGACGGACGCGACGGTGGGGTCAAAGCCGGAAATACCATCCACCATCCAGTAAGCATGGCGCAGATCGAATCTCGGATCCGTTGCGAGGGCCATGACGGATGTCGTTGCCGGGGCAATCGGTGTTCCCGTTACGACGACTAACAGATGATGTTGCGCATCCGTGTAGATCGGATGAATGCCGAGAGGGAACGGAACCTTCTCTGTGAGATGCTCTCCTTCGATCCAGGGCTGGAATTCTCCTGCCCGGTCTCCGGTATCTTCACCAATTTCGTATGTGGTGAGTACGACGGCGCGGATATCCCAAGGCTGTTCTTTGGCTTTGGCTGGCGCTGTTGTGAGTGCGAGTGAGGCCAGACAGCCCATGGAAAGGGCGCGTGGCATGATTTGTTGCACAAAAGAGATAAGTTTCATGTATTTCTACCGTCGTTCCGCTCTCATAATGAGGACACCATACAGGAAAGATGTCGAAAAGAAATATTCATCTCCGATAGGTGTTCTATTATAAGCAACGGATTGATGCCATTTATAGGTACAGTAATATTTTAAAGTATATATTGGAATATTTGATAATTTACTGTTGTATAAATAAATTATATCAAAATATATATTGTCTATATGTGTGATTTAAAAGACACATACGATAAAAAACCAGAATAAAATTCAAAATATAGGATCAGTAAGTTCTTCGCCTGACTTGCTTTGATCGACGTTCTGAATATTTTCTGCCGCAAAACGACACATCTTAGGATCGCGTGAAGATGAATTTTGGTGCCAGACGTCTCACACTGCTGACAGCCACTGTGCTGGCCGGAGTATTTTGTGATGCAGCAGCCTATGCTGCGGTCTCGCAGGCTCGGGGTAAGCATGCTGCGCCAGTTCATCCTCATGTGGCACCTGTTCATCATCGCACGGCTGTTGATGCCAAGGACGCGGAAGCAATTTCTGTCCGTGTGTCCCGTCAGGCGCTGAATGGTGGCGGTGGCATGATGCGCCACGAAATGGCATCGCACTCGGTTCAGACCGTTACGCGCCAGTATATCGAGATGCAGAGCCCGGCCAGTACGGCGCTGGACATGATCAAGAACCTGCCCAGCGTCACGGTTTCTACTGTCGATAGCTCTGGTATTCTTGGTGGCAAGATCAACAGCCGAAGCCTGACCGATTCAGACATGGGCATTCTGTTGAATGGTGTGCCTGTCGCGACCGCGTATTACCTGAATCAGAACGTTGACACTGAAAACGTCAACATGATCTCCGTTACGCCGGGATCGTCTGCCATTGATCTGCCGGTAACGTCCGCGGCCGCTGGTATCATGGACTCTCAGACCATGACGCCGTCTCATAAGTTCGGCGGCCTGATGGATTTCTCATACGGCACAAACAACATGTCCCGTGAGTTCCTCCGTGTTGAGAGCGGTGACATCGGCAATTCCGGCATCCGCACGTTTGCGTCCTTCTCCCATACACATGCCCGGAACTGGAATGGGCCAGGAACGAACGAGCGTCGTCATCTCGATTTCGGTGCCGCGAAGGACTTTGAGGACGGCTCTTCCGTTAACCTGTTTGTCTCATGGAACCACCAGTTCACGATGGAGCCGCTCAAGCCGACGGCAAAGCAGTTCTATGACAAGAAAGACGGGATCGGGACGTATAATTACTCGTCCAGCTATGATCCGTCGAACCCGTCAAAATACGGGATGCTGAATGGCAATATGTGGGATCAGGTCTTCGTAACGCTGCCTGTCCACATTCATCTGCCGGCGAAATTCTCTTTCGATTTCAAGCCATATTACGTTTACAACGGCGGCTATACCTATAACGGAAGCCTCTTCAGCGGAGCGGGTCGTAACGCGACCATTGGCCAGGGTGGAACGCCCATTTCTGGCAGTGTGCCCTCAGCCTCCTACTACAGCGTTTATCGTCCACACGCTGGGACGGTGGCGAAGCTGAACTATGATCCGGTCAGTTGGGATCATATGGAACTGGGATACTGGTTCGATTATCAGGATAATCAGGTTAACAACATGTATTCCGTGTTGCAGACCAATGGCAGCCAGTACTTCCCGTACAACACCTCCAAGGGGCTGTATGTGAATGGAACGCGCTATATGCCGTACCAGGGGGATGCCGGGTGGAAGATCCATTCGCTGTTCTTCCAGAATACGGCCAAGTTCCTGCATGATCGCCTGACGCTGAATGGCGGCATCAAGGTTGCCATGATCAATCGCTGGACGGTCAATGGCGCATCCTCAACGCCGCGCACCGAGCAGAACCAGGTTGTGCCTTTGCCGCAGGTTGGCATCAGCTATCGGATTGATCAGCACAACCTGATCTATGTGAATGCCGAAGGCGACTTCCGCATGCCAGATCCGGGATCGCTGGGGCAGGTTTATGATGCACAGACGGGTGGCTATGTTGGCAATCCGTACAACCCGAAGCCGCAGTATTCGATCAAGGAAGAACTCGGCTGGCGCTTTGATAACGATTACTTCATGACGGATCTGGAGCTGTTCAACTACTCCATTACCAACCGTCTGTTGTCCACGAGCGTTTACATCAACAATCAGGCCATCAGTTCCACCATTAACGCGGGTAACCAGACCGCGCGTGGTGTTGACTTCATGATCTCGGCACATCCGTGGCACCATCTCAGCCCGTATGTTTCCGTCGAGTATCTGAACGCCACGATGGATTCCAATATCCTCACGACGGGCACCCTGAATGGTCAGACGGTCAGTGATCTGCTGCCGACCAAGGGTAAAACGGCCGTTCAGTCTCCGCATGTGCATGCGAGTGCGGGCCTGACATATGATGATGGTCATTTCTTTGCGAATGGCAGCGTCAGCTACGTATCGTCCCAGTATTCGACGTTTATGAACGACGAAAAAATCCCAGGGTATCTGAC
Source organism: Gluconobacter sp. P5E10 (assembly GCF_018812145.1). NCBI lineage: Bacteria > Pseudomonadati > Pseudomonadota > Alphaproteobacteria > Acetobacterales > Acetobacteraceae > Gluconobacter > Gluconobacter sp. P5E10. The sequence continues at coordinate 288,980 of NZ_JACRVZ010000005.1, read as the reverse complement.
GGATAATCTGTCACTGGGTTATCGCTTCAACTCCTACGGCCGGTTCAAGGCACCGAAATTCCAGCTGAATTTCAGCAATCTGGGCGGCGATTTCGTCCGGACTGGCGCCTACAGCCTCGTGTCCAATGCCAAAGCAGCCAAGGGTGTTTATGGCAGCACGATCAGTGCCAGCGGAACGCCAACCTATTACCTCTATCCGCGCTTCAGCGTGACGGGGAACATCTCTGTCGGGTTCTGATCTGGCGGCAACACGCATTTGAGAGAAAGACGGCTCTTCCTGGAAACAGGGAGGGCCGTTTTTTTGTATTGCGAGGATGACAGCGCTGGCTTTGAACGCTAGCATTTCGACAACGGCAATGGATTCTGCCTGACCATACTGGTCGAACCGCTCTCCTCTGCGAGATGCTGATGATTCCTGTCAAACTCGCTTCTTCAGAAGCATGACAGGAGAACTGCGTCCGATGCCTGCTTTCCATAATTTTCCCCGCGTGGCTGTGACGACATTGCGATGGGGTTTTTTGCTTCTGCTGCTGGGCGGAAGTGTCGGATCTGTTTGTGCCCTGTTTCTCTGGTTGTTGGACCAGGCCACGGACATACGGTTTGAGACCCCTTGGCTGATCTTTGGCCTTCCGCTGGCCGGAGTGGGCGTTGCGCTGCTGTATCAGTGGTTCGGCGGGAAATCAGCCGCAGGCAATAACCTGATTATTGATGAAATTCATAAGCCGGGCGGCGGCGTCCCTTTCCGCATGGCGCCTTTGGTTTTGTTTGGAACGGTTGTCAGTCATCTTTTCGGCGCATCTGTTGGTCGGGAAGGAACGGCCGTTCAGATCGGAGGAAGCTTTGCTGCTGCCATTGGCCGCCTGTTTCGGCTGCACGTGCAGGACATGCGCCTGTTGCTCATGGCGGGGATTGCCGCAGGTTTTGGTGCCGTTTTCGGAACGCCTGTTGCAGGGGCTGTTTTCGGACTGGAAGTTCTGACGCTCGGCCGGCTTGATTATGCAGCTCTGCTCCCGGTCGCGGTGGCCTCGATTGTCGCAGACTGGACGTGTCATGCATGGGGTATCCATCATGCCGTTTATCATGTCGGCTTTCGGGGGATCGCCGCGGCAGACGGTTCGATGTTTCACGTCAACGCCGTTTTGCTGGTGAAGGTCGGTTTTGCTGCCGTGTGTTTCGGTCTGGCAAGCCGGGCATTTGCGGACGGTGTTCATCGCCTTGCAGGCGTTTTCCAGCGACTTTGCCCATCAGCCTGGATACGGCCTGCGATTGGTGGGGTGCTGACGTTGCTGCTGGTCTGGATACTCGGAACGCGAGATTACCTTGGCCTCGGCACTGTCTCACATGTGGAGGGCGGGGCGAGCATTCTGAACTTCTTTGGGGCTGGATATTATCCCTGGAGCTGGCTCTGGAAATTGGTGTTCACTCTTGTCGCCTTGGCAACCGGCTTCAAAGGCGGAGAAGTGACGCCCCTCTTTTTCATCGGGGCGGGCTTGGGTAACGCATTGTCCCCTCTGTTGGGTGTGCCGGTTGATCTTCTGGCAGGGGTGGGGTTCGTGGCCGTGTTTGCCGGAGCAGCCAATACACCTCTCGCTTGTACATTCATGGCGGTGGAGCTCTTCGGTGCGACCGATGTGATTTATTACGCGACTGGTTGTTTCATCGCCTATCTCGTGTCCGGCCATACCGGCATCTATCTTTCCCAAAGGATCGGGACGCCCAAACTGGCTCTTTTCTCTAAAGAACAGGGGCAGTCGCTGCGAGATGTCTGCAGTCGTTGAAGCTATTTCCGGCGCGGCGGATTTTTCTTGGCGTTCAATGTCGTGCAGAGCAGGGCTGCCAGCAACATTTCTACGCTGAGCAGGCCAAGCCATGTGATGACATCAATGATGGGCGTTTGCGATCCATGGAACTGAAGCATCAGGCTTAAACCTAGCAGTGCGAAGCCTGTCAGTCTAAGGCCGAGCAGATAGGACGCCGACGTGTGTTTTTTGAAGAAAATGCCGCTGCCACGAGCAGAACCCGCCGCCATCAACAGAATGGAAATCTGCCCACACAGCAGCGTCGCCCCCATCATGGGGAAAGTCTTTTCTTGCGATAGGTATTGATGGCGGCATAGGCGAACGACCCGGCAAAAAGTGCGGCCGTTACACTTGTCGCGGCGCTGACACTATCACGCCATGGCGCCCCCAATGCCGCTACGGCCAGACATGCCAAAGCGCAGGCAGCCAGAAGTTCGGTCCAGGCTGCTTCTGATTTACGGAACAGGGCAAAAATCAGGGCGAGAGCCCAGATGGTGAAAACGCACTGAATTTCATGATTTTCTCGTCCCGGAAGGCCAGCCGGGAGGATACGGTTTGCAAGGAAATAGGATGCAAACGCCAGGGAAAGGCCTGCCAAAACCCCCACATTCAGGCGTTCTGTCAGCACGTGCCCGAGATGAGGGTTGCTTCTCAGGCGTTTGATCGTCCAGAGGCGCATTCCGCTTCCGATGACGGCCGTCAGCATCAGTCCGCATACAAAATAAAGCCAACGCGTCACACTTGGCGCAAAACGTGCGACGTGAAGACCATACAGGAATGTGTAAGCACCAATGAGCGGCCGCTTTTCGACATGTTCGCTGAGAAGATGGCCGTTCGTGCCATCAAAATTCAGGGTGTGGGATGTCGTGCTGACGGTATTCGTGTTGCCTGATGTGATGGTGATGACTGACGCCTGATCGGTCGGGTTGAAGATATAGATCTGTGCGATGCCGGCTTCACCGATGCGTTTTTCCGCATCCTGAAGAATGGGAAGGATGGGCGCAAGATGGCCCGGATGGCCGCTGGGCGGACGGGCATCGAGGGCTGGATTCAGGTCTGTGTACGTGGCCATCAGGTCATGCTTGTAAATGGCCTGCGTGCTCCACGGAAGAAGCAGGGTTCCGAGCGTAACGGCGCCTGTGAAGGAGATCATAAGATGAAATGGGAGCGCTAGAACGCCGAGAAGATTATGTGCGTCCAGCCAGCTTCTTTGTCCCTTCCCAGGGCGGAATGTGAAGAAATCCGCGAAGATCCTGCGGTGAATAATGACGCCGGAAATCAGGCCAACGACAAGGGCCAGCGCGGCGATGGCCGCGATCAGGCGACCAAACGGGTAGGGGAGTTGAAGCTCGAAATGGAAGCGGTAGAAAAACTCGCCGCCAAAGGTTTGTCGAATGCCATCAGGGCTGCCGGTTTGTGGGCTGAGTGCCTTCTGCAAATACACGCCTTTGGGGTCAGACCAGACCCCTAGCGTGAATGGCTCCTGCTGTGTCGGTGCATTCAGATACCAGGCCGGAGATGTCGGGGCATTTTGTGTGAGCCACTCTACGGCGTGAGCGCTTGCTTCAATGGGGGAGATACTGGTGGCGCTCAGTTCTGGCCGCATCCAGACGCTGATTTCCTGCCGGAACACACTCAGCGTTCCAGACAGGGCAATTGCGAAGAGAACCCATCCAGTTATCAGCCCAAGGCCCGTGTGCAGCCAGGCCATGGAGACGCGAAAATTGCTTTTCACGGTCTCCAGCCCTCTAAAAGAGCCAGTCCTCCCGTGAGGAGTGTCGCAAGCAGCGTGACGCCAAAAGCTTTGCGACCATCGGCAACGCTAAAGCAGGCCATGAACGTAACCGGCCAGACCAGCAGGCCGACAAGGATGCCGGCCATAGCGCAATCTGCGCGGGAGAGGGGGAGCCAGAGGCTCAGGCAGATCCCTCCAAGCGCTGACAATGCGTATCCGCCGGGCAATGCCGCCAGTAAACGCAAGGTCAGATGCTGGCGCGCCGGACCGGACTTACCAAGTGTAGCCAACGCTCGCCTGTGCGTTGCGGCGTTCGCCATAATAGCAGAATTCCTGATTGTAAGAGGCGTAAGCAAGGCAGTTCGCCACATAGTTCTTATCAAACAGGTTTCGGACACTGGCAGCAACTGTCCAGCCATGCAGTCTGTGGGACAGGTTGTTGAGATCGTAGCGGATGGAACCATCAAAGAGCGCATACTGCGGAATCCAGACGCTGCCATAGGATGCTTCGCCACCATAGGTCTTGGCAGAATATCGCATACCGCCGCCAAAGCCGAAGCCCTTCAGAGGGCCGGATGGCATCGTGTAGAAAACAAACAGCGAGGAATTCCCTTTGCCCGACTGCATAAGGGGCTTGCCGGTTGAATCGTCATGGACTTTCTGGAAGCTGACGGATGCTGTGACCATCAGGTTCTTATATGGCTCAGCATGTGCTTCGAACTCGAAACCATCTGAATGAACCAGACCACTGGCGGTGCTGTAACCCGTGTTTCCGACAGCAACCAGAACGTTGGTTTGCTCGATGTGAAAACCGGTTGCTGTCAGCAGGATGCTGGTTCCTGGAACCTGATATTTCACGCCGCCCTCAAGCTGCTTTCCGAGAGACGGGGCAGCCTGATGCATCGTCTTTCCGCCATCGCTGGACACTGCGCCAGACTGTGGTTGGAAAGATGTCGAATAGCTGATGTACGGCGCAAGGCCGAAATCAAAATGATAGAGGCCGGAGGCGCGCCAGGTAATCTGGCTGGGGCTCTGACGGCTGTCTGAATTGTAGTTGGATTCAACCTGATGGGAGCGATACCAGTCGTTGCGGATGCTGCCCGTCAGGATCAGGCGGTCCCAGCGGATCTCATCCTGCCCATAAGCGCCCACCTGATGGGAGTCCGTCCGATAGTTGACCCATGGAGACATCGGATCAATGGCCATTTTGTAGTTCGGATGAAAGACGTTCAGGTCAGGTGCTGCGCCGTAAAACCCGACTTCTGTCGCGCTCTGCTGCATGTAATCAAAACCGAACATCAGCGTGTGCTGCAGCGGGCCTGTCCGGACTTTGCCTTTGAACTGGCTGTCAAACGCCAGGTTATGGGTGCGTTCGTATGTCTCGATTGCTGAGCGGGCCAGCGTATCGTCGCTGACATAATATCCCATGTCATAGACGCTGCGGTATTGGGTCTTCACATCGTCATAACGGCCGCGAGACGTGAAGCTCCAGTCATTATTGAATGTATGATTGAAGATGTAGGTGATGGCGCCTTGGCGACGATTGTATTTTTCGAAGGATGAATCACCGTCATAGAAGTTTCTGGGCAGATAGCCGTATGGCGCCCGCTTGAGCGAGCCTACCAATGGGACGCCACCATAAGTCCCGTTCTCAGGGTCGTACTGGTAATTTCCAAGCAACGTGAGCGTTGTCGGCCCATTCCCGCCGAAGGTCACCGCAGGGCTGATGGAGAAGCGGCGGCTTCCCGTACGGGTTAACTGTGTATGTTGCCCATTGACGGTGCCGTAGAGCCGGTACCGAACAAACCCATTGTCTGTTGCATACCCGCCGACATCGGCGTCGACGCGATAAAGGTCAAACATGCCTCCCGTTGTATTGATCCCGCCGTAGAAGCGCTGGTCGGTTGGTAGTTTGCTGGAGAGGGCCGTCAGGCCGCCGGGACTGGATTGGCCATACAGTGCAGAGGCGGGACCTTTAAGGACTTCAACCCGATCCAGACGTGATGTATCGGTCTGCGCCACCGCGTACCCTGTGGGGCTGTCCTGAAGTTTCAATCCATCCAGAAACGTTGGGACGGAGAAGCCGCGGAGGGCAAACAGATCGTAACGCGTGCCAACCGCACCGCCGCGCTGGTCCGCAGTGACGCCTGCTGTGTAGCGGACTGCCTGATTGAGGTTGAGAACGCCCCGGACGTCCATCTCATTACGTGTAATGACCGTGACAGACTGAGCCGTCTCGATCAGTGGCGTATCTGATTTCGTTGCAGACGTCGCCACGGTCGCCATTCTGCGTGCCCGTACGGAGATATGCTCCATCTTGGCAGGAGTGGATGTCGATTTCCTGTTCGTATGGTTGTCTGATGGGGTTGTCGTTGTCTGGTCAGCAGCGTGAGCGTGGCTGAAAACAAGGCACAAACCGGCAATAGCAGGGGTAATTCGGGAATTGCTGGGCACGGGACTCACGCGGTGGCTTGATGAAGGAAGCGGGACTATCATTCAAATGATAATTATTCGCAATAAGAATTTTTTGAAAAAATTATTGTTTTCGGGTGAGCATTGTGGGTGAGTAGGTTCAGGTTAAAAATTTTGACGATGAACTATGTTATTTGTTCGTAATTATTATTGTTTGTAATATGTTTTCTTATTTCCATTTATATTAGAAATTTTCTGGTTTATAGTATTTTTAGTTATTTTTTATTTGAGCGTGGTGGCAGTTTGTTTTTATGTGCTCGAAAAAATATTTCTGGTATTTGTGAGCTGGGAATATTTTTGTATCGTGTAATTTACATAATTTCTGGGTAGCCTGGATGCGTTTCCTGATTGTTGGCGGAGCCGGTTTTGTCGGTAGTCACGTCGTTCTTGCTCTGCTCGATGGCGGTCACGATGTTGTCGTTCTTGATAACCTTGAGTACTGGCCATCGTGCGGCTCTGCCGGACAGCGTCGGCTTTCACCAGGTCGATCTTCTGGATTTTTCCGCAACAGCTAAAATCGTTGAGCAAGGACCTTGGGATGGCGTGATGCATTTTGCGGCACTTTCAGTAGTCGCAGACAGCATGCGTGAACCCTTGCATTATTTACGTCAGAATTATCTGACATCGTTAAATCTCATACAGGCCTGTATCGACAATAAAGTTAAGAAATTTATTTTTTCTTCGACCGCTTCACTCTTTGGTGGACCTGAGCGTTTGGAGCCTATTCCAGAGAATGCTGGGGTGCAGCCTGGATCGCCTTACGGTGAGAGCAAGTTTTTCATTGAGCGCGTTTTGCTTTGGGCAGATGCTATTTACGGCTTAAGAAGTGCGACACTTCGATATTTCAATGCTGCTGGGGCTGATCCGGCGGGGCGTGCCGGCGAAGACCATAATCCCGAAACACATCTTATTCCATTGACTATCGATGTAGCATTGGGGCGGCGTCCTGCGCTTAAGATTTTTGGCATAGATTACCCTACTCGGGACGGTTCCTGTATTCGCGATTATATTCACGTTACCGACCTTGCTGACGCACATATCCGTGCGTTGTGTCAGCTCGATAGCCGGAGCGTGGCTTATAATATCGGCACTGGGCGTGGGTATTCAAATTTGGAAATTATCCAGAGCGTAGAGCGGGTCAGTGGGAAGAAAGTCCTATGGGAGGCTGCTCCTCGTCGTGGAGGAGATCCTGCAATGCTTATAGCGAATTCTAATACGTTCCGAAAAGAAACCGGCTGGACGCCGAGGTTTAGTGATCTCGACAGTATTGTTGATACGGCCATGCAATGGCGGAAAAAACACCTAGATGGATATGAAAATTAAATGTATTAGGAAGTTGTATATTCTATATTTATAATTAATTTTATTTTGCAAGAATTTTTAAAATAATATCTTGTAATTCTGATGGGTGTATTGTGAGATTCTTGAAAAATTCCTCATTTTCATAAGTATTATAGGAAAGAGAAATAAAAGGCGTTGACCGTATTTTTGAAGGCGTAACGTATCCCGGAATTGACGGGCGGTGGTCGCCGAAGAATATGAGATGTGCGGGGCGCCCACAGTCACGCAATGTACGGTCCAGATTCCCCAATAAAGCGTCACCATTCTGAGCGTGGCGTTCCCAGGCCGTTAGAGCATCTGCGGCATCCAGGCGGCCTGCGTCCCAAGGGCCATGATTTTCCATGGTTACGACATAAATCAGTTCTGGCTTTTCAGCCGACACGATGCGGTCGTGAAGATAGTCACCGATTGCCTTGTCACTGATGTAGGGACCGGCTGTTTCAGCGTCTGTAAAATCATCTGGGCCGACAAGTTTGGTGAAGCCTAACGCAGGCATCAGGCAATCTCGACCGTAGAACCTGAGATCGTGAGGATGGACGAAAAGCCGTTTTTCATAAAGGGCTGCAAGCCGATTTGGTAACCCAAACGTATGCTCATCCTGAGCTGTCAGAAAGGGGTCAAAGGCTCGAAAGCCAAGCTCCTCCTCACTGCGCCCACAAAGCACAGCATATTCCGTGCGCATTGTGTATGCGCCGAAACCGCTGACGGATAGCGCGCCATAGTGGTCGGAATTTTTCTTCAGTCGCTCAAAGTTATTGAGGGGAGCAAGTGGATGGTTGGGAACTAGATCTTTGGGATCTGCAAAGGACTCACACTGTACGATGACCAGAAAGGGTGCCGGGTCTGTATCTGGTTCCCGTGCGGGCAGTGGCTGGGCAGGGGGCGGTGATGGTGTTGCTCGCCATCTGAGCGTGTAAATGAGCAATACCGGAAGTAATCCGCATCGCACGATGTCTGCTTCAAGATCAGGCCGCAACATAACATTGGAACGCCAGTGAAATTTCCAGCCAGCACTGAGGCCCAGGAGAGAGATCAGCAGTATCAGCAACCCGGCGAAATGAGCTGTAAGTGCAGTAGAAGAAAACGCGATGACGCATCCGAAGACGAGCAATGCAGCAGGTATTAAGATAATCTTCAGAAAAGTCGGGATCGCAGCAAGATAAAAGCGTGGATAACGCAGGAATGAGGCAGCGACCGCCAGGTCAGAGAAAACTAAGGGTTCGCCCAACACTCGAAACTTGATGTTGGAAGCAATGACAAGGGCTAGAAACAATGCGTCCGTGAGAACGCAGGCAACCCAAAAGCCCCCTGTCAACGCAAGTGTTGCGCCGTAAAAAGTCAGGATAGATAGGGTATGAAGTGTGTATCCGCGCCAGCCACTGCGGTCTGGCCGAATGAATCTGTCAAATAAGATCGAAAATACGACCGTGCAGCAAAGGGAGAACAGGCAGTTCTTCACAGAAACGACGCAGAAAAAAGATAAATCATGAATTCGAAATCGGCTTTCGGATGCAGCAGGCTTTCAGTTAGAAAGCATGTCTATGAGATTTCATCCATCAAGCACAGGCTCTACAATTGACTCGGTCTTGCTCAGGCGACCGCCAAGGGCTGAGAGCAAGGATGTTGAACTGGGATGTATCTCCTCATTCTCTGGCGAAAATCTATGTCATTCTGCTGCATCGATCTTGCATGACATTCGACGTGCAAAGATTGGGGGAGCTTTCTGGTTACCGTCAGTAGTGCTTTCCGCTGAGCGCAATACTCTCCTGTCGCTGCCAGCAGACGCGGCTCTTGCCTGGAGTTTGTGGAAGCATGTTACGGCTCAGGTAGATGCACGGAAAGTCGTCGTTCTTTCCCAGCATTTGCATCATGCCGATGCGATCAGAGCCGCAGGCGGGCATGTTGTGTCTCAGGTGGACCCGCACAGCATGCTTGAACAGGTTGATGAAGTCTGGACAACGGGTCGGGACGACGTAGCGCTTCTTGGTGCAGCTTATGGTTGCTTAGTGAGAATATGGTCGCCCGAAGGAGGCGAGGGCGTATTTTCCGAAACCATGGCTCTCGAATGGCTGACACGGGCCATTTCCTGGCGTAGCCCGTTCGATGGCAGGTCAATCGATCTAACCGAAGCGGTAAGGATCGTTTCTGACGACCGTCGTGCCTGGGAGCGGACGCGGGATGTGGCGGTCTGCGTTGGCATGGCATGGTGGAAACGCGAGCGTATTCGCGAGTTTTTCAATGTGAGCCGGAAGAGGGTCTTTTTTCGGCATTCCATGTATGGCGCTTTAAGCGAAGCGCAACGTCGCAAAGGAATAATTGCTGCCTGGTCCAGCCGTATCCCGTCTGGACTGAAAAATAAGGCAAAGGCTCAGGGTGTAGGCATTTGCCAAGTTGAAGATGGCTTTTTGCGGTCCGTCGGGCTCGGAAGTGATCTTCTTCCCCCCTGTTCTATCGTGCTCGATCGGTCGGGCATCTATTTTGATCCTTCTCGCCCCAGTGATCTTGAAAAGATCCTGATGGAGACTTCTTTTGATGACAGCCTGCGGGCTCGCGCTCGCCATTTGATTGACACACTCGTAGTGCGGAATGTCTCCAAATACGGGAGTACGGCTGACGTTGGTTCCTTGCTTTCACGTCCTGCCGGGAAGACGGTTATTCTGGTGCCGGGGCAGGTCAGTAACGATCTATCCATTCGGTTGGGCTGTGGGGACGTCAGCGACAACCTCTCCTTGCTTCGTAATGTTCGTGATCGGATGCCCGATGCGCACATTGTTTTTCGTCCTCACCCGGATGTGGATGCCGGTCATCGCCCCGGTGCAGTCAGAGATGATATCGCCCTGCAGTATGCAGATGAGATCGCACGAGGAGGCCCAATGGTCTCTTTGATTGCTCAGGTAGACGAAGTTCACACCATGACGTCGCTTGCAGGCTTCGAAGCGTTGTTACGGGAGCGTGCGGTGACGACTTATGGAAATCCATTCTACGCAGGATGGGGGCTGACGTGCGATCTGGCTCCGAGCACCGGCCGTAGGGGACGAAATCTACAACTGGAAGAGCTTGTAGCAGGGGCGCTCATTCTCTATCCGCTTTATTTGGATCCGGTCACCCGAACACCCTGTGGGCCTGAAGTTCTTGTTGAGAGACTTTCAGACCCAACAATATGGACAACATCTTTCACTGTGCGTTTACGAAGATTGCAAGGCCGTCTACGTAGGCGAATACAGCATACACGCATGAGGATCTGGCCGAAATGAAGGCACCCGGCGATAGCCACTTCGGCAAGAAACATCTCAAACCTCTGAAAAGGCGGAATTTCCTGTTTCTACAGGGGTTAATGGGGCCGTTTTTTGAGCGCGTCGGAGAAGCCCTGCTGGCGGATGGCTACAAGGTCTCCAAAATTAACTTCAATGGCGGAGACAAGCTTTTCTGGCGCCTCCCAGGTGGTGTGGACTATCGGGGAAGCCTTGAAGACTGGCCTGATTTTCTGCGTAATTTCATTGTGCAACGCGAAATTACGGATGTCGTTATTTTCGGAGACTGTCGCCTGCATCACATGGCCGCGGCGAAGGTCTGTGAAGAGCTCCAAATTCCGATGCACGTCTTTGAAGAAGGGTATCTCAGGCCGGACTGGGTGACGCTTGAACTTGGGGGCGTGAACGGCCACTCGCGTTTACCGCGCGATCCCGACTATTACCGCGTAGAGGCGCAATTGCTTCCTCCCCAACTGCCTCACAGGTCCGTGCCATCTTCTTTTCAAAGGCGTGCAGCGGAAGGTATTGCCTATAATACTGCTGACCTTCTTTTGAGATGGTATTTCCCGCATTGGACAAATCATCGTCCTTGGCATCCCCTTGTTGAGGGAATGGGCTGGCTGAAGCGGTTTTCGCGTCGTAAGGCTGTTACCGAACGTACGAAGAAAGTTCTGAGCAGGCTTGAGGCCTGTAAAGCGCCTTATATGCTCTTTCCTCTTCAGTTGGATGCGGATGCTCAGGTCCGTCTCCATTCGGGCTTTAGTGGCATGCAGGAGGCGATTGAATACGTCATTTCTTCCTTTGCGGCTCACGCACCGGCAAATATGCGGCTGATTATCAAGCAGCATCCTCTGGATAATGGTCTGCGCGATTGGCGGCATATTATTGCGTGCTCCGGGCGCCGTCATGGAGTGCTCGGGCGGATAGGCTTTATCGAAGGGGGTGACATTGCCTTGCTGGTCAAGCAGGCTGAAGGCGTCATCACAATCAATAGTACGACTGGTACATTGGCTCTGGCAGAAGGTATTCCGGTTATTACGCTGGGGCAGGCCATCTACAATATTCCCGGCATTACATACGAGGGAACACTCGACGCATTCTGGAAGACCCCGGAAAAGCCGGATATGGAGCTTTTCGCGGCATTCAGGCGCGTTCTGGTCGAATACTGTCTTGTCGCCGGTGGCTTTTTCTCAGACGAAGCGATGTCCAAGCTGGTGCGGGGTGTCGTGGCAAAACTTGAACGACATTCGCCTCAACTGTTTCAGACACGGGCGACTGAGGAAGGGCATGAATTCTGGCATGGAATGAGCCGTCCGCTCTTACGTCTTTCAGAAAAGGTTGCGGACGCCGTAGGGGCTCCTGAGTGAAGGAAAGTCAGGCAATACCTCCGTTTCTTCTGGATATTTCGCGCCTTCTTTCCCGTTCGGGAGCAAGTGTACCAACGGGCATTGACCGGGTCGAGCTGGCCTATGCGCGATACCTGTTGGCTCATGTATCAGAACAAACGCGCTTTTGTGCCATGCACCCAATTGGTGTGATGGGAATGATTGACCAGGCCACGGCGCGGCGGTTCATACAGGCCCTGGAACTTCAGTGGGGACAATCCGGTTCTGGCCGGCCGGCCGCGCGCCTATGCGGTGCGATTAATCGTGGCCTGTTCTGGCATCGACCTGCGACAATGGCCTCTGGCACAATATACCTTAATGTTTCACATCATCATCTGACACGCCCTAAAGTGGTAGGTGCCTTTCTCCGGCAGACAGGTGCTCGGTGCGTGGTGATGATTCATGATCTTATTCCGATAGACTTTCCGGAATATTCTCGCCCGAGAGAGCCTGCGCGGCATGAAATCCGTCTCAAGACAGTCGCACATTATGCTGATTCCATTATTGTACCGTCGCACTACGTAAAGGAAACAGTCTGTCGACATCTGGCGGAACTCTCAGTCGATATTCCAGTCCACGCAGTTCTTCACGGGGTCGATGCTCCTCACCTCCATACACGCAGGATGGAACTGGATGCATCACTTTGCGATCAGCTCAAAGGGCGCCCCTATTTTGTATGTCTGGGTACCATTGAGCCCCGTAAGAACCATCTTCTCTTGCTCAATGTTTGGCGTCGTCTTGTTGAACAGGCACCATCCTCGGCGCCTGTACTGGTAATCGTAGGAAAGCGTGGCTGGGAGAACGAGAATATTCTTGATCTTCTAGATCGCGCACCAGCACTCAAGGGACACGTCATTGAGTGCCAGTCATTGCCTGACACGATGGTTCAAACCCTTCTGAAAGGCAGCTCCGGGCTCCTTTTCCCGTCCTTTGTCGAAGGTTTCGGGCTTCCACTTGCGGAAGCTTTGTCGCTGGGCGTGCCAGCTCTCTGTTCCGATATTCCAGTTTTACGAGAGGTTGGAGGATGTGCGGCAAGCTATCTCGATCCTCTGGACGGGCCGGCGTGGTTGGACGCGATTATGCGTTACTCTACTTCGGGGTGTGACAGGACAGACCATACGTTACAGACAGGAAGCTTCTGCACCCTTTCCTGGGAAGAGAGCGTGGCGAAAGCACTTTCACTGATACAGTAATCGGAAGATATTTATAGAAATTCCATTTAAAAATAACTGCTGAATGATTGGTTTTCTATCGCGGATGATCACCTATCCAGTAGGGTTTGGTAGAATTTCTTCATGCGTCGTGCATAGGGCTCAATAGCAAAGTCCTGTGCGCGTTTCCGGCCCGAAGATGAAAGAGCCGCCCATAATGCATCGTCTTGGTCGAGCGTTTTAATGCCTCCAGCCAATGCTTCTACGTTTGTGCTGTCTACAAGAAGCGCTGACGTTCCTGAAATTTCCTCTGTTGCATGCCCCAGGCTCGTCAAAACGGGGGTACCTAGAAGCATGGCTTCCAGAATAGGCAGACCAAAGCCTTCAGCCAGAGACGGAAAAGCGACACATCGTGCTTCTCTGATTGCGCGAACTAAGGCCGGGCGGCTGCACCAGGGCAGGATCCGCACGCGCTCAGGGACTGGATGATGCTTGAGGGCATGAAGCTCTTCTGCTCCCCCAAATCCTAAAGCGCCGATCAGGGTCAAAGGGCGAGTTGGTCCAGAACGACCATGGGCTTCGATCAGTCGTCCAACATTTTTGCGACGTTCAATCGTGCCGAAGTAAAGAAAACCGTCTTTTGGACAAGGAGCCTCGACAGTCAGCGCTTCTGCCATGAGGTCTGTTGGAAAAGAAACCGATTGAGACAGCATGCTGATTTTTTCCGGAGGTAGCCCGAAAAAACGGATCAGATCCTGCCGGACCGCTTCTGAAACCGTGACAATGGCATCGGCATTGTCACACCAGAATTTCAGACGTCTATGAAGGCGCTTGACCGGAGTGTCGCTGAACTCAGGGTGGAGCAGTGGAATAATGTCGTGGATCGTCACCACATTGGGAATGCCTGGCCACTGCAGGGGAACCGGATAGGTCCAGTGCATCAGATCCGGTGGCACGTCAGCTTTTATGGAAATCGGCCTATGAAGCGTCCGGTCCCTTATTTCGGCTGTTCGATAAAGGTCGTGACCAATATAGCCGTCACCTGTCTGCTGGACGCAACTGTTGGGCCAAGTGCTACGGACGAGGCGTTTGATTTTCTGGGGAAAGTTATGAACATTTGCGTGCGTGGCCATGTCATCATGTAGCCACGCAGGGCGAATGCCTGCCTCGTTGTAGGCTTCTCCCAAAGTCGCTGCGTATGTTGCAACGCCCGTGCCACCAGCACGGCCCGTATTGCGGGTATCAAGTCCAATCCGCATTGGTATCAGGGAGAGCGTCCGGTCTTGGTGTGGAAAATCCGATCCCAGACATCGTTGCTTACCGCGAAATTTTTTTCTGGCGCAGCGTAATGATGAATGAGGTGGTGACGACGCAGTTTGCGAAGAATGCCCCGCTTTGGTCGATACTGATGACAGGCGTAGTGAACAAGATCGTAGACAATATAGCCCGCGAGAAAGCCGAGGAAAAATGTGGTGCCGTTATGGCCCCCTAAAAAATGCGCCAAAGCCCAGAGCAAGCCTGCAAGGGGAAGGCTGACGGACAGGGGCATCATGTTGCGGAGCTTCTCTCCGGGCTCGTCATGATGATTGCCGTGGATCAGGAAGATAAATCGTTTGCCAATCTCATGCGAGAGATCGAGGTGGAAAAGGAAACGATGACCAAGGTATTCAAAAAAAGACCAGAAGATAAGGCCCATAAGGAACAGGGCTACAAATGGAGCCACCGCCATCGGCATACAGTCCAGACAGACAAGGGAAAATATGACGACCCAAACCGGGATGAAAACTGACAACGGCATATATGTAAGCCGTTCCAGCCAGTCATTTCTGAAAAGCCTCAATGACACTCGGCAGAATTCCCCTGAAACCTTTGTTGTCTGTGCTGAATTCCCTCTTTTTTCGGAAAACAGAACGCGTTGATCCATGCGATCATATCGATGTTCTCAAGACACGCATAGTAATGTTTGAGCTTCCAACTGAAGGATGTGTCCTTCTTGCACCAGCTCAGCAGGTTAACGAAGGCTTTCAAACTAGTCAGACCACTCAATTTGGTTCCAAACATTTCTGAAGAGGTGGTTTGTTTGAACGAACACATCTTCAGATTTCGTAAAACGTCAGAAATTTACGAAGGTTTTTTTCAAATTTCAGGTCGCAAGACGTGATTTCTCGATACATCCCGCATGTGATCATTGCTCTGACGCTGCCATTGGAGCGAGTTCACCTAGAGCGTCAAATCTGTTCATCATTCTGTCGCTAAGGTTACGATGAGCATGGGGCTGCTTGTCGTATGGAAATATGGCTTTTTTAGCGATCTATAATCTTGGCCAGATGGAGTTCCTGCGGCCGAAGCATGCAGGAACTCCATCAACGGCAAACATTGGCGCTGAAGTAATCAGTTGCCGTTTTGAAGATTACAAGATCGTCGGGACAATGCCGCCTTCGCACCTGACCGCAGCACCATTGGTCACGGCGCCGAATGGGCTGGAAAGCAACGCGACCTGAGCTGCAATTTCTTCCGGATGAATAAGGCGCTGGAGAAGGGAAAGGGGGCGCATTGTTTTGAAGAATTCTACTTCCCGCTCTTCTTCTGATGCGTCCTTGTTCGTAACGGCCGCCTTGATGAAGGCCGTACTGCCTTCGGATTTTGTTGGGCCCGGAAGAACGCAATTGACGGTAACGCCGGTTCCCTTGGTTTCTTCAGCCAGACCACGTGACACAGCAAGCTGCGCTGTCTTGGTCATGGCATAGTGAATGGTGTCTCCCGGTGTCACGACGCCGCATTCGCTGGAGACAAAGATGATGCGTCCCCAGTTCTGCGCAATCATGTTTGGGAAATAGTGCCGGGAAAGCCGGACGCCACTCATGATATTGACTTCGAAGATATGGCTCCATTCTTCGTCCGCGATATCGGCAAAAGCTTTAGGTTCAAAAATCCCAAGGTTGTTGATCAGGATATCAACGGAGGGGACGGCTTCGACCAAAGCTGCAACTCCGGCCTGTGTCCCGGCATCAGCCTGCACGGCACGGACCTGCGTTGGCGCATTCAATTCTGCCGTGGCTGCATCCAGCCTTGACTGGCTTCGACCGCAAATGACGACATTGACGCCCTCCGCCACGAAACGCTTGGCAATGGCCAGTCCGATCCCGGACGTTGAGCCAGTAATCAGAGCGGTTTTACCTTTAAGGTTCAGATCCATGGTGACCTCGCATCTATTGTTTTGTTTGATTTGAGAGAGTGCTGAAAAATCCGCTGGCTTAATCTATGGAACCACGGACCTCCCTGAGACCGCTGCGTTTCAAAGCTGCAAGCGCGATGAAATACACTGCCAGACCGCCTGCCGAGAGCAGTGCGCTTCCGATACCAAGTGAGCCATAACCAAGCTGCCGCCCCAGAAGCACACTCCCAAGAGAGGCGCCCAGAGCGTTGGCAATATTGAAAGCCGAATGGTTAAGGGACGCAGCGAGTGTCTGCGCGTCTTCTGCAAAGTCCATAAGGCGCGTCTGCAGGGCTGGACCAAGAGCATTCACAAAGGCTGGGATAAAGAAAACATCTGCCATCAGGCCAAGTGGATTGTGCATGACGTAAGGGAACAGAAGCATCACGAAAATGCTGCCTGACAGGGCCAGGATAACGGCAAGATTGATGTTTCGATCAACAATCCATGCGCCAACGTTGGTTCCGGCCAGCATGCCGCATCCCCAGATGACCATGTAAAGCATGACCTCCCATTCGGGCACATGCGTGACGTTTTGCACGACGCTCGTCAGATACGTGTAGATTGCAAACATTCCCCCAAAGCCAATCGCCGCGGTCAGAAGCGTCAGCAGAACCTGCGTATTTCCGAGCGCTTTTACTTCTCGTAGAGGGGAGTTTTTCCGGTTCGGTACGTCGGCTGGAATATAGCGCAAAACACCCAGGAATGTGACGAAGCCCAGACTTCCAATAATGAGATAGGCAATGCGCCAGCCGAAATGATTGGCGGCAAATGTGGAAAATGGTGCGCCAATCAGGGTTGATATCGCAATGCCGGACAGCACACGGCCGACAGCCCAGCCACGATATGAGCGCTCGACCATAGAGGCCGCGACGAGTGCGGATATGCCGAATAATGCGCCATGGGGGAGCCCTGTGATGAAGCGCGCCACTTCAATCAGACCAGGGGTGGGCATGGCGACGCTCAGGGCGTTTCCAAAACAGAACAGCAGCAGGAGAACGAGCATCAGTTCCCGGCGCGAGAGGCGTGCTCCAAGGATGGTGATGAGCGGGGCGCCAACGACGACGCCGAGCGCATAGGCCGTAATCGCATGACCAGCATCTGCGGGTGTGAGGCCGAGAGATGCTGCAAACTCGGGCAGCATTCCCATAATAGCGAATTCGCCTGTCCCGACTACGAACGTCCCGAAAGTCAGGAGGAGGAGTGCAGCAGTTCTACCATGAGGAGGCGCAACCAGAGGCGCGCTTCCTTCAGGATGCAGTGTCTCTGAGGGCATGGGGTGATCCAGTGTTGATGGTCTTCAGGATGTCAGGGCGTTTGCCGCAACACGAGCAATAGCAATATCGTCTTCAGAGCTGGCACCAGATACGCCGATGCCTCCAATCACCGTACCGTCAGCAGACTTCAGAACGATCCCGCCGCCAAAGCTTGTCAGGCCGCCATTCGTATTTTCAAGTGAATATGCCTGTCCGTCTGGATGCGCGATTTTGGCGAAGTCGGCGCTGTCCATCTGAAACAGGACGGCAGTTCTTGCCTTTTTCTGACTGACATCAATCGGGCCAAGTGGCGTCCCGTCCATGCGTAAGAAAGCCATGGGCCACGCTGCCATATCCACGATGGAGATGCAGACTTTTAGGTTGAGCCTTTCGGCTTCCTGGACCGCAGCCTGAAGCATGGTCTGTGCAAAGGACATTTTCATGAGGAGAGAACCTGTCTTTCTGAAGAAAAAGTTACTGCGTCGGTTCCCGATGAATAAGGGAACGCGGTCTTTCTTCAAACGGCGCGAGTTCAGCATTATTGGATATTTGCGCGTTCCACATGCTTCATCATGATCCATGCCAAGCGGATTAAGCGGTGACGTGGGAAGTTCTGCGCCGGGCCGGCAACAGCTATACTGGCCCGGACTTCGCCGCTTTCTCTCAAGGGAATGGCAACTGCGTTTATGCCTGGATGATAGGCTTCCAGATCAAGCGCATACCCTTTGATCCGGACATTCTCGATCTCTGCCAGTGTCGCATCATTGAGCGCATTGGATCGCGTGGTCAGGACGCGTTGCCCTAGACCCGGAACAAATGCGAGGAACACGAGACCCACAGCTGATCCTTCGAGTTTTTCCCTGCTCATCAGGCGAGAGGCGGCGATATTTGGCTCTTCCAGGTCCACAATGTCGAGATAAGCCGTTTCATCGCCACTTGGGACACCGAGGTAAACAGTTGCGTGGCTTTCTTGCGCAATGATCTCAAGCACGGGACGTATTCTATCTCGCAGAAGGTGATCATCTCCTACAATCCGGGCCAAATTCAGAATGCGGCCACCTAAATGGTAACGCATGTCTCCCGGACGGCGGTGGACATAGCCCAGATATTCAAGGGTTTGCAGAATATTATGGGCGGTCGTTTTCCCAAGACCAGAAATTGTTGCGAGGTCTTTTAGTCTTGCGCCTCCGCCCTGTTGCGCAATGATTTCGAGCAAAGCGGCAGACCGCTCGATGGACTGAATAAGCTTTGGTGACTTTCCCATCAAACGGTTCCACCTTCTATTACCCTACACGTAAAGGGCAGCCCTTAAAAATCCGACTGGTATGTGTCTGAATATTAGCATTCAGAGGAAAAAATATTCATGTGCATTTTTGTAATTGATTGATTAAATTCCCGGACCGGTTCGGAAATATTGTCTATAAAATGTGCTGATTTCTATTGGTTGAAATCGGTAGTGTTGCAGAGTAGCTGTTCAAAGAGT
The DNA here is from genome assembly GCF_018812145.1 of Gluconobacter sp. P5E10. NCBI lineage: Bacteria > Pseudomonadati > Pseudomonadota > Alphaproteobacteria > Acetobacterales > Acetobacteraceae > Gluconobacter > Gluconobacter sp. P5E10. The sequence goes on along the minus strand of NZ_JACRVZ010000005.1, from coordinate 269,893 downwards.
GCAACCTTTGCTCTAGTTCAAAATCCAGAGCGGGACGTTTCTGCAAAGTCATCACTTGTCGCTCGCGGCTCCCCAACTGGCAAGCAGACAAACTTCAAATATGGATTTGCGATCCATTCATGCACGTCCAGTATGTCTTTAACGTCATCGATAGAGAGGACGAGGAATTAAAGAACTGGAATTCCGAGAGAAGAGGAAATTGCCATTTCGGACCTTGTTTCTCAAATGAGTTAAATCAAGAATCGTACAAAACGAATTCGAATCCAGAGAATAGAGATGAAGATAAGAGAAAAATCTTCGTATTTTTGGTTCAATATTTCTTGGGTGGACATTAGGCGTATTTTTGACCCTGAAGTGGGCGGACATAAAAAATCGTGATTATTCCAAAGGTTTTTTAATTCTTCTTTTTTGCGGATTGGTTCCGTCGCTCATTCGTAAATAAAACATTAAAATTCCGCCTATTATCTCCGCTGGAAAAAGCTTGAGCTCATGTTTCCGCAGTGTTTACATTTTCCTCTCACCGCCGCTGCTCCCATAAAACTGACGGGTAATTGCAGTGAGGACAGTTCACTTGGCCAGGGCGTGAACCCTTTCACATTCCGCTCAGTGACTGATGATTGAGGATGCACACGCAATGGCGACTTATAATGTTTCCTCGGGGCAAGTCGCCTCGAATGTTATCTCCGCTGGCGATATTGAAATCGTCTCGAGTGGCGGTGCAACGCAGGACCAATACAACTACGGTCAGCGATTTGTTTCGTCGGGCGCCATCGTGCGGAACGGTGTGGTCAGTGGTGGTGGTAAGGATTACATTTCCAGTGGCGGCTCTTCCTACCAAGGTGTCATTTTGGGTGGAGGTATTCGTTACGTTTCTGGCGGTGGGACGGCCAATAATCCCTATATTCGTAGCGGCGGTACTGTCAGTGCCGCTAGCGGGGCAACTGTTCTTGCTGTTAGCGCTTTCAGCGGCGGCGTTCTGAGCGCTGCTGACGGTGCTGTCATCAGCGGAGGCACTGTCGCAGCAGGTGCTGCTATTACGGCGGCTTCAGGTACTATTCTAACGGGTACGATCACGAACTCAGGAAGCATTTCGGGAGGTGTGCTCTCGGGGGCTGGCACTACATTAGTAGTCTCTTCCGGTGCAACTCTTGCTAGCCAAACGATTGGAAGTGGTGCCTCGGCTACTCTTCAAGCGTATGCAAGCGCCGGAACCAATCTTGTTATAAGTGGTGGTACACTGGATCTGTACACCAACAATACGACTAGCACGACTATTGTTGGTACTGGCGGTAACTTCATTCTGGAGTCTGGTGTAACATTTACGGCTACCAGCGGAAATTACGCTACCAGCGGAAATACAATTACCGTTAATTCGGGCGCTGTTCTGTCTGGCTCGCGTATTTCTTCCGGTGGTACGATAAATGTTCAGGGTGGCGTTGTATCCAGCACTGTAGTGGATGGTGGAACGCTGAATGTTTACACACCTACCGGCGGAACAAACAATACAACCTTCACGTCGAATGGTGGTGTTGTTAATCTGGAATCTGGATTTAAAGATACCAGAACTTGGACTGTTTCCAATAACGTTACCTTCAATGTTCTGAGTGGTGCCGCGATCTCCACTCCCACAGTTCAGAATGGCGGTACTGTAGCTGTTGCCTCCGGCGGTACGATTGCAGGGCAGGCAGTTGTCTCTTCGGGCGGTACTCTGGTTGTCAACGGCACTGTTGGCAGCAATAGCATCCTGCTCTCTGGTGATGGTGCGCGTTTGGTTGTCAGCGGCACCTCCATGCCAACCAATACAATTTCTGGCTGGTCTCCCAAGGACACGATCGATCTTGCCTCCATTCCGCAGGCCAGTGTTACCAGTGTCAGCACGACTGCAAGTGGCATCACGTTTTACACGACCGGCGGCACATACTCGCTCAATGTACCGGGCGCCAGCAGCTACGGTTACACCCTGTCGTCTGACAGTAATGGCGGCCTGATTTACACGACGTGCTTTGCAGAAGGCACATCGCTCACGACGCCGGACGGCGAAGCAACTGTCGAGACCCTCGTACCCGGCACGCTGGTCATGACGCCAAAAGGCGCCATGCCCGTCAAATGGCTGGGTCATCGCTCCATCACGGTTGCCGACCAGCGTGTGCCAGAAGAAAACTGGCTCGTCCGCATCCGCGAGGGCGCTCTGGCCGATGGCGTTCCATCCCGTGATCTCCTGGTCACGCAGGAACACTGCATGGTCTTCCAGGGCAAGCTTGTTCCCGCTCGTATGCTGGTCAACGGTGCCTCGATCCTGATTGATCGCACGATCAACAGCTACACCTATTACCATGTGGAGCTGGAGAGCCATGAAGCGGTCTGGGCTGAAAACGCACTGACCGAGAGCTATCTCGATACGGGCAACCGCAGCCAGTTCGACAACCATACCGTGACCGCAATCTTTGGCGGCTCAAAGGCTGGCGGTTCGGAAACACTGCCGTTGGAGACGTCTCGGGCGTTCGTCGAGCCGATCCATGCCGCGATTGCTGCGCGCGCTGCAAGTGCTGCGCCTCAGCCCGAGCTGACGACGGATCCAGATCTGCACCTGGTGACAAACTTTGGTCAGATTATCCGTCCGCTGCGCCAGGCGAACGATCGGGTTACATTCATGATCCCTGCGCATGTCGCAACTGTTCGTCTGGTTTCGCGGACAAGCCGTCCGAGTGACACGATCGGACCGTTCGTGGATGATCGTCGTGACCTGGGTGTTCTTGTCGGGGACGTTTCACTTTTTGCTTCCCGTCAGACAATCAGTCTGACAGCGCATCTTTCCCTGTCTCACCTGTCAGGATGGCATGGGCTGGAATCTTCCAGATACCGCTGGACAGATGGGGATGCTGCGCTGTCGCTGCAAAGCGGAGATATCGTTAGCAGAGAGCCAAGTATTCTCTCCATTCAGGTTGTGTCCGGTGGACCGTACCTTGTGGAAGATCACCCTGTGCGCTCTGATCTGCGTCAGGTCGGATAGCACGCTATTAAATGATGATGGGGAGGCGGTTGCCTCCCCATCACGTCAGACGTTTGTCAATGCAAGTAAAAATTCAAAATAGGCTCAGTGCCTATCAATTTATTGACCGAGAAAGACGTCGTGATTCACAGGCTTACCGATTGAGCTGAAGCTGCGAGTTACGCGTTTTTGCTGTCTGAGCACCAAGATGGGGCGGACTGGTCCGCCTTTTTTCTTTGGCGACGCTAGACGCTAGATACGACCGCTGTGCTCATATGTTCATGTCTGCAATCCCGTCGTAGCAAGAGCTTCATCTTCTCAAAAATGAGCTCTGAGGCTCTATGTCGTTCTATCCTCCGGTACTACTTGGCAAGTGCCACGGAATCGCCCGATTTTTCCTGATCCTCCGCAGAAAAATGATCCTGAAGATGTGCTTCAAGCTTCTCAAGTGACAGCCCTTTTGTTTCGGGCAGGAAACGCGCCACGAAGCAGAAGGATAATACGTTGATCGTGGCGAAGACTAAAAACGTGCCGGGTCCGATCGCGTGCAGGATAATAGGGAAGAGAAAGGCAACTGTAGCGTTAAAGATCCACTGACATGAGACCGAAAGGCCCGTCAGGACACCCCGAGCCCGCATAGGGAACAGTTCGGACATGAGCAGCCAATATAAGGGAGAGACCATCATCTGAATGAACAGCAGGGCCAGAAGGATAAAGCCGAGGGCCGCGTAGCTTTCAATCGCCGATCCTTTAAGGAACAGTAAGGTCGCTCCAAGCCCCAGATGAGCCAGCACCACGCCACACAGACCGCCTAGCAGCGTGACCCGTCTCGGAAACCGTCCGATCATCCAAATTCCGGCAAATGTCGCTCCGACTGCGACAAGACCATCTCCGATTGTTGCAATCAGAGCCGCCTCAGTTCCAAGTCCCGTCTGACGGAGGATGATCGGTGTGAAGTACATGAACGCGTTCACCCCCGTAAACTGAGCCGCAAACCCGAGGCCAACGCCTAGCATCAGCAGGCGCCGGATCCAGACGTCCCGGAATGCCTGACGCCAACCGATCTGTTCGGCGTCATCGTCAACGGCCGTATAGATCGCCCGCATCTCGTGCTGGACCTGACGATTGGTGGAGCGGATGAGTTCCAGCACACGCCGTGCTTCCTCCGTGCGCCCCTGGCTGGCCAGCCAGCGAGGAGAACGTGGAACGAAAAACAGTCCTACGCCGAGAAGCACGGCAGGCACCGCGGCAATCATCAGCATGGTGCGCCAGATCGACGGAGAGTTAGAAAAATGCGCCAGCCCTGCATTCAGCGTGTAGGCGACGAGCTGTCCCGTCACAATCATCATCTCATTCTGACTGACAAGTCGCCCCCGACGCCCCGAAGGTGCCATTTCCGAAATGAACATCGGGACGAGCGCAGAGGCCCCCCCGACTGCGAAGCCAAGAACAGCCCGCATGGCAATCATCACCGCAACAGACGGTGCCTGCGCCGTACCGATCGCCCCAACGACGAATACCGCAGACAGAGCCATCAGGCTGTCTCGTCGTCCGAACCGATCCGCCAGCATTCCACAGATCAGCGAGCCAAAAGCCGCGCCCAAGACTAGCGCGGACGTTACTAATCCTTCCGTCAGGGGCGTAAGACCCAGACCACCCTTCGCGATTGGAAGCTGCATGAATGGCAGCGCTCCGGCAATGACACCCGTGTCATACCCAAAGGCCAGTGCTCCCATCGTGACAACTACCACGATCTTCGTGATCAGCCTGTCTGCCTCACTGCGTTTCGTCATCCCTCTTGCGGCAATCTTTCGACTGCTTTCCCTAAAAACAATGCACCCAAATGCGCACCGGGTTTAATAACCTGAGCGTTAAACATCCGAGTTCCGCTATAGGTTCCGCTGCTGCGAAGGATAGTTTTTGGCATCCCGCTGAAATAGTGGAATATCACGGGTGCAGGAGAGAAAAAGAGTAGCAAAGAACCGATGTCTCATCGGTATAGAAATCGGTTTATCAAATACTTCGAAATTTTAAAAACCCTGAAGCTGATTTTTATAGGAAAGCCCGGATAAAATTTTCCAGGTTATCGGCTTCCTCAGCTGGCTTATCACGGCGAATACGCGCAACACGCGGGAAACGAAGCGCTACGCCGCTCTTATGACGTTTGGAATACTGAGCGGCATCGAAGGCAATCTCGAGAACGAGACCATGAGCCACCTCCCGAACCGGGCCAAACCGCTTGGTCGTGTGATCTCGGATCCACTTGTCCAGAAACTTCAGTTCTTCATCCGTAAAGCCTGAATAAGCTTTACCAATCGGAACAAGTTCGCGTTCTCCGTCCACGGTGCGCCATAAGCCGAACGTGTAGTCGGAATAGAAGCTGCTGCGTTTGCCATGCCCGCGTTGTGCATACATGACAACGGCATCGACCGTGAGTGGCTCACGTTTCCATTTCCACCATGGGCCTCGGGGACGACCTGGAACATACGGACTGTCAGCCTTTTTTAGCATCAATCCTTCAATGCCTTCGCTCCGAGCATTCTCGCGAAGCTTGGCCAGGTCTTCGAAGTTCTGGAACGCAATAAGTTCTGACAGGACCATTTTGGGTGGGTTCAGCCGTGCGAACCAGCTTTCCAGCCGCTGCCTTCTGATGTCAAAGGGCAGGGAGCGCAAGTCTTCTCCGTCTTCAAACAGGATATCATAAAGCCGGATCCCTGCTGGCATGTCCCGGAGCATGGAGGCTGTTGGCGACTTACGGTTCAGTCTCTGCTGAAGATCAGCAAATGGGGCGACAATACCCTCCTGGACGACAAGAAGCTCACCATCCAGGACCACCCTGCTGCCCAGATCCTGCATCGTGGCCAGCACGTCTGGAAAGGCCTTTCCAATATCTTCTGCCGTCCGCGTGTAGACACGTTCCCCTTGAGGTGTGGAAACAAGCTGAACCCGGATACCGTCCCATTTCCATTCAGCGCGCCATTCCGCCGGGTCGAATGCTGTCAGGTCAACGTTTTCCAAGGGCTGGGCCAGCATAGGCGGCCGGAAAACCGGAGCATCCTTCGCATCGGGCTTCGGCCCTTTTCCTTCCACCCATGCGAAGAGGGGCCCATAAGGCGCTTCAAGTCCATGCCAAACTTCCTCAATGTCATCCGGAGCCACAGACGCTAACTCTGCAAGAGCTGTTTTCGCCAGCCGGGCTGACGCACCAACGCGCAGCGAGCCAGTAATGAGCTTGAGGAGGGCATACCGGGAGGAGGCATCACATACGTCCAGCCATTCCCTTACAACATCCGGGACATCTGTTTTTGGAAGGCGCTCCAGCGTGTGAACAACCTCTGCCAGACTGGGTGCCTCTGGCGTGTCGTAATCACCGGTTTCCGGCCGCCAGATCAGTGCGACTGTTTCCGCAAGATCTCCGACATAATCATAGGACCAGGTAAAGAGTTCTGGATCGATGCGTTCCATGGCCAGAGCCCGGAGCATGGCAGGTTTAGCCGCTGCGAAGGACAGGCTTCCTGCCATCGCAGCCAGCGCGTATCCCCGGTCAGGATCGGGCGCCATCGAAAAATACTCTTTGAGAAGTGCAAGCTTCATATTTCGTGAGGGGGTGAAGGCCAGGCGCTCCAGCAGCGTCGCAAATTCGATCATGCCGACACTTCCTGTTCCGCCTGTTCATCCTCTTCCTCGTAGCCCAGAAGCCGCAGCGCGCGGCCGCGGATCTGCATCTTGCCCAACGCATAAATCAGAGCATCCTCGCGCCCATGCGTGACCCAGATTTCCTTTGCTCCGGTTGCCTGACACGTTTCCAGCAGAGCATCCCAGTCGGCATGGTCGCTGATCACGACAGGGAGTTCGACCCCACGCGCTTTCGCTCTCTGGCGGACATGCATCCACCCTGATGCCAGACAGACAACAGGGTCTGGCAGCCGACGCGCCCAGCGGTCTGCAATGGCCGATGGAGGCGCAAGAACAATGCCTCCGCGCATCTCACCCTTCTTTGCAGCCGTTGCAGAACGCAGTTCCCCCAACGGAACACCAAAACCTTCGTACAGCTTACACATCGGCAAAAGAGCACCGTGGAGCCAGAGAGGAGCATGGTAGCCACCCTCACGAAGCAGAGCGATCAGACGCTGGCATTTACCAAGGGCGTAACAGCCAACAACATGCGTGCGCTCTGGAAACAGGCGTACGTCATGCAGCAGTTTGGCAATCTCATGAGCGGGATCGGGTAAGCGAAAGACTGGCAGCCCAAACGTGGCTTCAGTTACGAAAAGATCACAGGGCACAACCTCAAACGGAACGCATGTGGGATCTGGGGCACGTTTGTAATCGCCACTGACCACGGCGCGCTGCCCTCGATACTCCATGACAACCTGTGCACTTCCCAGAACGTGCCCGGCAGGCGCGAGCCAGACCTGCACGTCCCCAATGGAAATGACTTCTCCATAACCGAGCGCCTGCTGGGTGTGACCGGCGCGGCCTTCACCCATTCTCAGGCGCATGATCGCCAGAGTTTCGGGCGTCCCCGTGACAAGCTCGTGGCCAGGTCGGGCATGATCGGAGTGACCATGGGTAATAACGGCGTGGGCCACTGGCTGGAGGGGGTCGATATAGAATGCGCCAGGTACACAGAAGAGCCCTTCCGGTTTCAACTCAAGCCAGTCCACCCAGTCTTCTCCGCCAGTCGTGCAAGAACAGGGAAAGAACCCGCGAAACGCGTGTGCGTTCCTTAGAACTAATGAGCAAACATCTTCCCGAACCTTTTCAGGCATGGTTTTCCCGACAGGGTTGGTCCCCCCGATCTCATCAGCTCGCGATGCTTCAGGCTGCGGAGGATGGGGTGTCCGCGCTTCTCATCGCGCCGACGGGCGGCGGGAAGACATTGTCAGGCTTTTTGCCCAGCCTCATCGAATTGGCAGAGGGTTCATATGCGGGATTGCACACCCTCTATGTCAGTCCCCTGAACGCTCTTTCGACCAATATTGCAGAAAGTCTGTCTCGCCCCATCGTGGACATGGATCTTCCAGTTCGGGTCGAGGTGCGCAGTGGAGATACATCCGGAGCACGTCGGAAGCGGCAACAGAAGAAGCCGCCGCATATCCTCCTGACAACGCCTGAAAGTCTGGCTCTGCTGCTGTCATACCCGGACGCTGCAGCATATTTTTCCACACTTAGAGTTCTGATCATCGACGAGGTCCATGCGCTTGCTGGTACGAAAAGGGGAGACCAGCTCGCTCTTTGCGCCAGCCGTCTGAAGGTGTTTTCGCCCTCGCTCCGGATGAATGGCTTATCCGCAACCGTAGCGCACCCTTCCGCCATAGCGGCCTGGGTTTCCCCGACGGGCAAAGCTTCTGGCGTCCGTCTTGTCAAAGCGGAAGACGGGGTGCGGCCGGACGTTCATGTGCTTTTGCCTGACGAGCGGGGGTATCTTCCCTGGGCAGGGCGCATGGGGTTGGGAAGCGCCACTGCGATCCTGACGGAAATTGCCCGTGCACGTCTGACCATCGTATTCGTCAACAGCCGGGCGCAGGCGGAACTGCTGTTCCAGGCTCTGTGGAAAGACAATACGGACAATCTGCCCATCGGGCTTCATCATGGCAGTCTGGACGCGGTGCGTCGGGCAAAAGTGGAAGACGCCATGGCTCAAGGCGATTTGCGGGCTGTCGTGGCCACCTCTTCGCTGGATCTGGGACTGGACTGGGGGGCAGTGGATCAGATCATTCAGGTGGGCGCGCCGAAGCAGATCTCCCGCCTGACACAGCGGATCGGCCGGGCCAATCACCGGATGGACGAGCCATCGCGTGCGCTGCTTGCTCCGGCCAACCGGTTTGAAGTTCTGGAATGTGAAGCAGCCAGAGAGGCGGTTCTTCAGCATGAACTCGATGGCGCTCCACCGCGCGCCGGGGCCCTCGATGTTCTCGCCCAGCATGTGCTGGTCACAGCCTGTGCAGGACCGTTTTTCCCAGACGTTCTGTATGAAGAAATTCGTCAGACTGCGCCCTACAGCCAGATTTCACGTACAGATTTTGATGAGGTCGTTCGATTTGTTGAAGATGGTGGCTATGCCTTGCAGGCCTATGAACGCCATCAGCGCCTTTTCCGGGACTCACTCGGGCAACTGTGGGTTAGAAATGAGCAGATCGTCCGGCAGTTTCGGATGAATATCGGAACCATCGTTGATACTCCGATGTTACGCGTCAAATCCCGACGGGGAAAAGCCTATGGAGAGATCGACGAGTATTTCGCTTCGACGCTCGTTCCGGGCGATACCTTTTTGCTGGGCGGGGAGCTGCTGGAGTTTCTGGGACTGCACGATACGACCGTTCAGGCAGCCCGTGGCCGAGGGAAGGACCCGCGAGTGCCCGTTTATGGGGGCAATCAGCTCTCCATTTCCCCCGGTCTGGCCAGACATGTTCGTGAGATGCTGCATACTCCAGCGTCCTGGGGCGTGCTTCCAAAGTCGGTGCAGGACTGGCTCGCCCTTCAAGCCAAACGCTCAAGTCTGCCCGGACCGGAAAACTTTCTGATCGAGACCTTTCCCCACAGAGGGTGGCATTACCTTGTGGCGTATCCTTTTGAAGGACGAAATGCGCATCAGACTTTGGGGCTTCTCTTAACGAAAAAGCTGGAGGAAACCGGAAAAGGTCCTCTAGGCTTTGTGGCCAACGACTATATGGTCGCGTGCTGGTGCGTTCACCCAACGGGCTCTATGACGGACCTATTCACCCGAGATCTGCTTGGAGGCAATCTATCGGACTGGCTGGCAGAGAGCGCCATGCTCCGCCGCACCTTCCGGGATGTGGCCATTATCGCCGGGCTGATAGAGCGCAATTATCCGGGGCGCGAGAAAAATCGACGTCAAATGACAGTCAGCAGCGACCTCCTTTATGACGTGCTTCGAAAATACGACCCTGACCATATTCTCCTGCGTGCAACCCGCATTCAGGCAGAGGAGGGCCTTACGGACCTAGGGCGCCTGTCACAGATGCTGGATCGTCTTCATGGACATATAGAGCATGTCAGTCTCTCCCATGTCTCGCCGCTTTCAGTCCCCGTGCTTCTTGAGCAGGGACGCGAAACAATCCGGGGCGGGGAAGGAGAAGACTATCTTCTGGCTGAGGCCGACAAGCTCTATGAACTGACAGGAACACCTTGAACTTTCGGGAGATTTTTCTGGCAGGTGAACAGATATACCTCCTCTCTGGAGGGGCTGTTTTCCTGCCCGCAACGCAGACGCTCGTCGTGGCGGACCTCCATCTTGGAAAAGGAACGTCTGCCCGTTCGCGCGGATTACTGCTTCCGCCAGGAGATACGATTTCAACGCTTCAAAAGATCTTACAACTTGTCGAGGCTTATTCCCCTCAGGTTCTAGTCGCGCTTGGGGACAGCTTTCATGATTGTAAGGTTGGTGAGCGTCTTCTTGATGAGGAACGAGCACTCATTGAGATTATAACCCGAAAAGCAGATACTTTGTGGATCACAGGTAATCACGATGCGATCCCGATTTCTGGGCTCGGGGGCGAGTGGCTTGAAGATTATCAGTTGGGAAATCTCATTCTGCGGCATATCCCCTCTGCGATAATCCCTTCTGGCCGAGCTGAGCTGGCAGGTCACCTTCACCCCAAGATCAGAATACGGATCAGGGGGCATGTCATGAGCCGCGCGTGCTTCATAACGGGAGAAAATCGCCTTATTCTTCCAGCCCTAGGGGCATATACCGGCGGACTGGACGTCTCCCATCAGGCTTATGAAGGACTATTTCCTCAAGGATATGCCGCTTATGTCTGGGGCACTAATCAAATCAATCGCGTTGCCTAAAAGGTAGTCCCAAACTGTCGGTTGGTATCCAAGCGCAAAATTTGTGTTGCCGATCTGTTCTTCTGCGTGAGATGGAGAGCTATGCAATCGCGACCAACGTTATCGGCAGAGTTCATGAATCACGACGAAATTAATCCGCAAGAACATGTGCTCAGCCAAAATGCTTCAAATCAGCCATCCCCAATGGATTTGGCCACATTGAGCGATCGTGAACCTCGACATTGGGCACAGACAACAATCAGTGACCCAACGTTGGAGAATAGAAGCAACGTTTTCTTCGCGGCCGTAGAAATGACCAGGATGCCAATGATTCTGGCTGATCCGCGCTTACCCGACTGTCCGATTGCATTCGCCAATAACGCATTTCTGGACCTCACAGGATATGAGGCCGGTGAGATTGTTGGAAGAAACTGTCGTTTCCTGCAGGGGGCCGGTACCGACCCTAATGATGTTCGGCAACTGAGAGAAGCTATTGCGGATTGCAAGCCAATCGCGTTGGAGATCCTAAACTATCGCCGCAACGGAACGCCTTTCTGGAATGCAATTTTCATGGGACCTGTGTTCGATGCGCAGGGGGAGCTAATTTATTTTTTCGCTAGTCAATTGGATGTTTCCAAACGCCGCGAAAGCGAGATGGCTCTGCGGCAGGGTCAAAAAATGGAAGCAATCGGACAGCTGACGGCCGGTCTTGCACACGATTTCAACAATTTACTGCAGATACTGAACAATAGCTTGGACCGTATGAAGGAAAAGCGCCTTGATCATCAGGCGTTCGACCGACAGCATATGATCGCACAGCAGGCAGCAGATCGTGGGGCCAGGCTCACGCGTCAGTTGCTATCTTTCGCTCGTCGAACACGGCTTGATCCAACCGAAGTCAATTTGAGTTCGCTCATTAATTCCTTCAAGGAATTAATAGAGATGTCTGTAGGCAGTCAGATTGAGTTGTATCTCAATCTGAGACTACGCCTTCCGGACGTAAAACTAGATGCAAATTATTTCGAAATGGCGCTCCTAAACGTTGTTGCCAATGCCCGGGATGCGTCTTCGGTGGGCGGGTCCATTACGATCAAGACCAAGCTCGTACACTTGAATGGAGATGCAGAGGCGCGCCGCCTCAAACCGGGAGAGTACGTCATTGTCACGGTGGAAGACGAAGGGCAGGGGATGCTCCCTCATATCATTCGGCGCGCGACAGAACCGTTTTTCACAACCAAGCCATCTGGACAAGGGACTGGACTAGGTCTGGCGATGGTTCAGGGGTTCGTCCAGCAATCTGGCGGACGTCTGGAAGTTGAAAGTGAACATCAACGCGGCACAAGCATTCATATGATTTTCCCGGTCCATGCTTCGAAGGAACAGACTGAAACAATCAAGAAGGATACCGGCTACAAGGCGCATCCGGTTGATGAAAGTCCTAGCTCACCGCATATATTAGTTGTGGAAGATAATGCTGATATTGCGCAGTACGCTGCAGACTCTCTTATGGAAATTGGCTATCAGGTAACAGTTTCCCAAAACGCCACTGAAGCCTTGGACGTATTCCAGCAGGCTTTATCTGAACAGAAACCCTTTAGCGCGGTTTTCTCGGACGTCATTATGCCGGGTGGGCCAAATGGTTTGGTTCTGGCAGAAAAAATCAGTCTGCTGCGTCCTCAGACACCTGTTATTCTCACGACGGGTTATAATGATGAAATGTCGTTGAACGCGCCCGAGAACAATAGTTTTGAAGTTCTGGGCAAGCCGTATCAGCGATCTGAACTGATAGACCGCATCCAGGCGGCTCTTAGTCATGGATCACGCAGTGGAAACGGTCGCCAGACATCTGACTTCGGCCATGCGGAAGAATAGGAAGATCGATTAACCTCCTTTTCCGTCGAACATAGTGTTTAGGTGTTTAGTTCCGTGGTTTGATTGTGGAAGTCTGATTCAGGCTCTGCGAGGAGACTGAAGATGAGCGACCTATTTTGGCAACAGATGGAGCGTCTGCGGCTCTTTTTCCCAAAAAGCCACGGCAAACCTTAAATTGATGACCGCCGCGTACTGAGCGAGATCATTTTCATGAACCGCAATGGCCGGCGATGGTGTGATGCGCCTCGGGAATACGGTTCACACAAGACGCTCTACAACCGCTGGAAGCGTTGGGGCGACATGGGCATCTTCATGTGAATGATGGATGGCTTGTCTGCTGCGAAAGCCAAGCCCCGGACCATCATGATTGATGCGACCTATCTCAAAGCAGATTGCACGGCTTCCAGCCTACGGTTAAAAAAGGGGATCTAGGCCGCCTGATCGGTCGCACCAAAGGCGGTATGAATATCAAGCTGCATGCCGGTCACCGCTCAGAACGGACGACCGCTGAGCTTTTCATGATAGCAGTATAGGTGGTTGATAACACCGGAGCTTCTGCTCTGCTGAACAGTCTGCCCATGGCACAATGGATGCTGGTGGACCACTGACTGCTTAGGGATGTCTTAGAGGAAAGAGGGATCAGGCTTTGCAGCCCGGGACGGAGATCCCACGGAAAACAAGTAAAATATGACAAGCGAAAATACAAACGTCGCAACCGCATCGAAATCATGTTCGGTCGGTTCAAGGATTTGCGACGGATCGCCACACGCCATGACAGATGTCCGACCGCCATCTGCGTCGCTGCAACCGTCTATGTTCTGGCTATGAGTCCTGAGCCTATCGACAGCGGAAGGCAAGAAGCTTTTAGATGCCTGCGAGACGCCACACGTCCGCACGGTCATGGCGATCGCCATTCATGCATGCGCCCGCAAGGGATCGATCTTGGCTTTGACTTGGGATCGAATTGATTGGGAAACGGGCCTAATCGACTTTAAGGACCACGGAGACCATTGACCGGAAAGAGGCGTTCCACCATGCTGATGACCAAGGCTTTTTGGAAGGAGATGGAAGAAGGGTTCAGGGTGAGCAATGGGGATTATGTGGTCCGTTGGTACGGTAGAACAATTCTCAGCCGTTTAAGGTGGTCATTCGATAAGGCTTGTGAACGGGCAGGTCTGATAGGGCGACCGACACCGCTTCATTTGAAGTATAGCTTCACATCATGGCTTGCTATGGACAAGGTCCCAATCGATCAGGTGGCGGATTGCCTGGTCACTTATCCAAGTACATTGAGGAGTGTTTGCAGGAAATTTGGCCCGTCATATCTGCGTAGAATAGCAGATAACTTTTCTCTATAGTGGCCCAAGTGGCCCATTACGTCACTTGTAGGCAAGCCAGTTTTTGGCAGATCGCTTGGTGTCCCATAGGGGATTCGAACCCCTGTTGCCGCCGTGAGAGGGCAGTGTCCTAGGCCTCTAGACGAATGGGACCAGAGCGAGGGCGTTAATAGAAGAGGCCCTCTGGGTTTGCAAGTACTATTTTACAGTTTTTGCGAAAGCAAAGGGCCTAGTGCCGCGCCGCCAAAAAGGTGGACGTGGAAGTGAGGAACTTCTTGGCCTGAATTGGCGCCGGAGTTGCTGATAAGGCGAAAACCGTCTTTCGTCAGACCCTCCGCTTCAGCCACTTTTGCGACCGCTCTCCAGAAGCCAGTAATTTCATCGGCTGACGCTGTCGCACTGAAGTCCGCAATGGAGACATATGGCCCTTTGGGGATGACCAGCACATGGATAGGTGCCTGCGGGGCGATGTCGTGAAAGGCCAGCGCGTAGTCGTCTTCGTAAACCGTGCGGGACGGGATCTCCTTACGGAGGATGCGCGCAAAGATATTACTGTGGTCGTACGTCATGGCTTTGTCCCTTAACCAAGCTTTTCCTTGGGGCGCGATGCTTTTTCGGCAATCCCGCTCGTGCCTTCGCGACGCTTCAGCTCTGCCCAGACGTCTTCCGGGGAAACGCCTGCGTCTACCCACATGACGATCAGGTGGTACAGAACGTCGGCACTTTCACCGACGAGTTCCTTGCGATTGCCATTGACGGCTTCGATCAGACACTCAACAGCTTCTTCGCCAAATTTCTGGGCGATCTTGTTGCGACCACGGGCCATCAGACGGGCTGAATGGCTCAGCGTCGGGTCTGTGCCGCGACGGGACTGAACGGTCTCGAACAGGCGCTCCAGCACATGCTCTCTGGCCGGTGTCGTTTTGCGCTCTTCCGGCTTTGCTGCTTTTGCCATTGCCTTATTCTCCAAGTCTGACCGGAAGGCCGGCCTCATTCAGTGCCTGTTTGACGTCCCCAACGTGGAACTGTCCGAAATGGAAGACGCTGGCGGCTAAAAGACCACTCGCGCCAACCTGCGCGCCTTCAACAAAGTGATGCAATTCGCCAACGCCGCCGGATGCAACAACAGGGATGGTCACTGTACCACAGACCGCTCTGAGCAGATCCAGATCGAAACCGGACTTCGTGCCATCACGGTCCATGCTGGTGAGCAGGATTTCTCCTGCGCCCAGATCCTGCATCTTTTTGGCCCATTCCACCGCGTCCAGCCCAGTAGGTTCGCGGCCGCCCTTGGCATAGACTTCCCAGCCACCGCGTCCATTCGATCGCGCATCAATCGCCACGACCACGCACTGGCTGCCAAAGCGTTGAGAGGCTTCGCGGATCAGTTCCGGGCGTGTGATCGCCGCCGAATTCACGGCGCATTTGTCAGCGCCAGCCAGAAGCAGGCGCCGCATATCCTCACAGGTACGAACACCACCGCCGACCGTCAGGGGAAGGCAGATGGCTTCAGCCGTGCGGCGGACGACATCCAGAATGGTATCGCGGTTTTCGACGCTGGCCGTGATGTCCAAAAAAGTCAGCTCATCAGCACCGGCAGCATCGTAAAGCTTGGCTTGCTCTACCGGGTCACCTGCATCACGCAGGGAGACGAAATTCACACCTTTGACGACGCGGCCGTCCTTGACGTCAAGGCAGGGAATGACGCGGAGTTTCAGCATGAACCGAGTACGTCCAGGGCGTCCTTGAGAGAGATACGCCCATCATACAGCGCCCGGCCGACGATGGCGCCGGAAATGCCCGGTACATCGCGGGCAATAGTGCGCAGGTCCCGAAGATGGTCGAGGGTGCCGACGCCACCGCTCGCAATGACAGGAATGGAGAGGCGGCGTGCCATGTCCGCCGTCTGTTCGAGATCAAGCCCGGCCAGCATCCCATCGCGGGTGATTTCGGTGAAGATGATGGCGGCAACGCCTGCATCTTCCATACGGAGTGCCAGATCGTTGGCTTCAAGTTCCGAAACTTCTGCCCAGCCTTCTGTTGCAACGCGGCCTTGGCGGGCGTCGATCCCAGCAACAATCTGGCCCGGGAAGGCGCGTGCAGCCTGTCGAACCAGTTCCGGGTCTTTTACCGCCACGGAACCGAGGATGATGCGAGAAACGCCTGCTTCCAGCCAGCGCTCAATGGCGGCCATATCGCGGATGCCGCCACCAAGCTGCACCGGCAGGCCAGTAGCTTTCACGATGGATTCAATAGCTGGCACATTTGTCGATTTGCCAGCGAAAGCACCATTGAGGTCAACGACGTGCAGATGGCGGCAGCCTGCTTCTTCAAACAGCTTGGCCTGTGCCGCAGGGTCGTCGGAATAGTGAGTGGCATCTTCCATCTCGCCACGGCGAAGCCGGACGCAGGCGCCGTCTTTCAGGTCGATGGCGGGGTAGAGCATCAGGCCCTGATGGCTTTTGGTGGTCTCGGAGGAAACAGGCGCGCCGCCGGCATCCGGTGCAGCAATGCTGGATTGCCAGCGGGCCGCTTCATGTTCACCGGCGAGTAGTTTGGAGAAGAAAAGTCCGCGCACCGTCTGGCCTCCGATCCGTGCATAATAGGGATGGGTGCCCCAGTGCTCAAAACCGAGCGACCGGAACAGCCCGATGGCAGCAGCATGCGTTTCACGCACGTCGCAGTTGATAACTTTGCTACCCATGGCTTTTGCGCCCTGGATCATGGCCTGAATCAAAGCGCGCCCCAGCCCTCGCCCTCGGGCGTAGGGTGCGACAAAGAAACCTGTCAGATTGACTGTGGCGGCATGGGCTTCATAGCTTGAAGGCGGACGCACAAGCTGTCCCGCACCGCAAATGATGCCGTCTTCGCGCAGCACATACAGGCTGCGCTCCTGCACCAGAAGCAGGCCTTCAAAATAACGCTCCAGAGCCTGATTTCCGGGCGGCTGAAGCCAGCCGAAACCGCCGCCATCCAGAATGCCCGCCGTTACTGCTTCGCAGAGCGCTTCCATGTCATCGGGCGAGAGGGATGAAACGACCCGTTCGCAAACAACGGTCATGACGTCCACCTCAGAAAGTTGCCCATGATGGTCAGGCCAACAGTCTGGCTTTTTTCAACGTGAAACTGTGTTCCGCACCGGTTGCCGCGCGCAACAATGGCGGGGACCGAATTTCCGTACTGTGCGGTCGCCACCAGCTCGTCCTCATGCCCGTCATGCAAGGCATAGGAATGAACAAAATAGCCGTGCATTCCGGGCTCCAGGCCCTGCGTTAGCAAATGTGCGCCCGGTTTGAAATCAAGCGTGTTCCAGCCCATGTGGGGCAGGCGCAGACCTGCATTGGCGGCTTCATCCATGCGACGGATATTGCCTGAAATCCAGCCCAGTCCCTCGGTACGGCCATGCTCCAGGCCATATTCGCTCATGAGCTGCATGCCCACACAGATGCCAAGGAAAGGCGTGCCTTTAGCCGTTGCAGTCTCAAGAGTATTGCGAAGATCCGGCCCGAGGCCTGCGGCACAATCTGCAAACGCACCCTGACCTGGCAGGATCAGGCGATCGGCATTCAGGATGGCTTCCGCATCGCGCGTAATGGTGACGTCTGCGTCAAGTCCCCGCAATGCTGCAGCCTTTTTGGCGGCCTGAGCGGCCGATGCAAGATTGCCACCATTATAGTCAATTACGACGACGCGCATGGGAACTCCGGGGGGCTAACAGGTGATGTGTGACGGTCCGCCCAGCGGATCAGCGCAATGTCCTTGCTGGGAGCAGGGATTGGCAGGCCCATCTGGCGGCCATTAAGGCGCATTTCCCACAGACGGATTTCTGCCGTGAACGTGGCAAGGACCGCATGAATGCCGACGATGATCGCAATGTCCCACCGTGAAGCAATAAAGACATGCAGCAGGATGGACACGGCTGCGGCAAGAAGTCCGGAGATCCAGGCGCCATAAGTGAGAAGGCCCAGCCATCCAAAAAACATGACGCGCCAGGAAAAGCCGTTCTGCACCATGACAGGCAAACCCAGCGGCCGCGATGAGGCGGGGTCCGTACAGGGCGTGAAAAGCTTCACAGGACGCCTTTGGTAGAGGGAATGGCGCCCGCCGCACGGGGGTCCATCGAGACGGCAACGCGTAGGGCCCGGGCCACCGCTTTGAAGCCGCTTTCTGCAATATGGTGGGCGTTTGTTCCTGCCTTGCAGGTCAGGTGCAGCGCGATGTGCGCCGACATTGCAAAAGCACGGAAGAATTCTTCAAAAAGTTCGGTATCCATCGTGCCGATCTTCTCGCGTGGGAAAACCACGTTCCACGCCAGATAGGGGCGGCCGGAAATATCCACCACGGCTTCGCACAGGGCTTCGTCCAGCGGCACCAGTGCATGACCGAAGCGCTCGATGCCGCGCTTGTCCCCGATCGCCTGACGGAAAGCCTGCCCAAACACGATGCCAACATCTTCGACCGTATGGTGCCCGTCAATGTGCAGATCACCCTTGGCGAGCAATTCCAGATCGAAGCCGCCATGTTTGGCGAGTGCCGTCAGCATATGGTCGAAAAAGCCGATGCCACTGTCCACGGTTGAGCGTCCCTGCCCATCAAGAGACAGGGCAAGGGTGATATCGGTTTCGCTTGTCGCGCGGTGCAGACGGGCGTGACGGGGTTCGGTCATGGTGGTTCTGCTACACCAGCGGGAGGGTTATTTCCACGCTGTCCCTGAGATAAAGGATGAAAAAGAAGGGTCCTAGAGTGCCGCAGAACGGGAAGACTGTCACCTGTCTTCAAGAGTTTGGGCGAGACTCTGTCGCCCCCTTGGCGGATGAGGCTGATCGCGCCATATCTGAACCATGGCACATCATCACTCCTCCCTCGACTTCCTTCTCTCCCGCGCCTCGACCGATAACCTCGTTGAGCCGACCCCCAAGGGCGAGCAGCTTCGCAATATCCTGTCTGCAGGTTTGCGAGCGCCGGATCATGGCCGGATGCGACCGTGGCGCTACACGGTCATCAAAGGAAAGCATCGGGAGGCCTTTGCCCAGGTGGTGCTGGAAGCCATGGAACGGCAGGAGCCTGACGCCCCATCTGCCAAGAAGGAAAAGCGACGGGATCGCTTCTCCAACATGCCCATGATTATCGCGCTGGGGATGCATATTGTCCCTGACGGCAAGATCCCGGTCATCGAGCAGGAAATGTCCGTGGCTGCCGGTGCGATGAATGTTCTTAACGCGTTGCATGCCGAAGGCTTTGGCGGGGTTTGGGTTACGGGACCTTTCTGCGAAGACCGTGCGCTTCTCGAATCGCTTGGGTTGAAAGATCCGCATCGTCTTGCGGGCTTCCTCTTCGTCGGAACGCCGGAAAAGCCGGTCGAGGGTCGTAAGCGCCCGGACATCGAAAATTATATGGCAGTCTGGAAAGGCGAGCCCATTACATTCGATGCAGACGCAGGCTGAACAGAATGCGGTATGATGTGATTGTTGCGGGTGGCGGCCCGGTTGGTCTGGCTTGTGGCATTTCTCTTGCCCGGGATGGCCGCAGGGTCTGTGTCATTGAGCGCTCGCCAGTATCTGTGCTGGCTGATCCGCCTTTTGACGGGCGAGAAATTGCTCTGACGCATCATGCCGCGAACTGGCTGAAAGATGCAGGAGCCTGGGCTGAGATCCCGGCAACGTCCATCTGCCCCATGCACACGGCACGTATTGAAACCGGCACGGCTGGCAGTCCGCCGCTTTTGTTTGATGCGCCAGCCGATGGCCCTGATGCACTGGGATATCTTGTTGCCAATCATCTGATTCGCCGGGCTCTGTATCGTGTGGCAGAGCAGACACCGGGCCTCGAAATCCGTGCCGGGGAAGGGATTGAGACGGCACGACATAACGCGCAGTCCGCCGCTGTAACACTGACAGATGGTACGGAACTGATTGCTGATCTTCTAGTCGGAGCAGATGGACGCTTCTCGCGATTGCGCGACAATGCGGGCATCGGTGCAATCGTTCATGATTTTGGCCGGAGCATTCTGGTCTGTCGGATGCATCATCCAGAAAGTCACGCTCATACTGCGCTTCAGTGGTTTGACGAGGGACAGACAATTGCCCTTTTGCCAATCGCTCCTGACGGGCGTGAAGGGGCTTCGTCCTCGCTCGTTCTAACCTTGGAAAACGATGAGATTGCGCGACTGAAGACGCTCGAAGCTGACGCATTCAACGCCGAGATCACCGAGCGGACGCAGGGCCGTATGGGTCCCATGGAGCTGGAGAGTCCGCGGTGCTCCTATCCCTTGAAAGCGGTCTATGCTCATCGCTTTCATGCGCCGCGTTTTGCGTTGATTGGGGATGCTGCCGTGGGGATGCATCCTATTACAGCGCATGGCTTCAATCTGGGTCTTAAAGGACAGGAAACGCTCGCGCGTGCCATCGCTGATGGCCCAGGAGATGCGGGAGCACCCATCGTGCTCTCAAAGTTCGCCCGGACGCATCGTATGGCGACGGCGCCACTGTTTGCTGCAACCAACGCAATCGCGACAGTTTATACGCGTGACGAGACGCCATTTCTGGCCGCCAGAAAGTTGGGTCTGGCCGTTGCCAACCGCCTTCTTCCCTTCAAGTCAGCTGTGACAAGCATGCTGATGGATCGTAATTCCTGAGTACCCTGCGGAGCCCGTGATGAAAGCCTTCGGACACACCCGTGCGACCCGCATCGAAGAAACAGATGCGCTCGTGGAATTGAACATCCCGACCCCCGAGCCGGGCCCGCGGGATGTTGTTGTCGAAGTTTCGGCTGTTTCCGTGAACCCGGTTGATACAAAGCTCCGGTCTGTCGCTCCTCCAGAAGGAGAGACGCGCGTTCTGGGTTACGATGCCGTGGGTCGGGTTGTGGCAACGGGTGGTCAGGTTCGCGGGTTTCGTGCGGGCGACCGTGTCTTCTACGCTGGCAGCAATCTGAGGCAGGGCAGTAATGCCCGCTTTCAGGCGGTTGATGAGCGCCTTGTTGCATGTGCCCCGCAAAGCCTGACGGATGTTGAAGCTGCGGCTCTGCCTCTGACTGCTTTAACGGCCTGGGAGCTGCTATTTGACCGTCTGGGTCTCACGGCCGGGCAAATGGAAAGCCCGGATGCGCTTTTGATTGTCGGCGGGGCGGGAGGCGTCGGGTCCATTCTCACGCAGATCGCGCGTCGCCTGACTGGCCTGAAGGTCATTGCAACTGCATCCCGGCCTGAGACCGTGGAATGGTGCAAATCCATGGGTGCACATCATGTCATCGATCACCGTCGGCCGCTTGATCAGGAACTTGCCCGGATCGGCCTGCCGCATGTGCAATATGTGGCTGGTTTGACGGCAACCGGGCAGCACAAGGATGCGATTGTTCGCGCGTTGGCCCCGCAGGGTGCGCTGGCGATGATCGATGATCCGGGCGAATTTGACATTATGCCTTTCAAGCGAAAATCACTGTCCGTCCATTGGGAATACATGTTTGCGCGCCCAGCGTTCAATACGCCGGACATGGCTGTGCAAGGGCGTATTCTCGGGCAGATTGCATCGCTGGTGGATGCTGGTCTGCTCCGGACAACTCTGCATCAGACCCTGAGCCCTATCACGCTGGAAAATCTACGCCTTGCGCATGAAATTCTAGAGAGTGGCAAAGGAATTGGGAAAGTCGTGCTGTCAGGTTTCCCGGACTAAAATTTGCTGTCAGGCTGGAAGTTCGGCTTCCAGCATCTCGCGCTCTGCATCCTCTAGAAAGTCCATCAGGAGGGGGAGGACGGAAACGGTCAGGCTCAAATCTTTCTTGGCCAGAGCGCTGATGGTTGCGAGAGAGACAGGCTGAGACAATGCGGCGCGTGCGAAGCTCAGCGTCGGTCCGTTCAGAATATCGTCTGATGCAGCTGTATTTTCAAACGGCCGAAGCTGAAAGATCTCGATGTCTTTGAAAATTTGACTGTCTGACGGAACACTCCCGTCTAGACTCTCAGAAGTTACGCTCAGGAAAAAATTGTTGGCTGTCTGGCGTAACGCCACAGATTGGTGCTCGGTTGTGGAAACCGTATCGTAAGATAAAAAATCGAGCAGGTGTGGATTACCATCAGGGTTGATTGATGTCGGGTTGCCATCTGCTCCGATAGTAGTGAGAAAAACTCTGGAAGTAGCTTCGCCGATCCTGATTGCAAGAAGTGGCCGGACTATTGGCGATTTGTCCGCTATTTCCAGTTTCGTGTCTCTGACGCAGATACAATTTCCTTCATGGGACCAGACTGAAAATACATGCAGTGTCGGTACCGACGGCGGAAGAGGTGTCAGTTGGTCTGAACTGGGTAGAGCATCAAGAACACGCGCATATCCTTGTCGTATGACGCGGCGTACCCATTCACGTATCTTGTTCGTGCTATCATGCGGGGTAGGATCATAAATTTCGTTATGATCTGCCTCAGTAAAGTTGCGTAAACTAAGGTTAAGGTCTTTTCGACGTTTTGTACGTTCTACGTAATGCTCCATACTTCTCAGCTGGTAATGCATTATTTTTGAGTTCTTCCAGCATGGGCTATTTTTCGTGATGCCTGGCGTGTCAGACCACTCGATATCACGCCCTGAGTCGTCTACGTAACGATACGGGCTAACATCAAAATAGTGGACATTGAACCATCTTCCGTTCCAGTAATCTGGCCGGACGAACGACTTAATGTGACGGTTTATATTGTTCTCAGGCTTGTAATGATGCGTAAAGGCATGAAAGGCAGGAGCGAGGGGCTTCGTAACATGGCCTGAGCTACCGTAATTACACCAGTTGATGCCCACCGCCCCAACATCATTGTTCATCTCGCTTAGGAACTGATGGATGGTATTGTGGTTTGGGAAAAATACATATTCATCAGCATCCAGAAAGCCAACCCAGTCAAACTCGTTTTTGAGGTGTTCCAGGGCTTCCAGGTAGACCTGTTTCTGTCGTTCTATATGAGATCCGCCAGCACTCTCGATGCGATAAAGCCGGATGTCGTGCACACAGGCCGCATCGGCAACAATGCGATCCGTACCGTCTTTTGAGCCGTCATCAAAGACGATGATGGTATCTACGCCAAGACTGACATACCAGCCGAGCCACCAGAGGATATCAGAGACCTCATCGCGGACGATGGCAATAACGGCAACTTTCATACGGGGCTAATTTCGACTCAGTTGAAGTGGGTACGTAGGAGCGGTGTGGGTGAAATGCACAGAAGGATAAAGCCAAAAATGGCCATGACCTTCAGGATGAAGAACACCATATGCTGGCATACTTCCCCATTCGTGGCCATCATCATGAAGGGGTCCGGTGGGGGAAGAGTAGCCTTTGGATCTGTCTGCAAGCGCTCAAGGCTGGAATTACGCTGGTTGGCGTATTCTGCTCTGCGGCGCGCCATTTCGGTGCTGGAAATATCAGCTTTACCGTAAAGGTGAACAAGATAGTTCTCGAGGTCTTCCCGTCGGTACGCGGGCTTCCCATTCGGCATATGACCGCGCTCTGGGCCTGTTCCGAGCATGGAAAGCAGTCTCAAACGGCGCAGTGACAATCCCAGATAAGCTGCAGCTTCGGTGACGGCGAGCATACGTGCCCGAATGGGCAGATGGAAAAGCTGCCCAGAGCTGTTCTGTTCGGAAATATGTGATGGCGGCATGGTCTGTGTCCCTGCGGTTCAGACACTCATCACCTTAAAAGACGCTCCGTGGAAAAGCGAGGTTTTCCACGGGGCGCTCGGAAATATCAGGCAGTTGTGAGCGTCACGTTTTCCGCATTGAAGCGGCGGAAAACATCGAACAGGATTGCATCTTGTATGGCGGATGCGTCCCGGGCGGACAGGATCCGGACGGTCAGGCTCATGGTAAGGCTAAAGCTTGCGAGCGCACTGATCCGCACCACAGGCGCGGGATTGGACAGAATTTCAGAGCGCTGGGCAGCCACCTCAATGAGCAGGGATTTGGCTTTTTCCAGATCGGTCGTGGTTGGCACCTTGAAGTTCAGTGTCAGAGCGCTTGTTGAGCCGGACAGGGTACAGTTCTTGACGCTGGACGTGATGAACTGCGAGTTCGGAACAATCAGCGTTGAACCGTCGCCAAGGCCAATGTCCGTAGCCCGGATGCTGATGCGCTTAACGTCACCCTTGGCGCCCGCAATTTCCACCATATCCCCGACCCGGACTGGTCGTTCTGCCATCAGGATCATGCCGGAGACGAAGTTCTGTACAATGGACTGAAGGCCGAAACCGATACCTACCGACAGCGCACTCACCACCCAGGTGAGGTTCTGAACAGACAGTCCAGCAATGGACAGAATGCCAAGGCCAACCAGAATCCACGAGCAGTATGTGAAAATGCTTAGAATGGATGTCCGGGCACCGATATCAAGCTGCGTGGTGGGGAGGAAACGATCTCTGATCCAGTGTTTTGTCTGGCGAATGATGTAGTAAGCGACGCTTACCAGAACGACGCAGAGAACGACCGTATCCAGCGAGATCTTTACGCCATGGATGGTATTGCCGACGAACAGCAGGCGCAGGCGGCTGCCAATATCGCCCATGCTGAAGCTTCCGTCGGTCTGGGCGATCGAGAAGAGCAGCAGCAGCAGCAGGATGTTCCCGATGCCGGAAAGCAGAACACCGATCTGCGTGAGGCGACGCGAAGACAGGCCGAGCGGGTGCAGACGTGCACTAAAGCGGCCCTCTGGATCAAAAAGATGATCCAGAATGCTACGCCAGCACAGACCCAGAAGCACAACGACGGCCAGACCCGTTCCCAATGACAGGAGCCAGCCGTTCAGGGAGAATGCAAAGGAGACATATCCCAGCAGCACAGCGATGAGCGAGATGCCAAAAATCAGGGAAGACAGTCCCAGCGCGGTGGGTGCGAACTGGCGTGTATCGTCCTGCTTGCCCAACCGGCGGAAGGTGTCGATTGCACAGATGCCAATCGCCAGAGAGAACGCCATTTCCAGGACGGTCTGAAGCGTGGGGCCGAAGACATCCTGAGCGCGGAAAGAGCGAAGAAGGTTCAGGACAAGAATGCTGAGTGCCAGCATCCAGTCCACACCACGGAGGGCACGGCGTTCGTTGGGGTTACCCTCCAGAACACCTTTTCGTCCAAAAACCGGAAGTCCGGCCCCGATGATAAAGCCACAGATTGGAAGGCTCTCGCCCAGAACAGCGGCGATGGGGCCGCCATCTGCGTCGAGTACGGCGGCGCTCCAGATCAGCCAGGTAATTCCTCCCAGAAGGGCACACAGAATACCATTAAGCGTGATGGCGATGATGCTGCTTGCCAGTGCATCCTTCACACCGGTTTCTGCGGATGAGCGGAATTTCGCCCCCGCACGCTTTAACAGGCGCAGAATAACAGGAGACGCAATCCCGATCAGGAACAATGTTCCCGCCGTGCCGATCAGGAGCATCATCCATGCTGACAGTACGCCGTCTTCATGGAGCGAAGACTTATTTTCCGGGCGTTCTGTCAGGAGGGCATGCCAGAATTTGGGCGCCAGCGGAGAGACTGTCCGTTCAGATAGTGCGGCGTTTTGCAGACGTGTGCGACGCGTGGCGATGGCGGAATTGAGCTGCTTGGCCTGAAGATTGTAAAGCTTGGACCGCATCAGGGCGGACTTCACACCCTGAGAGTTCTGCTGCAGTCGCGCGCGCTGTTCCGTGACGGACGGGTCTTCGTTTTCTGCGGCTTTGGGCCCAAGAATTTGAAGATAGGAGTCCGTGATGTCGTCGTAGTTCTGGATCTGCGTCAGTGCGTCCTGCGTATTCTGCTGAACACGCTGAGCACGCGCAGAAAGATTGTCCAACTCGGTACTGCCAAGATTGGCATCTGTCCGGTTAAGAACATTGAGGATCTGTTTCAGCGTTGCTGAACTGTCTTCAAGCTGGCGGTTGATCGTATCCGATACGGCCGTCCAGCCCAGACCGCCGTTCTTGTCCACAACGGCTTTCTGGGTTGTTGCTGGTGCTGCTGCCTGCGGGGCCGCAGCGGGGGCGGCATGGCCTGTGATCGGTACGCCACACAAGAGCGTCAGGGCAAGGAAAGCGCTTCTGCACGTAAAGCGGGTTCGCCGGCGGGTTTCCGGCCCTGTGAGGTGGGGCTCTTGCATGTGGGGCTTTCACTCCTGGTTTTGATGTTGGGTTTTAACGATCCGAAGAGCCACAAGGTTCAGGAAAGCCTTGGAAAGGCGACGATCGGTGTCTTTTTCGGCTGGCGAGCAAAAGAAAGCGCCTCTGCCGGATCGGGCAAAGGCGCTGGTATTGATGGCTCTAATTTTGAAACGAGACGCAGGCTTCAGACGGAAAGAGCGGTCCCGTGTGCGTCTGCAATGGTTTCGAACCCCTCCCGACGCATGGCATCCAGAAGTTCCGTCTTAAGGCGGCTGAGAAGAGCGGGCCCCTGGAGCACGAAAGATGTGTAGATCTGGACCATGTCCGCCCCCATGCGGATACGGTCGAGCACGTCTTCTCCTGTTTCGATACCACCGCAGGAAATGAGCGCGATGCGGCCCTTGTTCAGGTTTGAGACAACCTTGAGAACTTCACGCGACCGGGATGCCAGAGGTCTACCAGACAACCCACCGGTCTCGGCTGCCAAGGGGCTCGTTAAACTTGCTGGGCGGGCAATTGTCGTGTTGGTCAGGATTAGTCCTTGTGCTCCGCCCGCAATGGCAGCCTCAAGAATGGGCTCGTAGGAGCTGTCGTCCATGTCCGGGGCCAGCTTGACCAGCAGAGGCAGACGATCCGGGTTGCGCGTGTTGATGGCGCTCAGTAGGTCCGTCAGCATCTGGGCGGACTGAAGATCCCGCAGGCCGGGCGTGTTGGGTGAGGACAGGTTCATCGTCACGTAGTCCACATAGGGACTGACACGGGAGACGAGTTCCGGATAATCCCGCAGAGGCTCTGCGCCGATCTTGTTAATGCCGATGTTCGCGCCCAGAGGCACTGTCGCACCGCGTGTGCGGCCATTAGGCATTGGGCGATGCAAACGTGCGAGGTTGCGGCAGAACCGGTCAATTCCGCAGCCATTGAACCCCATGCGATTGATGATCGCGCCGTCTTCCGGCAGGCGGAACAGGCGCGGTTGGGGATTCCCTGGCTGCGGTCGTGGTGTCACGGTGCCCGCTTCCACATGGCCGAATCCGAGTTTGGCCAAGGGGCGAACGGCGCGCGCATTTTTGTCGAAACCCGCAGCCAGACCAATTGGGTTCGGAAAGCGGAGTCCGAAAGCGCGGGTGGCAAGTGCTGGTACGTCTTTCGGAGCAGACCCTCCCAGCCCAAGGGCCATGGAGTTTATGGCAAGCTCGTGCGCCGTCTCCGGATCGAAGCGATGCAGGAGGGGCGTGGCCAGTTTTCCAAGATCAATCATGAGTCTTTCCCTTAGCGCAAACCTGAGCAACGTGCACGTGGTGGGGCAGAACGTGAGGGGAGAGGGGTTGGCGGGAGCATGGGGACGCGATAGACGCGAAACAATGTGGGAAGAACCCTATCTAGAAACATGTTGCCGCTCGACCCTGCACCGACTTCTGCTTTGCGGCGATGCAGGGCGGCCGACAGGTCTGCGCGATCAGCCCTGCCTTGAGCGCCTGGAGCGCATGGGGTTCGTTCGCCTGCGCGAAGACGATCGTTTTGTGATCACGGATGCCGGTATGACCCGGCATCGGCTGGAAATTGGTCCGACTGGCTGATGTCAGGCCTTGTTCCAGGCATTCTCCAGCCCCTTGCGTGATTGACTGATAAGAGCTTCGAGGTCTCCGTCATAGAGACTGTCCGGAACATCTGACGAGAAAATTTCTACGGTGCAGGCTCCACGAAAGCCCGCCTCCCAGGTGGCGTGAAGCATGTCGTGCAGGGGGATGATGCCATCGCCGGGAATGAGCCGATCCGTGGCAGAATATGGCGTCCGCCAGTCGCTCACCTGAAGAACGTTAATTTTCTTGCCAGCTTTTCGAATGGCACCACAGACGTCGTCTTGCTGCCAGATGTTCCAGTAATCCAGACAAAGGCCCATTGCTGGGTGGCCAACACCATCAATAATGTCCAGGGCCTGCTCTATCGTCCAGATTGCGCTCTCAACATTGACGGATGTGGGATTTAGCGGCTCCAGCGATAGGGAAACGCCAAGATCAGCCGCCAGCGGGCACAAATCTCGCAGATAACGTGCAGTCTCATCCATGACGCGATGCATGTTCCCATTGGGTGGAGCACCTGTATTGGTGACGAAAACGGTGCCCGGCGCATAGGGCGCAAGAGTCTCAAGGCTTTTCCTGAGGCGTGCTGCGCGCCGGGCCGGATCTGCTGGTTCGGGGGCCATCTTGCTGTCGAAGAAGGTACGGACAGAAGGCTGAATGGCGCTGATGGTCATGCCGCTGTTGGCAGCAAGAGTCATCTGTTCATGGATACGTGCAGGGTCCAGCTTCGCTTCGCAGATCTCGATGGCCTGGACGCCTGCTGCTTTGTAGCGTGCGACATCTTCTTCGAAGGACCAGGGCTGGGTAGTAAATTCGTTCATGCCGAACAGAAAGGGCAGGGACATCGGAATCAGCCTTTCAGGAACTCGATAACGGTCCGATTGAATTTTTCGGTTTCGTCGATGAAAACCATGTGCGCGCTATCCTTGAAGAAAACGGCTTCACAGTTCGGCATATGATCGGCCACCCAGGCTGGCCCCCCTGCGGGCAGGATTTTGTCCTTCTCCGCGACCATCATAAGGGATCGCAGGTTGAGGTGCGGCAAAACGTCCCGCCAGTCCTGTGTGGTGTGATCGGCCATCATGGCGGCGCGGGCATAGTCCGGGCTGGCGGCCATTTCCCGAAGCAGGAAAGCTTTCTCGTCTTCTGGAATGTCCTGGCTCAGGCAGTCTGCCAGATTGCCGCGGTCAAAGTTTTCAGCATCCAGAAAAACCTGCTGCTGAAGGTAAGCCAGGCCGGCCTGATCGTAGCAGGTTGCGTGACCCAGCTTCCAGTCCGGAGAATAATACTGTTTCGGCGTCTGTTGAACGAAAATGGCGCTTCTGAGCCGATCCTGTCCGAACAGTTCCAGGTAGGACCAGATCACGGGGCACCCGATGGACCAGCCCAGAACGGTCGCATCCTTGAGGTTCAATGCACCAATCAGGTCTCGCAGGTCTGCGGCTAATCTTGCGATGCGGTAACCGTGTTTGGGTTTGTCTGAGCGTCCGTGTCCGCGCAGATCCATGGTGATGACACGTACATGCTCGGACAGGGCTTCGACGTTGCGGTGGAAAAACCGCCCGGAAAACGTCCATCCATGGATCAGGACGAGGGGGCGTCCATGCCCCTGTTCTTCGTAATGAATGCGTGTTCCGTCGCTCGCGGTGATATGGGGCATGAGAACCTCCTGCGTCGCTGTGCAGAGTATGGAAGGGATGCAAGGCGATAGCGTTTCAGGGGCGTTAACGGTTTCGTGGCAAAGGAGCGTTTGCGCTTGAGAGAGTGCATCGGTAAATTAACAGTGTCATGACAGCTTCCTCCTCTTCCGCTCCCCCGAACCGCGTTCTCGCGCCCATTGATCTTGGCCAGGGCGTAGTGATCGAAGATCCGGTGATCCTTGCTCCGCTTTCAGGGGTTACGGATCTGCCGTTCCGCCAGCTTGCGCGCGACCTTGGCGCGGGGCTGGTCGTGTCTGAAATGATCGCATCCTGGGCAATGATCCGGGAGAACGAGAACACCATGCGCATGGCGCGTTCGGCCGGGAATGGTCCGAATGCGGTTCAGCTTGCCGGCTGCGATCCGGATGCGATGGCGCAGGCTGCAAAGATTGCGGTCGATGGCGGCGCAAATCTCATCGACATCAATTTCGGTTGCCCTGTGAAGAAGGTCGCGATTGGCCAGATGGCGGGTTCCGCCCTGATGCGGGACGAAGTGCAGGCTGGAAAGATTCTTGAGGCTACGGCACGGGCCGTCAATGTTCCCGTGACGCTCAAGATGCGCATGGGTTGGGATCACGACTCCCTCAACGCACCACGGCTTGCGAAAATTGCGGAAGAAAGCGGAATCCGGCTTGTGACGGTTCATGGTCGCACCCGTCAGATGTTCTATAACGGAACTGCAGACTGGCGTTTCGTAAAGACCGTGAAGGATGCTGTGGGTCTGCCGGTGATCGTGAATGGCGACATCAATACGATCCGTGATGCCCGTGAGGCGCTCCATCAGTCTGGCGCGGATGGCGTGATGATCGGACGAGGCTGTTATGGCCGTCCATGGTTCACGGCGCAGGTGGCTCAATCTCTGAAAACCGGGCAGGACGTTTCGGACCCGGATCTGGCAACGGAAAAGTCCATTGCCCTGCGTCACTACAGGATGATGCTGGATCATTTCGGGGAGCGCCCCGGTCTGCGTCTGGCGCGCAAGCATGTGTCCTGGTACTCCGGCGGTCTGCCCGGCTCTGCAACATTCCGCTCCGCCATTAATCGTGTGGATAACGCGCCGGAAGCAATCTCCATGCTGGAAGAGTTCTATGACCGGAACATCGAAGCGGGCGTTGTCCGGGACCGTGAGAACGGACCAGCCGGCAGCATGCCGCGTGATGGATGCAGTGAAGCAGCCTGACCGGCAAAGGTTTAGTCAGGGATGGTGATGCAGGCTGAGCCCTTGCTGGCGGATGAAGCATGCCGTCCGATGTTTCTGTATGGGGCATCCCGGCTCGATCGTCAGGACGTGGCGCGTCGACTGCACACGCATAGTGCGCGGGCGCAGCAGCCTTTTGTGGTCGCTGCCCTGACAGCTACCCCCTGTGCGCTGCGCGAAGACGCTCTGTTCGGAGGGCGTGAAAGCGGCTGGTTCGAGCAGGCGCAGGGCGGGACTCTGCTTGTCGATGAGATCGACTGCCTGTGTCCGGCGTTACAGGTCCGGTTTGTCTCGGAGATTGAGCGTCCCGAGACGGATCTGCGTGTGATTGCCGCCAGCAGGCACGACCTGACCCTTCTGCTGCGGCAGGGCAATTTTCAGAGCGGTCTGCATCGCTGGTTGGCAGCATTCGAGCCGTCGCAGCGCCTCGGACCTGAGCGCATCAGTGCGGTGTGCCGCCTGCCGGGGACAGGAAACGAGCGTCCACGGGGGCTGGCGCGAGCGCTTGAGCGGCCGTTAACTGAGTATTTCGAGACCGGGCTGGAAAACGACGCGGGTGATTTGCACGCCAGTGTGGTGGGCGAAGTTGAGCGGCCGCTTATCACCATGGTCCTGCGGAGAACAGGCGGGAACCAGCTTCGCGCGGCTGCCATGCTTGGGTTGAACCGCAACACGTTGCGCAAGAAAATCAGGGAACTGGATATTACGGTTCCAAAGGGAAGTGACGAGTGAGTTCTTTTTCTCCGGGGCGTGTGCTGAGACGACTGACAAGCGCCAACGGGGTGGTTCTTCTAACCGTCATGGCATTGATTCTGGCGTTCGCGACTTTTGTCGTTCTCGCGGGCGGTATGTCACTGGCGCATCGTCCGCAGGTGCAGGCTATCATCTTCCTGCTCGACTTCATCATGCTCATGCTGATTACGGCAGCAGGGGTGGTGCAGATCGGGCGCATGATGGCAGAACGGCGGCTTGGGTTAGCCGGTGCAAGGCTTCATGCGCGCCTCATTACCCTGTTTGGAATTGTCGCTGTTGCACCGACCATCGTCGTGGGAGCTGTTGCAGCGCTATTCTTCCATTACGGCGTGGAGATCTGGTTTTCCAATCGTGTCAGTAATGCTCTGACGGAGGCCCGCTCTGTAGCAGCGGGGTATCTGCGGGAGCATAACGACAATATCCGTACAGAAGCATTTGCCCTCGCAAATACGCTGATCCTTATTCAGAACGATGAACTGTTCACGCACGGGACAGACCTGTTCCACAATCCATCCCGTTTGCAGGAATTGCTGGACGATGAGGTTTACGAGCGTGGTTTGACCGATGCTGAGGTCTTTGATCCGCTCACAGACAAAGTTCTGGGTGTCGGTGGCCTTCTTGGCAAGACGGACATGAATACCCTGCCGCCTTTACCGCCCAAGTCTGTGGTGGAGATGGCACGCGGGGGAGATGTCGCCATTCTCAACCGCCCTGATCAGCGCATGGTGCGGGCCATTGTCTCACTGGGCGGAAATTCGGGGCTCATGCTGGTCATTACCCGACCCGTCGATCCTGATGTCCTCGAGCATATGCGGCGTACCAACGAGCTCGTGCAGGATTACCAGCACATGATTGCCAATCGGGGCAAAACGCAGGTCACTGTCGTGGTGATCTTCGGCCTGATGGGATTGCTGGTTTTGGCTGTTGGCATGTTGACGGGGCTTGCGCTGGCCAACCGTATTGCGAACCCGCTAGGCCTTCTCATTCTTGCCGCAACGCGCATTTCCCAAGGTGATCTGGGTGTTCGTGTTCCGGTGCCAGCAAAGACGAGCCGCGAAAAGGACGATGAGGTTGTGGGGCTCTCCCGCGCCTTCAATCGTATGACCGACCAGCTTGAAAGTCAGCGGTCAGAACTGATGCAGGCTTACGATCAGATCAATGAGCGTCGGCGATTTACGGAAACTGTTCTGGCAGGCGTCTCGGCTGGTGTTATCGGTCTGGACCGGGGGCAGGTAATCGAACTGCCGAATAGGGCTGCTTCCGTCGTGCTCCAGCGGGATTTGCAACCCGCGATCGGTATGAGGCTCTCTGTCAGTGTACCGGAATTTTCAGCTCTGCTGGACAAGGCAAGGCAGGCGCCCGAACGCGTCCATACTGATGAAATCCAGGTGGATACGGATGGCGCGCAGCGCCCGGGAGGGCCAGGTGACGGTGGCGGTGCCGGTGCCGGACGAACACTCCTGGTGCGGATCGTGGCCGAACTCCGTGGCACGGATGTTGCCGGCTATGTCGTAACCTTCGATGACATCACGGCGCTTCAGTCAGCGCAGCGTAAAGCGGCCTGGGCCGACGTGGCCCGACGTGTAGCGCATGAAATCAAGAACCCCCTGACGCCAATCCAGCTTGCAGCAGAGCGGCTGAAAAGGCGCTTCCTGAAAGAAATTCAGAGCGATCCAGACACATATACGCAGCTTGTAGATACAATTGTCCGGCAGGTTGGGGATATCGGCCGAATGGTAGATGAGTTTTCTGCTTTTGCACGGATGCCACAACCCGTGATGCAGAACGAGGACTTTTCCCGGATCTGCCGGGAAGCGCTGGTGCTGCAAAGAAACGCTCATCCCGACATTGTGTTCGAAACACGGGATCTGCCGCCCTCAGGGCCTATCGTTCGGTGTGATCGGCGACTCATAGGGCAGGCACTGACAAACCTTCTGCAGAATGCGGCAGATGCCATAACCATGACAGACCGCGGAAAATTGCGGGAAAATGCGTCTGATGCCCTGATGCAGCCAATTGGACACATTGTGGTGGGCTTGCACATTCGGGACGGGCATGTCCTGCTAGGGATAGAAGATGACGGGATTGGTCTGCCGACTGGGGAACGCCACCGGTTGACCGAGCCTTATGTGACACACAAGGCGAAGGGCACAGGTCTTGGCCTTGCGATTGTCAAAAAGATCATGGAGGACCATGCCGGGATGCTTCAGCTCACCGATCGGGACCCCGATCCGTCATCCGGACGGCGCGGGACACTCGTCACACTGTCTCTGCCTCTGGCGGAGCTGGGTGGTGCAGGAGAGAAGGAAGACCGGATCATGAGGGTGACAGATGGAACATGAGATTCTGATCGTCGATGACGAGCCGGATATCCGGTTCCTGATCGAAGGTATCCTGAACGACGAAGGATATGCGACCCGCACGGCCGCGAACTCCGATCAGGCTTTGGAGCTTTTCAGGGCACACAGGCCGTCCCTGGCTATTTTGGACATCTGGTTGCAGGGTTCCAAGCTGGACGGGATTGAACTGCTCAAGGTCATGCAGGCTGAAGAGCCTGGTCTGCCTACGCTGATGATTTCGGGTCACGGCACCATTGAGACGGCTGTCGCCAGTCTTAAGCATGGCGCCTACGACTTCATTGAGAAGCCGTTCCAGTCAGATCGTCTGCTTCTGGTGGTTCAGCGTGCTTTGGAAGCTGCCCGCTTGCAGCGCGAAAATGCAGAGCTGCGACTGCGGGCCGGGCCTGAGACGACACTATCGGGGGAAGGAGCTGCCGTTTCGGCTGTTCGGGCCCAGATCGAACGCGTGGCTCCGACCAACTCCCGGGTGCTGATTACCGGCCCAGCCGGTTCAGGCAAGGAAGTGGCCGCGCGGATGATTCATGCGCGCTCCCGTCGTGCGGAAGGTCCGTTCATCGCGTTGAACTGCGCCACGCTCGCGCCGAACCGTTTTGAAGAAGAGCTGTTTGGTCTGGATGGTACGGACGGCCAGCCTGCGCGCCGTGGGGTTCTGGAACGTGCCCATCGCGGAACGTTGCTGCTCGATGAGGTGGCAGATATGCCGCTGGAGACGCAGGGCAAGATCGTTCGTGCCTTGCAGGACCAGACTTTTGAGCGGATTGGAGGCAACACGCGCCTTAAGGTTGATGTGCGCGTCATTGCCACGACAAACCGTGATCTTCAGTCCGAAATCATGGCGCATCGCTTCCGGGAAGATCTGTATTACCGGTTGGCCGTCGTCCCTCTGCGCATCCCTTCACTCCGGGAGCGCCGTGAAGATATTCCGGGACTGGCCAAACACTTTCTGGAGCGTTGCGCGCAGTCTTCGGGATTGCCGATCCGCGAACTTTCCGTGGATGCGCTTGCGGCGTTGCAGGCTTATGAGTGGCCCGGCAATGTGCGTGAACTGCGGAACCTGATGGAGCGTCTGCTCATCATGATGCCGGGCTCGGGGAGTGACCCGATCCGGGCTGATATGCTGCCATCCAGTATCAGCCAGGGTGCGCCGTCCATGACGCGCCTGAACTCCGGGGCAGACGTTATGAGTCTGCCGCTTCGAGAGGCCCGCGACCTGTTTGAAACGCAGTATCTACAGGTTCAGCTCATGCGGTTTGGCGGCAATATCAGCCGTACGGCCAATTTCGTCTGCATGGAACGCAGTGCATTGCATCGCAAGCTGAAGCAGCTTGGTGTTACCACACAGGAAGATCGCTCGACGTCACCGGCAGTCGGGGGATAAACGGGCAGTGATCCCAATTCCTTTTTTCCTCAGGGCCGGCGAGTCAAAATTATCGTGACGTCAGAAACTTCATCCACTTCCGCCGGAAGAGACGCTGTGCAGGAAGTTTTCCTCCAGCATCTCCATCAGATCGAGGCACCGGTCACGGTGTTTCTCGTCAATGGCGTGAAGCTTCAGGGGGTCGTAGCTCAGTTTGACAGCCACACGCTGCTGCTGCGCCGGGATGGGCATGTTCAACTCATTTACAAGCATGCCATCAGTACAATCATGCCCGTGGGAGCCCTCCCGCGGTTTGCGGACAATGAACTTTGAGCGGATTTGATACCAAGAAGCCTGCCACGCGTGCTGCTGTCATTCTCCCGTGGGAGAAATCGGGACAGCAGGAAGATATCCGGGCTGCAGATGCCCGTCTGGAAGAAGCGGTCGGTCTTGCAGCCTCCATCGGACTGGTGATCGTTCGGCAGGCGGCAATTCTGCTTCGGGCGCGTCGCCCTGCAACGCTGCTGGGTAGCGGGCAGGTCGAACAGCTTGCCGAAGCCGTGAAGTTGGATCAGGTCGATGTCGTCATTATCGATGCCCGCTTGTCTCCGGGGCAGCAGCGCAATCTGGAAAAGGCGCTGGGGTGCAAGGTGATGGATCGGACGGGTCTGATCCTTGATATTTTCGGCGCCCGTGCCGCCACCCGAGAGGGTGTGTTGCAGGTCGAACTGGCCCATCTCGAATATCAGCGCTCTCGTCTTGTACGTCTGTGGACCCATCTTGAGCGTCAGCGCGGTGGCTTCGGCTTCCTTGGTGGACCGGGTGAAACGCAGATCGAAGCAGATAAGCGAATGCTCGCGGACCGGATCGGCCGGATCAAAAAAGAGCTGGAGCAGGTTCGGCGCACACGTGGTCTGCATCGGGATGCCCGCAAGCGGGTTCCATTCCCGATTGTTGCCCTTGTGGGATATACCAATGCGGGTAAGTCCACGCTCTTCAACGCGCTGACAGGCGCGGCAGTCCATGCTGAAAACCAGCTCTTCGCGACGCTGGATCCCACGATGCGCGCGCTGCGTTTGCCGTCAGGACGGAACGTTATCCTGTCTGATACAGTGGGGTTCATCAGCGATCTGCCGACAGAACTGATTGCTGCCTTCCGTGCAACGTTGGAAGAAGTCTCGCAGGCAGATGTTATTCTGCATGTTCGTGATGTGGCTCATCCGGATAGTGCCGCTCAGCGTGCTGACGTGCTGAATGTTCTGGACGGTATGGTGCGGGACGGCATGCTGGATGCCCAATGGCCGGAACGAACCATCGAGGTTCTCAACAAAGCAGACCTGATCGGCGGTGTTGAAGCCGTGCCGAAGCGTGATAACGCTGTGGTGATTTCGGCCATCACAGGCGATGGCATCCCGGATCTGTTCGAAACACTGGACCAGTATCTGACGCAATCCATGCAGGATGTGAAAGTCAGTCTGTCCCTGCAGGATGGTGCAGCACTGGCCTGGCTTTACCAGCATGGCGAAGTGGTCGAGCGGTTTGATCATGAGGGCGGGATGGATGTGCAGGTCCGTCTCTTCCCCATGGACTGTGAGCGCTTTGAAATCAGCTATCCCGGACGTGCTGCTACGGCCTGAGGGGCCATGCGTGCACGGGCCGCTTTCGCCTTCTGGCGGGAGCGGTCCAGCGGGATTGCCAGCGCGAAGGTTAAAATAAGCCCCAGAACATTAATAATGATCTGAAGGCCCAAGCCTGTTCCAAAACTTCCAAGGATCAGGCGTCCCAGCAAATCCAGCACTGTGCCGAACGAGAACACTTCCAGTGAATTTCTGCCAAGCAAAGCCAGAATCTGGCCCAGACGATCGGCTGAAAAACGACGTAGAACACGTGAAGACTGCACGAGATAAAAGATCGACATGATGTCGAACAATCGCCAGACGGCGAGGGTCGATTTCCCATTGTTGGGTGGGGCCGGAAATAGGCGCAGCCCGCTCAGGTGCCAGTATTCATACGGAAAGCAGAGGATAAAGGCGCCAATCAGGTAGCTTCCACACAGCACCTTGGCCCATGTTCGGACTGGCAGGTCGCCATTATGCTTGGATGCCCAAACGGCACCGAGCACACCCAGAATATATAGAAACTGCCAACCGAACGGATTCATGTACCAGCCATTCGGGTCCAGCCAATTTGGAACCGTGATGCGCGGATCGATATTGGCAATCGCCCAGATGGCTGCACTGACGCCAAGCAGCAGCCAGACGCTTTTCTTGAGAGCAGCATAGATCAGCGGGAAAAGAGCCAGAAGAACGATATAAAGCGGCAGGATGTTCAGGTAGCTCGGCAGCGCATCGAACGTCAGGATGCGCCATAGCCAGCCGTATCCGTGGGCCAGTTGCGGCTCAAGAATATATTCAGGTACGGGCTCATAATGGCGCCAGTGCCGAACGGTCCAGACGAACACCAGTGTCATGGCTGTCTGATAAATATACAGCTTGGCGCAGCGTGACAGGATGCGGCGGATACCACTGGTCCAGCCGTCGCGGTCGATCAACCGACCATATGCCAGATAGGACGCATATCCTGCCAGCATGACGAAGATTTCAGCTGCGTCAGCAAAGCCGAAATTGCGAATGGTAATTCGGTTGATGAGGTTATCAGGCACATGGTCAGCCAGCATCATCAGCAGAGCTGCGCCTCGCAGTGCATCGACACGATGATCGCGGGTATGCTTGCGCGGTAAAGGCTGTGCATCGGACGAAGAGGCTGGCAGCTGCATAGGGCCTTAATACAGTTTTCATCAAACCGGAGTATGAAGACTCGATTACCGCAACATTAAAGATTGTATGGAAAACAGAACCGCAGGGGGAAAGCAGACTGTGTCTTCTGCTTCACAAGAACGGTGATGTAATTCTTTTAATATTGATAAAATTTCAGAGATATTAAATTTCCTGAAGGAAATTGCTTCTGAGATGAAATCCGCTAGCGAGGAGGCGTCTGAACGTAATCGTCTGCGGAGAAAGGCGGAGCCGAAATTGCGTAAAAACTCAGAGATGAGTGGGGGGCAGCCGCGATTTTATGCTTCAGATGTGGGCTGACGCGAATGACGTCCCCGGCTTTGACGGGATTAGCCTGATCTCCGAGCCAAACCGTGCCCTCTCCCTCCTGAATCAGGAAGATTTCTTCCGAGTGTCGATTGTAGCTCTCAGGATAGGCCGTTCCGGCAGTCAGGGTGAAGAGTGCGATGCTCTGGTGATGGGAGGGAAGCGCAGCGCCGATACCGATGAATTCCTGTAGCGTGCTTCCCGGTGCGGGATAAATGGCTGGA
Source organism: Gluconobacter sp. P5E10 (assembly GCF_018812145.1). Taxonomy (NCBI): domain Bacteria; kingdom Pseudomonadati; phylum Pseudomonadota; class Alphaproteobacteria; order Acetobacterales; family Acetobacteraceae; genus Gluconobacter; species Gluconobacter sp. P5E10. The sequence goes on along the minus strand of NZ_JACRVZ010000005.1, from coordinate 231,522 downwards.
ACATGGTCGGGGTGAACAACCTGTGCGGCAGCGAAGCCAGGCGCAAACAGAAGCGACAGAATACCAAGGCTGATCTTCATTGGACCTTGTCTTTCACACGGGTGAGGGCAGAGATCTGCTTGCGGAAGGCAGGGTAACGCTCGCTAAGGGCGTTGCGTTCACCTAACTGAAAATCTTCTGGAATAAAGCCTGGCGCCATGGTCGTGCCGACATATGACCAGCCTGATGGCCCAGCAGGGGCTGAACCCTGCCAAACACCTTCCGGCACGACATACGCGGGATGATCTTTATCCAGCGTAATGCTCTCGCCCTGTCCATTAGGGTGAAGCAGTAAAAGATGAACGGGGTCTCCAGCATAGAAATGCCAGATCTCGGCTGTCTTCAGGCTATGAAGTGCGGAGAAGTCACGCCGTGTTTCTACAAAGAGGATTGCCGTGGACAAAGGGTGCGTGACGCCATCATAACGGGCAGGCAAAGCCGAGCCAGCAATAGTTTCTGTGGTGCGCTGAAGCTGGGAAAACCAGCCGCCTTCTACAGGCACTGGGTGCATCTTGTAGCGATTGATCAGAGCTTGTGCCGCGGCAGGGATCTGGGCCGCAGCGTCGCTGTTCTGAGGCTCGGGAGGCGCGGAAGCTGAAGCCCCAGATGCCACGATGGAGCATATGAGGCTGGCAATAATAAATCTGCGCATCCGGGCAGCTTTCCTTCTCACGATCATGAGGAGGCCTTTGTATCCTGCTTCCTGCCCGGACGCGATATTTCCTTAGAGGCGTCTCACATCGCCAGAAGCGTATTGTCTGACTGGGATGCAATTATGTCATGCTGCTCATGCTTCAGGCCTGTGACTTCAACTGTACGTCCATGACTTCGAAGCTTGTCCAGAACCTTTTCCAGTGCCTGCACGGACGTGACATCCCAGAACCTTGCATGCGTTAAATCGAGTACGACGAGGTCAGCGTTCGTCAGATAGTCAATTTCAGCCGAAAGGCCGTCTGCGGATGCAAAAAAGACCTGTCCGGAAATCGTGTAGGTCTCTGTTGATCCCTCGCGGTGGCTGGTTACGGTCAGGAGGCCAGCAGCGCGCCAGGCAAAAAACACACCTGACAGCAGCACCCCGGCCAGAACGCCGGCAGCCAGATCATGCGTCAGCACGACCACAATAACGGTCACAAGCATTGTCAGGCTTGAAAGCTTGGGCTGACGTGTGACGTCTCGCAGGCTGCCCCAGGAAAATGTGCTGATCGAGACCATGATCATGATGGCGACCAAAGCGGCCATTGGAACCTGTCCGACCCAGCGATGAAGAAGGACCATCAGGGCGAGCAGAAAAGCGCCTGCCGTGAAGGTGGAGAGACGTCCGCGGCCGCCGTAACGCAGATTGCCGACTGTCTGACCGATCATGCCACACCCGGCAATGCCGCCGAATGCTCCAACGAGGATGTTGGAGATGCCAAGACCAGTGCATTCCATACGTTGATTGCCGTGCGTGTCCGTCAGGTCATCGACAACTGATGCTGTCATCATGGATTCCAGCAAACCCACGGCAGCCATGGCGACGGCATAGGGAATAACGGCGGACAGGGTCGCCCAATCCAGGTTGATGTGGGGAAGAGTGAGGTGAGGGAGACCGGTTGGGAGTTCCCCCAGATCTGACACCGTGTGAACAGGCATTGGATGGACCATTGTGATGGCCGTCAGCAGGACAATGCAGATCAATGGGGATGGGATGGCGTCAGAAATCTTGGGAAGCAGGTAGATGATGACGAGGCCCAGAGCGATCAGGGCGTAAGTTTCCCAGCCAACGCCCAGCAACTGTGGCACCTGTGCGGAAAAGATCATGATGGCCAGCGCATTGACGAAGCCTGTGCGCACTTCCGCAGAAACAAACCGCATAACGGCCTGAAGGCGCAGAAGGCCGAAGACGATCTGTAGAGCGCCGGCAATCAGGGTGGCGAGCAGCATGGCCTGCACGCCGTGGGCATGTACGAGTGGCGCGGCAACGAGAGCAACAGATCCTGCGGCTCCTGAGATCATTCCGGGTCGGCCACCAAAAATTGCGATTGAGACCGAAATGACAAAAGACGCGAACAGCGAGACCGCAGGTGAAACACCGGCGATGTAAGAGAAGGCAATGACTTCGGGAATGAGGGCAAACGTGCCAACCATGCCAGCCAGAACCTCACGCAGCGGGTTTTGTCCCCACTGGCGGTGGTAGAGAGCGGGTGTCATGACAATCCTTGAGAGTGAAGAGCTACAGGGTGCGACGTATTCGGGCCCGGCGCGGCAATGATGCGGCCAGTGTAACGTGCCTTGGAGCGGGATTGAAGATGTTCACGTCGAAAGATGATTGAACATTCACTGCATTAACGGCGTTGGCATGGCGACAACTTAAGGAGTTCGACATGAGCCGATATCCGAAGCCCCCGTTTGACACGCCATTGCAGAAGCATATTCCTGGCCAGACATCGGAAATGACACCCAAGCCTGATCATGGCGAGCAGACCTATGTGGGGAATGGGCGCCTGAGGGGGAAAACGGCAATCATTACCGGAGGGGATTCCGGGATCGGCCGTGCTGTCGCGATCGCCTTTGCGCGGGAAGGCGCAGACGTGGCGTTGTCGTTCCTGCCCGAAGAAATGGACGACGCACGCGAGACTGCTGCGTGGGTCGAGAAGGCTGGCAAAAAAGCGCTGCTCTTGCCGGGAGACATTAAAGAACGCTTCGTCTGCAAGGAAATCGTCGACAAGACGGTGGCCGAGTTCGGGAAGGTGGATGTGCTCGTCAATAATGCTGCCTTTCAGATCGAACGCGAATCTCTAGAAGATGTCAGCGAAGACGAATGGGATCTGACGTTTGATACGAATTCAGGCGCGGTGTTCCGCCTATCGCGGCTGGTTGTTCCTCATATGCCTGAAGGCGGCTCCCTGATTCACACCGTCTCAGTCAATGCAGATCGGCCAAAGCCAAAGCTGTTGGCTTATTCTGCAACCAAAAGCGCCATATTGAACTTCAGTGGTGGTCTGGCAGAGTTGCTGGCGGAACAGGGAATACGTTCAAATACGGTTGCTCCAGGGCCAATCTGGACGCCGCTGATTCCCGCAACCATGGGCGGAGAGCACGTACGCAACTTTGGAGCAGATGGTCCGATGAAAAGACCGGGGCAACCTGCGGAACTCGCCGGGGCCTATGTCTTTCTGGCCAGTGATGAGGCAAGTTACGTTTCGGGTGCCAATATTGCTGTAACTGGTGGTGTCCCTGTTATCTAAGCAGAAAATTGAAGAAAACTTTGAGAAAGGGCTAGACGCCAGCTGAACCTTTCTCTAAAGAACGCATCGCTGTGTGGCGGATGTAGCTCAGTCGGTAGAGCGCCGGTTTGTGGTACCGGTTGTCGCGGGTTCGATCCCCGTCATTCGCCCCAGCAATCTCTCTTGAAAATATTACCTGACTAAAGCCCATTACGGGTTTGGGTGCGTTCTTTCGGATGTGTAACTGCGCAATCCGTATCTGATACCGATCAGAAGCGAAAAGCCTGATCTGTGGTTATCAAAGCTGTAAAAAACTCCTGCCAGTATTGAACTGACAGGAGTTTTTTGTCGTCAGACGATGCGATGCACCCAGCCATGGGCGTCATTGGTGCGGCCCCCCTGAAGATCGGTCAAAATTTTCTTCAGTTTGGTTGCCACCGGACCCGGCGTTTCGCCGTCACCAAATACGGCTTCCCCGGAAGGGCGGACCAGCTTGCCGACGGGTGAAAGTACCGCAGCCGTGCCGCAGGCGAAGGCTTCGGTGTATTTCCCGGATGCGGCTCCTGTGAAGATCTCGTCGATTTCAACGGGTTCTTCGATGACTTCGATGCCGTTGTCAGCAGCCAGTCTGATCAGGCTGTCACGGGTGATGCCGCGTAGAATGGTGCCTCCGAGGGGAGGCGTGACGATCTTGCCGTCGTTGCGCACGAACATCACGTTCATGCCGCCCATTTCTTCAACATAGCGGCGTTCACGGGCATCGAGGAACAGAACCTGATCGCAGCCTTTCTCCTTGGCTTCGGCCTGAGCGACAAGGCTGCCGGCATAGTTGCCGCCGCACTTGGCTTCGCCTGTGCCACCAATGGCTGCTCGGGTGTAGAACTCGGAAACCCAGACAGAGACGCAGCCTGCGCTGAAATAGGCGCCTACCGGGCAGGCGATGACAATGAACAGGTATTCGCTTGCAGGCTTTACGCCGAGGAACACCTCATTGGAGATCATGAAGGGACGAAGATAGAGGCTTTGTCCTTCACCAGCCGGAACCCAGTCCTGGTCGATGCGGACAAGTTCATCCACGGCTTGAATGAAGAGGTCTTCGGGCAGTTCAGCCATGCCCATCCGCCGGGCTGAGGCCGCGAAACGGGCTGCGTTGGCTTGCGGACGGAACGTCGCGATATGACCATCGGCTTCCCGATAGGCTTTCATGCCCTCGAAAATTTCCTGTCCGTAGTGCAGGACTGTGGACGCCGGATCGATGCTCAGGGGGCGGCGCGCTGTAATTTTGGCGTCGTGCCAGCCTTTTTCGCTCGTATAGCGGATGGTCGCCATATGATCAGTGAAAACACGACCGAAAGCCGGGCTGACAAGAAGCTGCGCGCGATGAGCCGGGTCCATCGGGGTTTCGGTTTTTTCAATAGTGAAGGTCGTCATGAAAAGAACTTCCGCAAGCTACTCTGATAAACGTGCGGGGCACTCTGCCACAGGAGGTGGGGAGAGGCGATAGGGAAATATTATTTCCAAATTCACTTTCTGATAGAAATTAAAGTTTGCGCGCCAAGCATGAAAAAACCCCGGCCACATCGTGACCGGGGTTTCTCCAAAGCTTCGAAAAGCTGACGGATCAGCGCTTCGAGAACTGGAAGGAACGACGTGCCTTCGCACGGCCGTACTTCTTACGCTCGACAATACGGCTGTCACGCGTCAGGAAGCCAGCAGCCTTCAGGATGCCACGCAGGCTCGGCTCGTAGTGCGTCAGTGCACGGGAGATACCGTGACGAACTGCACCAGCCTGGCCGGACAGACCACCACCAGCGACTGTGCAATACACGTCGAACTGGTTGTAACGGTCAGCGATCAGGAACGGCTGCGTCAGAAGCATGCGCAGAACCGGACGGGCAAAATACGTCGTGACCGGACGGCCATTGACGATGATGTCACCCTTGCCAGGCTTGATCCACACACGGGCTACGGCGTCCTTACGACGGCCGGTAGCATAGGAACGGCCCTGGGCGTCACGCTTTACTTCGTGAACCGGGGCGGCGTTGGTGGCTACTGCAGGAGCAACGCTCGCAAGGTCCTGCAGCGTGCCGGTGCGCTCTTGGGTCTCGGACATGGTCAGGCCTTACGACTCGTGTGAGATTGTGTTCTTGCGGTTCAGGGCAGCCACGTCCAGCTTGACAGGCTTCTGGCCGTCATGCGGGTGCTCGGAACCAGCGTAAACATAAAGGTGCTTCATCTGAGCACGCTGCAGAGGACCGCGCGTGATCATGCGCTCAACAGCCTTCTCGACAACGTGACCCGGGTTCTTGCCCGTGAGACGCTGCGTGATGGTGCGCTCCTTGATGCCACCCGGATGACCCGTGTGGTAATGGAAGAGCTTCTGGCCGAACTTGTTACCCGTCAGAGCGATCTTTTCTGCGTTGATGACAACAATGTTGTCACCGCAGTCGACGTGCGGGGTAAACTGCGGCTTGTGCTTGCCGCGGAGACGAGTAGCGATGATGGTGGCGAGACGGCCGAGAACGAGCCCTTCGGCGTCGATCAGCACCCAGTTCTTCGTCACCTCCGCCGGCTTCAGCGAACGTGTGGTCTTCATTAGTGACATTCCAGCTTGGGGCGCGACAGGGCCGCGCCGTGGATGGCGCTCTCATAAACAGAAACATCCTCTGATGAGAATGCTGCTGCCTGGAAAGCGGATCAGGTGCGGCCTTATTGCGGGCTCGCGGCCTCTCGTCAAGTCATCTTTTGGAATCATGATGGCTGATTCGGCCCGGTTTCCAGCCGTTTTGAGCTATGAGGTATTATAATACCGTAATTTTTTAGCGTCTGATTTGCCCCAAGCGTCCGGAATGGTATCCTGCCCTTAATTCAGGGACCGCATCTTCCTGTCCCCAGTGTCGATGAAAAACAGGAAAAACAACGTGAAACGCCCTTGGCTCACAACGAGCCTGCTCGCAGTCATCGCTGGAATGAGCGCGATTGGTATCCATCACGCAGCCTCTGTTGCGCTTGATCGGGGGATTTCCCGGTTCCGTGCCTCCCTCCCTGTGGGAGCAACCCTGAGCTATTCCGCCGCGCGCCCGGCCATCCTGGCCCGTGGAGCGTTGCTGACGGATGTCATTCTTCAGAATGGCAACATGACGTTCCGGGCACATACTTTACGTCTGGGTCATCCAATCCCGACACCTGATGGTGGCCTGACGCTGTCCCACATGGATATGGTGGATCCGTCCCTCCAGACGCCTACTGCGGTCATCCGGGCTCATTCCGTCACCCTGAGCCATCTGGTGACGCCCCCGCCTCCCGCAGGGAAAAGCGGTTTGGAGTCGCTTGATCTGGGGCATCTGAATCTGGAGCATGGATATATAGATCATCTGTCGGTGCAGAATCTTTCGCAGGTTCTTCAGCCGAACAGCATGCACTTCAACAGTCTGACGTCAGATTCGATCCAGATTGACGGTTACGGCCCGGGACGCACGACAACGATCGCGATCCAGAACGGCCTTGCCATTGCGTCCCGTACGACGCTGCAGCCTGACGGAACGCCTCGCGCCATGTCAGTGCAGATGTCTCTGAAAAACTTCCAGCTTCGCCAGCCTGAACTTGCCACCCGGATTGCTTACGAACAGGCCGGGAATGAAGCCGCTGCCTATGCTCTGCCACCTCTTGAAAGCATGAAGCTAAGCGGCACGCAGATTATTTCGGCAGACAGAACGTTCAGCATGGATACGCTGATTGGCACTGGAACACGTAAAAGCGGCAAAGACACGACGGTTTTCGAAGGAGAGGGTTTTCACACACACTCTTCAAGCGGCAAGGTGCCGGTCCATATTGATGGGCATTCTTCAACCTTGAAATATACGCAGGAGCGGATTGCGCAGACGGGCGAACTGCATGTGCAAGGTGTCTTGAACATTCCAAACTTCACCGAAGCTCATTTCGGCATGAATCTGCTCGGTCCTTCGGATCAGCAGCTCAAGGTTGGAACAGTCAAAAATCCGCATGATGCCATTCAGCTGGCGCAAGTGACGCTTACGTTGCATGGCGATCGTCTGGTCCAGTCTCTTCCGTCCCTGAATGCAGGACACCCTCTGGATGGTGCCGCTCAGGACCAGGCAAGAACGGTTCTCGCGCAGGGAATGGAAATGGGGCTGTCGCCATATCCTGCCCTGGCGGCTCTGCCGGATTACTTCGCGAACCCCAATGACCGCACGTTATCGATCACTCTGACGCCAAAGCCGCCTTTGACGCTCACGGCATTAGCAGCAATAGCGTCGTCGCCTACGGCAGCCATGACGTTGATGTCGCCGGATAATCTCAAGGTGACTGTCCAGTGAGCCAAAGCGCCAGCACGTCTACGATCTGCGTTATTGGCGCCAGTGGTCGTTCAGGCTCGGCGCTCTGTCGTCAGCTGATTGCTCAAGGGCGCAGTGTCATCGCTATTGTGCGGAGCCGAGGAAAACTGGCTCCTGATCTTGCAGAGATGTGCACAGCCGTAAGGCAGGCCGATCTGACAGATCCGGTTGCTCTTCCAATTGCGTTGGAGCAGGCGGACGTTGTCGTGAATACAGCTCATGCCCGTCATCTTCCAGCCATTCTGCTTGCAACCCGTGCGCCTGTTGTTGCTCTTGGGAGTACTCGCAAGTTTACGCGTTGGCTGGATGATCATGGTCGTGGAGTGCTGGCAGGTGAAGCTGCCCTCAAGGCAGACGGTCGTCCTTCCATTCTTCTTCACCCGACAATGATTTATGGTGCTCAGGGGGAGGATAACGTGCAGCGGCTTGCGCGCCTTCTGGAGCGCCTGCCGATTATTCCACTTCCTGGTGGCGGGCGCTCGCTAGTTCAGCCCATTCATCAGCAGGACGTCACGCGCTGCGTTGTTGCGGCCATTGATCTTATTCTGGGTGGGAAAGTCAGCGGGCCAGAGGTTTTTGTCGTCGCTGGCCCCAATGCTGTTCCCTACCGAGCGTTTGTTCGGATGATTCTCTACTTTTCAGGGCTCGGTGGTCGGCCGATCATCTCGCTTCCTACGTGGTTTCTGATCGCTGCTGCTCACATCATGCCGCACGTTCCTAAGCTGCCCACAATTGCGCCGGAAGAAATCCGACGCCTTTTGGAAGACAAGAACTTCGATATTGCTCCGATGAGGGAGCGCCTAGGCGTGAACCCGATGCCGTTGGAGATAGGGCTGCAGAATCTTTTGGCAGTGCCGCCCGCTCATCAGGATCATACAGTTTAGTTTTAATTTTTTGTCACATTGACTGTGCGGCAGATGAGGTCTCCATAGTCTCCGGGCCATTATGACGGCCCGGAATGCGTGGAGACTCATCGGGTGAATCTGAAGTTCCTCTCATCAGGCATGATGTTGTCTTTCGCAGCTTTTGCCCTTTTTTCCATTAGCGATGCCTGTTCCAAAGGCCTTGCTGGGCAGCTGGATCCGTTTGAAGTTGCTTTTTCGGGCGGTATTTTCGGTTTTCTGATTCTGCCGTTCATCCGAAAGCCACAGGAATCCTATTCCGATATTTTCGCGACGGATCGCCCGTCCATGTGGCTGTTGCGTGCGTTTGCGACATTTGTGTCCACGGCTTCCAGTGTCATGGCTTTTATGCTGCTGCCGATGCCAGAAGCATTGTCACTCATGTTCCTGATGCCATTTTTCGTGACCCTGATTTCCGTCGGAATTCTGAAAGAAAAGGTCTCCGGGTGGACCTGGCTTTCAGTTGGTGTTGGATTTCTCGGGGTCCTGATCGTTCTACGACCGGGCGTGCGGGCGTTTCATCTGGGGCACCTCTGTGCGGTGATCGCGGCCATGGCGAATGCTGCCAGTGTGATTGCCTACAGACTGGCAGGCAACCAGAGCGCCCGACTGTCCTTGTTTGGCTCAAGCCTGTTTGGCCCGCTGATCGGCGATGGTCTTTTGATGCTGGCACACGCCACATGGCCACATGGTGCTGTGAACTGGGCGCTTTTGTTCGGATACGGTTTTCTGGCCGCTCTTGGTCAGCTCTTCATGATGATGGCAACGGCTCTGGCGCCAGCTAACCGGGTTGCACTGCCCCAGTACAGTCAGATGCTCTGGGCAGTCGCATTCAGTTATCTGCTTTTTCATCAGCCGTTGGATAACTGGACGTTCGTGGGCATCGTTATCGTAACACTTTCCGGCATGCTGCACTGGGTGCGCCAGAAGCTTCATTACGAACGGCTGGCCCTGGAAGGGCACTGGCAAAAACATCATCCGTCTTCTCGTCCGCCTGCTGAAGTGGCTTGAGTGGCGGGTAGCGGGCTAGTGCCTTTATGAGGGGCTGGCTGAGTATTTTCTGAGACATTCAGAAGCGTTGAGTAGCGAGACGTTTCTGCAGAAACGTATGTTTCTCTTATAAAAGATTAGTGATCGTCAGAATAAGATGTGGTTTCGTTTTTGCGGTGGTCTTGTGAGTATCTGCAATTGTCTCAATTTTTGACCTGAGCATCTCATTTTTGTCGCGATGTGTCCGTATGTACTTTTGGGCGTCTCAAAGGTTCTTTATGCGTGACGCGATTGGCAATGCTCGTTAGCCCCTGTAAAATCGTTCGCAACTATGGCTGCGGACGTGCGTGGCTACTTTATTAACTGGTGGAAGAATATCTGCTCCATGGTTCAGAACGTCGTCCCAGTCATCCTCTCTGGTGGGTCCGGAAGCCGCCTGTGGCCCGTTTCACGCAAAAGCTATCCAAAGCAGTTCTGGCCTCTTCTGAGTGATAAGACGCTCATTCAGGAAACTGCTCTTCGAGGGCGAGCTGCGGGCTTTGCCGATCCGGTTGTCATCTGCAATTCAGAGCATCGTTTCATCGTTGCTGAGCAACTGCGTGACGCGGGGATTCACAAGGCCAAGATCGTTCTTGAGCCGGTTGGCCGAAACTCTGCTCCTGCTATCGCTGCTGCGGCTTTCATGGTCGCAGAGCAAGACCCGGACGCCATCCTCTGGATTATGGCAGCTGACGCTGCCATTACCGATGAGACTGCTCTTCAGCACTCCCTGAAAGATGCTCTGAAGGCTGCAGAGGCTGGCCGGATCGTTACGTTTGGAATGAAGCCGACGCGACCGGAAACGGGTTACGGATACATTGAGGCCGGTTCTGAACTGGCCGGTGTACAGGGCGTCTATGAAGTCTCCCGTTTCATTGAAAAGCCGCAGGCTGCAAAAGCCGAAGAACTTTTCCAGTCCGAGAAGTGTCTCTGGAATTCGGGAATGTTCTTTGCCAAGGCTGGCGTATTCCTGAAAGAGACGGAACAGTTCGAGCCCCGGATTTACGAAACCGTTGGGCAGTCGGTACGCAATCGCCATACCGATATGGATTTCGAGCGGCTGGAAGAAGAAAGCTTCTCTGCTGCGCCAGATATTTCCGTTGATTACGCTATTGCCGAGCGCACCAAGCTTGCAGCCGTTGTACCGGGTAATTTCGGGTGGTCGGATATTGGCAGCTGGGACGCTCTGTGGGATCTGACGCCCAAGGATGCAGAGGGGAATGCGACCTTCGGCGATGTTTTTCTTGATGATGCGCGGAACTGTTACGTCCGTTCAGATGGTATCATCGCCACAGTTGCCGGTGTGGATGATCTGATCGTGGTGGTGACACCGGATGCGGTAATGGTCTCGCATCGCGATCGTGCTCAGGATGTGAAGCACATGGTAAACCGGCTGGCGCAGGCAGGCCGTAAGGAAGCTGTCGCGCACAACCGGTGCTATCGTCCGTGGGGCTTCTACGAAAGCCTCATTCAGGCCGATCGTTTCCAGGTCAAGCGTATCGTAGTCGAGCCAGGGGCGAAGCTCTCCTTGCAGAAGCATTTCCATCGTGCGGAGCACTGGGTCGTTGTTGGTGGAACTGCCATGGTGACACGTGACGAAGACCTGGTGATGGTTCGTGAAAACGAAAGCATCTATCTGCCGTTGGGCTGTGTTCACCGTCTGGAAAATCCGGGCAAGATCCCCTTGACCCTGATTGAAGTTCAGTCCGGTCCTTATCTTGGGGAAGATGATATCGTTCGTATCGAAGACGTATACGCACGAAGCTGATCTGAGACGTCAGGCAGGCGGATCAATCCACCCTGCCTTGACGGCTTCGGTCATTTGATCAGGAGTATCGAGGTCTTCGAGCAATTCGGGGGCCTCGATTTTTTTTGGTGGCAGGTCTGCCCACAGGTCCCGAAACCCCTTGTCCCCACTGAGTTTGGGGGCCTTGGCTAATGTGGCGGCAGAGACGCGAACCGGAATCCCCATCGCGCCTTTCTTGTACTGTGTGACGACATTCGCATTGGTAGGGAAGGTGTCCCTGAGCAGAAGCAGGTGTGGCAGAGATAGCCTCGGCTGGTCTGTTCCCGCGATGAGAATTGACCTGTCCCGTCCACACAAAGCTCGTGCTGCGCATTGAATGGAACTCGCTAGGCCTGTGCTCCAAAGCGGGTTGTAGCATATGTCCACAGGGAGCCCTTGAAGGGCTAGGGCGACGGCTTCGGCGGAGCCTCCGGTAATGATGACCAATCGGTCCGGAGATGTGCTCAGGAGAAGTTCTGCAACGTACCGGACAAGCGGTGTGCCCTGACGGGTGAGCAACTGCTTGGGACGCTTCAGTCTCGTGCTGCCGCCTGCGGCAAGAAGAACTGCGTCATGAGGCATTATGCTGGGCGGTTCGCTGTGATCTGGGATAAAATCGACAGAGCAATCTGCATCGGATTACGTGCGTTGATGTCCATCCCTGCGGGCAGGTGAAGTTTCTCCAGATCTTCTGCGGTGATGCCGGCAGCATGTAACGCAGCAAGCCGATTGGAGATTTTGCGCCGGCTGCCCAGAATTCCAACGCAGAAGGCGTCGGATTTCAGAGCTTTCGAGGCGATGGCCAGATCCGTGTGAGCATCGTGCGTCAGAGCGTAAACTGCGCTCCAGGCATCCAGGCGCAAATCATGCAGAGCCTCGTCCAGATAGCGACGATCGTAGCAATCTGGCGCCAACCCTTCCGGCGGAAGCGCAGGACCCAGTGGGCGCAGCAAAAAAGGCTCAACCCCGAACTGGGGGGCCAGCTTCAGAAGAGCCAGTGTCACCGGATCTCCTCCCGCGACAATCAGTCGAATCGGTGGCGTATGTCGTCGTACAAACAAATTACCCCGCGTTTGCACAACTGACGGCGAAACATGCATCTCGCCGGTTTCGAGATCCGTTTGTACGATGATGGCCTGACGGGCTTCTCTCGCCTGACGGAGCGCAGCGACATAAGCGGCAAGGTTTGCGATGGGCCGAACGAAAATGCCGATCCTGCCACCACAGGTTAATTGAATATCCAGAACCGGACTGCCTGCGCCATAATCCAGAGATCTGGGCTGGCGGTCTTTCAGGCATTGCAGGGCTTCTGCTGCAACTGCTGCTTCCACGCATCCGCCAGACACATAGCCCTGTACGTCTCCCGCGCTGGAAATGGCCATTTCACTGCCAAGGGGGCGGGGAGACGATCCGGTGATTGACACCAGCGTAGCAAGGGCTACCTCTTTCCCCTGTGCCAGCCAGATCTCCAGGTACGGGAGGAGATCGTCTGTCAGGCCATAGTCTGGCCACTGGGGAAGAGGAACAAGCCCGTCCGGCCCAATCATGAAATATCCTTTCCTTTATGGGGCCATGAGACTAATCCCAAATGCGTTTGTGACATAGCCTGTCATGCCGGGGAGTTGATCGGGGCGGCATCAGGTCTATATCGGCAAAGATGAACTCCGGACACGGATCATCAGTGGAGCGGAAATTGGTTGAACTCCTGAGCGTCGCGCAGGCCGTGGACCTTGTCCTCGGATATGCAGGTCATTTTGGAACGGAACATGTTCCGCTGGCCGAGGCTTCTGGCCGCATCCTGCAACAGAGTGTCCATGCCGAACGTGATCAGCCTCCTTATGACCGGGTCATGATGGACGGCGTAGCTTACCGTTATGGCGCTGGCGCAGTTCTGGGCTGCCATGGTGTCCAGCGCGCAGGGATACCCGCGCGGCCTTTGCCAGATGGAGCGACCTGCCTTGATGTCATGACGGGAGCCGTTTTGCCGGAAGGGGCTGACACCGTTGTTCCCGTTGAGCGATTGATCCGTGATGGCAAGCATGTGCATTTTGAAGCCGGATATGAGCCTCAAAAAGGCCAGTTCGTTCATCTGAAAGGATCAGATTGCGAGGCGAGGCATGAACTCCTGAAGCCTGGTCTGCGTCTGAATGGGCCTGCTTTGGCGGTGCTGGCTGGTAATGGATATCCCACCGTTGAAGTCTCTAAAGTGCCTTCAATCGGCATTGTGGCCACAGGTGATGAACTGGTTGATGTCGGGACGGCTGTTCAGAGCTGGGAAATCAGGCGTTCAAATGAATACGCCCTGACGGGAGCTTTGGCTTCGAGAGGCTTTACCCGCCTTGAACGCTCGGTGGTCCCCGATGATCTGGCCGAGACCATGCTGGCACTGGAAAAGCAGCTTGCCCGGCATGAAGTGCTGATCCTGAGCGGCGGGGTCTCAATGGGGCAGTTCGATCACGTTCCCAAGGCGTTGACGAAACTTGGTGTGGAGCGGGTTTTTCATAAGGTTGCGCAACGTCCCGGCAAGCCGCTCTGGTTTGGGGTTGGTCCTGAGGGGCAGCGCGTTTTTGGTCTGCCGGGAAATCCCGTGTCGGCCACCTGTTGTGCCACACGTTACGTTATTCCCATGCTTCTGGCGGGGCAGGGCGTCAATCGGCCAGAAACCTACTCCGTTAAGCTCGATGCTGATGCTGCACGTGTGTCGACATTGACCCGCTATCTGCCCGTTCGTGTCCGGCACGATGCCTCGGGGCAGGCATGGGCAACCCCTTATCCGATGCCCACATCTGGCGATTTCAGCTTTCTTGCGGCAACAGATGGGTTCGTGGAGTTGGCGCCTGGCGATGTCGCTGCCCCAGCCGGGTCCCATGCTGTGTTCCATGGCTGGTAGCACGCGTCACGATCCTGTCCGGGACCGCTTCAATCGCCCGCTGCATGATTTGCGGATTTCGGTGATGGACCGGTGCAACTTCCGATGCCCTTACTGCATGCCGGAAGCGACGTATCATGAACATTTTCGCTTTCTGGAGCCCAAGGAACGTCTGAGCTTTGATGAAATTGTCCGGGTTGCAGGGGCGGCGGTATTGCTGGGCGTCACCAAATTGCGTCTCACAGGGGGTGAACCTCTTCTAAGGCCTGATCTCGTCTCTTTGGTACGCAGGCTGGTCGCAATTCCAGGCGTCGAAGATGTGGCACTGACGACCAATGGTGTTCTGCTAGGCCGACATGCGCAGTCTTTGAAGGACGCTGGTCTAGGGCGCATTACGGTAAGCCTGGACAGTCTTGATCCCGCTATTTTTGCACGAATGAGTGGGGGCCGGGCGCAACTCGAACCAGTTCTGGAGGCTATCGAGCACGCGGAGGCATTAGCGTTCCCCGGTGGGGTCAAGCTGAACACCGTCGTCCAGCGTGGCGTTAATGATGACGGGGTCGAAGCTTTGGCTGCCCGCTTCCGTCATACGGGTGTTATCGTCCGTTTCATTGAATACATGGATGTCGGCACGCGGAATCACTGGGAGCTGGGTGAAGTTGTTCCATCTCGTGAACTAGTCGAGCGATTGAACGCTCACTGGCCGCTTGAGCCACTGGGCGCGCAGTATCAGGGTGAGGTTGCGCGTCGGTATCGGTATCAGGATGGTGCGGGTGAGATTGGGTTCATTTCTTCCGTGACAGCGCCGTTCTGTGGGGATTGTTCACGGGCGCGACTGTCGTCGGAAGGACAGATTTATACGTGCCTTTTTGCTTCGGAAGGGACAGACCTGCGGTCACTTCTTCGCAGTGGGGCAGATGACGAGGCTTTACGCGAGCGTCTGGCTTCGGTGTGGCGGATGCGTACCGACAGGTACAGTGAAGAACGAACCGCCGGTGAGGCATCTTCGACGAAACGTCGGATAGAAATGAATTATATCGGTGGTTAGATCGGGAGATCAGGACGGATGAAAACGCTCACTCATGTTGATGAACGTGGTGAAGATCCGCGCATGGTGGATGTCAGCGGCAAGACCGTGACAGACCGTACGGCTCATGCTCAGGCCCGTGTTCTCTTTCCCCGGGACATTGCGCAGACGCTGAGTGATGCCGGGTTCATGACCAAGAAGGGTGCGGTTCTGACTGTCGCGCAGATTGCGGGCGTCATGGGTGTGAAAGCGACGTCCCAGTTAATTCCGCTGTGTCATCCTCTATCCCTGAACGGATGTCGTGTGGAAATCACCATGGAGGGTGATGAAGCCGTCATCGACTGCCGCGTGTCCTGCCTGGGCAAAACAGGTGTGGAAATGGAAGCCCTGACGGGTGCCTCAGTCGCTGCTCTGACGATCTATGACATGTGTAAGGCTCTGTCTCATGACATGGTCATTCGCGAAGTGAAGCTTATGGGTAAGGCCGGTGGAAAGCGTGACTTCCAGCGGATTGAAGCATGAGGCCCCTTTACGGTCTGGTTCTGGCGGGTGGCGTCAGTGCGCGGATGGGGCAGGACAAAGCTGAGTTGTCCTATCATGGAGCGCCCCAGTTACAGGTGGCGTATGAAGCGCTTTCTCCGCTTGTGGAACGCTGTTTTGTCTCTGTGCGTTCGGCACAGAAAGAGGACCCGCTACGGGCACGGTTTCCTCAGATTGTTGACGCTGTCACTGTAGACGGTCCAGCCGCTGGCCTTCTGTCTGCACATCAGGCATTCCCGGAGGCTGCCTGGCTGGTTCTGGCGTGCGATCTGCCACTCCTGGATCAGGTTACGCTTGAAACTCTGATTGCCGCCCGTGATGATCAGCATGTGGCGGTGGCTTATCGCAGCGAACATGACGGACTGCCAGAACCGCTTTGTGCGATCTGGGAGCCGAGAGCGCTGGACGCTCTGGCGCGTCAGGTCGAAGGAGGGCGGAAGTGTCCTCGTAAGCTTCTTATCAATAGCCAGACGTTACTGCTTTCCCCGCGGACAGTCGGTGCTCTGGATAACATCAATACTCCGGAAGAACGTGCAAGCGTCTCACGGCGATTGGGAGGACAGATGATCCGCCTCGATGTGGAATATTTTGCTCAGATGCGTGAACTCGCAGGGCAGAAAATGGAAACTGTGGAAACGCATTTCGGAACGGTCGGTCCGCTTTATGAGCAGCTGAAAGAGAAATATGGCTTTCCGTTTGAGGCTGATCGCCTGCGGGTTGCTTTGAATGGAGATTTCGCACCTTGGACGCAGCCTCTGAAGAGCGGGGACCACGTTGTGTTCATTCCGCCGGTGACCGGCGGATGACCCATTTTCTGATGGCTGATGCGCCAGTTGATCTGAACATGCTGCGAGAGGGCTTACATCTGGCTGAAGCTGGTGGCTTCTGCACTTTTGAAGGCTGGGTTCGCAATAGCAACGAGGGCCGTCCAGTGGATGGTCTGGAATATGAATCCTACGCTGCTCTCGCTGAAAAAGAGGGTGCGCGGATTATTGAAGAAGCATTGGCTAGATTTGAAATCAGCCATGCTGTGGCCATGCACCGGACGGGAACACTTCGGGTTGGGGATGTTGCCGTGTGGATCGGCGTCTCCGCGCCTCATCGCGATGCGGCGTTCCGAGCCTGTCGTTATATCATCGACGAGATCAAGCACCGGGTGCCCGTCTGGAAGAAAGAGCATTATCTGGATGGTGACGCCGAATGGGTGGCCTGCCATCACTGTCAGGTCGCTCCCCGGATAAGCGATGACGATCACGGGCACGACCATCATCACCACCACGATCATGGGTCTTGCGGTCACAAGCACTGATCTATTGCCCGGCGAGTGCGTCTGACTATGGCCGGGCATTCTCTTCTTTCTGAAAAATCAGAGTGTTGCTGTCCTCTTTCCAGGAGAGGGCAGCGAGCATTTTTTTCGTGCAACAAGCGTGCGGTCACGCATTTTTAGTTTGATATTGCAAATCATTCTCAATTAGAGTGTCTCTGGTTCTGCTGATTCGGAGATTGATCATGACACGGACACCGCTTTTCCTGTCTGACCTGTGCTGCTGCGAAAGACTGGCACTCTGGAGTATCCGGTGTCTGGTCAGCCGATACCGCCTGCCGTACTGCCATGAAACCCGCACGACGGATGGCATGTTTCCGGCATCTTTCCGTCCTGTTCTTGATGCCGCGGAGCGCGCGTTCGAGGATGCAGCCCAGCATCTTAGAGAAGCCGGGCAGCCTGTGCTGGATATCAATCCGCCAGGCTCTCAGGGGCTAAGTGCGATGGAGGAGCGCTTTCTCCAGGGGATCCAGACGGTGCAGAATGATGGCCAGAAGGAAGTCTTCCACCTTCTTGCCGACCTTTTTCCCGAGCGACTGATGCAGGGTTACATTGTCACGGCTCTCGCCCTGATTTCAGACTGTATGGCTGGGATTGGTCACTGGCTTCCGCGGCATGAGCGCAAGACGGCAGGGGCCGGAGCTTTGTCATCTCTGGCACGATGGAAAAAGACTCATCCGGCTGAAATGCGGGTGCTTTGGCCACGGGATATCCCCCAGGCCTGGGCGGGACGAACTCTGCACTGAATTCCGCTGAAATTTGCAAGAGACGAAACACCACAGCCTGCTGGGCTTGGATTTAAAAGCGGTCAGACCTCACCAGACTGCCCTGCAATCATGAGTGAAGTCTGGACCGAATGGGTGTGTGGACTCAGTCCACGCCAACCATGACGCTGGAAGCCTTGATAACGGCATAGGCTTCCTTGCCCACTGTCAGTGACAGTTCCTCAACAGCTTCATTGGTGATGGCACTTGTAATAATCGTGCCGTTGACGTCGATCGTGATGTGAGACGTCGTTGCGCCTTTTACGATCTGTGTAATCTGACCTTTGAGCTGATTACGTGCGCTGAGTTTCATGGTGCTGTCCTTTTGCTACCCCCTTGGAGATGGGGGTGACACATTAGGACACAAGGCCTGAGGAAGCAGACAAGGCTTTTTTCGGGGATGGCCTGTGCCACCCCCAATCAGAAGCGTCTTAGATATAGTGCTCGGTCAGAGGCGGAAAACCATTGAACCCGACGGAGCAGTAGGTCGAGACATAAGCGCCAGTCGCCAGGATTTCGATACGATCTCCAGACTTCAGGCTGTTCGGCAGCGGGATGCGGTTCTTCTCATAGAGAATATCGACACCATCGCAGCTTGGTCCTGCCACGACGCAGGGTGAACGTGAGCTGTCTGTGTCGTCGCGAGACGTGCGGAATGTGTAGCGAATGGCTTCACCTTCCGTTTCCGCGAGGCCGCCGAAGCGTCCGATGTCCAGATAGACCCAGCGTGGGTCTGTTTCTGCACCGCCACGACGGCTCACAAGAATGACCTCGCTCGACACTACACCGGCCTGACCGACCATATATCGGCCCGGCTCCAGCAGAACCTCTGGCTGCCCATCAGGAAAGTGCTCACGGAGAGCGGCCTGAATGGCAGCGCCAAATTCCTGCACAGACGGAATGTCTTCCCGATAATGGGTTGGGAAGCCGCCGCCCAGATTGATCATCTGAAGGTCAAGGCCTTCCGCGCGCAGCTCATGATAGAGGCGTGCGGCCGTTGCAATGGCGTGCTGGTAAGCGGCGATACCCGTCTGCTGGCTTCCGACATGGAACGAGAGGCCATAGGGATGCAGGCCAAGATCGCGCGCACGGATCATCAGGTCGCGGGCGTGGGCAATTGTTGTGCCGAACTTGCGCGACAGCGGCCAGTCAGCGCCTTCGTTCTCAACAGCCAGGCGGCAGAAGACGCGCGCTCCCGGTGCGTTCTCTGCAATCTTTTCGAGCTCTTCCATGCTGTCGAGCACAAAGAGATCAATGCCCATGTCCCGGGCTTCACGGATGGCACCAACCTTCTTGAGCGTATTGCCATAGGAGATGCGATCGGGTGTGGCGCCAGCCTTCAGGCACATCCGGATTTCTTCGAGCGATGCTGCATCGAAAGACGATCCCAGAGCGACAAGGCGCTTCAGGATGGACGGTGCCGGATTGGCCTTGATGGCGTAATAGATCTTGCCAGCTGGTAGGGCGTCGTGAAGGGCACGATAGTTGCTTTCCACAACATCGAGATCAACGACGAGGCAAGGGGTTGCCGGCTGCTGCTCGGCAAGAAAACGGGTGATTTTGGGAGTCATGACACTCTTTCCCAGAACCGGACTCGTCAGGGAACAGTTACACCCTGCGAGTGTGTTGCGAAACGGTCGAACGGACCAGCGAATAGCGGGGACCCAAAAGAAGCGGGACCCGGAAGGCCAGAACGCTTGACGTCGTTGCGTAACCTCGAGAGGGCCAGTGGCACGTGCGTTGCTGCGTGACGGGGCGTATGAAACCAAAGCCCCGCCGTTGCAAGAGCTAATTTTGCATTATTTGTGTTTTGGAAATATTGAGGGGATTGAAATCGGGGCAAATTCGGAACGCAGAAGGCGATTTCTGCGTATGCTAGGTTCTGTCGATCCTGAGAACGGAACGACTTAATCTCGCCTGTTGCCCATAACAGGAACTGCCGAGGACCCCCTGAGTGAGCTTATTTCCCGATTCTGCGTCAGCTTCCGGTCCAGCGCCAGACGCACCTTCGGAGCCTGGCCGGAAAAAAATTCACCAGGACATCCAGCGTGTCCATGAACTGGCGCCTGAACCTAGCGAAGAAGATATTCGCAAGGCGCGTGAACTTGGTCCTGATGCCCCGGGTACAGGAGCGAACTCCCCTCTGAGTATGCCCAGAGCAGGATGGAAGATTGTCCTGCGCCAGGTCTTCTCGGAAGTAGGATCGTCCCAGACGTCCCTTTCTGCTGCGGGTTGCGCGTTTTACGCCACGCTCTCTCTCTTCCCGGCCATATCGAGCCTGATCTCGCTTTATGGTCTGGCGTTTGATTTGCAGACCGTTGAGCCGCAGCTTGAAGTGCTGCGTCATCTGCTGCCCCCAACAGCTTATTCGCTGATTGGCAATCGTATTCACGAGCTGGTTTCCCAGCCGCATACGTCTCTGACCATAGGGCTGATTTTTTCTGTTTCCGTCGCCTTGTGGTCCGCTTCAGCCAGTACGAAGTCGATCCTGTCCGCGTTAAACATGGCATATAATGCCACCGAAACGCGCGGCTTCCTGAGGTTCCAGGCAACTGCTCTGGCTACCACTCTGATGGCTGTTGTTGGTGCTGCGCTGACATTGGCGCTGATGGTGGCTGCGCCTGCGCTGGTTGATTACCTTCCGCGCTATCTGGGCTTCAGAAAGCCGCCGCCGCCGTTTGATCTTCTAGTGTCTTACGGTGCGCCGCTTGTCGTGCACACGCTTGCACCGATCCTGATGCTGCTGTTCGTTTTCGTGGCAGTAACGATGCTTTATCGCTTTGCCCCCAGTCGGGAGCCAGCAAAGTGGCGGTGGATATTTCCCGGATCAGCGCTGGCGACCGTCCTGTGGGTTCTCATGTCGCTCGGGTTTTCGTGGTACGTCGCGCACTTTGCAAGTTACGGCGCAACCTATGGACCCTTGGGCGCAGTTGCGGCGATTATGATGTGGTTCTTTGTCAGTGCGTATGTTGTGCTCTTCGGAGCAGAGCTGAATGCGGGGCTGGAAGAGCGCATTAAAGGTGCGCAGCCCCGGATTGCTGGTCTGCCACAGACAGACCCTTTGATTGCTGAAGCCGTTACGGCCGAAAGTGCACCCCGGTAAACACCGGGGTAACTCAGCCCGTCCGTCGTTTTAACGTTGGGTGGGCTGCTTTGTGCTGTCAGATTGGGTGCCCGCAGCCTTGATGGCTTGTTCGCTCGTATCCTTGGACTCGGCTTCCGCGACTTCGCTCGCGGCATCTGACGCAGGCTTGTCAGCCATACGGGCAATGGTGACGTGGGCAGTTCCGCTATTCAGCATCCCGATCTTAGCCGCTGCCGCATGTGAAAGATCGATGATGCGGCTATTAAACGGCCCGCGATCGTTCACTGTGACAACAACAGAACGACCCGTATCTTCAGACGTCACCAGCAGTTTTGTGCCAATCGGCAGGGAAGGGTGTGCGGCTGTCAGATCATTTGTGTTGAAGATCGTCCCGCTACTGGTGCGACGTCCGTGGAAATGACGTCCATACCAGCTCGCCATGCCATGCTGGGTCCAGGACGCGGCCTTGTGGGCCCGGTTAGCCAGCGCGGATCGAACAGAGGCTGCCCAGCTGGTCCGGACCGTCCCCGCTGCATCACCAGAAGAATCGTCTGCTGCATGAGCAGTCGTTCCACCTGCAATTCCGGCAAGCGCGAGTGCAAATGTCATGCTGCGCAGGGGAGGCAGTCGACGGGATGAGCGAATGGCAGGCGGGGCAAATTTCACTAGACTGGTATCTTCTCCAGTGGACGAAAACGGGCTTGAGCCGTGCTTCCTAGCACAAAACCATGGGCCTGTCCCCCTTTTGAAGCCTGCGAAGACGGCAGGATTAGGGCGATGACGCTTTCATGACGGCTCCGAAAGTGCTATCGCGCGGCCAGATGAAACGTCCTCTCATTGCCGTTCTGAACGGTCCGAATCTCAATATGCTGGGTCTGCGCCAGCCTGGAATCTACGGTCACGCTACGCTCGACGATGTCGAGCAGGTGTGTATTCAGGCTGCTGAACGCCTCGATGTCGCGATCGATTTCCGCCAGACCAACGGTGAGGGAGAACTTGTGTCCTGGGTGCAGGAGTGTCGCGGCCGCGCTGATGGAATCGTGATCAATCCTGCTGCTTATGGGCATACCTCGATTGCCCTGCTCGACGCGCTTCTTGCGGTTGAGTTGCCGATAGTTGAGGTTCATATTTCCAACATTCATCGCCGGGAGCCATTCCGCCATCATACCTACGTCTCGCAGGCCGCCATCGGTGTGATCTGCGGCCTCGGCGTCAGGGGATACGCGCATGCGCTTCAGGCAATAACCGACATGATCGAAGACGAAGGATGAGCCGCATGCTCGTGGACAAGGATGCCATTCGGGCATTGGCCGATATTCTGACGCAGACCGGCCTGACCGAAATCGAGATCTCCGAAGCTGATAGCCGCATTCGCGTGGCGCGCAACGTCAACGTGGTTCAGGCTGCTGCACCAGCCGTTGCTGCTGCTCCCGCCGCAGCACCAGCCGCTGCTCCTGTTGCGGCACCTCCGGCTGATCCTGCCAAGCATCCTGGTGCGGTTCCAAGCCCGATGGTGGGTGTCGCCTATCTGGCGCCGGATCCGGCTTCCCCGGCATTCGCTCAGGAAGGTCAGACGGTTTCTGCCGGTCAGACGATCATGCTGATCGAGGCCATGAAAACCTTTAACCAGATCAAGGCTCCTCGCTCTGGTACCCTGACAAAGTTCTTTGTCGAGTCCGGGCAGCCTGTTGAATTTGGCGAAGCTCTGGCGATCATCGAGTAATGATTTCTAAAGTCCTTATTGCCAATCGAGGCGAGATCGCGCTGCGTATCCAGCGCGCCTGCCGTGAGATGGGCATCAAAACCGTGGCCGTGCATTCGACGGCTGACGCCGATGCAATGCATGTGCGTCTTGCTGATGAAGCCGTCTGCATCGGTCCGCCGAGTGCACGCGATTCTTATCTGAACGTCGCTGCCATTCTGTCAGCCGCCATGATTACGGGCGCGGATGCCATTCATCCGGGTTATGGCTTTCTGTCAGAAAATGCCGAGTTCGCCGAGACTGTTGAAGAGCATGGTCTGGCGTTCATTGGCCCGACGGCGGAGCATATCCGCACGATGGGCGACAAGATCACGGCCAAGACGACCATGCGTGCGCTTGGCGTGCCGCTGGTGCCGGGTTCCGATGGAGCACTGGTCGATATTCAGGCCGCCCGTGAAGTCGCCGAAAAGGTCGGTTATCCGGTCCTGATCAAGGCCGCTGCCGGCGGGGGTGGTCGCGGCATGAAGGTTGCGCAGACCGCAGATGATATCGAGGAAGCCTGGTCGGTAGCTCGTGCAGAAGCCCGTGCCGCCTTCGGTAATGACGAGGTCTATCTCGAGAAGTATCTCGATCGCCCGCGTCATATCGAGCTTCAGATCCTTGGTGATGCCCATGGCAACGTGGTGCATTTTGGCGAGCGTGACTGCTCTCTCCAGCGTCGTCACCAGAAGCTGCTTGAAGAAGCCGGTTCCCCGGCTCTGACGGATGCCGAACGTGAAGAAATCGGTCGGACCTCGACCGAGGCTCTGGCTCGCATGGGCTACCGGAATGCTGGCACGCTTGAGTTCCTGTATCAGGATGGCCAGTTCTGCTTCATCGAGATGAATACCCGCCTTCAGGTGGAACATCCGGTGACGGAAATGGTGTGCAGTGTCGATCTGGTGCGTGAGCAGATCCGGATCGCTGCTGGTGAGCAACTCGGTTATACGCAAAAGGACATCAAGATGTCCGGCCATGCGATCGAGTGCCGCATCAACGCCGAAAACCCGGAAACTTTTGCGCCGAGCCCGGGCACGGTCAATGTTTTCCATGCCCCAGGTGGCCTTGGTGTGCGAATGGACAGCGCCATTTACGCTGGCTATCGCATCCCGCCTTACTACGACAGCATGATTGCCAAGCTTATCGTTCATGCGCCGACGCGCCAGGAAGCCATTGCCCGCATGCAGCGTGCTTTGGATGAATGTGTGGTGGATGGAGTGGAAACGGTTATTCCGCTGCATCGGAAAATTCTGGCGGATCCGACTTTCCAGAAAGGTGACTACACAATTCACTGGCTGGAAAACTTTGTCGCCGCCCAGACCAAGTCCTGAAGCGGAGATGATGTGATGAGTTATGTAGAGACCATCTTTCTGGACGTTCAGCCTGGGCATATCCCGCAGGTGGTCTCTGCTCTCTCAGGTCTTGAGGGGGTAGGGGCATGGGTGACCGAAATAGGTCGCCTGAACCGCATTACCCTTCTCAGGACAGCGCAGACCTACGAGGCGCTTTTGAGTGGCCGTCCAGACGTCTTGTCTAGCCTGCCTCATGAGAACCTGGTTCGGGTGGAAGTGACATCCTGGCGCGCCATCACGCCTGTCGCCAATCCCGACTCTTATGGAAGTGTCTATGAATGGCGCTGCTATGAGGCCAAGGCGGATGGCATGCCTGACGTTGAGGAGCGTTTCCTTGCTGCTGTGCCGGAGAGAGAAACGGTGTCCCCGCTGACGTGCACACTCGTCTCTCTTGAGGGCACGCCGCGCATTGCGCATCTGTGGCCTTATGCAGACCTGAATGCACGGTCGGAAAAGAGGGCCGCTGCTGTGGCTACCGGAAGCTGGCCGCCAAAAGTCGCGCCGTTTCTGACGCGGATGGAAAGCGAGATTCTGCTGCCATTGGCAATCTCTCTCTGGAACTGAAGTGTTCGGTCTTTAGTGTCCGTATTCAAAAAAAGGCGGCCTGCAGAATATGCAGGCCGCCTTTTTTTGTTTCTGGTTCCGCGCGTTAGATGGGCGCGAGAGCTTACTTCTTGGTCGCGTTTGCGGGGGCTAGTGTCGTAACGAAGTCTTCGGACACAAACACAATGGAATCCAGAGCTTCATCCAGAGCCTCTACAGCTTGCTGCGGATGGCGACCTTCCGTGAAGACAGTTGCCCGATTGATTGCGCCTTGGAATGGGGCAATCGGGGCTAGGGCGAGAATGAAGTCCGCATTCTGGCCCACGACTTTCATTGTCTGGGCAGCTGAGTCCGTATCACCGTTCTTCAGCTGAGCATTGGCGGATGCGACAGCTGCTTTCTGCTCTGGGGCAAGCGTCTCGCTGGCAATGAACTCACCACCCACGGGTAGCCAGTCAACCTGGCCGGAGACCGCATGATGCGTTGAGGGAAGTGGGTGCTGTGGAGCTGCGTGCAGATCGTTTTCTGCGGCCTGGAACTTTTGACTGGCTGTTGTTGCGGCGGTCAGTCGCTTCTGGGCATCATAGAGAGCCGGAATGGCAGCATCTGTCTGACCGGCACTCAGGATCTGACGTGCTTTGAGAATGTCCGTAACGGCGCGTTGCCCGTCAGCAGACAGGTGATGAAATGCCCGATGGGCTTTGAAAGATTCCCAGTCCTTGTGAAGAGATCCGGCATGCGCTGGCATGGCGAAGAGTGTCAAAGCTGCTGATGCAAGGATGGGAAGTAGAATTCGCATGATGAGATCCTAATGAATATAAAATCAATATCGAGAAACATAAAAACATAATTCAGAATCTATCAAATGAAAGTTGATTTATATTTCATCATTAATCCGGATCAATTTCGTTCTGATTTCCTGCGGCGGGAATTCATTTTGAGTATTTGCTCATCATCGCATCTGCGTATATGAAAATACATAATATTGAAAATACCGGGTAAATCTGAGTTTGTACTTTATTTTCATTTTTTCGAAAAAAAACGGTTTAAATGAAAAGATAAAAAGCCATTCTGAGAAATAAAAATAATAAATTTTCTCGGAAAGGCATTGTGAGGTGTTGCTGTTCCAGGTTCGGTTCCGTATGAAAGTAGCCCCTTCACGAGGCTGTGTCTTTCAGCGGAAAGAGCTTTTTTTCCGTCTGGCAGCGCGTGTGTCAGTCGAGCAGCGAGTGTTCCAATGTCTTTGAATTCCGTCGTCGAGAGCGTGACCGCCCGGATCATCGAGCGTTCGAAAGTCTCCCGTCGCCGTTATCTTGCTCTGATGGAGCGAAACCGGGCCAAAGGCGTCTCCCGCCCCCGCCTGGCCTGCGGAAACCTCGCTCACGCCATTGCTGCGGCTGCGTCTGACAAGCCGGAGCTTATGCGTCCGGCCAGCACGAACCTCGGGATTGTGACGACCTACAACGACATGCTGTCGGCGCATCAGCCGTATGGACGCTACCCGGACCAGATGAAGCTGTTCGCCCGCGAAGTTGGGGCAACTGCTCAGATCGCCGGTGGTGCGCCAGCAATGTGTGATGGCGTGACGCAGGGACAGGAGGGAATGGAGCTTTCCCTGTTCTCCCGTGACGTTATTGCCATGTCTACGGCTGTCGGTCTGAGCCACGGCATGTTCGAAGGTGTCGCGCTTCTGGGGATCTGTGACAAGATTGTCCCGGGCCTGCTGATGGGCGCGCTGCGCTTCGGACATCTGCCGACAATGCTGATCCCGGCCGGCCCTATGCCGTCAGGCCTTCCTAACAAGGAAAAGCAGCGGATCCGTCAGCTCTATGTGCAGGGCAAGGTCGGGCAGGACCGTCTGATGGAAGCGGAAAACGCCTCCTATCATAGCGCTGGCACATGCACTTTCTACGGCACGGCCAATACGAACCAGATGATGGTTGAGATCATGGGTCTCATGTTGCCGGATTCTGCCTTCATCAATCCGAACACGCCGCTTCGGCAGGCCATGACGCGTGCAAGCGTGCATCGTCTGGCGGAAATCAGCCTGAATGGCGAAGATGTCCGCCCACTGGCGCAGTGTGTTGATGAGAAGGCCATTGTGAATGCGGCAGTCGGCTTGCTGGCAACCGGCGGTTCGACCAATCACACGATCCACCTGCCTGCCATTGCACGAGCTGCTGGTATCATCATTGACTGGGAAGATCTGAGCCGCCTCTCAGCCGCAGTTCCGCTGATGACGCGCGTTTACCCCAGCGGCTCTGAGGACGTGAACGCTTTCAATCATGTGGGTGGTATGCCCACACTGATTGCCGAGCTTTCCCGTGCTGGCCTTCTGCATACAGACATCATGACGGTCTCGCGCGGCGGATTTGCCGATTATGCCTGCCGTGCCAGCCTGCAGGATGACGAAGTCGTTTACACGCATGCCAAGCCATCGCTGGACCGTGACATTCTCCGTGACGTCAAGGAGCCGTTCAAGGCTGATGGTGGTATCAAGCTCATGCAGGGCAATGTCGGTCGTGGCATCTATAAAAGTAGTGCCATTGCTGAAGAATTCCTGACCATTGAAGCCCCGGCGCGGGTTTTCCATGATCAGCATGATGTCGCCACTGCGTTCCAGAATGGTGAACTTGAGCGGGATGTCGTCGTTGTTGTGCGGTTCCAGGGGCCGGAAGCCAACGGTATGCCGGAACTGCACAAGCTGACGCCAACGCTCGGCGTGTTGCAGGATCGGGGCTACAAAGTGGCTCTTCTGACAGACGGACGGATGTCAGGTGCGAGTGGTAAGGTGCCCGCTGCCATTCACGTCGGCCCGGAAGCTCAGGTCGGCGGCCCGATTGCCCGCGTTCGGGATGGTGACATGATCCGGGTGTGTGCCGTAACGGGGCAGATTGAGGTTCTCGTCGATCCGACAGAATGGGAGGCACGCGAACCTGTTGCGCCGCCGCCGCCTGCTCTCGGAACCGGACGTGAGTTGTTTGCCCTCATGCGTTCGGTGCATGATCCGGCCGAAACCGGCGCATCCGCCATGCTGGCCCAAATGGATCAGGTAATCGAAGCCGTTGGCGACGCCATTCACTAAGGACCAAATTTCATGACTGATACTGCCAAACTTGATGCTGTCATGACCCGCTGCCCGGTTATTCCGGTGCTGGTGGTCAATGATGTTGCACAGGCTCGTCCCTTGGCTGAAGCGCTGGTCGCTGGTGGCCTGACCACTCTGGAAGTGACGCTGCGGACGCCTTGTGCGCTCGAAGTGATCGAGGAAATGTCCAAGGTTGAGGGCGCTTTTGTCGGGGCAGGCACTGTGTTGAACCCGACGGATCTGGAGCGTGCAGTGAAGGCTGGCTCCCGCTTTATCGTGAGCCCTGGCTTAACCGCACCGCTGGCTGACGCTGCCCGCGATCATGACATGCCTTTCCTTCCGGGCGTTGCGAATGCTGGTGACATCATGCGCGGTCTGGATCTGGGGCTGACACGCTTCAAGTTCTTCCCGGCTGTGACCAATGGTGGCATTCCGGCGCTGAAGAGCTTGGCCAGTGTATTTGGCAATGTCCGCTTCTGCCCGACGGGCGGCATCACTGAAGGGAGCGCTCCGGACTGGCTGGCACTTCCTTCCGTATCCTGTGTCGGCGGATCGTGGATTACGGCAGGTGAGTTCGACGCAAAGACGGTGACGCAGCGCGCAACGGCTGCAGCTCTTTTGCGCCAGAGCTAAGATCCCTTGTAAATTATTCGCTCCATTGAAAACAGGAAGGCGGTCTGGAAGTTATCCGGATCGCCTTTCTTTTTTTCATTGAGGGCCTGTTTCTCTGCTTGAGAACGGATAAAGAACATCCCCAGAAGAAGAGGGGATGAAATTTATGAATATCTTTGCAGGAAAAGGGGTTACGGCCCTTTCCGATAACGTCCGAATCGGATCATAAGAACCCGTGACTGGACGTTCTCATCTCCTGATTGGCGGATTTGCTGTTTTGTGTGCGATGCGCTGGCATGTCCTGTCACCCGAGCCTTTTTCGGTCTGCACAGGGTTGCTGGGTAGCCTGCTTCCGGACATTGATACGGAGCGCTCCATGCTTGGGGCCCGGGTCAAATTTCTGTCCCGTTTTCTGGCGCGGACGTTTGGTCATCGTGGGATGACGCATTCCGGCGTTGTGTTGCTTTTGATCGCCGCTGTGGTTGGGGTTTTTATGGGGGAAGGTGCGCTGCGAGGCTCGATTGGCGCTCTTCTACTGGGTGTTGCCACCCACATCGCGGCTGACCTGCCAACCGGTGGCTGCCAGCTTCTGGCGCCCCTTAGCCGGTCCAGACTGTCTTTCTGGCCCTATGTCCGCACAGGCGGCCTGGGCGAGATCATGCTTCTTCTGCCTACTCTTTTTCTATTAGGGTGGGCAGGGTTCGCGGGACGTGACCCTTTTGGTGGTCACGCTCCTTACGTCGTGCATCACCAGCGGTTGCACGGACATGTTTTGAAGGATATTGCATTTCCATCATGACTGAGACCCGACTCCCCGTCCGTCGCGCCCTTCTCTCCGTTTCTGACAAGACGGGACTGATTGAACTGGGGCGCGCGCTTGCCGCCCACGGTACAGAACTGCTTTCGACGGGGGGCTCGGCAAGGGCGCTGCGTGAGGCGGGTCTGACTGTCAAAGATGTTTCAGAGCATACGGGCTTCCCCGAAATTCTTGACGGTCGTGTCAAGACGCTGGTTCCGCAGGTTCATGGCGGCATTCTTGCACGTCGTGACCTTCCGGCTCATCTGAGCCAGATGGAAGAGCACGGCATCGTGCCAATCGATCTGGTCTGCGTTAACCTGTATCCTTTCGCCGCTACGGTTGCATCCGGCGCGGGCGATGAAGACTGTATCGAGAATATCGATATTGGCGGCCCGGCCATGATCCGTGCTGCGGCCAAGAACTTCGATCATGTCACGATCCTGACGTCTCCTCAGCAATACGGTGATTTCGTTCAGTCCCTGGACGCGGGTGGAACGTATTTGAGCGAGCGTCGTGATTATGCCGGTGCTGCGTATGCCCATACGGCGTCTTATGACGGTATGATCTCCCGTTGGTTCGCAGAGCGTGCGGGCGAATTGTTGCCTCCTGTTCTGACGCTCAGTGGGTCCCGCGACGAGCTTCTGCGGTATGGTGAAAATCCGCATCAGAAAGCTGCTTTCTATAGGGATGGCAGCACACGGGCAGGTATTGCGACGGCTCGCCAGGTGCAGGGCAAGGCGCTGAGCTACAACAATCTGAATGACACAGATGCAGGGTTCGAGGCTGTTGCTGAGTTTGATGCGCCGACTGTCGTGATCGTCAAGCACGCTAATCCATGCGGTGTGGCGTCTGCTGAAACGCTGGAGCAGGCATGGATTGCGGCGCTGCGTTGTGATCCGGTTTCGGCATTTGGTGGCATCGTAGCTGTGAACAGAACGCTGGATGCAGAAACGGCTCAACGCATCAGTGCGATTTTCACGGAAGTGATTGTTGCCCCGGATGCGAACGCACAGGCTATTGAAATTCTTTCTCGCAAGAAGAACCTGCGTCTGCTGCTCACTGGCGGAATGCCGGACCCGGAAGCTGAAGGGCTGGCTTTTCGCTCTGTCGCCGGTGGTTTTCTGGCGCAAAGCCGGGATGCAGGCCGCGTCCTTGAGAGCGATCTAAAGGTCGTCACCAAACGCGCTCCCACGGAAAAGGAGATGAAAGATCTCCTGTTCGCGTTCCGAGTGGCCAAGCACGTGAAATCCAACGCGGTCATTTATGTTCGTAACAATGCGACTGTCGGGATTGGGGCGGGGCAGATGTCCCGTGTTGATAGCGCGCGCATTGCTGCTCGCAAGAGCGAAGACGCTGCAAATGTTGCGGGTGAGACTGCCCCGTTGACCAAGGGGTCTGTGGCCGCATCGGATGCGTTCTTCCCGTTCGCAGATGGTCTTGAGAGTGTTGTTGCTGCTGGTGCTGTGGCTGTGATCCAGCCCGGTGGCTCAATTCGCGATCAGGAGGTGATCGACGCTGCCGATGCAGCTGGAATCGCCATGGTCTTCACTGGCATGAGGCATTTCCGGCATTGAAACCTTTCGCTCTCGCAAGCCTGCTTCTGGCTTTCTCCGCCCCGATGGTCGCCGAGGCCGCGCCATGTCTGTATGACATGTCACCGCTGCCCGTCACGAAAGGGATTGTTTCCCGTATTACGCCTACAGGTGTGATGCTGCGTGATGGTACGACTGTCATTCTTCCAGAGGAGCTTCTGGCAGGTGTACGTCTGGCACAGCCTCTTGCGGTGAGGGGGCTCGTGGCAGCATCGACCCACACAGTGCAGGCTTTTGCACTTGATGGCGTTCCGCCAGTTTGCCCGGCGCCAGCAGCAGTTACGCGAGGGCCATTTCCGGGTTCTCCTGGATACGATCACATTCAGAACTGAGTTTTGTGCGCGGCTTCTTTGAAAGGGCCGCGTATAAACCTTTTATTTACGTCTGCCGTGCCACTCTCCTTACCGGTTGTTTCCCCGGGAACTGGAGGGCTTGTCATTGTCGCAGATTTTGCCCGCAGCAAAGCCGGGAATAACAACTGGTGGCAGCACGTTTCCTGTTGGTACGCCACTCGCTTCAAAAGAACGGTTTCAGGATTTTCTGAAAAGCTACGTTCATGAGAAGTCTCCGTCTTCTGACTGTGCCGTTCTCTCTCGTAAAAATACGCCGCGGGTGCAGAGTGAAAAGAACGTTCAGACAAACAGAGGGTCTGAGGTCGGCAAGGATCAGCCTGTTTCAACAGAGAACCGTGAGGTCTCTCGAAGTTTAAAACCTTTGAGCTCAGCGACGAAGGTCTCTGCACAGCCTGTCCGTTCGAATTCACTTCCAGAAAAATCTTCGAAAATACCGAACCCGGTTAACATTGCTCGACGCGGATCAGAGCTATCCGCTCGTAAAGTTTCGACGGATGCATCCTTCATGGAAGCTCCCGAAGTGTCTTCATCGGTGCTGCAAAACGACGTCGTAGACGAGCCTGTGACGACAGAAGAACCTGATCTGGGCCAACACGCAGAACAATTCGCACAATGTGCGTCGGATCTAGAAGGCGACAACGGCCAGAGTTCGATGTCTGATTTGTCTCTTGGTGTCGCCTCCTTTGATGGCGCGTCGAAATCCGCAGTAGACCAACGTGAGGTCAAGAAAGACCCGGCGGTTTCTGAAACAGAGAGTGTGAGTGTGGGGGCTCCCACGTCGGCAGAAAATATTCATGTCTTGCAGGTGCCGAATGTTGAGGCCTCGGAATCACTCTTGGAGCTTCCGTCCTCCGAATTACAGAATTCCGGTTCCGAACATACGAGCGTTTCAAGCGCCACACGGGACGAAGGCAGCTCGTCATCCCTGAATGGCCCCGTCATTACTCATCAGGCAACGGATCAGCGCCTCAATACCCAGATCGACATTTTCCTGGAACATGACGGCAAGATCCGGATGTCTGTTGCTGAGGACAAAGGGGGTGAACGCCACATCCATATTCTGGCTGAAAATTCGGAGGCGCTGCGTAGTCTTTCTACAAATAAAGAAAGCTTATTGTCGTCGCTGAGCCAGAACCTCGTGTCGCTCTCCGCAGATCAGCCTGTGATATCCACAGAGGTCAGTTTTGGTTTGCTGGGATCTTTCTCGCAAGACTATCCGACAAATTCTGGCCGGGAAGAAAGTCAGCAACGGCCCTTCACGGCTTGTGGTTCCTCTGAGACTTCGTCTGAAGATCTCAGTGAGAACGCCTCTGTGTCTCCTCGAAAATTTTTGCGCGGTGTTGTTGATCTGACCGCTTAAAGGACGTTTTTTAATGGTCTCTTCTGTCACGTCATCATCGCTTCTGAACCAGGCTGTTTCGGCGGCCAAGTCGAGTGCGTCAACTCAGACATCGAGTGCATCAACATCCACAGCAAGTAGTGTGGGCAGCGCTGCACTGTCTTCCATGGCAGGAAATTTCAATCAGTTTTTAACACTTCTGACCACTCAGCTTCAGCATCAAGACCCCAGTAATCCAACCAGTACGGACAGCTTCACCAGTGAGTTGGCGCAGTTTGCGGGTGTGCAGCAACAGGTTGAGACCAATACTAATCTTACCAGCCTGATTTCTGCCACGCAGGACACTCAGATCACGTCTGGTATTGCGCTAGTCGGTAAAACAACGACAGCCACGACCGCTTCGCTGCCCTTACAAAGCGGTAAGGCCAGTATGACATTTACAGCGGAGCAGGCTGGGCCTGTAGCCATTGCCGTGACCGATGCAAGCGGTCAGGTTGTCAAAACCGACACGATGACGGCCACTACGGGGACAAATTCCTGGTCTTGGGACGGCAATGATAACAGCGGACAACAAATGTCTGATGGTCAGTATTTCGTAGCTGTTGAAGGGACCGGAGCGAGTGGAGAAACGGCATCTTTCCCGACAACAGTTTCCGGTACCGTTACAGGTCTGACACGGACATCGAGCGGCGTTAACGTGCAGATGGGAAGTGCGACTGTTCCGCTGAGTGATCTGGACGGATTTTCAGGAGCCTGAACAGTCAGGGCGGAAAATTCTATCGTTTTAAGCGCCCGTTAACCTTTTCTGTCCACAATGTCTGTCAGTGATTGCAGCAGGACAGGGTGAACGCGCATGTGGGCAGGGCTTGAGGCATCTCCTGAAAAAGCTTGTACGCAGATGACCGTATGGTGGGCGATTAAGTGAAGGCTCTTCTCGCAAATCTGAAGCAGCTCGGTCTCCCACGGCTGGCTGCTCTGGGGGGGGTGGGGGCGGCGCTGCTTGTGCTGCTCGGAGTTCTGGTTATGCACGGGGCAAATTCCACTACTGGACTGCTCTATCGAGATCTGGACCCCAGAGAGGCCGGTGAAATCGTAGATCAGCTTGCTAAGGCCCATATTGCGTATCGCCTGCAGGATCAGGGGGCGACGATCATGGTCCCTGATGACGAGGTGGCAAAAGCACGCCTTCTTCTTGCGAAAAGTGGCCTGCCGTCCGGCGGTTCGGTCGGATACGAGATTTTCGATAAGGGAAACAGTTTTACAGCCACGCAGTTTGAGCAAACGATCAACGAGACGCGTGCGCTGGAAGGTGAATTGGAGCGATCAATCCGCTTGATCCACGGTGTTCGCAATGCTCGTGTTCATCTTGTTCTGCGGCACAGAGAGCTTTTCTCTACGAACGAGCAGGGCGCCCAGGCAAGTGTGCTTCTTTCGATGGAAGGCGCACGCCGTTTGGATGAGGAAAGTATTGCGGCGGTCGTTAACCTGGTTTCTGCGGCGGTACCGGGGTTGGAGGCGCAGAATATCTCACTCGTAGACAATCGCGGGCATGTCCTGCTGCGTCAGGGCGCGGGAAGCGTCGATGGCAATCAAACGGCAGAAATGCAACGGCAGGCGTTGGAACAACGCATTTCCCGTGAAGTTGAGGACATGTTGGGAGCTTCTGTCGGCATAGGCCGTGTGCGAGTGGAAGCGACCGTGGCGATGAATAATGATCATGTGCGGGAAACTCAGGAAAGTTACGACCCTGACCAGCAGGTTCTCCGTTCTCAGCAAACCAAAAATGACAAAAGTATAAACACACAAGGAACAGCGAATACGACGGTCGGAAACAATCTGCCGAATGCTAACGCCGGTCAGCCGCAGAACGGAAGTCAAAGCAGCAGGCAGGAGCAAACGGATAATTACGAGATTGGTAAAAAGGTTCGGACCCTTGTGCAGGATCAGCCGCGCATTTCTCGTATCAGTGTCGCTGTCATGGTTGATGGAGCCGTGCAGACGGACGTGAAAGGTCAACATGTCTGGCAGCCACGCAATACTCAGGAGCTGGAAAGGCTAACGGCTCTGACCAAGACTGCCATTGGGTTCGATCAGGCTCGTGGCGATGTTGTTACCGTAATGTCGATGCAGTTTTCGGATATCGAAGCGGCAATGCCCGCGACCCAACAGACGTTTCTGAAGGGAATTTTGAGCCGCTCAAATGAAATGGAAGCTGCGCGTTTCGGTATTTTTGCTTTGTGCCTATTGATGGTGCTTTTCTTTGTCGTGCGCCCCTTGTTGCGTCCCCCTGGGGGCGGGCTTTCGGCCGGGCAGCTTCTATCTGAAGCAAGAAGTGGCGGAACTCCTCTGCCTGAGTTGGGGGGCACACTGGCGACTGAGGCGGGGAACCCGACAGCTCTTTTGGCTGCTCCATATGATGCCACAGTGCCTCTAACAGAGAGTGACGAAGAGACGGTGGCCGTGAGTGGCGTTTCCGGCCGTATTCGAGCGTCCTCTGTTCAGCGGGTGGTAGACCTCGTGGAAACGCATCCTGCGGAAAGTATTGCACTGATGCGCAGTTGGCTGATGCCGAGACAGGAGGGGCACTAACAATGATTGGACTGGAAAAATCTGTCACGGGTGCGCAGAAGTCCGCCATTCTGATGATGGCATTAGGAGAAGATAATTGCGCGCGCCTCTTTGAGCAGATGCATGAAGAAGAAATTCGAGAAATTTCTGCCGCGATGTCTCAGCTTGGAATGGTCTCTGCAGAAACTGTCGAAAGCGTCTGTCACGAATTCAGCCGGAGCCTCGGGTCTTCAGAAGTTTTGATTGGCGACATCGAAACAACAGAACGATTGCTCAAAAATACGCTCCCCGCCGGGCGAGCAGCAGCCATCATGGAAGAAATTCGTGGTCCTGCCGGGCGAACTATGTGGGATAAACTTGGAAACGTCTCAGAGGCAGTGCTCGCTAACTATTTAAAAAATGAATACCCGCAAACGGTCGCAGTTATTCTTAGCAGGATCAAGGCAGCGCATTCGGCGAAAGTTCTCGCCCTGCTTCCTCAAGAATTTTCGCTCGATGTTATGACGCGGATGCTGAAAATGGAAAATGTGCAAAAGGGTGTTTTGCACAGTGTGGAGCAGACATTAAGATCCGAATTTGTCTCTAACCTTCCTCGTGGTTCGCATAGAGACAGCCACGAAGTTCTCGCAGACATCTTCAATAATTTCGATCGAAGACTTGAAGCACGCTTTATGACGGCCCTGGATGAGCGCAGTCATGATGATGCGGAGCGAATTAAAAGCCTCATGTTTACTTTCGAGGAATTGGCTCAGGTTCCTGTAGAGGGCCTTATGGTGTTGCTTAATCAGATTGCACGCGAAAGTTTGCCGATCGCTCTCAAGGGTGCAAGCGAGAAACTGCGAAGTGCATTTCTTGCGGCAATGTCTGAGCGTGCAGGGCGTATTCTTATAGATGAAGTTGAAGCATTAGGCCCTGTGCGCGTTAAGGACGTCGATGCGGCACAGAGTGATATTCTGCTTGTCGCCAAAGTTCTTCTTGATCGTGGGGAAATTGAACTTCTGGATCAAGAACAGGCCGCGAATGAGATGCTCGTATGAGGATTCCTGATTTCGACCGCCGCGATCAGGTGTCCAAAGTTCTTTACGCTGAAGATTTTGGCACCCCGGTTTTGTCTCCAGTCGAACCAGAGCGTGGCTCAGATCTGTCTTCTGTGGAAATAACTACACCTGAACTCTATACCGCCGAAGATTTGGATTTTGCGTGCAGGCAAGAAAAAGAACGAGTGTCTGCACTTGAGAAAATTTCCTATGAAAAAGAAAAATCTGAGTGGAAGAACTCTATCGAGAATAATTCTTTAAATATTATAAAAAAAATTTCTGATCAGATGAATCAATGTGCACAGCAAGAAGCTGAAAATTTCTCAATCGCCATTTTTTCTCATCTAGCAAAAATTTTTCCATCCCTTTTGGAAAATTATGGCCCCAGAGAACGGGAAGTATTGATTGATAAAATCATGCCAACCCTCAGAGAGGCTGCGCGCATCAGAATAGAAGCTAAATCTCAGGAAATTCAGCATTTATTAACGTTGTGTGAGCGAGAAGGAGTGGAAGTGATTGATTGTCGTGCAGATGACACTTTGGCTTCGGGAGATTTTCGAATTTTTTGGGCGACGGGAAAGGCTTGCCGAGAGGCAGGAACCTTAGTGCAGGAAATTTTGAAAATATTTTCTCTGGATAAAGTTTTACCTGCAGTGAGCGCGGAATAATTGAAATGACTGATACACAGAATAATTTCGATCTTGATGACGTCGAAGCAGTATCGGCGCAGTCTGTAGAGCCGCCTCGCTTCGCTCATGATCTCGAAGCGATCTACGATATTCCTGTAACGGTCAGTGCCGTTCTGGGACGTGCAAATATGCAGGTGAGCCAGCTATTACGCTTGGGGCGTGGGGCTGTTGTGGAGCTTGATCGAAAAGTCGGTGATTCGATCGACATTCTCGTAAATAATCGTCTGATAGCTCGTGGTGAAGTCGTGATGGTTGATGAGAATAGACTTGGTGTAACCATGACGGAAATTATCAAATCTGGAAAAGTTAAAAATTGAAAAATTTCCTAATATTTAACCTTGTGGTTATATTTTATCTCAAGATAAAAATTTAATCAGGTAAGACTATTATTATGAACACATCAGAAGGGGTTCTTTCTTCCTTTGTGAAAAAGACCTCTCTCTCTGGTTATTTTCAGAAAATGCCCTTGCCCGCCTGGTTGCAAGGAGGGCAGCGCTGGCTGCCGGGAACAGATGTTGGATTGGCACTGGCAGTTGCCGGATTGCTCTCAGTTCTCGTCTTGCCGCTGCCGACATTCATTCTGGATGTCGGGCTGGCCCTCTCAGTCACGGCGTCCGTACTTGTCCTGATGGTCGCTTTGTTTTTAACGCGACCACTTGATTTCACCTCTTTCCCAACATTGCTGCTCCTCACAACATTGCTCCGTCTGTCGCTGGAGGTTGCGACAACCAGACTTATTCTTAGTCACGGTTATGAGGGGATGTATGCAGCTGGCCATGTCGTAGCTGCCTTCGGAGGTTTTCTGATGGGAGGTGACGTCGTAATCGGCGCGATCCTGTTTGCAATCCTTCTGGTTGTGAATTTCATGGTGATCACTAAGGGGTCAGGGCGTATTGCTGAAGTGGCAGCACGCTTTTCGCTGGATGCCATGCCTGGAAAGCAGATGGCGATTGATGCTGAACTGTCTTCTGGCGCCATCAGTGACAAAATTGCACGGCAGCGCCGTAAAGAACTCCAGGAAGAAAGTGGGTTCTATGGAGCGATGGATGGTGCGGCCAAGTTCGTCCGTGGAGATGCAATCGCGAGTTTGATCATTACGGCAATCAATATCGTCGGAGGGTTAGCCATTGGCATTGGGCGTCATGGGATGACTGTGGCGGATGCCGCATCTGCTTTCACGACTTTGACGATCGGCGATGGCCTGGTTTCGCAAATTCCTGCTCTGCTTGTCTCTACGGCCTCGGGTATTGTGGTGACCAAGGGAGGTACTGAAGGTGCGGCGGACGTAGCTTTGGTACGGCAACTTGGCGGCAACCCCAAACCGCTTGCTCTGGCAGCGGGCTCAGCGGCTGTTCTGTCACTAATGCCTGGTTTGCCGACGCTTCCCTTTCTTGGTTTGGCAGCTCTTGCAGGAGGAGGAGCATGGTTTCGACATCGCTCACCTGTTAAGAATCAAGATGCTGAAGAGGATGCTGTCAGCCTTCCTGAAAACACGCAGTCTGGTGAGCCCCCCATTACTGAAAGCCTCCGCGTTGACTTGCTACGTTTAGAGTTGGGCTTCAATTTGCTCTCAATTGCGAGCGGTGATGGTGCGCGGTTGACTGAACAAATCAAGGTTCTCAGAAGAACAATTGCTGGAGAAATGGGATTTATTCTGCCACCTGTCCGTATTCAGGACAATCTTCAGCTTTCATCTGACGCGTATGCTGTAAAAATTAAAGAAATCGAAATTGGACATGGAGAAGTACGGATTAGTCGAATGTTGGCGATGAATCCGAAGGGAGGTTTGCCAGACTTGCAGGGTGAGGAAACGCGAGAGCCGGCATTTAATCTCCCAGCATTGTGGATCGATCAAAGTGAACGAGAGAATGCGATCATCAAGGGATACACGGTCGTTGATCCAGCAAGCGTCATTATTACGCACTTAACGGAGTTGGTTCGGGAAAACATGGCCGACCTCCTGTCTTACTCCGAGACACAGAAACTTCTGGATGACATGCCAAGAGATCAGCAGAAACTGATTGTCGATCTTATTCCGTCTCAAGTGTCAGTGAGTGTTGTTCAGAGAGTTCTACAAAGTCTTCTTGCGGAGCAGATTTCAATTCGTGATTTGTCGGGTATTTTAGAGGCGCTGCAGGAAGGCTGTGGGCAAGGTCTCAAATCTGTACTGGCGTTGACCTCACATGTTCGGACCCGTTTGGCGCGTCAGATCAGCTTCGCTGTTACCGGACCAAAGGGCTATATTCCTGTTTTGACACTAAGCCCCGATTGGGAAGTCGTGTTGTCAGAAAACATGATTGGTCCTGCAGATGATCGCCAGTTGGCGCTCCCGCCATCTCGCCTGAACGAACTGGTAGGCCAGCTGAGGCAGGCTCTGGATGTAGCTTTGGGGCAGGGTGAAAACCCGGTTATTCTTGTCGCCGGGGGGATGCGTCGTCCCATGCGAATGATTGTGGAACGCATTCGCCCAGCGACCATGGTTCTATCGCAAACAGAAATTTCTACTCGCGCAAAGATACGGACCGTTGGGGTCATTCAGTAAGAGCCCAAGAGTGCATGGCTTTCGTGTATTGCAAGCTGCCATCTGAGTCTAAGGTGTTCGGGCTTACCTCGGACTTTGTGATCGCTTATGGTCTCTGGTCATTGCTAAAGGGAATGTACCGACCATGCGTGTTGCACTGATCCAGATGGCTCCTTCGGCTGACCGGGATGCAAATATTGCTCAGGCTCAGAAGCTCGTGGCGGATGCAGTAAAAGCCGAAAATCCTGTCTTGGTGGTTTTGCCAGAGGTGTGGAGTTGCCTGGGCGGGACGGCTGAGACCAAGCATGCCAGCGCTGAGCAACTCCCCGCTCCAGGAGAGTCTGGCGGCCCGCTGTATGAGGCTTTGCGCGCAATGGCGAAAGAGCATGGCATTTGGGTGCATGGTGGCTCAATCGGAGAAACCGTCTCGGGTGAGGGGAAAGACAAGTTGGCGAATACATCGCTGATCTTTGACCCTCACGGCAATGAATGCGGACGCTACAGGAAAATTCACCTTTTTGATGTGGTCACGCCGAATGGGGATGGTTATCGGGAGAGTGATAACTATGTGCCAGGCGACAGCGTAGAGGTTGTAGATATTTCAGGCGTCCCGACGGGTCTCGCCATTTGCTACGATTTGCGTTTTGCTGAGCTGTTTCTTGCATTGCGGGCCGCAGATGTGGCGATGATCATCTTACCTGCTGCGTTTACACAGCAGACAGGGGAGGCTCATTGGGAAGTCCTGATCCGGGCACGTGCGATAGAAACGCAGGCTTGGGTCATTGCATGTGGGACAGCCGGTTGGCATACGGATGCCGCTGGCAACGAGCGTCAGACATATGGTCACTCCATGATTGTAAATCCGTGGGGCGAGGTTGTTCTGAAGCTGGGGGGCGAAGCTGCCTGGGGAACTGCCGATCTCGATTTTGATCAGGTGCGTCAGGTGCGTGAACGTATGCCAATTCAGGCAAACAGGCAGCTGATCTGACCGGTATGAAAATTGCTTTTGTAGCGGCGTCAACAGACGCCGCCCAGGATGCACTCGCAGTTCTGGTCGCTCGCTATGGGAACGTTCCGCTCGAAAGCGCTGATGTGGCTGTCAGTCTGGGGGGCGATGGCTTCATGCTCGAAACGCTTCATCGTGTTCTTGGGCTTGAGTTGGCCGTGTACGGTATGAATTACGGAACCATCGGGTTCCTTATGAATACGCCCAATGAAGATGATCTACCGGAACGTTTGTTAAATGCGCAGCCTTCCTTGCTGCATCCGCTGCATATGACGGCGAGGACAGTTAATGGAGAAGTGTCGGAAGCGCGGGCCTTTAATGACGTGTTCCTCTTTCGCCAGACACGCCAGACATCCCGTATTCGTATTGAGGTTGATGGCCGGACAAGGCTGGAAGAGTTGATTTGTGACGGGGTCATTGTTGCGACCCCTGCGGGATCGACGGCGTACAATCTTTCCGCGCATGGCCCCATCGTGCCTCTGAGTGCGAACATCTTACCATTAACGCCAATTTCTGCTTTCCGCCCCAGACGCTGGCGGGGCGCTCTCCTGCCATCGACGGCCGTGGTCAGACTGACGTTGATGGACACAGACAAGCGACCCACCGCTGCAGTTGCAGATTTCAAGGAAATTCGTGATGTGGCTGAGGTGATTGTTAAAGAGGACCGCAAGCTGCATGCCACGGTCCTCTTCGATCCAGATCACGGCTTGTCCGAGCGTATTATCGCTGAACAGTTTCTGGAGTAGTTGTTTTACAGGATGGGTGTCAGTAACGGCTTACCGTCAAAGTGCGCGATGAGATTGTCGACCATCAGGTTGCCCATAATGGTCCGCGTTTCTACGGTTGCCGATGCCTGATGAGCTTGCAGGACCGTATTATCGAGCTTGAAGAATTCAGGATTGATGTTTGGTTCATTCTGGAACACATCCAGTCCCGCGCCTGCAATCCGCTTTTCTTGCAAAGCTGAAAGCAAAGCTGCCTCATCGACAACCGATCCGCGAGCAATGTTGATGAGGACGCCGTCTGCCCCTAGAGCTTCAAGAATTTCCGCATCAACCATATTGGCTGAGCGAGGGCCTCCCGAGACTGCCAGAACGAGAATATCGCTCCATTCAGCCAGTTTTTTCAGATCACTTTCGAAGCGTACTGCGCTTTCAGGACGTGGCTTGGAATTGAAATAGGCCAGTTCCAGGCCGAACGCTGCTGCACGACGGGCAATGGCTTGCCCGATCTGACCAAAACCTGCGATGCCCATCCGCTTTCCAGTCACGCTGCGGGACAGCGGCAGCGAATTTCTGGACCATTCACCGGAACGAACAAGACGGTCATTCAAAACCGTGTCACGCATGACTGATAGCGTCAGGACAATGGCCATGTCTGCGACATCATCGGTGAGGGTGCCGAGCGTTGTTGCAACACCAATTTTGCGGTGGCGTGCTTCGTCAAGGTCGATCTGATCTGTCCCAACGCCGTTGACGGCGATGACTTCTAACGCAGGAAGCGCGTCCATGAGGGGGCGCGGAAGTCCTGAACCGCCGCCAGTGGCCACCCCCCGGACTTTATCTGCGATTGGCTTGAGCTGATCGAGGTCACTGTATGTGTGCAGGTTAAAATGCTCTGCAAGTCGCGCTACGATCCCGGCTGGGAAAGGGTCGATCATGAGCAGGTCAGGTTTAATAGACAAGTCGGTTCTCCTGTTGATCAGTGACGGGAGGGAAGAGTGTCGAGCTCTTTGTCCGCAAGGGCACGGCAGGCGTGTTCAACGTCGTTCCAGGTGATCGTAAAGCCGCTTTCTGGGCCATAATAAGGGTCATCGACGTCTTCACCCTCTCGGCCAGGAATATGGTCGAGCATAAGGGAGAGGCGCGCTCTACTGTCCGAGGGCTGCATATTTTGCAGGTGGGTCAGATGTGAGTGATCGAGCGCAATGATGTGGTCAAAACGGTAAAAATCATCTTTGCAGATGAGGCGTGATCTAAGTGCCGAAGCGTCCAGGCCGTGTTGGCTTGCTACCTTGCAGGCTCTCGGATCTGGTGGATACCCGAGGTGCCAATGTCCAATAGCAGCTGAATCAATATCGAGTTCAAGTTCTCGCCTTTCAGCCTCTCGACGCATGGCAAGTTCAGCGAGTGGAGAGCGGCAGATATTGCCAGTGCAGACAAAGAGGAAGCTATTTAAGCGCCGGTTAACCATATGAAAAATGCCATTGTTGCAATGGAAGTCAGTGTTCCGAAAAACAGGACGGAAGCGATTTCGCGTTCCAGAACGTGATACCGCATTGCCAGAATAACGTTGATGGAGGCACTTGGGATTGCCATCGTCAACACACTTTCCTGAAGGGCCTGCGGGGGAAGGTGCCACGCTCGAGCCAGAGCATAGATTATTCCCGGAATGACAATGTTGCGGATCCCCACAATCGTGCCCACCAGAGGACTAAAACGAACCTGCCGCGTAAAAAGGACGACGCCTGATGCGAACAAAGCTGCTCCTCCGGTCGTATGGCCGAGCAGAAGAAAAGATCCCTTCAGGAATACGGGCAGGAAAGCGCCAGCACTGACGAGCACAAGAGCTAACAGGGGCACCCAGACCACGGGCTCACGGCACGAATGAAGAAGATGCCCTACCAGTT
Source organism: Gluconobacter sp. P5E10 (assembly GCF_018812145.1). Lineage (NCBI taxonomy): Bacteria > Pseudomonadati > Pseudomonadota > Alphaproteobacteria > Acetobacterales > Acetobacteraceae > Gluconobacter > Gluconobacter sp. P5E10. The sequence goes on along the minus strand of NZ_JACRVZ010000005.1, from coordinate 188,727 downwards.
CACGAAGTTCGTTGCGTCTTTCCGTTGTGGTATCGCGGGCCTGTCGGTTTCCGTGATCGTGCCCCATGAGAATAAGGGTAATGGGTAACTGGATCAGGTTCATCGCTAGCGCGGCGATTGAAATCGGCACACCGCTGGCAGCCCCGAAAATTTGCCCTAAAACTGGGATACCAATAAACGGGACCGAGGGACCGGTGATTGTCATGGCAATGATGGCGGCTTCGCTCAGTCGGCGCTTCAGTGCAAAACGGAATACACTGAAAACGGCAGCATATCCGCCCACCATTGCCAAAAGTATGAGCGCCGCTACCGGGCCAGCAGATAGCACCTGAGCTTTTGGCGTGCTCAGAATGGAGACGAAGAGTTCGAGCGGAAGGGCATAGAGCATGACCAGTCGCGTCAGAACGCCTGCCTGCTGGGCATCAAAATCTTTACGGTATGCGGCGAAATAGCCGAAACCCAGTGTGACCAGAATGGGCAAAATAGCCTGGATGATCGTGAGCAGCAGGTTAGGCGAAGAGGTCATGAGATGCTCATAGAAAGGCTGATGTTCCAGGTGTCGCTATTCTCTTTCGTAATGACATCGTTATCATCCGTCCATCCCTGCCGCTGGAAGCGATTGACCAAAAAGAGCGGGTGATGTCTTTGTAGAATGCTTTTGCTTCAATTCTTGCTCTGGGCGAACCATGCAATCCATTTTTGACACCTTGCTCAGTTTCATCCTGATGCTGCTGGGCTTTATTGTCGCGGCCGTAGCTTTTGTGGAAGTCGCTGCGCGTGCCGTATTGAATAGTATCGGGATACATGGGCAGTTTCAGACGGTTCTCTTGCTTTGTCTATTATGCGCTCTAATTGTTGTGGCATTTCGTATTTTTGGACGCTTATTGGCGGTGCTTCTGACCGCTGCTTTTGTTGTTTATTTATTGCACTCTCTACTGGGTGTTCCGCACAATATCCCTGTCAGGAACAGCGCGCAGGAGAAGTCAATTACTTTGTGAAGATATGGTGTCCGCGAGAGGATTCGAACCTCCGGCCCCAGGATTCATACCACTTCGACTTTCGCCGCCATGCCCTTGAGCATGTTCGTGGTCTGGACTGTCTCTTCACCACAGCCCCCTAAGCGGCCAAGGTGTCACCCGTACAGTCTCTACACCTTCTTTCCGACCGATGCGGAAAGCTTGGCTCGGGATTGGCACGGCTCAAGTGAACCAGAGCGTTCCCCGAATTTGAGTGAATCCACCATGAAGTTTCCTGTCATGGCGCCCAATTCAGACCTTAGGAATCCTGTGCTCTATCCTGCTGAGCTACGCGGACACACGAGGAGCTAGTTATCCTAAGATGCTTTCACCTGCAAGCATCGCTCTGGATAGTGTGAATACTGAAAAAAATGTTATTATTTTACAAACCAAATATGATATCAGTGAAGCGGAAACGTTATTCATTCCGTAATTTAATTATCAAATTAACATAAAAACGTAAATCATATTTCCAATTATCGGGTTTTTGGCGTATTTATATGTCTAAATTTGGAGGCAAAAATGTAAGAACATTCTTGCACTTTCGTGTTGTCTGTGGTTCCAGTCATCCCTGTCTACATAGTTTTTTGATATCAAACTTTCAGAAGTGCCTGTGTCAAAAGCTGTCTCTGATGAAGTGCCATAGTCTTGGCTTATCCTGTGGGTAGGTTGAGAAAGTAGTACGTAGCTGGGTGGTATATCTTTGCCTCAATGTATGAGTGCGAAGAATTGCTATCCTCGAAATAGACCCCTCCATAAAGATTTCAAGAAATCTTCTGATGGGGTGTGGTTGCTGAACATTATCAGCGCCTGGGTAGGGAGGATGGTAATGCCACAGCCTGTTCCTACAGCGAGCGTTTTGAAACGCCTGTTTCAGGGCTGTTAGGGTTGAGGGTTGCTAGCCATGGTTTCGCATCGAATATCTGATCGAGATAGTCTGCGTCCTTTTCATGCGTTTCGGTCTGACTACGGGTATTGATGGGTATGACTAAGATGCTTTCAAGTTCAGTGCGCCAGGCCCGTGAAGCAGACCCTACACTTCTCCGTCTCAAGCTTATTGGGCAAATGGAAGCGCGCACCCTGACGGGAGAGAGTGTTCTTCCTGTTGGAGGTAAAACACGCGCGCTTCTGGCTATTCTGGCTCTGTCTGACAGGAAGCCCGTTCTTCGTTCCCGACTGGCTGAGCTGCTATGGAGTCGTCGGCCAGAAGATATGGCGCGCGCTTCATTGCGGCAGGAAATTCACCGTCTTTTGGACGCTCTGAGCCCCTTGGGCGTCGAGATCATAGATGTGCAGCGGCATTCTCTTATGCTGAAGCCAGCTCTGACGTCTGTGGATGCTGAGCGTATTCTCACAGCCAGTGTTAGGACCATCGACAGTATCCCTGCGCCAGAGGAAGTGCTGCTTGGGGAGCTTAGTGGAATCGATGTTGCGCTGGATGAGTGGCTCAGTCAGCAGCGTGCACGGCTCTCACATCATCTTCTCGGGCTCTACGAAGGCTGTCTGCGCGAGTTGACTGATCCAGAGCAGGTTGATGACGTTACGGATCGTCTTCTCAAGGTTGATGCCCTGAATGAAGCCGCATGGCGGGCCAAGATTCAAAGTGCTTTGCGTCGCGGTGAGCAGGCAAGGGCGGTTCTCCTGGCGGAGCAGGCCGTGCGGGCCTTTGGGCAGGAAGAGGGGCATGTGGCAGGCCCTGTTACCCAAGCGTTAATTTCCAGTGTTCTGAAGGCAGCAGGGCTCGAGCCGAGCATTGGGGCCGCAGGTATTGCTGAGCTGGACGGCGCTTCGGTGCTATTTTCAGGCAACGACGATACTCTTGCTGTTCCTACAGGCGCACAGCGTACAGATCCGATGCTGGCATTACCGCTTCATCTTTCGCAGATGGCAGCGGGGCAATCCCGAAAGATCTCCCTGCTTGTACTGTCGCCGTTTGCGGCGGACGGTTTGAAAGATGCCGAGTTAAAGTGCGCGACCAGCTTGAGCGATCAGTTTGAACTTCTGTTCGTTCATGTCGACACTTTTGATATTGTGGCGAAGCCTGAAGGTTTCGTTCCAGACCCGGCGAACCCTCTTGCATCGTATCGCGGCCTCGGTGCCGATTATGTGGTGACTGGCGCGGTTCGGGCCGGTGCCTCGGATAATGCTTTCCGGCTTATCCTGAAGGTTCTGGATGTTCGGGCCGGTGGATTTATCGTCTGGGGCACTTACTACGATCTGCCTGATCTGGACCCGATGTCAGTCAGCAACGGACTGATGGGGCCTGCAACGGCAATGCAGTGGGGCCTTCTCCTTGCGGAGGCACGCCGTACGGCGAACCGCGCAGACAGTGAGCTCTCTGCTCTGGGTAAAGCGACCAGGGTTTTCATGTTGCTGCTGAAGCGGGACAATGCCCTGTTCCCGAGGATTAATCAGCTTCTGGACGCTGCTGGTATCGAAGATCCGCGGGAAGGTACCGTGGCAGTGATGCAGGTGCTCTACTGCCTGATCCGCTACGAAAATGACTGGAGTGCGGCGGGAACAGCATTGCTCGGGCGTGGTATCGAGTTTGCGCGCCTGTTGGTGAATCTCAAGCCGGATGCGCCTGGGATGGCCATTCTTTTGTCCACGCTGCTGATGCACGATCCGGCATCTGTGCCTCTGGCACGTTCCATCATGCGGATGTGTGAGAAGTCTATGGCTGGGGCTTCAAGCATGCATAACATGCACGATGTGCTGCTATGCCGCGTCCTGTTGCATGTTCTGGATGGGAACTTGGCTGAGGCGGCAGCGGTAGCAGGAAGGCTGCGTCACAATCCGTATCATTCTCCACTTTCAACACTGATCAGACCGTTTTTCATGATGGTCATGATGTTGGGCGGAGAACGTCAGGACGTCATTGAAATGGGGCGTCTGATGGCTGGGCTGCACCCCAATTACTCGAGCACGCTGGTCTATTATCTGGCAGCTCTGGTGCTTGAGGGCGAAAGTACCGAGGAAATCCAGCAGGTGCGACAGCATTTGCACCGTCTGGTTCCGGATCTGACAATTGAGAAGATTTTGAGTCGTTTTCCGTATTTGAGTGCGGCCAAAAAAGCGGAGCTGCGGCAGGCTTTCAGCTCAACAGGTCTTTTATAAAGCGCTCATGTGCGGGTAGGGCGCTTGGCCTTACCGGATGAGCGCGATATGAACACGGAATTGATGTTGCCCGGATTCAGGTTTCGCCAGTCTGTCTCCATGCCCGTGACGGCCCTGGCCCGGCCCGCAGGACCACCATGATGTCTCGTATGCAGATGATTGTTTCCAGCTCTTCCCGCCGTTCAGCGCTTCGGACGGCCGTTGGCATTCTTGCCCTCGGTACAGTTGCTGCCTGTGGCGGCGCTCGCGATCCCAGCAGCCTTACTGCGCCCCGCAATCATCTGCTCGGCGTTGATCGCGGGGCAGAAGGTGGCGCTGACCAGCTTAAGGGCGGCGTTAATGCCTATCTGTGGCGTGGCGCGATCGATACGCTTTCGTTTATGCCGCTGGCTTCCGCCGACGCAGTCGGTGGTGTCATTCTGACGGACTGGTATCAGCCGCCGTCCAGCAAGGGCGAGCGCTTCAAGATTGCTGCGTATGTGCTTGACCGCCGTATGCGTTCTGACGCGCTTCGCGTGTCGGTATTCCGGCAGGTGTTTCAGGACGGCGAATGGCAGGATACTCCGGTTTCAGCCACGACCACGTCTGACATTACGACCCGTATCCTGACCCGCGCCCGCCAGTTGCGTGCAGAAAACGGCGAACAGGGTAACTGAGTTAGACATGAGCGACACGACACATACGGCTTTCGATTTTCAGTCCCGGGAGCCGTTCTGGCAGGCAGAGTGGAAACAGCGGAATGTATTTGCTGTTCCAGATGTGCCTCCGGCTGATCGGCCAAAATATTACGTTCTGGAGATGTTTCCGTACCCCTCCGGCCAACTGCATGTGGGCCATGTGCGGAATTATACGCTTGGAGACGTCGTAGCGCGTTATAAGCGCGCACGAGGGTTTTCGGTGCTTCATCCCATGGGATGGGATGCTTTTGGACTGCCCGCTGAGAATGCAGCGCGGGAACGTAATGTGCATCCTGGCAAGTGGACGATGGAAAACATCGCCACAATGCGCGGCACGCTGCAACGTCTCGGCTTTTCCTTGGACTGGGACCGCGAAATCGCGACCTGCCTTCCAGAATATTACGGCAAGCAGCAGAAACTGTTTCTGGACATGCTCGCCGGTGGTCTGGTTGAGCGCCGGGATTCGTCTGTAAACTGGGACCCGGTCGATGAGACGGTTCTGGCCAATGAGCAGGTTGTCGAGGGACGCGGATGGCGGTCCGGAGCGCTGATTGAGAAGAAAGTTCTTTCTCAGTGGTTCCTGAAAATCACCAAATTTGCTCAGCCGCTGCTTGATACGCTGGGGCAGCTGGATCGCTGGCCGGAACGCGTGCGGACGATGCAGGAACGCTGGATTGGGCGTTCAGAGGGCGCGCGTGTCCGTTTCGCTCTTCATAGCCCGCCGTCGGGCTTCGACATTGATCTTGATGGTATCGAAGTCTTCACGACCCGGCCGGATACGCTGTTCGGATTGAGCTTCGTTGGTATTGCCGCGGATCATCCGCTGGCAGCCAAGGTCGCGCGGACTAATCCTGCTGCGGCTGAATTTATTGAAGAATGCCGTCGTCTTGGAACATCCGAAGAGGTGATTGAGGCCGCTGAAAAGCGTGGCTTCGATACGGGTCTTCGCGTCAGCAATCCTTTGAATCCAGATCAGACGGCGCCTGTCTGGATCGCCAATTTCGTGTTGATGGATTATGGCACGGGGGCAGTGTTTGGGTGCCCGTGCGGCGACCAGCGTGATCTTGATTTTGCTCACAAGTATGATCTCGCCGTGCCGCAGGTTCTGCTGCCCGCTGGTGAAGATGCTGAGACATTCCGCGTTGGCCGGAAGGCAGTCTCGGGCGAAGCTACGCTCTACAATTCGGGATTTCTGGACGGTCTGGCTGTTGCAGTCGCCAAAAAGACTGTCATCGAGCGTCTCGAAGGCATGGGCGTTGGGCATGGCGTCGTAAACTGGCGTCTGCGGGACTGGGGAATTTCCCGTCAGCGTTACTGGGGCTGCCCGATCCCCATTATTCACTGTGAGAAGTGTGGTGCAGTTCCGGTTCCGGATGATCAACTGCCAGTTGTCCTGCCAGAAGATGTGACATTTGATCGGCCGGGCAACCCGCTGGATCATCATCCGACCTGGAAGCACGTTTCCTGCCCAAGCTGCGGGTCTGCCGCAACGCGTGAGACAGACACGTTCGACACGTTTGTGGACAGTTCCTGGTACTTTGCCCGCTTTACTAGCCCGCATGCGCTGACGCCGACCGTGCCGGCTGCGGCTGATGGCTGGCTGCCCGTCGATCAGTATATTGGCGGCATTGAACATGCGATCCTCCATCTGCTCTATGCGCGCTTCTTTACCCGCGCCATGCATGAGACGGGTCATCTGGGTCTGGATGAGCCGTTTGACGGCCTCTTCACTCAGGGCATGGTCACGCACGAAAGCTACAAGGACGGGGCAAACTGGCTCTATCCGGAAGAAGTCGAGCGTCGCGGTGATGTGGTTGTCCGACGCGACACGGGAACGCCCATTCAGGTCGGACGCTCTGAAAAGATGTCCAAGTCCAAGCGCAATACGGTCTCTCCGGTAGAGATTATTGAGCGTTTTGGTGCTGATACGGCGCGGTGGTTTGTGCTGTCTGACAGTCCGCCAGAGCGTGACATGGAGTGGACAGCGTCTGGCGTGGCTGCTGCGGCCCGGTTTGGGCAGCGCTTGCATCGTCTGGTTTCCGCTGTGGCAACGGCTGATCCGGTTGACAGTGTGCATGGCTCGGCTGGAGATGATCTGCGCCGTGCTACGCATCGTGCCATTGCCGCCGTCACAGAAGCTTTGGAAGCGTTCACGCCGAACGTGGCAGTGGCTCGACTGCATGAGTTGACCTCCGCTCTGGCAGAGGCGCAGGGCAAAGAGGAAGCTGGTTTCTCTGCTGCACGACGGGAAGCTGCCTCCGCGCTGTGCCTGCTGTCTGCGCCAATGATGCCGCATCTTGCTGAAGACATGATGGCGGTTCTCGAACCTGGTGGTGAACTCGTTGTGGATCGGGCATGGCCCGAGGCGCAGGATGAGTGGCTTGCAGTTCAGAGCGTCACGATTGGTGTGCAGGTGCTTGGAAAGCTTCGTGGAACAATCCAGGTGCCACCAGATGCGCCGAAGGATGACGTTCTCGCTGCGGCGAAGGCTGAGCCTAATGTTGCCCGGGCCCTTGAGGGCAAACGTCTGGTGAAGGAAATCCACGTTCCCAACCGGATCGTCAATTTTGTGGTAGCAGGCTGATCGTGAAACGTCGCAGTTCCCTGACCCTTTCTGCGTTCCTTCTGCTGGGAGGGTGTGGTTTCACCCCGCTCTACGGCAAGATGGATACGAAAACCGATATTTCGGCTGAACTCGCACAGGTTTACGTCGCGAATATTCCGGGAAGATATGGTCAAGAACTGCGACTGGCCTTGCAAAAAAATCTTGCAGGTGCCGGTCCTGAAAATCCTCAGCATTATATGCTGCGGGTCAATTCCGGTGCCAACAGTGAAGCCATTGATATTCACCAGGACAATACAGCGGGGCGTATCCGTGTTTCTGGTTCAGCGCACTGGCAGTTGTTTACGGTAGAGCAGTCTCCCCAGTTAATCACGCAGGGAGATGCGACAACGCTTGACGGTTATAGCGGCAGCTTCGAGCAGTATTTTGCTCAGACGCTGAATGACGAAACGACCAAGGGACGTGTTGCGGATACCTTGGCTCAAAGTCTCACACAGCAGCTCGCTGTCTGGTTCCGCTCCCATAACATGCCGTCCAATGCGGCACCTGTTGATATGCCGAGATATATCAACACGGACAGAATGCCGTCCGATAACGGGTCTGCGACGGATCGCGTTGGCGTGGATGGCTTCCCGGCCTCTGCGACGGGACGTCTCTCTCAGGGCACCACAAGCAATTAATGAAAATTGAGGCCCGTAATATTGGCCGTGCCCTGTCCGATGCCGGAACATGGCGCGCCATTCTTCTTCATGGCGAAGACACGGGGCTAATACGGGAAAGAGCGGCTCAGGCCGTGCGGCTCGTTGCAGAGACGCTGGACGATCCATTCCGCGTCTCCCAACTCGATCGCGAGACGCATGATCGTCTTGAGGAAGAGGGCACTGCCCTGTCATTGATCGGTGGTCGGCGTGTCGTGTGGGTTCGGAGCGGTACGGATGCCCTGACGCCCATGCTGACGCGTGCTCTGGAAGTCTCGACAGACACGTTGATTGTGATTGAGGCACCCGGCCTTACGTCACGATCCACGCTGCGTGCTTTCGCCGAGCGGCACAAAGAAATGGCATCGATTGCCTGTTATCCTGAGGAGGGCCGGGCGTTATCCCAGACGGTGACGGATGCTTTGTCCCAGGCCGCAGTTTCCATTGATCGGGATGCTTTGACCTGGCTTATGGGACGGCTGGGGGCAGATCGAAGCGGCGTTCGTGGAGAGATCGAGAAGCTTGTTCTCTATGCAGGGCCAAACGGTCGGCTTGATCTTGACGCTGTTCAGGACTGCGTAGGTGATGCGGGAGGGAGTTCTCTCGAAGATGCGGTCTTCGCCGCATTGTCTGGCCATCGGGCAGAAGCAGATCAGGCCTTGGAGCGCGCTTTGGCCGATGGGGCTAATCCCGTAGCGGTTGCGCGTGCAGTATTAAGCGTGCTGACGCGGCTTCAGAAAGTGGCACTTGCAGTGAAGGCTGGCCAAGGCCGCGCAGAAGCCATGAAAGCGCTCAAGCCGCCAATCTTCTTTAAACGAACAGCTGCTTTTAATCAGGCTCTGGACCGTTGGTCTGTCGCGGCACTGAGCCGGGCTGCGCGCGAAACGCAGGCTTTTGAACTGGCCTGCAAGCAGAGTGGTGCACCTGATCTGGCACTTTGCCGACGTCATATCTCGGCGCTGTGTGGCATCTGGAAAGTCTGAGTTTCCAGCGTCCGCATCAAGTGGATGGGTTGTCAGTGTTGTGGTTATGGAAAACGGCGGAGTTAAGCTCCGCCGTTTTGCGTTCTGGCTTAGAAGCGCGCAGACACATCCAGATAATAATATCCGCCAGCAATACCAAGCTGGTTGGTGCTCATGTAGTACTTGGGGGCACCAAGATAGCGGTTTTCCTTTGGCACGACGGAGGGGTAAGCAGCGAAGATGTTGTTGCCGCCAATCGTCGCACTCCAGCGCGTGTTGATGTTGTAGGTCACAGACGCATTGGTGGTCCATTTAGGTGCGTTCTGGAACTCGCGATAGTTCGTTGTCGAGAACGCGTTCGGGCCAGTATAGTAGGTCAGGTTTGATGTCGTCTGGCCGTAGCGGATTTCATGAATGGCGACGGCCCATGTGTTGTTGGGCGAGTGCCAGCGACCGCCAAAGATGATCTTGGAGCGGGGGTAGGCTGTCGTCAGATAGGCGAGAGTAGGGATGGTCAGCAGGTTTGCACCGCTGGTGGTCGTACCCTGATGGCGCAGGCGCGTCCGGTTCAGGTTGATGGCAACGTCCCAGTCCACATGACCGAAGCGGCCGAACTCGCTTGGGTAAGTTGCATTGATGTCCAGGCCCTGTGTGCGGGTCGTGGCGACGTTCGCGAACCAGTAAGCTGATAGCTGGCCAGCACCCCAGTTTTCGGAACCTGACGGCAGCGGGAAGCCGTTTGCGTAGAGAGCCTTATATGCCTGTGAACCGTAGATCGTTCCGCCTGGCTGGATACGATCACGCAGATCAATTTGATAGGCGTCGACCGTAACGTGAAGCTTACGGATCGGTTCAACGATGATGCCGCCTTCGACGCTTGTGGCCTGTTCCGGCTTCATCTGTGAAGCGCCGTTAGCCAACGCACCGGTGGAGTTGGCTGCAATCAGGCCGCGCGCTGCTGTTGGGGAAACGGCAAGCGCGGAGTAATGCTGCTGGGCCAGTGTTGGGGCATGGAAGCCACTGCTGAATGTTCCGCGAACAGCAAACCGCGGGCTGAAATCGTAGCGTGTGGAGACCTTGCCGGTTTTGGCATTTCCAACATCTGTATAGTGCTCGACGCGGCCTGCCAGATCGACCTGCCAGTTCTTCATCAAGTGTGTAGAAATATCGACGTATCCAGACGCGACATCACGGGACCAGTTGCCGGCATTGTAAGTTGTCGTACCGGGAATGCCGTCAGCGCCTGTGCCCGCAATGCTGTCTGCGGAGCCGGTGCCCATGGAATACGATTCATAACGATACGCTGCGCCACCGGCGACGTTGATGCTGTGAGGCCAGAAAGAGAAGTTGAACTTCCGGGACAGATCGAAACTGCTCGTCCACTGGGAGTTGTTATACCCCTGCGCATTGTAAAAGTTCGTAGGCGTGCGTCCGTCTGCTTTGTAAACGGCGCTGTTAATCGTGCTGAGGGCATCAAACCGATCAAAGTCACGGCCATAGACTGTGGAAAGATCCCAGTGCCAGCCAGCCAGCATACCCTTGAAACCAGCCGTCAGTTCGTAATCGTTTTCTTCCAGTCCCAGGATTGGCGAATAGCCATAAGGGTATTTTGCGGCGTATCCGGGATAGGCGCTCAGGCTCGAGGGCAGGCGATAGTTCTGGTAGGATTCCGCATGCCGATGGGCATAGGTGGCACTGGCATAGGCCTGAACAGTCTCGGTGATGTCGTAACCTGCAGTGATGGCGACGCTCTCACGTGTCTGTTCGGGCTGGCTCAGCACCTGGTTGGTGTACTGGTTGGTACGATTGTCTTTACCGGACCGGAACGCGTGGTCCTGATGCACAAAATCGCCACCGATATGCACATAGCCACGGTTATTCAGATTGAATCCGCCATCCAGATACACACCCTGCTGGAAACCATCCCCCTCGCTGGTGATGCCGGTGTTGGAGCGCATGCTCAGTCCGTGGTCCTGCTTCTTGGTGATGATGTTCACCACGCCAGCGATCGCGTCGGAGCCGTACTGGGCTGATGCGCCGTCACGCAGAACTTCGATGTGGTCGATCATCGACATTGGCAGCATGTCGATATCAACCGGGGTTGCGCCCTGAGACGGCCCCGGATCGGCATAAATATTGGCCGTCGTATGACGACGCTTGCCATCCACGAGCACAAGGGTTTCGTTCGGGTTCAGGCCACGCAGGGCGATGGTGTCCGTAAGGGCGCCAGCGTCGAAGCCTGCTGTCGGGACCGTCAGCGACGGCAGCAGGAGGGAGAGGGCATCGCGAAGGGTTGGCTGACCCGTTGACGTGATCTGGCGGCTTGAAACAACATCGATCGGGGAAATGGAATCCCGTGCTTTCTTGCCGAATTCACGCGTTCCCGTGACAATCACCGCCTCAGTGCCGCCAGAGACGTCCTTGGCGTGCGCGGGAGCGGCATTGCGGACTGCCTGGCTCTTGGCTTTCTTGTGATGGGTGTCCGTTGTCGGGACGGCTGCGCATAGTCCTGCAACCGGCATCATGAGGGAGGAGCCAAGAAGTGTGGTACCAAGGAGTCCCAGATGTCGGGAAGAAAAGCGTACAGCCACGATTTAACGATCTCACGAGAGTGTATTGATAATTCGACAATCTGATGTCGTGTATCGTTTTGGTCAACGCAATTTCTTGCAGTTTGATAACATTCCCGAAAATTGTGTCCTGGTGTTGCTTCATTCCCTCAGTTGAGGCGTTGCTCTTTGACTGACCACTTGGAGCTTGAACAGTGAAGCGTCGTCATTTTCTGCGCGCAGCATCGGTTGCGCCCGCCTCTCTCGCTGCATCCTCTCTGGTATCCCAATCTGCCTGGGCGGATGGAAACGAAGACCGGGGAACAGGCCCTTCCGGTGTATTCGAAGTGGTGGCCCGGTTTGATGGACCAGGGCCTTCGGGTGTTGTGGTTCTGCCAGATGGTCGCATTTTCGTTGGTTTTCCGCGTCATGCAGTTGACCATAAGGGTGCGACCCTCGGTGAACTCGTGAAGGGAAGGGTGGTTCCTTATCCTTCGGCCGAGGAAAGTATGCCCGGCAGCCGCGCGGCCGCGGATTGCCTTGTATCCATTCATGGCATGACGTTGGACGCAAAAGGCAGGATCTGGGCGATTGATGATGGCAAAAGAGCCGGTCACCCGCTGGCGCCAGGGGCTGCCAAGATCATTTGTGTCGATCCGCAGACCAACACCATTGTTCACAGGATTATCCTGAAAGCGCCGGCGCTTCTGCCGGACAGTCATATGAATGATCTGCGTGTGTCCTTGTCTCATGGAGCGCAAGGCACAGTGTTCGTGACGGATTCTTCATTCGGGACGAAGCCGGGACTTGTGGTGGTGGATGTCGCGACGGGGCAGGCGCGTCGTGTCCTGACGCAAAGCAAGGCCATTCTGGCGGAACAGGGCTTTCTGGCAATCGTGGAGGGCGAGCCCCGCCGATACATTCCCGGCAAGCCTCAGCTTGTTTCAGGCGGTGTGGATGGTATCGCCATCACAAAGGACGAGCAGCGTCTGTACTTCTCGCCTCTGACAAGTCGCCGTCTTTACAGCCTGCCCGTTGCTCTGCTCGCAGATGTCTCATCGGATGACGCAACGCTTGAGCCCGCGATCAGGGATGAAGGTGAGAAAGGGGTGGCAGATGGCCTCGATTTCGACCGGCATGATCGCCTTTACACGACCAACTACGAACACGACTGTATCTTGCGGCGTGATCCGGATGGCAGTTTCAAGATGATGCTGCGGGACCCGCGCGCGCTCTCACCGGATGGCATTTTTGCATCCGACAATTATGTGTACTGCACGTTTGGTCAGTGGAACCGGCTGGCGTCTTTCAATGAAGGCAAAGACCGGCGCGTTCCGCCCTATCTGCTGGTCAGGTTCCCGATTGAAGAGCCGGAAGCCTACAATGCCCTACCCGAGGGGGCACCATCCAAAGCCGGGACACCGGGGGATTAAAATAGAAAAAGCCCTCGACCAGAGGACTGGGTCGAGGGCTTTTTCGGGCTTGGAGCCTTCAGGCTGTCTGCTGCGGAGGCAGCTGGTCTTCTGTCGTGTGCTTGTCCACTGCCGCAGGAAGCAGCTGTGCAATAGCCGGAAGAATGGTTGCTGCCGGAAGACCTGTCTTTGCGACAATCATCTGAATCTGCTCGTTCGTCAGTAGGTTGCGGAGTTCATCCGTGGTGATGGGCAGGTTTTCGCCATTGCCAATCCAGGAATGGATCTTTTCATCAAGGCCTGCGCTCTTCGCCTGTGCAATGAGCATGTTCAGGCCTTCGCCCTTGAGCATATCCCCAAAGCTACCGCCCAGCTTGTCGCCGAGTTGGCCGCCAAGGGCGCCCATGGCCTGATTTACGATGTTACCGAAAAAGCCGCTCATGGCGCATGTTCCGTTTTTGGTGCGGCCTGAACGCCGCTAGGAGAAAAAAGGGCCGAGCCAAAATGATCGGCCCGGCTTTAAATCAGGACGCCCGTTTTTTGTTCAGTTCCTGAGGAACTTCGACGTCAATTTCGAGCATTGAACAGCCACTGCCACGGTCGACCTTGATCTTGACCTTGTCCTGATCGACGGCGACGTGGCGTGCGATGACTTCCATGATTTCTTTGTGAAGCTGTTTGATCAGGTCTGACTCACCTTCTTCACCCGCGCCACGTTCGTGAGCGAGAAGAATCTGGAGGCGATCCCGTGCGACAGCGCTACTGGACGTCTGCTGACGTTTTGCGAAGAGGTTTGCGAGGAAGCTCATGCCGCACCCTTCTTGCCAAGGAGCCAGTCAAAGAAGCCACGCTTCTCGACCGGGACTGAAACTTCAATCTTCTCACCAGCCAGACGGCGTGCGGCTTCGAAATAGGCGCGCGCCGGGAGGCTTTCCGGAGAGGACAGGGTGACAGGAGCGCCAACGTTGGACGCCTTCAGAACATCATCGCTTTCCGGCACAATACCAACCAGCGGGATGGACAGGATTTCCAGAACGTCTTCAACGCTCAGCATTTCCTTGCGGGCAGCGCGGACCGGGTCATAGCGCGTGATGAGAAGGTGCTTTTCAATCTTCTCGCCGCGTTCGGCCTTTTCAGTTTTGCTATCCAGCAAGCCGATAATGCGGTCTGAGTCACGTACGGAGCTGACTTCAGGATTCGTCACGATGACCGCAGCGTCAGCATGGTACATGGCGAGTTGCGCACCGCGTTCAATGCCAGCCGGGCTGTCACAGATAACCCAGTCAAACTTCTCACGAAGTTCTTCCATGACGCGAGCTACGCCTTCTGACGTCAGCGCGTCTTTGTCACGCGTCTGGGAGGCCGGAAGAATGGACAGGGTTTCGCAGCGCTTATCGCGGATCAGGGCCTGGGACAGTCTTGCGTCGCCCTGCACCACGTTGATGAGGTCAAACACAACGCGACGTTCTGCACCCATCACCAGATCAAGGTTACGCAGGCCAACGTCAAAATCCACCACAACGACGTTCTGGCCGCTCTGCGCGAGTGCGGCGCCGAGAGCGGCGGTCGATGTCGTCTTGCCGACGCCACCCTTGCCTGAGGTGACAACCAGAACCTTGGCCATGAATACTCCAAAAACTGCTTCTGTGACGTAATGCCGCCCGTTGTGCGGAACCCGCGCCTGATGCCTTATCCTATGGGATAGTAAAGCCTTACGGCAACACGGGAATAAGGGCTGTTTCGTGGCATGAGGTCACTTTCTTGCAGTTCCCGCCTCCGGATCAGCGCGGAAGAGGCAAAACGCGGACCCGGTCCTCATCCAGAAGGACCTGTGCGGGCTGGCCGAAAATCGCAGCGTCAATGTCTTCCGTAACGGCGTAAAAGCCATCCAGGGCAAGGAGTTCGGCCTCCATTCTGGACGCAAAAATCCGCGCTTCAGACTTGCCGCCGACACCGGCAATCGCGCGACCACGTAACGAACCGTAAACGTGGATAGAACCTGCTGCAACGATCTCGGCTCCTGATGAAACGGAGCCGATAATGATTACGTCGCCCTGCATGTGCTGGATGCACTGTCCTGAGCGGATGGCGCCGTCGAGGATCAGCGTTTGCCCGCCTGCGGGCGCCGCGACGGCTGTTGCATCTACTGCGGCCCCTTGGTCGGGAAGCTCTACTTCGCCGGAAGGGCGGCCGCCTTCGAAGGAGGCAGGCCAGTCCCACCCCGCGACAGCCGGCCATGAACGATCACCACCTTCAATGCTGATGATCCGCACGCCACGACTGCGGATATCTTCCAGAAGGGTTGGTAGGCCCGGTGTTTCTTCCGAGAGAAGTCCGAGGTCGAGAATCACCGGCTTTCCGCTGAAAAGGCCGCCCGAACGGACGACCTGCTGATCCAGGCCGGCCAGCCAGAGGTTCAGGGGAGCCTCCGGTGACAGGACCAGCGCCAGAAAAGAGCGGCCGCGGGCACGGATGCGCATCGGGGAGGAGGCGTGAGAAGCGGATGCGGTGTCTGACATCGGAAAATTCGTTGGCCCTGTATGGAAGCAATGACGGAGGCTCTTGTGAGCGCGTAATGGCTGACTTAGAACATGAAGAATGCGTATCCTGCATCACCTTCCACTCTCCCCGCAATGCCGTCTTGTCCGGCTTGTGCTTGGCGAGAAGAGACTACCCTGTGAACTCGTGATCGAACGGGTGTGGGAACAGCGCGAGGAATTCCTTGCTCTGAACCCTGCTGGTGAGGTTCCGGTTCTTGTTGAAGAGAACGGGCTGGCCGTACCCGGCGCCCGCGTCATCTGCGAATATCTGGATGAAGCCTATCCGGATACACCCCTGCTTGGCCGTACGCTTGCCGAACGTGTCGAAGTCCGTCGACTGATGGACTGGTTTGAGACCCGTTTCGGGCAGGAAGTGACGCGCAACCTGCTGGGCGAAAAAGTTGACAAGCGGTTGTATGGCCGTGGTCACCCAGACGGAAACGTCCTGCGGGCCGGTTACGGCAACATGCGCTTCCATCTGGACTATATCGGCTGGCTGGCAGAAACGCGGTCCTGGCTTGCGGGGCCGTCCATTTCGATGGCCGATTTCGCTGCTGCTGCGCATCTCTCGGCGCTGGACTTCATTGGGGATGTGAACTGGGCAAAAGCGCCGGCCGCCAAGGACTGGTATGCTCGGGTGAAGTCCCGCCCGTGTTTCCGCGGCCTTCTGACTGACCGGATGAGTGGCATCACGCCGCCCGGTCATTATGCGAATCTGGATTTTTAAGCGGGAGCTGTCCGTGACATTTGATGTGGTGGTCCTTGGGGCTGGTGCGGCTGGCCTCATGGCTGCTGCAACAGCGGGACGTGGTGCTGCGCGCGTACTGGTTCTGGATCATGGGTCCGAACCCGGACGCAAGATCCTGATCTCGGGCGGTGGGCGCTGTAACTTTACGCATCTGGAGACAGGGCCAAACTGTTTCCTGTCCCAGAACAAGCATTTTGCGCGCTCAGCGCTGGCACGGTACACCCCGCGTGATTTCGTGAAGTTGGTGGATCGCTATCAGATTGCCTGGCATGAAAAGGCCAAGGGGCAGTTGTTCTGCGATGGGTCTGCCCGTCAGATCGTGGATATGCTGGTGTCTGAATGTCAGGATGCTGGTTGTGAAGCACGGATGGAGACCCGGATTACGGATGTCGAGGCCGATGCGGATGGCTTTGTCGTTCGCACAGATGCCGGGGATGTTCGAAGCCGTTCTGTCATTCTGGCAACCGGAGGTCTGTCCATTCCCAAACTGGGCGCTACTGACCTTTCCCTTCGGATCGCACGATCCTTCGGTTTGAAAATTGTCCCGACTGCTCCTGCTTTGGTGCCGTTGGTCCTGGATGATGCGGACCCTTCTCTGGCAGGGGTGTCGCTGGATGTCGTGACAACCTGCGGGAAAAAAGGACCTCGCTTCGCCGACGGGATGGTTTTTACCCATCGTGGGCTGTCAGGCCCGGCCATACTCCAGATTTCCTCTTATCTTGAGGCAGGCGGCACGGCTCATATTGACCTGATGCCGGGGCGAAATGCGTTAGAGGTTTTGTTAGCGATCAAGAAGGCACGTCCGCGCGCGCTTCCTCCCAGCCTGCTTGAAGCGCTCCCCGCGCGTCTGGCGAAAGAGCTGGCTGCCGGGCTTGGAGACGTCATGCTGGCCAATCAGCCGGACAAGAATATCAAAGCGCTTGCAGAACGTCTGTCCCGATGGGAAGTCCGTCCTTCTGGAACGGAAGGGTACGCGAAGGCCGAAGTTATGCGCGGAGGGATCGATACGAGCGGTCTTTCGTCCCAGACAATGGAAGTGCGGGACGTTCCGGGGCTGTATGCGATTGGTGAAGCAGTGGATGTCACGGGATGGCTCGGTGGCCACAATTTCCAGTGGGCCTGGTCCAGCGGTGTTGCTGCAGGGCAGGCTGCTGCTGCTCGTGTATAGGCTGGGGCGCCACAGGATTGCCATATCGGCATAGGATGCCCGCAACTGATGAGCGGAAGATCCGTTTTGCGCTCACATGAATTGTTTTGAGAGGGTCATGTTGATGTCTGGTTCTATTCGCCGTTCAGCCCTGCGTGCTGTTGCAGGCCTTTCATTCCTTGGGTTGGGTGCATGCGTCGGAACTGCTGCGCCTGGCCCTGTTAACCCGTCAGCGCCGGTCGCCGGGTATGGCTATACCTGCAAGGCCGGAATCTACACCTGCAAGATGCCAACTCAGGTTCCTTTGGGCACCTCCTGTTCCTGCCCGGGACTGGGCGCCGCAAGCTACGGCAACATTCATCAGCCCTGAGGCTGCCAGGATTGGACATGGGCTCCTAAGGGGCTAGAACCGCGCCATGCAGGATGGGAGTTCCGGTATGGTGCAGTTCGTTCCATGGATTATTGCAGCAGCGGCGCTCGTGGTGGCTGCCTTGGCGTTGTTGCGTGGTAATAGCAGGGACGTCGCCCGCCTTCTGGACCGTGAAGCCGATGAGCGTGCGCGGGATGCGGACTATCAGCGGGCGCACTTGGCCGAGGTTGAGCGTGTCCTATCTGGTCGGATGGATGCTCTTCGGCTTGAAACCAGTGAAAAACTGGGCGATCTCGCGCGCCGCGTTGGGCAGGATCAGGCTGAAGGGCGTGTTCTGCTCTCTGATGCGCTGCGTGACATGGCACAAAGTCAGAACGAGCAGATCGAGCGGATCCGTCTGGCCGTAAATGAACAGTTGCACGGTGCTGTCGAAAAACAGATGCAAACCAGCTTTCAGCGCGTGGTTGAGCAGTTCAGTGCGATGCAGAAAGCTCTCGGTGAGGTCACAAGCGTTACAGCCCAGATCGGAGACCTCAAACGTCTGTTCTCGAACGTCAAGACGCGCGGCGGCTGGGGCGAGGCGCAGTGCCGGGCTATTCTGGACGATATTCTTCCGGAGGGGAGCTATGACACTAACTTCCGACTGGGAGACAGCGGAGAGTCGGTAGAGTTTGCCATTCGAATGCCTGTGAAAGGGCATGTTGCTCCCCGCCTGGCGATTGACAGCAAATTTCCCACCGAGGCTTACGAGCGGCTTTTGAATGCATCAGAGCTTTCTGATGCATCGGCTGAAAAGGCTGCAAGGCGCGAGCTTGAGACGGCGATCAAGTTCGAGGCGCGCAAGATCGCCTCCAAATATATCCGGCCACCTGTCACGGTTGAATTCGCCGTCCTTTATCTGCCGACGGACGGTCTTTATACCGAAATTGCCCGGATGCCCGGCGTTATTGATGAAATCGGGCGGCTGTATCGGGTGATTGTCATGGGACCGTCATTGCTACCCGCCATGCTGCGTACGGTTCATCTCGGTTATGTGACGCTTGCGTTGGAAGAGCGGACAGAAACCATTGCAAGCCTGCTAGGCGCAACACGGCAGGAAATGCTTCGAATGGATCAGGTTCTTGAACGATTGCAGCGTAATGCCGGTACGATGGGAAACACGATCGAAGAGGCGCGCCGCCGGACCCGTGTTCTTGGGCGTCGCCTGAGATCGCTAGATGGTATTGATAAAACGGATGAGGGGCAGGACGAGATTGATAGTCTGGAAGCTTAAGACTGATTTTAATTGGATGACAGGATATATTCCCGCATGTGACAGTTATGAGCATGATGCCCGTACCTGAGCACGAGGCGGTCTCCCGCCCGATTGAGCCTGTCATTCGTCTCCTGCTGATTGAGGATGATGAAAGTATTGCGTCGGAAGTCTCCGAGGAGCTTAAGACGCGCGGTTATGATGTGACGTGGGTCGATAATGGTATTCTGGGCCTCGAAGCTGCGCAGTCCGGTCAATATGACCTGATGGTCGTTGATCGTATGTTGCCTGAGATGGACGGCCTGAGTGTTATCGAGGCCCTGCGCCGCCAGAAGATCACACTTCCCGTTCTGGTTCTTTCGGCATTGTCCGCAGTTGATGACCGTGTGAATGGCCTGAAGGCTGGTGGTGACGACTACCTTACAAAGCCGTTCGCCATGGAAGAGCTTGCTGCCCGATTGGAGGCCCTGCTGCGGCGTCCCACGGATAGCCGGGTAACGGTTCTGCGGGTTGGCCCGCTTGAAATGGACCTGATTGAGCGCAAGGTGTCTCGCAGTGGCCGGGACGTTGAGCTTCTCCCGCGTGAGTTCCGTCTTCTGGAATACATGATGCGCCGCCCGGGCACCGTTCTGACCCGAACGATGCTGCTTGAGGACGTCTGGAACTACCGCTTTGTGCCACAGACCAATCTGGTGGACGTGCATATCGGCAAGTTGCGCAGGAAGATTGATCTTCAGGGCGAAACGCCGCTGATCCATAGCATCCGGGGCGCGGGGTTCAGTCTGCGTGTATCGGACTGACATTTTCCGGACGGCCACGTTCCGGCTGACACTGGCATTCGTGGTGGCGATGATCGGCGGCATCACGATGCAGTTCCTGCTCGTCTATGCCCAGATGAACGGTTACGAAAGTGCTCGTTCCAGCGATCTGCTCCGGCG
This sequence comes from Gluconobacter sp. P5E10, assembly GCF_018812145.1. Lineage (NCBI taxonomy): Bacteria > Pseudomonadati > Pseudomonadota > Alphaproteobacteria > Acetobacterales > Acetobacteraceae > Gluconobacter > Gluconobacter sp. P5E10. Next base: position 168,738 of record NZ_JACRVZ010000005.1, on the reverse strand, counting down.
TGAGGCAGCACTTCTCGTTCAGGAAACGCCTGAGCGTCTGGAAGACGTCGTCCGGGAACGAAGCAAGACGGACCTGCGCGTCATTTTGAATGGCGCTGGCCTTTTCGATCTGAATCACAACCGTATTGTTGGTGACATTCGGCGTTGGCCTGAAGGGCTGGAGGTGTCTAACCGGACACGTCGGCTCAAAGTTGCGCCGCCGGGGGACACACCCTATGAGATGCGATATCTGGCGATAGAAGTTCCGGGGCCGGGTGGCGGAGCAGGCGATCGGATTCTGGTCCTTGCCCGCTCCATGCATATGGCGGATGAGCTCCGGTACATCATCAAGCGGGCTGCGCTGATCTCACTGGTGCCAATGGTGCTGTTTGCGCTGCTGGCGGGATTGTTTCTCAGTCATCGGGCCTTGGCGCGGGTCAAGGAGATGCGACAGGCCATTGAACGGATCATGGCGGGCGATCTGCATGAGCGTTTGCCCGCCGGGCGCGAATGGGATGATATCGAGCGTCTTGCAGGCGCCGTGAACCGGATGCTGGATCGGCTTGAACATCTGCTTGATGAAATTCGGGATGTTGGCAACGATATTGCGCACGATCTTAGGACCCCACTGGCACGTGTGCGGGCGCGGTTGGAGCGAGCGCTCTCCTCGTCAGATGATCCTGTTCACCTCAAGTCCATTATTCTGCGGGCCACGCAGGATCTGGATCAGTGCTTTTCGGTGATTACGGCGCTGCTACGTATCGGTGAAATTGAGAACGGACGTCGGCAGGCTGGTTTCACGACGATGGATCTGTCGGAGCTGGTTGCGGGTATCGCAGATCTCTATGAGCCGATTGCCGAGGCTGGTGGGTTGGCTCTGAGTGTGGAAGGCGCAGATCGCGCAATCCCCCTCTATGGAGATATGGATCTTCTGAACGAGGTGCTGGCAAACCTCGTGGACAACGCCATCAAGTTCACGCCTCCAGGCGGGGATGTTGGGTTGATGGTCGGGCAGGACGAGCAGGGCTGTGCCTGGCTTCAGGTTCATGACACGGGCATCGGGATTGCGGAGGAAGAGCGGGGCGCCGTACTGGGGCGATTCTACCGTTCAGACAAAAGTCGTCACATTCCGGGAAGTGGTCTTGGTTTGAGTCTTGTATCTGCAATTCTGCATTTGCATGGGGCAACGCTGAAAATCAGTGCGTTCCGGCCCAATCAGGAACTGGCAGGATCAATATTTACGATTCATTTTTCAGGGCGCAGTGGCTCCGATCGTAGTGCCAGTATTACATGACATTTCTGTTTCATGCCTGAATCCGGTCTTTCTTAAATTCAATTTTGCTTGTCGCACTTCCTGTGTCCGGTATGACTTGTCTCAATTTAAAGGGGACGCCCGTTGAGACTGAAAAAGACTGACGTAATCGCGCAGCTCCGATCATCTAGGAACGGGAGCATCGCAGACGCATGAATGCCATCGTCGTAACGGCCCTCAAACGGCCTTATACGTTCGTTGTTCTTTCGATCATGATCCTTATTTTTGGGGTCAGGGCGATTGTTTCGACGCCGACGGACGTTTTTCCTTCAATCAAGATCCCTATTGTTGCGATTGTCTGGTCCTATACTGGGCTCATGCCAGACGATATGTCGGGTCGTATTGTTTATTATTACGAAAGATCGCTAACAGCGACTGTCAGTAATATCGAGCATATTGAGAGCTCGTCTTACTACGGCCGTGGCATTGTCAAGGTTTTCTTCCAGCCCGGAACGAATACTGCGGTTGCGCAAACGCAGATTACGTCTGTTTCCCAGACAGTCATCAAGCAGATGCCGACCGGGGCGACGCCGCCGTTGATCATCGCGCTGGATGCGTCTTCCGTTCCGGTTCTGACGTTGCAGGTCAACAATTCGACCATGTCCGGGTCGGAAATCTACAACATGGCGTCCAACCTGATTCGCCCGGCGCTTGTGCCGGTCGCGGGTGCAGCCATTCCGAATCCATATGGTGGTCTTGCGCCGGACATCATGGTCGATATCGACCCGATCAAACTTCAGGCTCACCGTCTTTCACCCGAAGACGTTGCAAATGCTCTGAACCGCCAGAACATTGTTCTGCCGGCTGGTGATCAGAAGGTCGGGTCCATTGACTGGATGGTGAAGACCAACTCGACCCCGCTTGATCTTTCGGTCTTCAACAAAATGCCCATCAAGCAGGTGGGAAACTCCGTTATCTACCTGCGAGATGTCGCGTGGGTGCATCGAGGGGGGCCTCCACAGATCAACGCTGTTCTGGTGAAGGGACAGCAGGCCGTTCTGATCGTTATCCTGAAAAGTGGTGATGCCTCGACCCTGTCTGTCGTCGCGGGCGTGAAGGCGCTTCTGCCTCAGATCAAGGCTACGTTGCCGGCTGGCACCACTCTGAACGTACTGACGGACGCGTCAGGCTTCGTGAAAGAGTCGGTTTTTGACGTGGTGCGTGAGATGATCACCGCTGCGATCCTGACCAGTTTGACAGTTCTGCTCTTCCTCGGTTCCTGGCGCTCTACCGTCATCGTTGCGACGTCCATTCCGCTGGCCATGCTCTGTTCGTTGATCGGCCTCAGTATTGCGGGGCAGTCGATTAACGTCATGACACTGGGTGGTCTCGCTCTGGCTGTCGGTATTCTCGTGGATGACGCGACCGTCATGATTGAGAATATCGATGCCCATCTTGAGATGGGGAAAGAGCTTGAAGACGCCATCATTGATGCAGCTAATCAGATCGTCATTCCGACATTCGTGTCAACAACCTGTATCTGTATCGTCTGGCTACCGCTTTTCGAGCTGACGGGTGTTTCCGGCTGGCTCTTCATGCCAATGGCCGAGGCCATCATCTTCGCGATGATTGCGTCCTTCATTCTCTCTCGAACCCTCGTCCCGACAATGGCGAACTGGCTGCTTCCGGCGCAGGTGAAGATGCACCGTGATCCGGAGTGGCATCATCGTAAGCCAGGCTTTTTTGGACGGTTCCAGAGAGGCTTTGAAGCCCGGTTTACGAGCTTCCGCGAGCATTACAAAGGTATCCTGTCGGGCCTGATTGCTATTCGCGGCCGATTTGTTGCCATGTTCCTTCTGGCGGCTGTGGCATCCATGGCCCTGCTGTTGTTCGTTGGGCAGGATTTCTTCCCCGAAATCAAATCCGGTACGCTTCAGATGCATATGCGCGCACCGGTTGGCACGCGTATTGAAGAGACAGGCAAGATCGCTGGGCTTGCAGAAAAGCGCCTGCGGGAGATCCTGCCGGGTCAGGTCGAGAATGTCGTGAATAACTGCGGCTTGCCGTTCAGTCAGTTGAACCAGGCCATGGTGCCGTCACCGACAACGGGTGCGCAGGATTGCGACATCACGATCCAGCTCAAGAATGATGAGAGCCCTATCCCAGAATACCGTCAGAAAGTCCGTAAGGGGCTGACAGATGCGTTTCCTGGAACAATCTTCACGTTCCAGCCGGGTGACATGACTGCCAAAATCCTGAACTTCGGTCTGCCAGCGCCGATTGACGTTCAGATTTCGGGCCGTGATCTGCAGAACAACTTTGCCTTTGCAACGCATTTGGCCAAGAAGCTGCGTCATATTCCGGGTATCACAGACGTATCCGTTCAGCAGCCAATGACCCAGCCAACGTTGCTGATCAACAATCGTCGAAGCTTTGCACTGGGAACAGGCATCACACAGCGGGACGTTGCGTTGAATGCTCTCGTAACGCTGTCTGGTAGTGCGCAGGTGGGGCAGACCTACTACCTGAATGCTCAGGGGACGTCTCAGCTTATCGATGTGCAGACACCTGCGAACTATCTTCAGACCATGAATGATCTGGAAATCGTTCCAATCGACAAGGGCGACGGCAACCCGACCAATCAGAACCCGCAGATGCTGGGTGCCCTGAGCGAACTGGTTCAGACCGGTACGCCTGCGGAAATCTCACATTACAACATCATGCCGGTCTTCGATATTTACGCAGCTCCAGAGGGGACGGACCTTGGCACCCTGTCGCGCGCAGTGAACCGCGTGGTTGACGGAGAGCGTAAAGACCTGCCGCACGGATCAACCCTTGTGGTGCGCGGTCAGGCCGTGACCATGAATGATGCCTATGTGCAGCTGATTGGCGGTCTCGCCCTGTCCATTGTTCTTGTTTACCTGATCATCGTAGTGAATTTTCAGTCCTGGCTTGATCCGTTCGTGATCATCACAGCGTTGCCGGGTGCGCTTGGTGGTATTTCCTGGAGCCTGTTCCTGACCCACACGCCATTGTCTGTGCCTGCATTGACCGGTGCGATCATGTGTATGGGAACGGCTACCGCGAATGCCATTCTTGTCGTCTCGTTTGCACGAGAGCGGCTGGATCACCACGGTGATGTTCTGCTGGCGTCTCTGGAGGCGGGATATGAGCGTATCCGCCCGGTTCTGATGACAGCGCTTGCCATGATGATCGGCATGATTCCGATGTCGATCAGTAATTCCTCGAACGCTCCGCTGGGTAAGGCCGTGATTGGTGGCCTGCTCATCGCAACAGTGGCAACGTTGCTGTTCGTTCCCTGTGTCTTTGCCCTAATGCATTACAAGCGGCCTGCTGGGCCTGAAGGAGACCGCGCGTGACCCACCCGACACAACAGGGGCAGACGCCTCAGGGAAACCGACAGGAAAGTGGATCACCCGTGCGGAACAGACTGATTCTTCTTGGTGTCGTGGTGGTTGCCATTGTGCTGGCTGCCTGGGGTATCGTTGAAAGAGGCGTGCACTATCATTCGCTCAGCGGTGTGACTGAAGAAGCGGCCATTCCGCCGGTAACGCTGATTTCTCCGCAGCCTGGGCCGAAAACGCGTCAGGTGGATCTGCCAGCCAATCTGGCGGCCTGGTATGAAGCGCCGATTTACGCTCAGGTCTCCGGCTATGTGAAGATGTGGTACAAGGACTACGGCGCGCATGTGAAGCGTGGCGATGTTCTGGCTGAAATCAATACGCCAAGCATTGATGCCCAGTTCCAGGCGGCCAAGGCGCAATATAACGTCAAACTGGCGCGCTATAATCTGGCCGTTATCACGACTCAGCGCTGGACTGCTCTGAAGGGGACGCAGGCTGTTTCCCGGCAGGAAGTGGACGTGCAGGCGGCAAATGCAGCGGCACAGAAAGCTGAACTGGAAGCTGCCGAGCATGAAGTCGAGCGTTTTCAGGCGCTGGAAGACTTCAAAAAAATTGTCGCTCCATTCGATGGAATCGTGACGTCACGTCTGGTGAACGTTGGTGACTATGTGAATGCAGGGGGTGGAAACGTGAATTCGCGCGGAACAGCCTCAGAGCTGTTTTCGGTGGCAGATGTTCATCGGATGCGCGTTTTTGTCTCTGTTCCGCAGGATTTTGCGAGCGTTATTTCGCCTAAAATTACGGCTGATCTGTCTGTTCCGCAGTATCCAGGGCGCCGCTTCCGCGCCACGTTCCTGGCAACGGCAAACGCGTTCAATGCGTCTACGCGAACTGTGACGACAGAGCTAACGATCGGGAATGAGGACAATCTTCTCTGGCCGAATTCCTACGCAACAGCTCATATCGCTGCTCCCGGCAATCCGGACATTTTGATTCTTCCCGAGGGCGCTATCATTTTCCGGGCCCAGGGAATGCAGGTTGCCAAAGTTATCAACGGACATGTCCATTTGGTCAGCGTCACGGTTGGTATCAACTTTGGGACGACTGTGCAGATCCTGAGTGGTGTGACGAAGGATGACCAGCTTATTGCCAACCCGACCGCTGATCTGCTGGAAGGGGATGAGGTTCGTGTTGTGCCAACGACACCGGGCTATAACATTCCGACCAAGGCTCAGCAGGAAGAGGACCAGAAATCTGTGCGTTCGCATGATGCCAATCCGGATGAGGCTGGATCCCGTTGATGAGATTGACTGATCGCAAGCGCGGATATTTCTCCAGGCCTCGCCGTCATGTGGCGACGGCTTTGGCTGGTGTCCTGTCCATCGGTCTGGCGTCCTGCAATCTGGCGCCAGAGTACCATCCCCAAAAATTCCTCTATCCGGAAGGCTGGGAAGGGAAGGGGGTCATGGGCAACGCCCGTCCTGCGGATGATGCACTCCGCAGTGACTGGTGGACGATGTTCAAGGACCCTATCCTGAACGAGATGGAAACGCGGATGCTGCAGGTCAATCCGGACCTGCAGGCCGCAGCGGAAGCCTTTACCCAAGCCCGGGACGTTGCGCGCGAGGCGGAGAGCAAGCTCTATCCGCAGCTCACCGGTGCAGCTCATATGAGCTATAACAAGGGCTCGGTCGGGCGGTTGTATAACAACCCGAGAACCAGTTCGTCGCTCGTGTATGAGTCAAATCAGGCTTATAGCGGTGCTGCAACCTGGGAGCCTGATTTCTGGGACTCCATCCGTAACTCAACGCGGATGGAGAAAAATCTCGCTCAGGCGACGGCCGCAGAATATGCGTCCGCCAAGCTGAGCCTGGAGGCGGAGCTCGCCAGCGATTATATCGCGTTGCGAGGGCTTGATGCCCAGAATGCGGTTTATGAAGACTCAATCCATTACTTTAAGGCCGCAGTAGAAATTACGGAGCTGCGTCAGGCTGGTGCCATTGGTGCCGGCCTTGACGTTTCGCGTGCCCAGAATCAGCTGTTTTCAGCCATGGCCGCTCAGAGCACTCTGGTTGCAGACCGGCGAGTGATGGAAAATGCGATCGCCGTGCTACTGAATACAGCGCCTGCGGGTTTCCATATTGCGCCAGTTCGCGATGTGAAAATGCGGTTTGGTGTCGTGAAGGTAAATCCGGGCTTCCCGTCGTCCCTGCTGGAGCGGCGTCCGGATATTGCATCAGCTGAACGACACATGGCCGCAGCCTCCCGGGCAATAGGCATATCACGAGCAGCGTTCTATCCGCATATTACGTTGAGCGCGGATGGTGGCTTTGAGGATGGCGGGTTTGATCTTGCCAGTGTCTCCCGGGCATTCTGGAAAATTGCAGTTCAAGCTGTGGAGCCAGCATTTACGGGTGGATTAAGGCGTGCGGCCTTGCAACGGGCCTGGTCTCAATATCGGGCTTCGGTTGATGATTATCGCGGCGTTGTCCTGTCGGCGTTTCAGGACGTGGAAAACGGTCTGACCCAGAGCGGGCAATACAAGATTGCTCAGGACCAGCAGCAGAAAGCTGTTGAGGCCGCCCTGCGGACGCAGAGCATGACCATGGCGCTCTACACAGGTGGATTGTCGAACTACCTGGATGCTCTCGTGGCGCAGCAGGATGCGCTTCAGGCGCGGCTGGGGCTGGTTCAGACGCAGACTTCACAGATACAGGCGACAGTCCGTCTTGTGCGCTCTCTGGGCGGGGGATGGGATGTCAGTGAGCTTCCAGGCGTGAAGCAGATCGATCCGTTTGGTGCGTTCCAGTATGAAGGATTGCACAAACCGGCACCTGTGGCGGGAATTGATGCCCATGAGTCTGCAGCTGACAACGATCTGAGCGGCGACAAAGGGACGAAAAATGCCCGCGGAGGGTTGACGCACTAGGCTAAACCAGTCTAGGGGACCGCCTCACTTCGAACGCGGGAGGGGGCGGCTGTGTCCGACTCCGTTGTCACCGCGGTTCGGGAACGATAAACAGGGGAGTCCCGGATATGGCCAAAAAAGTTGTTGGCTACATCAAGCTTCAGATCCCGGCTGGTAAAGCCAACCCGTCTCCGCCGGTAGGTCCGGCACTGGGTCAGCGCGGCCTGAACATCATGCAGTTCTGCAAAGAGTTCAACGCGAAGACGCAGCAGCTTGAGCCAGGTATGCCGATCCCGGTGGTCATCACCGCGTATGCAGACCGTACGTTCTCCTTCATCACGAAGACCCCGCCGAACACGTACTTCCTTCTGAAGGCTGCCAAGATTTCCAAGGGCAGCCAGACGGTTGGTAAGGCTGCGGCTGTTGGTTCCGTGACGACGTCTCAGCTTCGCGAGATTGCTGAAACGAAGTTCAAGGACATGAACGCCAACGATCTCGATGGCGCCGTGCGTATGCTCGCAGGCTCCGCGAAGTCGATGGGCCTGAACGTGGTGGAGGGCTGATATCATGGCCAAGAACAAGCGTCTGAATGCTGCGCAGGCTACTGTCGAGCGCAACAAGCCATATGCCCTTTCCGAAGCTGTTGCTCTGGTGAAGAGCAACGCCAAGGCAAAGTTCGATGAGACCATCGAAATCTCTCTGAACCTTGGCATTGACCCGCGTCATGCTGATCAGATGGTTCGTGGTCTGATCTCCCTGCCGAACGGCACGGGCAAGACACTTCGCGTTGGCGTGTTCGCACGTGGCGCCAAGGCTGAAGAAGCTCTGGCAGCTGGTGCAGAAGTTGTTGGTGCAGAAGACCTGGCTGAAAAGATCCAGGCTGGCGAAATCGCTTTCGACCGCTGCATTGCAACGCCTGACATGATGGCTCTCGTTGGTCGTCTCGGTAAGGTTCTTGGTCCGCGTGGCCTGATGCCGAACCCGCGTCTCGGCACGGTAACGATGGACGTCAAGGGTGCGATCACGGCTGCCAAGTCCGGTCAGGTTGAGTATCGTGCTGAAAAAGCCGGTATCATCCACGCTGGCGTTGGTAAGGCTTCTTTCGATGAAGCCAAGCTGGTCGAGAACATCAAGGCTCTGGTCGATGCCGTTCAGAAGGCTCGTCCGTCTGGCGCCAAGGGTACCTACATGAAGAAGGCAGCGCTGTCTTCCACGATGGGTCCGGGCGTCCGCGTTGACGTATCCTCCTTCGAGGCTTGATTGAATTGAGGGCTTTCTGTAGAAAGCCCTCAACAAGGAATGACGCCATGTTTCGGCATGGTGGCGTAGGGGTAATTCGCTCGCGAATTGCTTCCAAACCTGTCCAAGACCGCACGTAGCGCCTCTGGTGCTTTAAATGCTCCTCTCATGGAGCGGCGAGCGTCAGGCGGGGCGCCAGTGTTTCAGTGGCTTTGCCAAGATGCACTGGGTTCGCTCACTTCTGTGGACAGGCGAGCGGGATATTTTCCGGAAACGGGGGTATCCCATGGGTAACTTGGTCCGGATCGTTCCGGACTGACGAGGAGACAGGTTTTGGACCGTACGGAAAAGCGGGCCTTTGTCGAGTTCCTCGCCGATGTGTTCAACAGCACGTCCATGGTTGTCGTCACCCAGAACAAGGGTCTGACGGTTGCTGATGTGACGGAGCTGCGTCGACGCATTCGTGCGGCAGGTGCGACATATAAGGTTGCGAAGAACCGGCTGGCCAGCCGCGCTCTGGGTGGGACCCAATTCGACGGCATCGCGCCACTGCTCAAGGGGCCAACGGCCCTGGCTTGGTCTGAAGACCCGGTTGCAGTTGCAAAGGTGATCGTCGAGTTCGCCAAGACGAATGACAAGCTTGTAGTGCTCGGTGGCTCCCTTGGTTCCCAGACGCTTGACGTCGCTGGAATCAAGACACTTGCCGAGCTGCCGTCTCTGGACGAACTGCGTGCGAAGCTGGTGGGTATGATTCAGACCCCCGCTACGCGTATCGCAGGTGTTGTTCAGGCTCCGGCAGGCCAGCTTGCTCGCGTCTTCGGCGCCTATGCCAAGACCGGCGAAGCCGCCTAAGAGTAAAATCAACGCTGCGGCGTAGATTTGAACCCAATCAAACAGTGCATCACGTAGGATAAGACCATGGCCGATCTGGCAAAGATTGTTGAAGAGCTATCCGCTCTTACCGTTCTCGAAGCTGCTGAGCTTTCCAAGCTTCTCGAAGAGAAGTGGGGCGTTTCCGCTGCTGCTCCAGTAGCTGTTGCTGCTGGCCCGGCTGCTGCTGCAGCTCCTGCTGAAGAGCAGACCGAGTTCACCGTTGTTCTGGCCGCTGCTGGCGACAAGAAGATCAACGTGATTAAGGAAATCCGTGGCATCACGGGCCTGGGTCTGAAGGAAGCTAAGGACCTGGTTGAAGGCGCACCGAAGACCGTCAAGGAAGGCGTGTCCAAGGACGAAGCCGAGAAGATCAAGAAGACCCTGGAAGACAACGGCGCCAAGGTCGAAATCAAGTAATCAACTTGATCGGGTCGTTTCCTCTCTGAGGAGGCGGCCTCTGCGAAAGCAGACGGATAGGGCGGGGATCGCATGCGGTTCCCGCCCGATTTGCCGTTGGTGGAAATAAGAGTATAATACGCGGCTCGCTACGTATTGAAATTACTGAAAGCCGGTCGTTCCGGTCGTCCGTGTCGTGTCAGGCGTTCGTCTGACAATGAAATCCCGGGCGACTCGAAGGTCTGGTGCAGAGGGCAAGATAGATGAACGCGATCACCAAATCGTTCACGGGACGCAAGAGGATCCGCAAAAGCTTCGGGCGCATTCCCGAAATTGCGCCGATGCCCAATCTGATCGATGTGCAGCGCGCGTCCTACGAAGCGTTCCTGCAAATGAACGTGAGTCCTGACAGCCGTCAGAACTCCGGTCTGCAGGAAGTCTTCCGTTCGGTTTTTCCAATCAATGACTTTGCTGGTCGCGGTCGTCTGGACTTCGTGTCTTACGAGTTCGAAGAGCCGAAGTATGACGTTGAAGAATGCATTCAGCGCGGTCTGACATTTGCAGCTCCGCTGAAGGTTATCCTCCGTCTTACGACTTGGGATATCGATGAAGACACAGGTTCACGCTCCATTCATGATCTGAAGGAACAGCCGGTTTACATGGGCGACATGCCGCTCATGACCAATAACGGCACCTTCATTATCAATGGTACCGAGCGTGTCATCGTTTCTCAGATGCATCGTAGCCCGGGCGTCTTCTTCGATCATGATAAGGGCAAGACGCATTCTTCGGGCAAGTATCTTTTTGCTGCCCGTGTGATTCCGTATCGTGGTTCGTGGCTGGACTTCGAATTCGATGCAAAGGACCTGATTTACGTCCGCATCGATCGTAAGCGTAAGCTTCCGGTTACGACGCTGCTTTATGCTCTTGAGGGCGCGAACTATATCGCCCAGCGCGAAGAGAAGATTGCAGAAGGCGGCGATGTCGAAGGTCTAGACATTCGGGGTATGGATCAGGATGAAATCCTGTCCTACTTCTACGACATGGTCACCTTTACCCGCATGGGTGATGGCTGGGCACGTCCGTTCGAGCCTGATGCGTTCCGCGGCCAGAAGCTGCTGAGCCCGTTGGTTGACGCTGATACCGGTGAAGTCGTTGCTGAAGCCGATGCCAAGCTGACAGCGCGCATGGTTCGCAAGATTGCTGAAAAGACCCGTGTAGTTCAGGTCGGTCGCCTTGACGTTCTTGGCTGCTATCTTGCCCATGATCTCATCAATGAGAACACTGGCGAGATCTACGGTGAAGCTGGTGAAGAGCTGACGGAAGACCGTCTGGCAGCACTTGAAGAGCTGGGAATTACAGAGCTTCCAACGCTTTCCATCGATGGTTCGCACGGTCCTTGGATCCGTAACACGCTCTCAGTTGACAAGAACACGAGCCGTGACGAAGCACTGATCGATATCTATCGTATCATGCGTCCAGGCGAGCCGCCGACCAAGGAAACCGCTGAAGCGATGTTCCGCGGTCTGTTCTTTGACCAGGATCGCTACGACCTTTCGTCTGTTGGTCGTGTCAAGATGAACATGCGTCTTGATGTAGACGCTCCGGATACCCTGCGCGTTCTGCGCAAGGAAGATATCCTGCGTACCATCAAGATCATGTGCGATCTCAAGGATGGTCGTGGCCAGATCGACGACATCGATAACCTTGGTAACCGTCGTGTTCGTTCTGTGGGCGAACTGATGGAAAACCAGTATCGCGTTGGCTTGCTTCGTATGGAGCGTGCCATTCGCGAGCGCATGGGCTCCGTCGACATCGACACGGTCATGCCGCATGATCTGATTAACGCCAAGCCTGCGGCTGCTGCCGTACGTGAGTTCTTCGGCTCTTCGCAGTTGAGCCAGTTCATGGATCAGACAAACCCGCTTTCCGAAGTGACGCACAAGCGTCGTCTCTCGGCGCTTGGTCCGGGTGGTCTGACCCGTGAGCGCGCAGGCTTCGAAGTTCGTGACGTCCATCCGACGCATTACGGTCGTATCTGCCCAATTGAGACGCCTGAAGGCCCGAATATTGGTCTGATCAATTCGCTTTCGACCTATGCCAAGGTTAACAAGTACGGCTTCATTGAGACACCGTATCGTCTTGTGAAGGACGGCATTCTTCAGGATGGTTGGAAATATCTTTCCGCCATGGAAGAAGAGAAGCTTGTTGTTGCACAGGCCGATGCGAAGCAAAGCGCCGACGGCCATCTGACGGACGAACTGGTCTCGGTTCGTAAGTCTGGTGACTTCCGCGTTGTTCCGCCTGAGCAGGTTACGGCTTGCGACGTATCACCGAAGCAGCTTGTGTCTGTTGCTGCAGCTCTCATTCCGTTCCTTGAGAACGATGACGCGAACCGCGCCCTGATGGGTGCGAACATGCAGCGTCAGGCCGTTCCGCTGGTGAAGGCTGATGCCCCACTGGTTGGTACGGGCATGGAAGCAGCCGTTGCGCGTGACTCTGGCGCGACAATCGTCGCCAAGCGTGACGGTATTATCGACCAGATTGATGGTGCCCGTATCGTTGTCCGCGCGACCGACGATGCCGGTGCAACTCAAGGCGTCGATATCTATCGCCTTCGCAAGTACATGCGTTCGAACCAGTCGACCTGCATCAACCAGCGCCCGCTGGTAAAGGTTGGTGATACGGTTCATGCTGGCGACATCATCGCTGACGGTCCGTCCACGGAGCTGGGTGAACTGGCTCTGGGTCGTAACGTGCTCGTCGCGTTCATGCCTTGGAACGGTTACAACTTCGAAGACTCCATCCTGATTTCTGAGCGTATTGCTCGTGATGACGTGTTCACCTCGATTCATATCGAGGAATTCGAAGTCATGGCTCGTGATACGAAGCTGGGTCAGGAAGAAATTACGCGCGACATTCCTAATGTCGGCGAAGAAGCTCTTCGTAACCTTGACGAGGCTGGCATTGTTTATGTCGGTGCAGAGGTTAATCCGGGCGACATTCTTGTTGGTAAGGTGACACCAAAGGGCGAAAGCCCGATGACGCCGGAAGAGAAGCTTCTGCGTGCCATTTTTGGTGAAAAGGCTTCTGACGTTCGTGATACGTCTCTGAAGCTTCCACCTGGAACGACTGGAACGATCGTTGATGTTCGTGTCTTCTCGCGCCGCGGTGTGGACAAGGACGAACGTGCCATGGCCATCGAACGCGCTGAAATCGAGCGTCTGACGAAGGACCGTGATGATGAGCGTTCCATTCAGGAGCGTAGCTTCCACAACCGTCTGCGTGAGCGTCTGGTTGGTGAAGTGGCAGGAGCAGGCTTCAAGGGGATCCGTGCAGGAACGCCGATCACAGTAGAGGTGCTTGATGAGCATCCTCGCGCTGCATGGCGGAACGTCACGGTTGCTTCTGACGAAGTCACCGCCGAGCTTGAGACCCTGCGTTCAGAGTTCGACGAAGCTGTTCGCCTCATTAACTCTCGCTTTGAGAACAAGGTCGAGAAGCTTCAGCGTGGTGATGAACTGCCGCCTGGGGTGATGAAGATGGTTAAGGTCTTCGTCGCTGTGAAGCGTAAGCTTCAGCCTGGCGATAAGATGGCCGGTCGCCATGGTAACAAGGGTGTTGTTTCCCGTGTTGTGCCAGTCGAGGACATGCCGTTCCTGGAGAACGGTCAGGCGGTTGATATCGTTCTCAATCCGCTTGGTGTGCCGTCTCGTATGAACATCGGTCAGATCCTTGAAACCCATCTGGGTTGGGCATGTGCCAATATTGGCGCAAGCATCGGGGAAATGGTCGACGAGTATCAGCGGTCTGGCGAGCGTAAGCAGGAACTGCTTGATCGCCTGCGTGATGTCTATGGCGACGAAGTGTTCGAGACGGATGTGGCAACGCTTCCTAACGAGCAGCTTGTTGAGCTGGCCAATAACCTCCGCAAGGGCCTGCCAATTGCTACGCCTGTTTTCGATGGGGCTTCCATCCCCGATATCGAAAACATGCTGGAGAAGGCTGGCGTTGATAAGTCTGGCCAGTCCCAGCTGATCGATGGTCGTACAGGCGAGCTGTTCGAGCGTAAGACGACAGTTGGCTACATCTACATGCTGAAGCTGCATCACCTTGTCGACGACAAGATCCATGCACGTTCGATCGGTCCTTACTCGCTTGTTACGCAGCAGCCGCTGGGTGGTAAGGCGCAGTTCGGTGGTCAGCGCTTCGGTGAGATGGAAGTGTGGGCACTTGAGGCGTATGGCGCAGCATATACGCTGCAGGAAATGCTGACGGTGAAGTCGGATGACGTGTCCGGCCGTACCAAGGTTTATGAGGCGATCGTGCGTGAGCAGGATGACTTCGAGGCCGGTATTCCTGAGAGCTTCAACGTTCTGATCAAGGAACTGAAGTCGCTCGGTCTGAATGTCGAACTTGAGCAGGGCGCCGCTTAATTGGCGTCTCTGCTGCTCGCTTTACGGTTCAATTTTGACGCGCCCGCAGGACGCTGCGGCGCGCATTGGGGTTTCGGCGCATGAACGAACTCATGAAGATCCTGGGTCAGGCTGGCCAGTCGGTAGCCTTCGATCAGATCAAGATCCAGCTCGCTTCCAGCGAGCAGATCCGTTCCTGGTCTTACGGTGAAATCAAAAAGCCGGAGACCATTAATTACCGGACGTTCAAGCCTGAGCGTGACGGCCTTTTCTGTGCCCGTATTTTTGGTCCGATCAAGGACTACGAATGCCTGTGCGGAAAATACAAGCGGATGAAGTTCCGCGGCATTGTCTGTGAAAAGTGCGGTGTTGAAGTTACGCTGGCGAAGGTTCGCCGTGAGCGTATGGGCCATATCGAGCTCGCTTCACCCGTTGCACATATCTGGTTCCTGAAGTCGCTTCCTAGCCGTATTGCTACGATGATGGATATGGCTCTCAAGGATGTTGAGCCAGTTCTGTACTTCGAAAAGTTCCTTGTGCTCGACAAGGGAGTCTGTGACTCCGATCAGATCGAGTCATACAAGAACGGCAAGAAGCGCGACCAGTACCTTCTGGACGAAGTACGTTGTGAAGATCTTCTGGATGAATATCCGGATGCAGGCATCGACGTTGGTATCGGCGCTGAAGCCATCAAGCGTGCACTTTCCACGTATGATTGGGGTATTCCCAACGCTCAGGAGCGCGAACTGAGCCTTGCCGCTAAGGCAAAGGGCTTGGCGGATCCGTTTGACTATGATGCTGAAGTCATGGAAGGCGATTCCGAAAAGACGATGATGCGCAAGAAGCTGCGCAAGGCAACGTCTGAGGCTGCTCGTAAGAAGCTGGTTAAGCGTCTGAAGCTTGTTGAGGCATTCGTTGAGAGTGGTTCTCGTCCGGATTGGATGATCATGGACATTATTCCGGTGATCCCACCGGAACTGCGTCCGCTGGTCCCGCTGGATGGCGGTCGTTTTGCCACGTCCGATCTGAATGATCTGTATCGTCGCGTTATCAACCGTAATAACCGTCTGAAGCGTCTGATCGAGCTTCGTGCGCCGGACATTATTGTTCGCAACGAAAAGCGTATGCTTCAGGAATCTGTCGATGCGCTGTTCGATAACGGTCGTCGTGGACGTGCCATCACGGGTGCCAACAAGCGTCCGCTGAAGTCTCTGTCCGACATGCTCAAGGGCAAGCAGGGCCGTTTCCGTCAAAACCTTCTTGGTAAGCGCGTTGACTACTCTGGCCGTTCGGTCATCGTGGTTGGCCCGGAGCTGAAGCTGCACCAGTGCGGTCTTCCAAAGAAGATGGCGCTAGAGCTTTTCAAGCCGTTCATCTACTCGAAGCTTGAGAAGTATGGTCACGCTACCACCATTAAAGCTGCAAAGCGCATGGTGGAGAAAGAGCGTCCGGAAGTTTGGGATATCCTCGAAGAGGTTATCCGCGAGCATCCTGTGATGCTGAACCGTGCGCCGACGCTTCACCGTCTTGGTATTCAGGCATTTGAGCCAACGCTGATCGAAGGGAAGGCTATCCAGCTTCACCCGCTGGTCTGCACCGCGTTCAATGCTGACTTTGACGGCGATCAGATGGCCGTGCACGTTCCGTTGTCGCTCGAAGCGCAGCTGGAAGCTCGCGTGCTGATGATGTCCACAAACAACATCCTTAGCCCGGCTAACGGTAAGCCGATTATCGTGCCGTCTCAGGATATTGTTCTGGGTCTCTATTATCTGAGCCTTGAAGTTCCTGAGTATCGGGCAACACCAGACGAAGCTGTTATCGAAGGCGACAAGGTCGTTAAGGCTGCGCCGCCAGCATACTCGGATGTTGCAGAAATCGAGAGCGCAATGCTGTCGGGCACTCTGCAACTGCACGATAAGATTCGTCTGCGCCTGCCGACCGTTGATGAAAACGGTAAGCCGATCCGCCAGATGATCGTGACGACGCCGGGACGCGCGCTTATTGCGCAGATCCTGCCGAAGCACCCAGCGATTCCGTTCAGCCTGATCAATAAGCAGCTGACGAAGAAGAACGTGTCTGACGTAATTGACACGGTCTACCGTCACTGTGGTCAGAAGGAAGCAGTGATCTTCTGTGACCGTCTGATGGGTCTTGGCTTCCGTCATGCTGCCCGTGCCGGCATCTCCTTCGGCAAGGATGACATGATCATTCCGGCAGAAAAGGCGCCGCTGGTTGCCAAGACGTCGGAAGAGGTCAAGGAATTCGAACAGCAGTATCAGGATGGTCTGATCACCGCCGGCGAGCGCTATAACAAGGTGGTTGACGCATGGTCACGTTGCACGGACGAAGTCCAGGCAGCCATGCTGAAGGAAATTTCCAAGCAGGTTATCGGTAAGCCGACCAACTCTGTCTGGATGATGAGCCACTCCGGTGCTCGTGGGTCGCCGGCCCAGATGAAGCAGCTCGCTGGTATGCGCGGTCTGATGGTGAAGCCTTCGGGCGAAATTATCGAACAGCCGATTATCGCGAACTTCAAAGAAGGTCTGTCGGTTCTCGATTACTTCACGTCCAGCCATGGTGCTCGTAAGGGCCTCGCGGATACGGCTCTGAAGACTGCAAACTCGGGTTATCTGACGCGTCGTCTCGTTGACGTTGCCCAGGATTGCATCATCGTTGAGCCGGATTGCGGTACCGAACGCGGCCTGACGGTTCGTGCAGTTATGGATAGTGGCGAAGTCGTCGCTTCGCTGTCTGAGCGTATTCTGGGACGTACGACGTCCAAGGATGTGCTGCACCCGGTGACGCATGAAGTTCTGCTTCCGCGCAACACCCTGATCGAGGAGCCTGAAGCCGAGCTCATCGAGAAGGCCGGCGTCGAGAGCATGGAGATCCGCTCGGTTCTGACATGCGATAGCCGCGTTGGTATCTGTGCGCATTGCTATGGTCGTGATCTGGCTCGCGGTACGCCGGTAAACATTGGTGAAGCTGTCGGCGTTATTGCCGCTCAGTCAATCGGTGAGCCTGGTACCCAGCTGACGATGCGTACCTTCCATATTGGTGGTGCAGCAACGCGTGGCGCCGAGCAGTCGATGGTCGAAGCCTCCCGTGATGGGCGTGTGACGATCAAGAACCGCAACGTGGTTGAGAACTCTCAGAAGGTTCTGGTGGTGATGTCGCGTAACTGCGAAATCCTGCTGACCGATGAGAACGGTGTCGAGCGTGCCCGTTATCGTGTGCCTTATGGTGCACGTCTGATGGTGGGCGAGGGTGAGGCAGTCGCACGTGGTCAGAAGATGGCTGAGTGGGACCCGTACACCCTTCCAATCATCACCGAGCAGGCTGGTACGGTTGAATACCTTGACCTGATCGACAGCATCACGCTTGTCGAACGTATGGATGAGGTCACAGGCCTTAGCTCCAAGGTTGTGGTTGACTACAAGCAGGCTTCTAAGGGTGTTGATCTTCGTCCACGTCTGCAGCTCAAGGATGCTGCGGGTAATGTGGTCAAGCTCGCCAATGGCAATGATGCTCGCTACTTCCTCTCACCAGACAGTATTTTGTCGATTGAGAATGGTGCCGAAGTTCATGCTGGTGACGTGCTGGCGCGTATTCCGCGTGAAGGTTCCAAGACCCGTGACATTACCGGTGGTCTGCCGCGTGTTGCCGAACTGTTCGAAGCCCGCCGACCGAAGGATCATGCGATCATTGCCGAAGGCGATGGGCGTATTGAGTTCGGGAAGGATTACAAGTCGAAGCGTTGCGTTATCGTGAAAAACGACGAGACCAGCGAAGAGACGCAGTATCTCATCCCGAAGGGCAAGCACGTTTCCGTTCAGGAAGGTGACTTTGTTCAGAAGGGTGATCCGCTGGTCGATGGTCCGCGTGTGCCGCATGACATTCTGAAAGTTATGGGTGTCGAGGCGCTTTCGGATTATCTGGTTAACGAAATTCAGGACGTCTATCGACTGCAGGGCGTGAAGATCAATGACAAGCACATCGAGGTCATTGTTCGTCAGATGCTGCAGAAGGTTGAAATTCTGGAGCCAGGGGATTCTACCTATCTGATCGGCGAGACCGTGGATCGGATTGAGTACGAGATCGAGAACCAGCGTCTTCAGGAAAACGGTGATACCCCAGCAGTGGCTATGCCGGTGCTACAGGGCATTACCAAGGCTTCCCTGCAGACGCAGTCCTTTATCTCGGCAGCATCCTTCCAGGAGACGACGCGCGTACTTACGGACGCTGCGACGTCTGGTAAGGTCGACACACTGAACGGTCTCAAGGAGAACGTGATTGTGGGTCGTCTGATCCCGGCCGGTACTGGTAGCGTTATGAACCGTCTGCGCGGCATTGCTGCCAGCCAGGATCGTCATCGCGTTGGCCGTTCAGCGGCTGAAGTGAAAGACGCGGCAGAATAATGAGAAACTCCTCTGTTCCTCTTTTAGAAGAAGAGCAGGGGGGAAATTGCGGCGATTCTAAAAACTCTCTCTTTAGAATCGCCGCAATTTTAGCCGAAACACTTGACTCAACGCGGAACCCTTCGTAGGTTCCGCGCCCTCGGCTACTCCCGTCTAATTAGGCGAAAAAAAGCCGTCGAAGACAAAGAATCGCATGTGGTGCCGCTACCTCGGATTCGGGGGATGCCAAGGCCGCACGCTACAAAAGGAGGGAAATGGCTTTTGCTGTTTCTCTTTCCAAATGTGGGATAGGCAGGCGGTTCAGCCGCATGTCGATTTGAATAAAATGTCATGGCAGAAAGTCTGGTGCTTTCTGTCCGGAATAGGACAAGGATTGGGAAGGGCGCATGCCGACCATCAACCAGTTGATCGCGAACGGCCGTGAGCCGGCCGCAAAGCGGAATAAGGTCCCTGCACTACAGGGATGCCCCCAGAAGCGTGGCGTATGCACGCGCGTGTACACGGTAACGCCAAAGAAGCCGAACTCCGCTCTGCGTAAGGTCGCCAAGGTGCGTCTGACCAACGGGTACGAGGTCGTAAGCTACATTCCGGGTGAAGGTCATAACCTTCAGGAACACAGTGTTGTTCTTATCCGTGGTGGGCGAGTGAAGGATCTTCCTGGTGTGCGTTATCACATCCTGCGAGGCGTGCTTGACACGCAGGGCATCGCTAAGCGTCGTCAGCGTCGTTCGCTGTATGGCGCGAAGCGTCCGAAGTAAGAGGTATTTGGAATGAGTCGCCGTCACCGCGCTGTAAAGCGTGAGATCCTTCCCGATCCAAAATTCGGAGACATCGTCATTACGCGCTTCATGAATGCGCTGATGTACGATGGAAAGAAATCCACCGCCGAAGGCATCGTTTACGGTGCTCTCGAGGTTCTGCGTCACCGTGGTGGTGCAACTGCTGACCCGGTGGCTATGTTCCACTCGGCTCTGGACAACGTGAAGCCGGCTGTTGAAGTCCGTTCACGTCGTGTCGGTGGTGCTACCTATCAGGTGCCTGTCGAAGTGCGCACTGAGCGCCGTCAGGCTCTGGCGATCCGGTGGTTGATCGATGCCTCCCGCAAGCGCGGTGAGAACACGATGCAGGAGCGCTTGTCCAACGAACTGATGGACGCGGTTAACAATCGTGGCGCTGCTGTAAAGAAGCGCGAAGACACCCACCGTATGGCTGAAGCCAACAAGGCATTCAGTCACTATCGCTGGTAATCAGAACCCGCTAAAGGGCTTCCGGCAGTATCTGGGAATCTAACAGGTACTGACTGGATGAACTTTCAGTCTTATCTCTGCCTCGTGGAAGGCAGGGTTTTGGAGAAAGACGATGGCAAAGGCTAAATTCGAGCGGAACAAGCCGCACTGCAACATTGGTACGATCGGTCACGTCGATCACGGCAAGACCTCGCTGACTGCTGCAATCACCAAGGTGCTGGCAAAGACCGGTGGCGCAACGTTCAGCGCATATGACCAGATCGACAAGGCTCCTGAAGAGCGCGCTCGTGGTATCACCATCTCCACGGCTCACGTTGAGTATGAGACGAAGAACCGTCACTACGCTCACGTCGACTGCCCTGGCCATGCTGACTACGTCAAGAACATGATCACTGGTGCCGCTCAGATGGATGGCGCAATTCTGGTTGTGTCCGCTGCTGACGGCCCGATGCCACAGACGCGTGAGCACATCCTGCTTGCCCGTCAGGTCGGTGTTCCTGCTCTGGTCGTGTTCCTGAACAAGGTCGATCAGGTTGATGACGAAGAGCTGCTTGAGCTGGTGGAAATGGAAGTTCGCGAGCTTCTGTCTTCCTACCAGTTCCCAGGCGACGATATCCCCATCGTCAAGGGTTCTGCTCTTGTGACTCTTGAAGATGGTGATGCCACCATCGGTGAAGATCGCGTTCTTGAGCTGATGGAAGCTGTAGACACCTACATTCCGCAGCCTGAGCGTCCGGTCGATCGTCCGTTCCTGATGCCGATCGAAGACGTGTTCTCGATCTCTGGTCGTGGTACGGTTGTTACTGGCCGTGTCGAGCGTGGCGTTGTGAACGTTGGCGATGAAGTTGAAATCATCGGCCTGAAGGACACCATCAAGACAACCGTTACGGGTGTTGAGATGTTCCGCAAGCTGCTCGATCGCGGTGAAGCTGGTGACAACATCGGTGCACTGGTTCGTGGCACGAAGCGTGAAGACGTTGAGCGTGGTCAGGTTCTTGCAAAGCCAGGTTCCATTACGCCGCACAAGACGTTCAAGGCTGAGGCTTACATCCTCACGAAGGAAGAAGGTGGCCGTCATACGCCGTTCTTCACGAACTACCGCCCGCAGTTCTATTTCCGTACGACCGACGTCACTGGCGTCGTGACGCTGCCAGAAGGCACGGAAATGGTCATGCCGGGTGATAACGTAGCCATGGATGTCGAGCTGATTGCTCCGATCGCCATGGACGAAGGCCTCCGCTTCGCAATTCGCGAAGGTGGCCGCACCGTGGGTGCAGGCGTGGTTTCTTCAATCAGCGCCTAAGTCCTGCGTTTCGCCGTTGATATGGAAGCCCCGGCCAGATTTATTTCTGGCCGGGGTTCCCTTTCAGATGCAATGGCAGTAGGACGAGACCCGAATTTTTGAGTTGGACGAATTAAGACTATGGACAACCAGAACATCCGCATTCGCCTTAAGGCGTACGATCATCGAGTGCTGGACAACAGCACCAAAGAGATCGTAAACACGGCGAAGCGTACGGGTGCGCGGGTTCGGGGTCCGATCCCGCTGCCGACGCATATCGAACGTTTCACGGTGAACCGTTCGCCACACGTGGATAAGAAAAGCCGCGAGCAGTTCGAAATTCGGACTCACCGCCGGCTGCTCGACATTGTCGAGCCGACACCGCAGACCGTGGACGCCCTCATGAAGCTCGACCTCGCCGCTGGCGTTGATGTCGAGATCAAACTCTAAGGTCCAGACGATGCGTACCGGATTGATTGCAAAAAAGCTGGGGATGACCCGGCTGTTTAAAGAAGACGGCACTCATGTGCCTGTGACGGTCCTGCACCTTGACGAAGTTCAGGTTGTGGATACCCGCACGAATGAGCGTGATGGCTATACAGCCGTTCAGCTCGGTCTTGGTAATGCCAAGGTGAAGAATGTCACCAAGGCAAATCGTGGCCACTTTGCCCGTACCAAGGTTGAGCCGAAGAAGCACCTCGTAGAGTTCCGCGTTGCGGAAGATGCTCTGCTTGAGGCCGGCGCAAAGCTCTCCGCTAACCATTTCGTGGTTGGGCAGAAAGTTGATGTCACGGGCCAGAGTAAGGGTAAAGGTTTTGCGGGTGTTATGAAGCGTCATAACTTCGCTGGCCTTGAAGCCTCTCACGGCGTTTCCATTAGCCACCGTTCTCATGGTTCTACGGGACAGCGCCAGGATCCTGGCAAGGTCTTCAAGGGCAAGAAGATGGCAGGCCATATGGGTGACGAGCGTGTTACAACGCTGAACCTGGAAGTGGCAGCCGTGGATGAAGAGCGTAACCTGATTATGGTCAGGGGTGCGATTCCTGGTGCGAAGAATAGCCTTGTGCTGATTCGCGATGCAATCAAGAAGGCTCGCCACGCCGATGCGCCGTACCCGGCTGCAGTCGTAGCGGCCGCCGGTTGAGGACGAGGGGCATGGAATACGATATCAAGACCCTCGATAATGGCAGCGCTGGCTCAGTCGCGCTTCCAGAAGAGATTTTCGCGGTTTCTCCGCGTGCCGACATCATGGCGCGAGTTGTTCACTGGCAGCTGGCTAAGCGCCGCGCTGGCACGCATCGCACCAAAGGCATGGGTGAAGTTTCTGGTACGACGAAGAAGCCGTTCCGCCAGAAGGGCACCGGTTCTGCACGTCAGGGCTCGCTGCGTGCGCCGCAGTTCCGTACGGGTGGCGTTGTTCATGGTCCGGTTGTCCGTGACCACGGATACGATCTGCCAAAGAAGGTTCGTCGTCTCGGCCTGATTTCTGCGCTGTCGCAGAAGGCTGCTGCTGGCAAGCTGGTTGTGCTCGATACCGCTAATGGCGTGAGCAAGACCCGTGAAGCTGCTGCTAAGCTCAAGGTTCTCGGCTGGTCCTCCGCGTTGATTGTGGATGGTGCGGTTGATGAGCAGTTTGCTCGTGCGGTTGCGAACCTGCCGAAGATTGACGTCCTGCCGACCATCGGCGCGAACGTCTATGACATCCTCAACCACGATGTACTGGTTATTACCCGTGCGGGTCTTGAGGGTCTTAAGGAGCGTCTGGCATGACCATCTCTATCGTCATGAACGCACGTAAGACAGCTGAGAACATGTCTCAGGAAGCTCTTTACGATGTGGTCCGTTCGCCGCTGATCACGGAAAAGGCTACGCTTCTTTCGGAGCGTAATCAGGTTGTTTTCAAGGTCTCCACGACTGCAACCAAGCCGCAGATCAAGGCCGCTGTCGAGAAGCTCTTCAACGTTAAGGTTTCTGGCGTGAACACGCTGGTCCAGAAGGGTAAGACGAAGCGCGTCAAGGGTCGTCCTGGTCGCCGCTCTGACATCAAGAAGGCGTATGTACAGCTTGCAGAAGGTCAATCCATTGACCTTACAGCGAAGCTGGGCTGACGCGGGGTAATAACCATGGCACTAAAGCACTTTAATCCCACGACGCCGAGCACACGCGGCACCGTGCTGATTGATCGTAGCGAGCTCTGGAAGGGCAAGCCGGTCAAGCAGCTGACGGAAGGTAAGAACAAGTCTGGCGGTCGTAATAACCACGGCCGTACGACAGTTCGGTTCCGTGGCGGCGGGCACAAGCAGTCCTATCGTTACGTCGATTTCAAGCGTCGTAAGTTCGATGTGGGTGCAACGATTGAACGCCTTGAGTACGATCCAAATCGTACGGCGTTTATCGCACTCATCAAGTACGATGACGGCGAGCTTGCTTACATTCTGGCTCCGCAGCGCATCAAGGTTGGCGATCGCGTCATCTCTGGCGCCCATACGGACGTGAAGCCGGGCAATGCGATGTCTCTTGGCGCTATGCCGGTTGGTACGATTGTTCACAACATTGAACTGAAGCCAGGTGCTGGCGGCAAGATGGCACGTTCCGCTGGAACGTATGCTCAGCTCGTCGGTAAAGACGCGGGCTACGCGCAGATCAAGCTTCAGTCTGGTGAACTACGTCTTGTTCGCGGCGAATGCATGGCAACGGTTGGTGCTGTCTCTAACCCAGACAACATGAACCAGCACATGGGTAAAGCTGGACGTTCCCGTTGGCTCGGACGTCGTCCGCACAACCGTGGCGTTGTCATGAACCCGGTCGATCACCCACATGGTGGTGGTGAAGGTCGTACATCTGGTGGCCGTCATCCGGTTACGCCGTGGGGCGTTCCGACGAAGGGTTACAAGACGCGTGTTAACAAAAAGACGGATAGCTTGATCATCCGTCGCCGTAAGTCCGGCAAGTAAGAGGGGGCAAACAGAGATGGCACGTTCCGTCTGGAAGGGCCCGTTCGTTGACGGGTATCTGTTCGGCAAAGCAGAAGCAGCACGTGCTTCTGGTCGTAACGAAGTGATCAAGATCTGGTCACGTCGTTCCACGATTCTGCCGCAGTTCGTCGGGCTTACGTTCGGCGTCTATAATGGTCACAAGTTCCTGCCTGTGCAGGTCACGGAGAACATGGTCGGTCACAAGTTCGGTGAATTCTCACCGACACGGACCTACACCGGTCATGGCTCTGACAAGAAGTCGAAGCGGGGCTGAAAATGAGCAAGCCGAAGCACATCCGCACGCTTGCTGATACGGAAGCGCAAGCAATTACGCGTAACATCCGTGTTAGCCCGCGTAAGCTGAACCTGGTTGCGGCAATGATCCGTAACCAGCCAGCTGACAAGGCTATTGCCGCTCTGACCTTCTCGCGTCGCCGTATCGCGCAGCAGGTCAAGAAGACTCTTGAGAGCGCCGTGGCCAACGCTGAGAACAATCATCAGCTGGACGTTGATCGTCTGGTTGTGAAGACGGCTGAAGTCGGCAAGTCCATTGTCATGAAGCGTTTTCACGCTCGTGGCCGTGGTCGCTCGGCTCGCGTTGAAAAGTTCTTCAGCCACCTGAAGATTGTTGTGGCCGAAGCTGCAGAAGCGTCGGAAACCAGCGAAGAGCAGAAGGCAGCTTGATCCATGGGACATAAGGTCAATCCAATCGGGCTTCGGCTCGGTGTTAACCGTACCTGGGATAGCCGCTGGTACGCAGGTGCAGACTATGCACGTCTTCTTCATGAAGACCTTAAGCTGCGTGCATTCCTGCGTCGTAAGCTGTCTGGTGCTGGTGTCTCTCGTGTTGTTATCGAGCGTCCGGCAAAGAAGCCCCGCGTAACGATCTACGCTGCCCGTCCGGGTGTCGTGATCGGTAAGAAGGGTCAGGACATCGATGCACTGCGTAAGGAACTGAGCCGTATGGCGAAGACCGACGTGGCGCTGAACATCGTTGAGATCCGTAAGCCGGAAATCGACGCAACTCTGGTTGCTGAAAACATTGCTCAGCAGCTTGAGCGTCGCGTTGCTTTCCGCCGCGCCATGAAGCGCGCAATCCAGTCTGCAATGCGTCTGGGCGCCCAGGGCATCCGTATTACTTGCAGCGGACGTCTGGGTGGTGCCGAAATCGCACGTGACGAGAAGTATCGTGAGGGACGTGTGCCGTTGCATACGCTCCGCGCTGATATCGACTATGGCACGGCGACGGCCAAGACGACTTATGGAACCTGCGGTGTGAAGGTCTGGATCTTCAAGGGTGAGATCCTGGCTCATGACCCCCTGGCACAAGACCGTCGTGCCGCGGAGCAGGCTCCGCAACGTTGAATTGTAGGCGAAAGCCTACAGTTCCATTGCTGGTGCTGATTGAGGATTTAACAACATGCTTTCCCCAAAGCGGACAAAGTTTCGTAAAGCTCACAAAGGCCGTATCCACGGTCTTGCGAAAAGCGGAACGCAGCTGAACTTCGGTGCATATGGTCTGAAGGCTCTTGAGCCAGAGCGGATCACGGCCCGTCAGATCGAAGCGTCCCGTCGTGCTATTACTCGTGCGATGAAGCGTGCCGGTCGCGTCTGGATTCGTATTTTTCCTGACCTTCCGGTCTCGACAAAGCCTGCAGAAGTGCGTATGGGCTCGGGCAAGGGTTCCCCAGAGTACTGGGCAGCTCGTGTCAAGCCAGGTCGCATCCTGTTTGAGATCGAAGGCGTTCCGCCGGAAGTCGCTCGCTTGGCATTGAGCCTGGGAGCTGCAAAGCTTCCGATCAAGACCAAGTTCGTTCAGCGTATCGGAGACGCGTAAGATGGCCGACACGTACAAGCCTGCAGATCTGCGCGCGAAGAGCGAGGACGAGCTGAACGCTCTGCTCATCGATCTGAAGCGCGAACAGATTAATCACCGTTTTGCGGCTGCCACCGGGCAGTCGGAAAACACAAGCCGTGTTAAGGTCGTGCGTCGTGCTGTCGCGCGCATCAAGACACTGGCTCATCAATCGAAGAACCGTGCGGGCGCCCAAACGTCCGCCGCAAAGTCCTGAGAGGAGACGGACGATGCCAAGGCGCGTCCTGACAGGGCGAGTAACGAGCGACAAGATGGACAAGACGGTTACCGTTCTTGTTGATCGTCGTATCATGCACCCGCTCTATAAGAAATTCATCCGCCGCTCCAAAAAGTATGCGGCTCATGATGAAGCCAACGTCTGCCAAATTGGCGATCTGGTTCGTATTGAAGAATGCGCACCGATTTCCAAGCGCAAGACTTGGTCTGTCGTCGCACGCAACGGAGAGGACATGGCTTCGGCTTCCTCTTCCGTCAGCGCATAAGGGGGTAGGCACATGATTCATCCCGAGACCAACCTTGACGTCGCCGATAATTCCGGTGCGCGTCGGGTGCAGTGCATCAAGGTGCTGGGCGGCTCCAAGCGGAAGACTGCCTCGGTCGGCGACATCATTGTCGTATCCGTTAAGGAAGCCATTCCCCGCGGTAAGGTGAAGAAGGGTGACGTCCATCAGGCCGTTATCGTTCGTACGTCTTATCCGGTACGTCGTGCAGACGGATCTGCGATCCGTTTTGACAAGAATGCTGCTGTGCTGATTAACAAGCAGCAGGAGCCGATTGGCACGCGTATCTTTGGCCCGGTCGTTCGTGAACTGCGTGCACGCAAGTTCATGAAGATTATCTCCCTGGCGCCGGAGGTGCTGTAATGGCTGCACGTATTAAAAAAGGCGATCAGGTCCTCGTTCTTTCCGGCAAGTCCCGGGGCGTTCGTGGTGAAGTCCTTTCAGTGATGCCAAAAGCTGAGAAAGCTGTCGTCCGCGGCGTAGCTATCGCTAAGCGTCACACGAAGCCCAACCGCGCAGGTGGAGAAGGTGGTATCATCGAGCAGGAAATGCCGATCCATCTGTCAAACCTGAAGCTGGTTGATCCCAAGAGCGGTAAGCCGACACGCGTTGGCTTTCGGGTTCTTGAAGACGGTCGCAAAGTTCGTGTTGCTAAGGCAACCGGCGAAGTGATCGAAGGCTGAGGAACGCAAAAATGAGCGATAACAACACCGCTTTGCCGCGTATGCAGCAGCGCTACGAAGAAATTCTTCGTAAGCAGCTTCTTGAGCAGTTCGGCTACGCAAACCCGATGCAGGTTCCTAAGCTCGAGAAGATCGTGCTGAACATGGGCGTTGGCGAAGCAGCTGGCGACCAGAAGAAGCTGGATGCAGCAGTTGCTGAAATGGCAGCGATTTCCGGTCAAAAGCCGGTCAAGACGCTGGCACGCAAGGCTATTGCTGGCTTCAAGATCCGTGAAGGTCTTCCGATCGGTTGTAAGGTTACTCTGCGTCGTCAGCGTATGTATGAGTTCCTCGACCGTCTCGTGACGATCGCAATGCCTCGCATTCGTGATTTCCGTGGTCTTCCGGCAAACAAGGGTTTTGATGGTCGTGGCAACTTCGCCATGGGCATCAAGGAACAGATTGTTTTCCCGGAAATCGAATATGACAAGATCGATGCCGTTCGCGGTATGGACATCATCTTCGTGACCACTGCAAAGACCGATGCCGAAGCAAAGGCTCTGCTGAAGGCCTTCGATCTGCCGTTTGCAGGTTGATCAGGTAATTTTTCAGACCGATCGCGACTAAAAATAAGGATTCGGCCTTCCATTGGAAGGCCGCTTTCCTTTATAGACACGCAGATTGGAAAACCGTCGGGATAGGCCTGACAGGTTCCGGGAGAAAATTCGAGATGGCGAAGATCTCAGCGGTTAACCGTAATAACCATCGCGCAGCTCTTGCAAAGCGCGATAAGGAAAAGCGGACCGCTCTTAAAAACATCATCAAGGATCGTTCCCTTTCGGTTGAAGACCGATTTGAAGCGACTCTTAAGCTGGCACAGATGCCACGTAACGGATCCGCAACGCGCGTCCGTCTTCGTTGCAAGCTGACCGGTCGTCCCCGTGCTAACTACCGTAAGTTCGAGCTTTGCCGTATCGCTCTGCGTGATCTTGCGTCCGCCGGCCAGATTCCTGGCATGGTCAAGTCGAGCTGGTAAGGGATAGATCGAATGTCGTTGTCTGATCCACTGGGTGATATGCTTACCCGGATCCGTAATGCTCAGCGTGCTCGTCATGCTGCCTGCGTTGCGCCCGCTTCCAAGCTTCGCACGAACGTGCTTGAGGCTCTGAAGCGTGAAGGTTACATCCGTGGTTTTTCCACGGAAGAAGTCCGTAAGGGCGTATCGCAGCTCCGTATTGAGCTGAAGTACGTTGAAGGGCAGCCGGTCATTAAGGAAATCCATAGGGTCTCCAAGCCTGGCCGTCGTGTCTATTCGAAGATCAAGGAACTTCCGCGCGTTTATGCCGGCCTTGGTGTGTCGATCCTGTCCACCCCGCGTGGCGTCCTTTCGGACGTCGAGGCCCGCGCTGCCAATGTTGGCGGCGAGGTTCTCTGCCGCGTCTTCTGAGGAGGGTCGCATGTCTCGCGTAGGTAAATATCCCGTAGAAGTTCCGGCAGGTGTGCAGGTCGCAGTTGCCAACGGTGTCTTCACGGCCAAAGGCAAGCTTGGTGAACTGAGCTTCCCGGTTTCTCGTCACGTGGACGTGAAAATCGAAGACAACTCAGTTGCAGTTGCTCCGATTGGTCGTCGCTCCCGTGAAAACTGGACGATGTGGGGAACGACGCGCGCTCTGATCGCAAATATGGTCAAGGGTGTGTCTGTTGGTTTCACCAAGGGTCTTGAAATTCAGGGTACGGGTTTCCGTGCAGCTGTTCAGGGATCCAATCTGGTGATGAACCTCGGCTTCTCGCACGATGTCGTTTATCCGATTCCGGCCGGTATCAAGATCACCACGCCGCGTCCGACCGCTATTGTTGTTGAAGGCAACGACAAGCAGCGCGTTGGTCAGGTCGCTCTCGATATTCGCAGCTTCCGCAAGCCTGAGCCATACAAGGGCAAGGGCGTTCGTTATGACACGGAAGTTCTGCGTCGCAAGGAAGGTAAGAAGAAGTAATGGCATCGCAGCAAGGATTGCAGGAACGTCGCCGTCAGCGGCTGCGTTTCCAGCTTCGTCGCAAGAGCGGCGGCCGGCCGCGTTTGTCGGTCTTCCGTTCCAGCAAGCACATTCACGCCCAGATCATCGACGATGCACAGGGTCGTACTCTTGCCAGCGCATCTACGCTGGAAAAAGAGCTCCGCGACAATGGCAACACCGGTGCTAACGTGGACGCAGCTTCGGCGATCGGCAAGCTGATCGCGGAACGTGGCTTGGCAGCTGGCGTGACGGCCGTCGTGTTTGATCGCGGCGCTTATGTCTATCATGGCCGGGTCAAGGCCCTGGCAGAGGCTGCCCGTGAGGGCGGACTCTCGTTCTAAGGAGGATCACACATGGCACGTGAGCCAAGAGAAGGCGGCCGTGGTGGTCGTGAGCGCGAGCAGGGCGACGATCTGGTCGACAAGCTCGTAACCATCAATCGTGTTGCCAAGGTTGTTAAGGGTGGCCGTCGCTTTGCTTTCGCAGCGCTGGTTGTCGTTGGCGATCAGAAGGGACGCGTTGGTTACGGTGCGGGTAAAGCTCGTGAAGTGCCCGAAGCTATCCGTAAGGCTACCGAGCGCGCCAAGCGTACGATGATCCGCGTACCAATGAAGGAGGGTCGTACCCTTCATCATGATACGTCAGGTCACTACGGCGCTGGTAAGGTTGTTGTTCGTGCGGCTGAGGCCGGTACGGGTATCATCGCCGGTGGTCCGATGCGTGCGGTTTTCGAGAGCCTGGGTGTTAACGACGTTGTCGCTAAGAGCCTCGGAACGCGTAACCCGCACAACATGATCAAGGCTACGTTCGCTGCCCTTGAAAAGGCAAGCAGCCCTCGCAACGTCGCTTCGCGTCGTGGCAAGAAGGCCGCTGAACTTTTCGGTAAGCGCGAGCAGGCTCAGACCGAGGAGACTGCAAATGTCTGAAAACGGTAAGACCGTTCAGGTAAAGCAGATCGCTTCTGTCATTGGTCGTAAACCGGGCCAGGCTGAGACCCTTGTTGGTCTTGGTCTGCGCGGTATCGGTTCCACCCGTACGCTGGAAGATACTCCGGCTGTGCGTGGGATGATCCGCAAGGTTGCCCACCTCATCCAGGTGGAGGGTTGAAATGAACCTCAACGAATTGCGCGATAATGAGGGCTCTCGTTATCGCAAGAAGCGCCTAGGACGTGGCATTGGTTCCGGTAAGGGTAAGACCTCCGGACGCGGTGTTAAGGGTCAGAAGGCTCGTGAAGGCGTCTCGCTGAATGGCTTTGAAGGTGGTCAGCTTCCGCTGTATCGCCGTATGCCTAAGCGTGGCTTCGTGAACATCTTCCGCAAGGAATATGCTCCGGTAAACCTTGGCGCGATTTCCAAGGCTATCGAAGCAGGTAAGCTGGATAAGTCAGCTCCTGTCACGGAAGCAACACTTCGCGCTGCTGGGCTTGTCAATGGCAAGACCCATGGTGTTCGTCTTCTTGCGAAGGGTGAACTTTCGCATGGCGTAACCATCGAAGTCGACGGTGCTTCCGCAGCAGCTCTTGCTGCTGTTGAGAAGGCTGGTGGCTCCGTTAAGGTGCTTGCACCGAAGAAGGAAGTTCAGGCTGAAGCCTGAGTTCTCCTCTCCCAGATTTATCTGGGGTATGGTTAGATAGTGAACAGCGTCCCGTGCAGATGTGCGGCGACGCTGTTTTCATGAAAGGACAGGTGGATGGCTTCCGCAGCAGAGCAGCTCGCCGCCAATCTCAATATGAGTTCCTTTGCCAAGGCGACTGAACTCAAGAAGCGTATCTGGTTTACGCTTTTGGCCCTTATCGTTTACCGCCTCGGAACATATATCCCTGTTCCTGGTGTTGATGCGACAGTTATGGGTCAGCTGCTGGCACAGCATCAGGGTGGCATTCTGGGCATGTTCGACATGTTCACGGGTGGTGCTCTCGGACGCATGACTGTGTTCGCCCTGAACATCATGCCGTACATCAGTGCATCGATTATCATTCAGCTTCTTTCAACTGCTCTTCCGTCTATGGAGGCAATGAAGAAAGAGGGTGAGGCGGGGCGCAAAAAGCTTAACCAGTATACCCGTTACCTCACTGTTTTCATCGCACTCTTCCAAGCGTACGGCATCGCTGTTGGGCTGGAGAACATGACGTCTCATGGCGCGAGCGCTGTGGTGATGCCGGGTGTCTTCTTCCTCGCGTCGTGTGTCGTGACGCTGGTCGGTGGCACGATGTTCCTGATGTGGCTTGGCGAGCAGATCACATCACGGGGTGTTGGTAACGGTATTTCGCTGATTATTTTTGCGGGTATTGTCGCCAATCTTCCCCATGCGCTGGCTAGTTTGTTTGAACTGGGTCGCACCGGAGCTTTGTCCCCAATCTTCGTGATGATCTTTCTGGTTATGGCGATTGCCGTCATTGCCTTTATCGTCTTCATGGAGCAGGCGCAGCGTCGTGTTGTGATTCAGTATCCGAAGCGTCAGATTGGCAATCGCATGTTTGGTGGTGACTCCACTCACATGCCGCTGAAGGTGAATACGGCAGGTGTAATCCCTCCCATTTTTGCTTCTTCCGTGTTGCTGATTCCTGTGACGATTTCAGGGTTCATGAACGGGCATAATATGCCGGGTTGGCTTTCCGTTCTCGGGCAGCAGCTTGGTCAGGGACAGCCCCTTTACATGCTGTTCTATGCCGCAATGATCCTGTTTTTCTCATACTTCTACGCGGCTGTGACATTCAATCCTGAAGAAACGGCTGAGAACCTGCGGAAGCAGGGGGGCTTTATTCCGGGTATCCGTCCCGGGGCAAGCACGGCGTCGTATTTTGATCGTATCCTGTCGAGACTGACCACAATCGGTGCTCTGTATCTGGTTGTTGTTTGTCTTCTGCCGCAGATTTTGATCAGCAAGTACAACGTGCCATTTTATTTTGGCGGTACGAGCCTCATCATTATCGTTTCCGTAACGATCGATACCGTGACGCAGGTTCAGTCCCATCTTGTCGCACATCAGTATCAAGGGCTGATCCGCAAGCAGCGTAGCCGTGGTTCCAGGAATGGCGTTTCGGGAGGAAACAAGCGTCGATGAATATTATTCTTCTTGGTCCTCCTGGGGCAGGTAAGGGCACGCAGGCAAAGCGTCTTGAGCAGCTTTATGGCCTTAAGCAAATCTCCACTGGAGATATGCTGCGCGCTGAAGTTGCTGCTGGTACGCCTATCGGACAAGAGGCTAAGGCCATTATGGAAAGGGGAGAATTCCTTCCTGATCCTATTATGGTAAAGATGATCCAGGGGCGTATAGCGCAGCCGGACTGTGCTCAGGGGTTTATTCTGGACGGTTTTCCAAGAACGGAAAGCCAGGCGGAAGCACTTGATGCCATGTTGGGCACCGATGGGTTGAAGATTGATGCCGTCATTCTTCTGGACGTTGCCGAAGATCAGCTTGTCGAGCGTATTGCCAGTCGTACTGCGGAAGATGGTACACGCCGGCCAGATGACAATCCTGAGGTGGTGAGATCTCGTCTTGATATCTATCGCCGTCAGACTGCACCAATCCTTCCTTATTATGAGAAGGCTGGTCGTTTGAAGCATGTTGATGGAATGCTGGGTGTTGACGAAGTGGGTGCAGAGATTGATGCACTCATCGGAAAGACCGCAAAAAATTGAAGAAATGAGAATGATCACGCAGAAGTGATCATTCTCATTTGACTCAAGGGGGGTGCCCGGTATATTGCGCGCCCTCGACATATCTGTGGCGTGAAGGTGGCCCTGGGTTCCGGAATCGGACTGGGAGCTGACATGCCTGCGATGCAAACGATCCGGTTTCGACCGGACATGAAACAGGCTGACGCGGTCAATTGATCGCGTCGATGGGAGAATTGGCGTGGCACGTATTGCCGGCGTAAACATTCCGACCAACAAGCGGGTGGTCATCAGCCTGCGCTATGTCTACGGCATTGGCCCGTCGACCGCGCAGGCAATCTGCAGCAAGCTCGGTATCCCCGATGCAAAGCGCGTCAACGAACTGTCTGATGACGAGATCGTAAAGATCCGTGAACTGATCGACGGTGAGCACCGCGTTGAAGGCGACCTGCGTCGCGAAACCGCTATGAACATCAAGCGTCTGATGGATCTGGGCTGCTACCGCGGTCTGCGTCATCGTCGCGGCCTTCCGGTCCGCGGTCAGCGTACGCACACGAATGCACGTACCCGTAAGGGTAAGGCAGTGGCGATTGCTGGCAAGAAGAAGGTCACGCGCTAATTTGCGCCTGACTGCTTCACTCTGACGCTTCTCGCTAACTTTTAGGACGACCTCTATTATGGCTAAGGCCGCAGCACCGCGCATTCGCAAGAAAGAGCGCAAGAATATCATCTCTGGCGTTGCTCACGTGCTTTCCACGTTCAACAACACCATGATCACGATCTCCGATGCGCAGGGTAATGCAATTGCATGGTCCTCCTCGGGCGCACAGGGCTTCAAGGGCTCGCGTAAGTCCACACCGTACGCTGCACAGGTTGCTGCAGAAGACGCAGGCCGCAAGGCACGCGAGCACGGCATGGAAACGCTTGAGATCGAAGTGTCCGGCCCGGGTTCGGGGCGTGAAAGCGCTCTTCGCGCGCTGCAGGCTGTTGGCTTCACGATTACGTCCATTCGTGACATGACGCCGGTGCCCCATAACGGCTGCCGTCCGCGCAAGCGTCGTCGCGTTTGAGTGATGCCATGCCGCGCGTTCGTGAGAATGCGCGGCATGTGTAGTGATTGCATCTCCCTCCGCACGATTTGTGCGGGCCAGGTGCCGCCAATTTTTGTTGGCGGGCTTCGTTGTTTGAAAGGCCACGACCTTGGTTCTCCAGAAAAACTGGCAGTCCCTCATCAAGCCGGAGAAGCTTGAAGTCGAGCCCGGCCCGGTTGCCTCGCGCATCGCCACAGTCGTGGCGGAGCCGCTGGAGCGCGGTTTCGGTATGACGCTCGGTAATGCGCTGCGTCGTATTCTTCTGTCCTCACTACAGGGCGCTGCAGTAACAGCCATTCAGATTGATGGCGTTCTGCATGAGTTCTCGGCTGTTCCAGGTGTGCGCGAAGACGTTACGGACATCGTCCTGAACGTTAAGCAGCTCGCTCTGCGTATGCACAGTGAGGGGCCGAAGCGCATGATTCTCACGGCGACTGGTCCGGGAGAAGTGACGGCAGGACAGATTCAGGCTGGGCATGATATTGAAATCATGAACCCTGATCTCGTGATCTGCACTCTTGATGATGGTGTGAAGCTCGGAATGGAGTTCACCGTCAACATGGGCAAAGGTTACGTTGCTGCTGTTGCAAACCGTCCGGAAGATGCTCCGATTGGTATGATTCCGATCGATGCAATCTACTCACCGGTTCGTCGCGTGTCTTACAAGGTCGAGCAGACCCGCGTTGGTCAGGTTACTGACTACGACAAGCTGCTGCTGACGGTTGAGACGAACGGTGCTGTGACGCCGGAAGACAGTCTGGCTCTTGCTGCGCGTATTCTTCAGGATCAGCTTCAGCTGTTCATCAACTTTGATGAGCCGCGTCCGGTCCAGCATGAAGAGCCGCAGGATGACCTGCCGTTCAACCGCAATCTTCTTCGCAAGGTTGACGAGCTCGAGCTTTCGGTGCGTAGCGCCAACTGCCTCAAGAACGACAACATTGTTTACATTGGCGATCTGGTGCAGAAGTCCGAACAGGAAATGCTCCGTACGCCAAACTTCGGGCGTAAATCGCTCAACGAGATCAAGGAAGTTCTCACCGGTATGGGGCTGTCGCTCGGCATGAGCGTCCCGGCCTGGCCGCCCGAGAACATCGAGGATCTGGCCAAGCGTCTCGACGAGACGTTTTGAGAACTTCTTAGGGTAAGGAAAACTAGCAATGCGTCATGGTGTGAGCGGGCGTAAGCTCAATGTCACCTCTTCTCACCGCGCTGCCATGTTCCGCAACATGGCCGTCGCACTCATCAAGCACGAGCAGATCACGACGACTCTGCCGAAGGCGAAAGAACTTCGCCCGGTTGTTGAGAAGCTGATCACTCTCGGTAAGCGCGGTGACCTGCACGCTCGTCGTCAGGCATTCGCTCAGCTGCGTGATGACACGGTTGTCAGCAAGCTCTTCAGCACGGTTGCAGAGCGCTACAAGGCTCGTGCCGGTGGCTACTCCCGCGTTCTGAAGGCTGGCGTACGCTACGGCGACAATGCCGACATGGCAGTCATCGAACTCGTAGAGCGCGATGTTGATGCCAAGGGCCAGGACAGCGGTCCGAAGCCAGTTGCAGAAGAGCAAGAAGCCGCCTGAGGCTTCTCGTTTTGAGACGAAAAAAAGGCCGGTGCAGCAATGCACCGGCCTTTTTTTTATTCTGCGGTTCACATTGCTGTGCAGAGTGTGTAGTTTTGCCACATCTCTTGCAGGACGATTCCCGTCTGGTTTTTTAACCGGCTGTTTTTCTCCCGCCCGTCAGGGCGGGGAGGGTGTCTCTTTTTCTGAAGGTCGACAATCTGTTGGCCTCGCTGTCCTGCATAATTTTGAGAAACGGGTCCGAGCACTCTCGTAGGGCCCGCAACGACGCCTCCCATATCTGTTTCGGCAATGAGGTCGAAGCAGGTTCGTGACGCGCCTATGCCTGGAGAGCATGAAAATGTCCGAAACAGCCGCACCTAAACGCGGACTAGCGGAAATTCTTGGCATCCCACGCGCCCTTTTCTGGGCTTTTGTTGGTCAGCTTTTATTCATGGTGGGAGACGGTGTCGAAGCCGGATATCTCGACACCTACATGCTGCACCACGGCCACTCCCAAGGGTTCGTCAACGAACTCTTCACTCTTTACGGCATCACGGTCATGATTGCCGCCTGGTTTTCCGGGCCTCTGTCTGATCTGATGGGCCCCAAAAAGGTCATGTGGATCGGCCTGATCCTTTGGGCTCTTCTGGAAGTCTGCTTCCTGACATTCGGGCTTGGTCCGAATAGCGGGCCTATGATCCTTCTCTTTTATGCGCTGCGTGGATTTGCCTATCCGCTGTTCGCATACGGTTTCCTCGTGTGGATTGCTGCCGCCACCCCGGCTGCCATGCTTGGATCGGCTGCTGGATGGTTCTGGTTCTCTTTCTCTGCGGGGCTGCCGACACTTGGCTCCCAGTTTGCACGCTACACGATCCCATATCTTGGTGAACTCAAAACGTTCTGGTGCTCACTGGGTCTGGTGATTATCGGTGGCCTCGTCGCATTGCTGTTTACGCACGAGCCTACGGGCAAGAAGCGTCTTCTGCCTGATCACGTGCCCACCAAAGATATTTTCTTTGGCTCACTCAGCATCATGTGGCGTGAACCCAAGACGACGATTGCTGGCATTGTCCGTATTATCGATACGTCTTCGGAATACGCTTTCCTTGCCATCATGCCAGCGTTCTTTGTGGACCAGCTTCACTTCAGCCTCGAACAATGGCTCAACCTGCTGTCGCTGATTTTCCTTAGCAACATCCTGTTTAACCTTGTCTCCGGCATGATTGCTGACACTTTGGGGCATCGTTTCGTAGTGTCGGTCTTCGGTGGTATCGGCGGCTTCATTGCCATTCCGTTGTTTTACTATGTGCCAATCTGGTACCCGGGAAATTTCTGGGCGGTTGCCGCAGCGGGCATTTTCTATGGTGCAACGGTCGCTGCCTTCGTGCCGCTTTCAGGCCTGATGCCGCAGATTTGCCCACGTGAAAAAGCTGCAGCTCTGTCCATTCTGGGTCTCGGCGCAGGTGCCTCGACATGGGTTGGTCCGGCAATCGTCTCGTTCTGTGGAGCGGTTTTCGGTCCGGGCATGAGCTATGTGATCTGGACATTTGCTGTGATCTACCTTGCGTCTGCTGGTATGACGCTTGCCCTCAAGATTTCTCCTGAGGCTCGTCGTTACACAGAAGAAGCTACGGCCCGGGGCGAAGTGAGTACGACTGTCGGTCACTAAGAGCGATCTGTCACATCTTCGTTGTTAAGCAGTAAAAGAGCAGGGGTGGTTCGTTATCGAGCTGCCCCTGTTTTCTTATGTCGTGGATGAAATGGTTTTGGAGTTGAAAACTATGGATGCGGATCTGGCGTCATATCTGGATGAGAGCGTGCCGTCCTTGCAGGATGGGGCTGGGCGGGTCGTCGACTGCACCCGTGCAAAGAAAAATATTTGCTCGTTCTTAAAAGAAAGTCGGGCAGTTGTGGCTGATCTGATGGTGGATCAGCCGTTGTTCTTGCTGTTTTCGGCATTTCTCAGCGGTCTGTTGTTCGCACGTACTCTTTTTTCAGGAAAGAAACCTTCCTGAGGCGCATGACGTTACGACATGACCACGACCTATAATTCAAGGATCATGTCCCATGCTGCACTATGCTATCGTTTTCTTTATCATTTCCATCATTGCTGGCGTGTTCGGCTTCTCGGGCATTTCTGCCGCGACCGCAGGTATCGCCAAGCTGTTTTTCATTATCTTCCTGGTGCTGGCCGTTCTGGCGATCCTGGCTGGTGTTGCCGGACTGCACGCTCTCTAAGAGCTGCATCTTTTGCCTGAAGAGGCCATA
Source organism: Gluconobacter sp. P5E10 (assembly GCF_018812145.1). Lineage (NCBI taxonomy): Bacteria > Pseudomonadati > Pseudomonadota > Alphaproteobacteria > Acetobacterales > Acetobacteraceae > Gluconobacter > Gluconobacter sp. P5E10. The sequence continues at coordinate 130,800 of NZ_JACRVZ010000005.1, read as the reverse complement.
AAAAAGGGCGGGATCTTCAAGATCCCGCCCTTTTTTTTAGCGCCCGTTCTTGTCTTTTTGGATAAAGGACGGGAGCAACGGATTGTCTGTCTGAAGAGAGGCTTTTGTCGGCAGGTCTTTGGAATTCCAGCCGCCGCCAAGATCTGTCAGCAGAGCAACTTCCGCATTGAATTGCTGCTGACGGATGCTCAGCTGACTTTCTTCATATTGAAGGGCAGTCTGCTGTGCCGTGATGACGGTCGTATAAATCTGGGTCCCGGCGAGATATTCGTTCATGGATACTCGTACGGCGGCCTCGGCACTCGCAACAGCCTGATTCTGAAGTCCTAGCTGCTGATCGAGATAGTGCAGGTTGGACATCTGGTCTTCCGTGTCCTGCATGGCGGCCAGAACGGTCTGTCGATATGTGGCAACCGCATTATCGTAATCTGCCTCAGCTTCACGGACAGCCGCTGTTCTAGCTCCGCCCTGGAAGATCGTTTCCGTGGCTGCAGCACCCAGGCCCCAGGTGCGCGTAGCCGTCTGGATCAGCTGCTGGAGCGGGTTGCCGCTGTATCCATAAGACGCAGAAAGCGTGATTTCCGGGAAGAAGGCACCAATCGCATATCCGATCTCTGCGTTATAGGCTTCCATGTTCCGTTCAGCCTGAGCGACGTCTGGCCGGCGTTCGAGAATCATGGACGGAACGGCTACCGGGGCTGCTGGAATCTCCTTGGGCAGCAGTGCCGCAGCGATAGTGACATCTGCCGGTGCTCGACCGGTCAGCACTGCAATGGCATGCTCATACTGTGCGCGAGCGATATGAGCATTGGCAAGGCTGGCTTCGGTGGATTGCAGCAGATACCGGGCCTGAAGAACGCTTGTTGGATCTGCAACACCGGCCTCAAGCTGGTTCTCAAGGATTTTGAGATTATCCCGGTATAGACCCACGTTGCGCGTGTAGAGATCGATCAGGCTGTCCTGATAGCGCATGCTGAAATAGTCCTGCGCCAGTGTCAGCTGGTAGGACAAGCGCATACTGGCAACCAGTGCGGCGTCGCCCTGCGTCGCGGCGACCTGTTGCTGCACTTGCCGACGTACCTTGCCCCAAACGTCAACTGTCCAGCTGGCAGATGGGCCAGTTGCCCAGGTGTTGCTCGTGTAGGACTGCGACGAGGTGTATGTGAAGCCGCCACTCGTGCTGGAGGCACTGCTGCCCTGTGAATTTCTGTTGAAGCTGAAATTCCCGCTCAGTGTGGGGTACAGGCTTGCCTTGATGGAATCGATTGTCGCAGCTGCTTTGCGATACTGCGCTTCGTATTCCTTCAGGCTCTGATTGGACGTTGCGATCCGTTCTTCCAGATCATTGAGAAGCGGATCATTGAAAATGGTCCACCAGTCGCCTTTGGGCATCTGCACCAGATCCGGGCGTGCCTTGTTCCAGCCGGCTGGGGGAGGCACTTCCTTGAAATGCGGAGAAATGACTGCCGAAGGACGATGGTAATTCGGTCCGACCATGCACCCACTCAGGAAAGGCAGGGCTGCGGCTCCCAGCAGAAGAGTACGCAGGGAAGGCATACGAAGGACGGTCATCAGATTTCCGTTTCCCGGGGCGAGATGTGAAGCAGAATGGCAAAGTGATGTCGGGCGCGGCCGAGCATTTTTCCGAAACGATCGAGGTATAAAAACACGACGGGCGTGCTGTAGAGCGTAAGAAGCTGGCTGACCATCAGGCCACCCAGAATGGCGATGCCAAGCGGGCGGCGGAGTTCGCAGCCATATCCATTCCCGAAGACGAGGGGCACGGCACCAAAGGCTGCGGCCAGAGACGTCATGAGGATTGGGCGGAACCGCAGAACGCTCGCCTGTTGGATAGCCTCAAAAGCTGTCGCGCCTTCACGTTGCGCCACGAGCGCAAAATCGATCAGCATGATGGCGTTCTTTTTGACGATGCCAATCAGAAGAATGACACCAATCATCGCCATGAGTGAGAACTCCTGCCCAAATAACTGAAGGGCGAGAAGGGCGCCGACGCCAGCGGAAGGGAGCGTGGACAGGATCGTCAGGGGATGAATGAGGCTCTCATAAAGCATACCCAGAACGATGTAGACCGCAGCAAGAGCCGCAAGGATCAGCAGAGGCTCATCACTGACAGACTTCTGGAAGGCAGCGGCGTTGCCAGCAAACCCACCGTGAATGGTCGGTGGAACATGCAGTTTGACCATAGCGGCTTCAACGGCCTGCACGGCAGGCCCGAGGGACGCTCCTGGGGCAAGGTTGAAAGACACGGTCGTTGCAACCGAGAGGCCATCATGGTTGACCGTCAGGGCCGTGTTTGTTGCGCGCTGGTATCCAAGCACCGATAGCGGCACCATGTTGGAAACGCTTGTTGCGACGGCGGCACCACTGGACGCAGATTTTCCACCAGCCAGAGCATTGGCCACGGAGTTAATGTAGGACTGCTCGCTTTGCGAGAGCGTGCTGGTTGTGGTGTCGGCTCGAACACGCAGGTTGTTCGAAGACGTGCCACCTGCGGCTGTTCCGCCAGAGGCACTCACCCACATCTGTTTTAGCGTTTCGGGGCTTTCCCAGTATCGCGGAGCGACCTCCATCACCACATGATACTGGTTCAGATTTCCGTAAATAACAGAAGCTGAGCGCTGTCCGAACGCATCGTAAAGTGTGTTGGCAATGAGCTGGGGCGTGATGGAATACCGAGAGGACATATCGCGGTTGATCGCAATGGCAATGGCCTGACCGCCTTCTTCCACATTGGATGAAACATCCATCAGCAGAGGAATTTTTGAGAGTGCCGAGACAATCTTCGGCGTCCATTCATAGAGATCTTCGGCCGACGGACCTTCCAGCGAATACTGATAGGCTGCGTCACCTGAGCGCGCACCTATACGGACGGCACCGGGGGCCATCAGACGGAGCTGCGCGCCTGGAACGTTGGAAAAGGCCCGGTTGATGCGTTGCACCGTGGCGGCCAGATCGTCCTTACGTTCTTCCTTGGATTTCAGAGCAACGAAAAGATTGGCAGAATTGGCTGAACGCCCGCCGGCACCGCCCATAACGCCCGCGACATCCCTGTCTGCCGCTACAACCTTCATGGCGTGAGCCGTGATGTCTTTCAGAGACTGAAAGGACACGGACTGGTCGGCGACCAGACGCCCCATCAACTGACCGGTGTCTTCAGAGGGAAAGAAGCCCTTGGGCATTTTCACAAAGAGAACACCAGCCAAAATCAGGGTGGCCGGCAGAGACATGACGATCAGGAACGGATGCCGGAGGCTCCATCCTAGCGACTGCTCGTAGCCTTTCGCGACCCGGTCGATCATGCGTTCGAGCAGGGAGCCAATTCTGCCCCAGAAACCCTTTGAGGAGGCTGGCGCAGAGGTGAGGATCAGTGCGCTGAGCATCGGGGTGAGGGAAAGGGATAGAACCATGGAAATGGTCAGGGTAATGACCATTACCATCGCGAATTCATGGAATAGCCGACCCGCAATGCCCCCCATGAACATGATGGGAGCGAAAACCACAATCAGGGACACGGTGATGGATAGAACCGTGAAGGCAACTTCGCTGGCCCCAAGGATGGCGGCTTCCATCCGCTCATGACCCATTTCCATGTAGCGGGTGATGTTCTCAAGAACGACGATGGCATCGTCCACAACGAAACCGGTGGAGATTGTCAGGGCCATCAGAGACATATTGTCGAGCTGATAACCCAGCAGTGACATCACCCCAAACGTTCCGATGATCGAAATGGGGACGACAATCGCTGGAATGAGAATGGCGGACACGCTGCGCAGGAACAGCAGCACAACGACGACGACCAGCACCACGGCTATGATGAGGGTCTGTTTCGTATCATTCAGGGACGCGCGGATTGTCTTGGATCGGTCAATCAGGACGTTGATATGGGTGTTGCCCGGCATTGCCGACTGGAGAATGGGAAGGCGCTTGCGAATACCATCAACCGTCTTGATGACGTTGGCGCCGCCCTGTGTGAACACCGTACAGATGATGGCGCGCTGACCATTGAGGAAGCCTGTCTGGCGTAGATCTTCAACGCTGTCATTGACTTCCGCGACATCTGTCAGGCGGACGGGTTGGCTGTCACGATAGGCGACGACAAGCCCACGATAATCGACGGCCTTGCTGGCCTGATCGTTGGTGGACAGCATGAGACGCGTGCCGTGGGAGTCAATAAAACCCTTCGGTGTGTGAGCGTTGGCCGATGCAAGTGCCGCGCGAACATCTTCGAAACCAATGCCATAGCGGAACAGGCGGAGGGGATTTAGTTCTACGCGAACCGCAGGGAGGGAACTGCCGCGGATTTCGACTTCGCCGACGCCCTCAACCTGACTGAGCTGCTGAATCAGAACGTTGCTGGCAAACTCATAAAGCTCCTGTGGCGTCCGTGTGCTGGACGTCAGCGTCAGTGCAACAACCGGGGGGCCGTTGGAGTTGGCTTTGTCGTAAGTCGGGTTTGTGCGCAGAGTGGAGGGAAGATCCTGGCGTGCGCCCTGGAGTGCAGCTTCGACGTCTCGTGCGGCACCATTAATGTCGCGGGAGAGGTCAAACTGAAGAGTAATGCGCGTCTGATTGACCGTTGATTCAGATGTCATCTCCGTCACGCCTGAAATCGCGCCCAGATGTCGCTCCAGCGGTGCTGCGACTGTACTGGCGATCTCGGAGGGAGAACCGCCAGGCTGGTTCGCCATCACCATGATGACCGGGAAGTCCACGTTCGGCAGATCGGCGACGGGTAGGCTGAAATAGCCCAGGATGCCGCCGATCAGGAGCGCGACGGCCAGAAGGATCGTTCCAACTGGCCGCATGACGAAAAGGCGGATCAGCTTCACGGGTTGCTGTGGGTGCTTGGAGTTTGCGCCCGGCCTGCGTGATAGCGCTGCATGAGCGTCCTTGTCTTACGACCGATGCCGTCCATGAACAGATAGATGACCGGAGTGGTGAACAGGGTCAGCATCTGTGACAGCATCAGGCCACACACAATCGCCACGCCGAGGGGGCGGCGCAGTTCGGAGCCGACGCCATGGCTCAGCATGAGAGGCAGGGCACCGAACAGGGCGGCCAGTGTCGTCATGAGGATTGGACGAAAACGCAGGAGGGCTGCCTGACGAATGGCTTCGAGCGGTGTGTGCCCTTCCAGTCGCTCAGCCTCGAGGGCGAAGTCGATCATCATGATGGCATTCTTTTTCACAATGCCGATCAGCAGCACGATGCCGATGATCCCCATGATGTCGAGGTCCATACCGAACAGGTACAGGCCAATCAGCGCGCCGATAGCAGCGGATGGCAGCGTGGACAGGATGGTGATGGGGTGGATGAAGCTCTCATAGAGAATACCCAGCACAATATAGACCGCGATGACCGCAGCCATAACAAGCCAGACTTCGTTCGTCAGAGACGAGCGAAAAGCTGCGGCTGTGCCCTGGAACGCAGTTTCAAATGCGGGAGGAAGGCCAAGCTGCTTTTCAACCCGTTCAATGGCACTTGTTGCCGCACCAAGCGAATACCCTTTCGAGACGTTGAAAGAGATCGTCGTGGCTGGGAACTGGCCGTAATGACTGATGAGGAGGGGGGCAAGGCTATGACTGATTGTCGTAACCTGCTTCAGCGGGACCAACCCGGACGTCGGCTGACGTGTCGGCCCGGAGGTGCTGCTGCCTGCTTCGGATGAAATCCCCGGCAGGTACAACTGGTTGAGGGACGTCAGGTCGTTTTGAAGGTCTGGAAGCGCTTCCAGAATAACGCGGTACTGGTTGGCCTGCGTGTAGATCGTTGAAATCTGACGCTGGCCATAACTGTCATACAGAAGGTTATCGACCGTCTGCGGTGTGATGGAATAACGCGCACCCGTTGCACGATCGAGCGAGAGCTGGGCAACCAGACCTTCAGCCTGCAAATCGGACGTGACATCCGACAGGGAAGGCTCCTGTTTCAGCGCGTCGACAATTTTTGGAACCCAGGTTTTGAAGGTGTCGTAATCCGGGTTCTCAAGCATGAACTGGTATTGTGTGGCCGAAATCGAGGAATCCAGAGACAGATCCTGAATCGGCTGAACAAACAGCTGCGTTCCGATGACATTCTGGCCGACCTGGCCCAGACGCTGAAGGATGGTCGACAGGTCGGAGGTGCGCTCGTCCCGCGCCTTGAGATTGATCAGGAAACGACCGACGTTCAGCGTCATGTTCTGACCGTCAATTCCCACAAAGGAGGAGATGCTGGCTACATCCGGATCCTTGAGGATCTCGGCGCCCAAAGCGGCCTGACGTTCTTTCATGCCATTGAAGGAAATGGCCTGCGACATGACGGAAATGCCCTGCACAACGCCAGTATCCTGCGTTGGGAAGAAGCCTTTTGGGATTGTGTAGGCCAGTGCGCCCGTCAGGATAATTGTTCCGAGCGTGACCAGAAGCGTCAGGCCACGGAACCGCAGAACCACGTCCAGCCAGCGGCCATACAAGGCAATCATGCCATTAATGCCACGCTCGGTGCCATCGGAGAGGCGGCCCCAGATTCCACGGCTCTTGGACGGAGCGTGCGTATCCGTCAGCATCCGCGCGCACATCATTGGAACCAGCGTAATGGATACGATGGCCGAGATGACGATCGTGATGGAGAGCGTCATGGCGAATTCGTGGAACAGGCGTCCCACGACATCCTTCATGAACAGCAGTGGGATGAGCACTGCGATCAGCGAAACCGTTAGCGAGATGATGGTAAAGCCAATTTCGCCGGCACCCTTCAGGGCAGCGGTGTAACGGTCTTCGCCAGCTTCCACGTAGCGGGCAATGTTCTCGATCACCACGATGGCGTCATCCACCACAAAGCCCGTGGCAATGGTGAGGGACATCAGCGACAGGTTATCGAGCGAGAACCCGAGTAGGTACATCGCCGCCATGGTGCCCACCAGCGAAAGCGGGACCGACAGGCTGGGAATGATGGTGGCAGGGACATTGCGCAGGAAGACGAAAATGACGCCGACCACGAGCAGCATGGACAGACCCAGCTCGTATTCAACATCGTCAACAGAGGCGCGGATGGTTGTTGTCCGGTCTGTCAGCGGTGTGATTTCGATGCCAGGGGGTAGGTCCTGCTTAAGCTGGGGCAGGATGCGAAGAACATTGTCCACCACGCCAATCACGTTGGCGCCGGGCTGACGCTGAACATTCAGAATCAGGGCAGGGGTTTTGTTCGACCATGCCGCCAACTGAGTGTTCTCTGCGCCTTCGACGACAGTAGCCACATCGCGAACGCGGATCGGGCCGCTGTTCTGATAGGCAATGATTTGGTCCATCAACTGATCGACGGACTTGATCTGCCCATCAATGCGCAGGGACGTAGAGCGCTTGGGGCCGTCAAATGTGCCCGTCGGGGAGTTGACGTTCACCGTTGTGATGATGGTCCGCAGCGTATCGATCGCGATGCCGTATGATGTCAGCTTCGGGATGTTGACCTGAATACGATACGCTTTGCGATTACCACCAGACAGCGTGACGAGCCCCACGCCGGAGATCTGGCTGATCTTCTGCTCAAGGCGCGTGTTGACGTAATCTTCTACTTCCGGGAGCGGCAGGGTTTTCGACGTGATACCCAGTGTCAGGACCGGAGTATCCGCCGGATTGACCTTCGCATAAATCGGAGGTGCTGGCAGATCTGTTGGCAGCAACGATGTCGCGTTGTTGATGGCGGCCTGAACTTCCTGCTCGGCCACGTCCATGGACATGTCGAGGCCAAAGCGCAGAGTGATGACCGACGCCCCGCCAGAAGACTGAGACGTCATCTGGTCAAGGCCCGGCATCTGCCCAAGCTGCGTTTCAAGCGGAGCGGTGATGGACGTGCTCATCACGTCTGGTCCGGCGCCCGGGTAATAGGTCGAGACCGTAATGGTTGGATATTCAACCTGTGGCAGTGCTGAGACTGCCAGGAAGTGGTAGCCGAGCAGTCCGCTCAGCAGGATGGCGAACATCAGGAGGCTGGTGGCAACCGGACGCTCGATGAACAGGCGGGACGGATTCACGGTCTTGCTGTTCCCTGTGAGCGGTCAGTGATTGCCGGTGACATCGGCTGCGGACGGATCATTGCCACGCTTGGCGGCATCAGTGCTTTGCTGACCATTGCTATGGCGATGATGGGTCTCGGCCGTTTTGGCTTCAGCTGCAGCATTCTGTGTCGTGGGAGCGGAAGTGTCAGGGATCGAGATTTTCTGACCCGGGCGCAAATGGCTCACGCCATCAGTCACGACACGATCACCAGCTTTCACACCGGACAGAATGACGGCGTTGCTGTCGTCCGTCTCGCCAACTTTGACCGGAAGATCCTTCACAGTCATGTCCGGCTGCACAACATAAAGGAACTGTCCGTCCGGGCCGGTCTGAAGCGCATTACCCGGCACGATAAGAACGTTGTGCAGTGTATTGACGAGCAGGCGGGCATTCACGAATTCATTCGGGAACAGCCGTTCGTCTTCATTGGCGAAAATGCCACGCATACGGACCGTGCCGGTGGACGTGTCGATTTGGCTGTCCAGCGCCTTCACGGTGCCGGTAGCGATTTTCTGGGTGTTATCACTGTTCCAGGCTTCGACCGGAAGTTCCTGAACTTCACGCAGACGGTCAGCAACCGGGCCAATCTGGTTTTGCGGCACAGTAAAGATAACGGAGATTGGCTCCATCTGTGTCAGGATTGTCAGGCCGCCGGACTGGCCAGCGGAGACATAGTTGCCCTTATCGAGCACACGGATACCGACGCGGCCATCAACCGGGGCAATGATGTGACAGTACATCACGTTCAATTCAGCATTATGGACGTTGGCTTCGTCGAACTTCACAGTGCCTTCAAGTTGCTGAACCGTGAATTCCTGATCCCGGGCCGTCATCGCGGATGTTGAATTCTGACGGATCAGCTTCTGGTAACGGGCATTATCCACGCGGGCCTTTTCAAGCTGGGCGCGGTCAGCTGCAAGTGTTCCTTTGTACTGGGCAAGAATTGCTTCGTACGGACGTGGATCAATCAGCTCCAGTTCATCGCCCTTTTTAACGTGCTGGCCTTCCTGATAATAAACATCAAGAATATGACCATCCACGCGGGGGGTAATTGTTACGTTCGTTACGGGAACGACGGTGCCAATCAGTTGCAGGATCACAGGCATGTCGCCTGTATGCACCGTGGCAACAGCAACAGGCTGCGTATCGCCCGCTGCGCCGTTTTTGCGCGATTTTCCGGAATGAGATCCATGCGTCCGCAGGACTGCAAAAAGGATCAGCAGAATCACCAGAACAATTGTGCCCCATAGCAGCCAGCGACGGCGGGGGCGTCGGGCTGGTGTGGGGGACTGGGCGTTGATGCTCTGGTGGCGGTCGCTGGGTCCGGCCGTCTGCTCGTCCATAGTGGTCCTGTCTTTCCCGTACAGCTTTTTGGCATGGATGCGCCTGAGAAACGGCATCCTTCCGTCAGTTGTTCTCTTATAGTGCAGCGAATGCAATGCTGCCATGACGGGACCTTAAATCCTGTTCAGGTTCAGCAACGAATTTGAAACATGGAAGGCTAAGGGATTGCTTTTCAAGGCAATCTCTCTCTTGCTTCATTTCACGCTCGCACCATATCCTTATGGAAACCCGATGGTCCGTGGGCCGTTTAAGGCAGGAACGGATCATATCCGGATAAGGAGATACAGACATGGCTGATACGACAGGTACAAAGGCCGAGGGCCTTCTTGATGAAGTCAAGGGCAAGGTCAAGGACGGCGTTGGTGGTCTGACGGGTGACACTGCCACGCAGGCAGAGGGCAAGTTTGACCAGCTTTCGGGTATGGCTCAGCAGGAATTCGCCGATCTTTATGACGAAGGTGAAACGAAGCTTGAAGCTGCTACGGCGTTCGTTCAGGACCGTCCGCTTATCTCCATCGTCATTGCCACCGTCGTTGGCATGATTGTTGGCGGCCTGCTGTTCGGTCGCAAGAGCAGCTGATTTCACACACGCATTACTTCGTGTGCTAGAAGCCTCCCGGAGTAATCCGGGAGGCTTTTTCTATGGAATGGTTTTACGAGAATAACGGGCAGCAGACAGGGCCCGTATCCCGTGAAGAAATTCTGCGTCTGATCATGCAGCAGCGGATTCGTCCGGAGACGCTGGTCTGGACGTCAACCTTTGGGGATTCCTGGCGTCCGGCGTCGTCCGCCGGGCTGGTATCGCCATTGACCGGACTTGTGCGTCCTTCCGCAGAAATTTCAGAGCACTGGGCCTGGGCGCTACTTGTTGGTCCATGGATCATGGGACGTGTAACGCTCTACATCATGGACTGGCGGCACGTGGCAGAAGCCGACCGTATGAACACGATGTCCGTGGTCAGCCTTCTGGTGTTGGGTCTGTTCTTTACGGCGTTTTTCATGGATCGGAACTCGATCCGGGAAACAGGCGCGACACCGCCGGGGTTCTGGTGGTGGCTTTTCCTGCCTGGATATTTCTGGCGCCGCCGTCAGATCACCGGACGAGGCCGATCGCTTCTTGTCGTGAGCCTTGTGCTGCTCGTGTTCAACATCGGTGACACCCTCAGCCGTTGGCCGGAAATACAGCAACAGGTGAAGCACGGTCACCATGTGACTAGTGCTCCCCAAGACCCCGCGGAAGGCGACGGCGAGCAGGAAAACCTCTGAAAGGCACGAGAAAGAGTCTTTCGAGGCACACTTGACAACTTATTCTGAAAAATAACCCATTTTTGGGCTTCCCTTTCGAGTCGCCATGATTCAAAACCGATTCGGTAGTCAGTTGATTGACCGGATTGGTCGGGGAGAAGTTCAGGAATGCCAGATTACGCCCTTGAAGCGGCCCATGGCGGGCTGGTCGTCGGGATCGACGAAGTCGGGCGTGGTCCTCTGGCTGGACCTGTAGTCGCAGCAGCCGTTGCGTTCACCTCTCCCCCTGATGAAACGCTTTCGCGCCTTCTTGATGATTCCAAGAAACTGACAGCGAAGCGTCGTATGGTCGCCTATGACCTGCTGATGCAGGCGCCGAACATCCTGATTGGGGTGGGCGCAGCATCCGTCACGGAAATTGAACAGATCAACATTGCGCAGGCCTGCCACCTGGCCATGAGACGAGCGTTGGACCGGTTGGATCGCATGCCGGATCTCGCGCTGGTTGATGGCAAGCACGCGCCCAAGCTGCCCTGTCCCATTCAGATGGTGATTGGTGGAGATGGCATCAGCCTCTCCATCGCGGCAGCCTCTATTATCGCAAAAATTACACGAGACCGCCTGATGGCCCGTCTTGCCGTTCGGCATGATGCCTATGGATGGGAGCGCAATGCCGGATATGGCACCGCTGTTCATATGAGCGGCCTGAAAACACAGGGTGTGACGCCCCATCACAGGCGCGGATTTGCGCCTATTCGAAACATGATTGAAGCAGAGGCACACGCAGCATGACCGGCGAACTCCCAGTGGACCAGATCCTGCGTGGTGAATGCGTGGAGACGATGAAGACCCTGCCGGATGGCAGCGTGGACTGCATCTTTGCCGATCCGCCATATAATCTTCAGCTTCGTGGCGAACTGCGTCGCCCGGACGAAACTGTTGTTGATGGCGTCGATGATGCCTGGGACAAGTTCGACGATTACTCGGCGTACGACAAATTCACGCGTGAGTGGCTGTCAGAAGCACATCGTATTCTGGACAAGGACGGCACGATCTGGGTGATCGGCTCCTATCATAACGTGTTTCGTCTCGGTGCCATTCTTCAGGATCTTGGGTTCTGGATCCTGAACGACATTATCTGGCGCAAATCCAACCCGATGCCGAATTTTCGTGGGCGCCGGTTTACGAATGCTCATGAAACGATGATCTGGGCTGCCAAGAGCCCGCAGAGCCGTTATCGCTTCAATTATCAGGCCATGAAAGCGCTGAACGACGACCTTCAGATGCGATCGGACTGGTACTTGCCGTTGTGCACGGGGAACGAGCGCCTCAAGAACGAACACGGTTTGAAGCTGCATCCGACGCAGAAGCCGGAAAGCCTTCTGCATCGTGTGCTGGTGGCTTCCACGAATGTTGAGGATGTCGTGCTTGACCCATTCTGTGGCAGTGGCACGACACCTGCGGTGGCCAAGCGACTGGGGCGTCACTACGTCGGAATTGAACGTCACCCCGATTATGTCAAGGCTGCGCGTGAGCGGGTTGCCCGCGAGGAACGTCTGACGTCCGAGCATGTCGCTGTTACGCCTGCCAAACGTGACATTCCACGGATCCCGTTCGGGAGTTTCGTGGAAACGGGTGTCTTGCCTGCGGGAACGGCACTGTATGATCGTCAGAAGCGTCTGAAGGCAACGGTCACGCCAGATGGCACGCTGGTATCGGGCAATCAGCGTGGTTCCATTCACAAGTTGGGCGCAATGCTGACCAATGCGCCTTCCTGCAATGGATGGACATTCTGGTTCTTTGAGCGGGACGGAGAAATGGTGCCGATTGATATTCTGCGCCAGGAAAGCGTTGCCCTGCGTAACGTCGGCTAAGCACTCTTCCGCTCTGAAAAACAGATTATAAAAAAGGCCGGAAGGAGAACTCTCCTTCCGGCCTTTTCTGTTTTTAAAACGTTAGGAAATCAGCGTCCTGCAAATCCAAGGAAGCCGGATGCCGGATCAGCGGTACCGCCCTTTTCATCGAAATGAGGAGAAGGCGCCGCACGGGTTGCTGTCGAGGCTTTGCCGCCGATTGTCAGGTGACCGCTGCCACCTTTCATCTGCACGCCGCTATCCTTAACGCTCGTTTCCAGACGCCCGTCCGGATTGTAGGTCCGCATGGAAAGCAGCAGGAACATGATGTCCTTGCGGTTCAGGTCAATCGCCATGTCCAGCGGGGTTTGATCAAGAATGTTGTGGCCATTCATGTCAGCACCGCGATTCAAGGCTTCCTTGGACGCATTCAGCGAGCCGCGATTGATGGCGTCGAAGAGAGCTGTCGTCGGGTTCGTGTCCACACGCGCATGACCTGCGTCGTCATCTGCGGCTTCTGCACCGGGCAGGGCTGAAGGAGGGGCTGCACGTTTGGCAGCCTTGCGGGCTTCTGCCTTTTTGGCAGATTCTTCCGCATCCTGTTCAGCTTCCGCATCATCGGCATCCTGCGCATGGGCAGAGTGCCAGGGCACGAAGATTGTCGGTGTGGCTGCCAAAGCGGCAATCAGCAGAAGGCGGGGCAGGGTGAGGGGCAGTCGCATAGGGTCAATATACTGCGATCTGAAGTCCTGTGCGAGTCTCCAGAATCGTCGTCCGCAACTTGTCACATGCTGCAATATCAACGTCCTTCCCGCCACCAGCCCACGCCAAGGAATATCAGCGCCAGAACCAGCGCCAGCCATGCCGGAACAAGGTCCTGTGTACGCGTCTCTCCTGCGACCGCAGCCTGACTCACAGGCAGGCCGATCCACCCGGAGCCGGAGAGATCTCGGCCAGCTGTGACCTGGCGCAGATGAGGAATACCGATTCCTGCCCAGTTCTGGCTTCCGCCCGATGCCTGGGCCGTTGCCCCCATGACTGTTGCGGTCGCGCGGAGGTCCTGCCGTTCAAGAATATCCTGTGCGGCAGGGCTGGCGAAGGCCACGAGGCCATCTTGCCGGATGGTCCAGATCCCGCTGCCTGTTACAGGCATTGTGCCATGCCAAAGGCCTTTCCCGCCCGTCATGGAGAGGGGCTGGGTGTGTCCGTCCGGAAAGGTGATCATGGCTTGCAGTGTTATGGTTGTCTGACCCAATGCGTGACGGTCCACCGCAAGTTGACCATTTTCAATGCGGGCACTCAGCCGGTTTTCTTCAAGATCCGGCTCCTTCATGAGCCAGTGCGAAAGACGGCGCAGCAATTCAGCCTGTGGACCGCCTCCGCCCTCATTGCGGGACCAGAGCCAGAGCTGATCAGACAGGAGCATTGCCACGCGGCCCTGATCCACTCGGTCAAGCAGAAGGAGAGGTGAGCCATTGGGGCCGCTCATTAGATTCTGGCCGTGGGACTGATCCACCTTCGCTGAGCGGTACCAAGGGCCCCAGTCAGCGCTGTTTCCCAGTCCCGCAGTGACCGGATGAGCTTTGCCAAGGTCTGTCAGGGCCGGACGAAAAGCCTGCGTTACGAGACCATCGGTTGGGACATGTGCTGGAAAAACCTGAGCCAGTGTTGTGTCCTGCAAGGAGCCATCCTGCACGAATTCCGGCCCCGCCGTGACAAGCAGACCACCCCCACGGCGAACATAATCCGCGATGTTCGTCAGATACTCTTCCGGCAGGATGTTGCTGTTACGAAATCCATCCAGAATGATGAGATCAAAGCTGCGGATTTTTTCCTGGAACAGTTCCCTGATGGGGAAAGGTATCAGCGCCAGATCCGAAAGCGGTGTGCCATCATCTGTGCTCGGGGAGCGAAGAATGGTGAAGTGGACCAGATCGACCGACGGGTCCGCTTTCAGCAGGCGGCGCCAAACGCGCTCACTCTGGTTCGGGACGCCAGAAACCAGCAGAACGCGCAGCCGGTCCCGAACGCCGCGAATGCGAATAACGTCGTTGTTGTTCAGCGTAGAGGCCTCGCCCGGGAGGGCTGAGACGGAGAGGCCAACCAGTGTTTCACCGGGGTGCTGGACAGGAACGGTAATATCCTGCGGCTGGCCTGTTTGGATCGTGCGAGTTGTTGCAGGAGCGTCTCCCGCACGGACAGTCAGGGTTGCTGTCGCCGGGGTGGGCGTTCCCAGATCGTCGACTTGAAGGCGAATGGTCGCGTTCTGGCCGACAATAGCATACGGCGGAGTGCTTAAAATTCGCAGACGACGATCCGTTTCTTCTCCCTTCGCCGCCAGAACCAGATGGAGCGGTAGTCTCTGTCCGTTCGGGCCCTGAAAGCGAGTTGGAAGCCGTGATGGGATGTCATGATCCATGCCATCCGTGACAACGATGGCTCCGGCAAAACGACCTTGCGGCAGATCCGCGTGATCCATTGCGTCAAACAGGCGCGTTCCGTGGCCGGAGCCTCCCGGCACATCAATGCGATGAAGTGTCAGGCCCGGCAGGTGCGTTGCATCCTGCGTGATCTGATTGGCTGTCTGATCTGCGAGAGACGTACGCTGCCCAACCTGCATGGACGGAGAATGATCCACGATCAGGAGGGCATCCTGTGGAACAGGTCGAAGAACCGGGTGCAGGGAGCGCGGTCCAGCCATCCAGCCCAGAAGCATCAGTACGGCCAACGCACGCCAGACCATCCCGCGTGCACCACGCACCCAACCGTAAAGGGCGCCTAGAATAATTAGTGCGCCCACAGTAGCCAGAAGCCAAAGTGGAAGCATGGGGGCAAGGTCGAACGTCATGGTGCGTCCTCCTCGTCTTCGTCCGTGCCGACGGAGGGGCTTTGCGTGTCAGGATTGTCCTGCCCCAGACGATGGAGCATTTCCGGGTAATGGGCCTGATCGCTCTTGTAGTTTCCGGTCAGGGCGTAGAGCACCATGTTGACACCAAAACGATAGGCTTGTGTGCGCTGATCATCCCCGCCGGGAAGAACGGCGTAAGGGTGGTTGCCGGACGCATCGACAGCCCATGCGTGGGCCCAGTCTCCGTTGCCGATGATGACGGGGCTGACATCATCGTTCGCTTCATCTCCGTTACGAGCCACATAAACGGGCTGCCCATTGACGCGCCCCGGGAAGCCGCTGTGGAGTAGATAGAACGTGTGCCCCAGAACGTGCTTGTCCGTGAGTTTGGCAAGAGGAGGAATGGTCAGTCCGTCCGTGACGCGCTTCAGAGCGGCTCTCACAGCGCCTCCTGATCCTGCATCCATATCCGTGCCGGCGCCCTGCTGATCAATCAGCAGAATCCCGCCGTGATCTATGAAGGCGTTCAGGGCTTTGGTGCGAGCGGCATCCGGTTGTGCATCTGCTGTAATTGGCCAGTAGATGAGCGGATAAAACGCCAGATCATCTTTCCCGGGAACAACACCGTCAGGGTGCCCAAGCAGGGCAGAGCTTCGGGCACTTGTATAGTCAGACAATCCCTGAAGTCCCTCCCGCGAGGCTGTATCCACATCGTCATTGCCAGTGACGACATAAGCCAGCCGGGTCTCCAATGCGGCCTGCGGCACCGTTGTCGGGAGTACTGAGGGGTCTGGTTGCTGAGCCTGGGCCTGTTGGAACGACAGTACCACAAGTGCACCACACAGAGGGCCAAGCAGGCCACGCCGTCGCAGTGACAATGCAAAATCCACAAGCAGGACCAGCAGCCCGGTGGCCAGAAGCCATGGACCAAGCGCCCGGTCTGGTGACGCGCCTTCGGGCGTAAGCTGCGTTCCCATGAGCGCCTCTTCCCGAAGAGGGGGGGCGTGATCGGACAGGTTCAGTGGGCGTGTTCCGTGGGCGGGACCATAGAGCCCTGCTGGGTGTGTGACGCTAACTTCTGTGGTGGCAAGAGCATTGGCTTTGACGGCCCTGGCTGCTGCGGGAGGCATCGTGAGGCCACCGGTGCTGTCCAGTGTGCGCCAAGGGGTAAGATCGGTGGGGCTCGTGCCAGTCACGCCTGCGGAGCGCTCGATCAGACGCTCCAGCATCTGTGGAAACAGGCCGGAAATGGGAAGATTGGACCAGTCCGGAGAGGCTGTAATGTGGAACAGGACAATTTCTCCATTGCCTTCCGACCGTGCCGTTACCAGCGGCGTCCCGTCTGCCAATGCGGCCCAGACGTGATCTTGCAAACCCGTTTCCGGCTTCGCAAGAACCTGTCGTGAGACTGTCACGTCTGGTGGAATGGCGAGGTCAGCAAAAGGCGACGTGGCAGGGAAAGTTTCCAGAGCCTGAGGCTTGCCCCAGGACATCGGCCCCCCAAGCTGGCGCATACCGCTCATCAGGGGAACGGGCAGCAGAGCATCCGGGGCGTCGTCGGTCGCATTATCCTGTTGCGAAGACTGAGCGGCTGCAAGGCCCGGGCCAGCAAAGCGGATAAGCATTCCACCATGGCGGACCCACTCCAGAACGCGGTTGCGGGTCTGGTCGCCAGAGAGGGAACCATCGGTAGCCACCAAGACGGAAAGTGACGAACCGAGCAGAGCGCTCGCGTCACCGGTTCGGCGTTCCGAGAGTGTATCGAGCGCATGGTTAAGGAAGAATGCTGAACCAATGAGCGGTGTGTTGTCACCGGGCGTCTGAAGGAGACCAACAGGGCGACGATGTCCGGCGTCTCCTCTCAGCACTGTTGTCGCTGGGCCTGCCAGGCCTTCTACAGCGAAATGATCCAGCTGATTGCGAAGCAGCGCAGGTAGCGGAAGTATTTTGTCCTCGCCAACCTGAACCGGATATGCCGCCAAGGTCCCGCCATTCCCTGCAACGGCACGAACCGTCACTGTCCGGCTGGGGCAGGAAAACCCTTCGACCTTCGCGTGAAGAGTGCCGTTTGCCTCCTGATTGGCACTCAGGCGTAGAACATCGCAGGGGTTCCAGCGCATATCCTGCAAGGCTTCTGCTTTGCTCAGGGCTTTTTGCAGAGCTTCGTCATGAGGGGCGGCAACCCCGTCAGACAGCAGAGTAATATGTTGGTTCGACAAATCCATATGGCCAAGCTCGTCAGCCAGCCCCGCACGATCAACCGGCCAGGGCTGAGGGCGCATGTGCTCAAAACGTTCCGAAAGAGCGTGGCTGTCTCTCGTGACGAAAGGCTCCGGCATCGCGCCATCGGGGGAGCGGGCTGCACGAACAAGTGTTACGGGGTTTCCGCTGCGGAGAGCTGATTGTCCAAGGGAAAGAGCCGCTGCAACGCGTTCATTCCAGTGCGGGATTGCGGCCCATCCGTCATCCATAACAATGAGGACAGGACCGTTAGTCTTCCCAGAACTGTGTGGAATGAGGACGGGACGGGAAAGGCCGAAAATAACCAGTGCAACTGCGGCAATCCGCAGAATCAGGAGCCAAAGAGGCGAACGAGCTGCATCCTCCCGCTGCGCCGTCAGGCGGCGGAGCAGCAGCAGCGATGGAAAGGACTTTTCCTGCGGGGCAGGAGGTGTCGCGCGGACAAGCCACCACAGCGCTGGAAGTGCCAGCAAACCAAGCAGAAGAAGAGGCGAAAGAAAAATCATCGTCCGCTTCCCATGGCAAGGTGGAGTGCCAGCAGCGCAGGGAGTGGGTCCTGCGATGTTTCATGCACAATGCAGTCGGCATGCAGGTTTGCTGCACTTGCTTTCAACGCATCCAGATGCGCTGAGACCGCGTGTTCATAAGCTGAATTAAGACTTTCCACGGCGGGAAGGGTCAGAACACCGCCCTCCAGACCGGAAAAGCGGATTCGTCCTGTCTGGTTAAGGGAACGCTCGCCGGGATCCAGAATGCAGAGCAGATGGACGCGGACAGGCCGACTGGCACAATGCTTGAGAACGGCTTCGATCCGGTCTTCTTCCCAAAGAAAGTCACTGATGAGAACCAGATCTGTCTGAGGTGACAGCGCATTTAGTGGAGGAAGTTCTGGTTCATCCGTCGAAGAGTGAAGGAGAGCTTCGCCAAGCCGGCTGAGCACCTGAGCTCCACCAAAAACGCGTCCGGCTTCTGGCCCTGTCAGAAGGCCAGCCCGTTCACCACCGCGGAGAGCCGCACCGGCCAGTGCCAGTGTACAGACTTGAGCGCGCTCCCGTTTGGTGGGGACCTGGTTGGAAGACCGCCAGTCCATGGATGCAGAAGGGTCGCACCACACGAGCAGAGACTGGGCGTTTTCCCGCTCCCGTTCCCGCACCCAGAACGTGTTTTCGATGGGAGAGCGTGCGGACTGCCGCCAGTCAATGGCCGTTGCCGGTTCCCCAGAGTGATAGGGGCGGAACTGCCAGAAGTCTTCTCCACTCCCGGAGCGTCGGCGGCCATGTGTGCCAGCCTGAAGGCTGGCTGCAATCTTTTCGGCCTGAAGCAGCAGAGCCGGCAGGGCGAGCCGCTCGGCTGGTGCCGTGAGAGAGGCGGGAGAGTGCCTGTTCTGGGAGGAGAACAGGCCCCGGAGCGTTTCAATCGGACTTTTCACAGGGGTCAGAGAATCGTTTGAGCCTGCGCGCGGATCAGGGCTTCGACTGTTACGCCGGAGGCCCGCGCACCGAAACCAAGACCGATACGGTGTGAGAGGACGGGTTCTGCCAGCGCGATAACATCGTCCAGGCTGGGGGCAAGACGGCCGTTCAGCAGGGCGCGGGCACGGGTCGCAATCATCAGGGCCTGCGCGGCGCGAGGACCTGGGCCGAAAGAAACGGCATCCCGTACTTCGGAAGAAGCAGACGGGTCTTCTGGACGAAGGGCGCGCGTCAGGCTCAGGATCGCGTCAACGATTTTATCGCCAACAGGAAGCCGACGAACGAGGGCCTGCGCTGCCAGAAGGGATTCGGCGTTCAGAAGCATCGGCGCCTGTGCCGTTGTGGCGCCCGTGGTTTGCAGGAGCATCTGGCGCTCTGCGTCCCGATTTGGGAAATCCAGCGGAATGCGAAGCATGAATCGATCGAGCTGTGCTTCTGGCAGCGGGTAGGTGCCCTCCTGCTCGATCGGGTTCTGTGTTGCGAGAACGTGGAAGGGGCTTGGAAGAATGTAATCCTTGCCACCCTGCGTCACGCGGTGTTCTGCCATGGCCTGCAACAGGGCGGACTGCGTGCGGGGGCTCGCGCGGTTGATTTCATCCGCCAGTACAAGCTGTCCGAAGATCGGGCCAGGAAGGAAACGGAACGCCCGCTGTCCGTTAACGTCCTGATCCAGGATTTCAGCACCCGTGATGTCTGACGGCATCAGATCAGGCGTAAACTGGATACGCGTGGCATCCAGTCCCAGCACGCGGGAGGCCGTGTTGACGAGAAGGGTTTTGCCAAGGCCCGGCGCACCCATCAGAAGTGCGTGACCGCCAGACAGGATCGTGACGAGAACCTGCTCGATCACCCGGTCTTGTCCCAGCACGATACTGCCGATAGCTGTGTGGACATCGCGGAGAACAGGGGCCAGACGATCGGCCTCGGCCACATCTGCTTCGCCCCGGAGGGTTCCGGCGGAGGCGCCGGTAGAATAATGCTGCTCGCTCATATCACCAGTCTGACAGGTGTGGGGGTTTCATCAAGGCTCGATTGCACCCAACTTGGTGTGAGAAGAGAAGTTTTCATTTTAACCGGAGGGAAAATTGAGCGCTCATGATTGTCGGGATGTCTCCCCATCTGACGTTTTCCCAGCGACGGGATCTGCTGATGCGGCTCCAGCACCGGCTACCGGTGTCCGGAAAATTCCATTTCTGATTCGCCGGGATGGCACCTGGCTGTATCGGGGGTCTCCCGTGACGCGCAAGGCGATGCTTTGCATGTTTTCGTCCATGCTGACACGCGATAGCGAAGGCACGTACTGGCTGAAAACACCCATGGAAAGCGGGGTTATTCAGGTCGAGGACGTTCCCTACATCGCTGTTGAAATGGACTTTCGGGGAAGTTGTGGGCGCCATCAGACGCTCTGTTTCCGCACCAATATGGACGAACTCGTTTGCGTGGGGCCGGAACACCCTATCGCGTGTGACTGGGACCGTCCGCTCGATGAGTGTGGCGCCATTCCTTACGTTCATTTGAGAAACGGGGAAGGTGACTTCCCAATCCAGGCGCGAATCAGCCGATCCGTCCATTTTGAGCTCGCGGCTCTTGCCGTTCAGGGTCATGTTGAGGGCAAGCCGTGTCTGGGCGTCTGGAGTCAGGACTGTTTCTTCCCGTTATCCCACCAACCATGACGGATACATCCGGACTTCTGGCCCGTCTGGACGACCGGAGTGGTCTGGATGTGTTGTGGAGGCTCCTGCCAGACGCACGTTTGGTTGGCGGGTCCGTCAGAGATCTGCTGCGGGGCGTCTCCGTGCACGATCTGGATATGGCAACACCTGAGCCCCCCGACATCGTACAGGACATTCTCAAAGCCAACGGAGTCCGGGTTATTCCGACCGGATTGTCTCATGGCACTGTGACGGCTGTGATTCGTGGTGTGCCGTACGAAATTACAACCCTCCGGCGTGACGAGCAGACAGATGGTCGGCATGCTGTTGTTGCCTGGACAGAAAGCTGGGAAGAGGACGCTGCACGCCGCGACTTTACCATCAACGCGATGTCTCTGGATCGGCATGATCGGCTGCATGACTATTTCCAGGGCAGCCAGGATCTTGAAGCCCATCACGTTCGATTTGTTGGAAACGCCGGGCGCCGCATTGAGGAAGATGCTCTGCGGGCGCTCAGATTTTTTCGCTTCGATGCCCGCTATGGCAGGGGAACACCGGATCATGAGGCCTGCACGGCGATTGCGGAACGGCTTGATCTGATTGATGGCTTGTCTGCCGAACGGATTGCCTCAGAACTCCTGCGGATTCTGACGGGACCAAGAATACAGGAAACGCTGCAGGCTATGCAGGACGTTGGCCTTTTGGCTCGGATTGTCCCTGCACCCAATCTGGTCCTGTTACAGCGGCTTCTGATGTGTGAAGCGCCAGAAAATCCAGTGTTGCGGCTATCGGCTCTCGGTCATGGGCAAGGTGAATTTTTGGCAGAGCGTCTAAGGCTCTCCAATGCGGATCGTGACCGGCTACGTTTGTTTGATTCTGATCGGCCAGATCTGGCACCCGCAATGTCTGCTGACGATGTCCGGCGAGCACGTGTGGAACAAAACCTTCCCGTTTTGCTGGACAGAAGCTGGCTGTTGCAGGCTGCGCTGATTGGTGTCCCAAGTATTGAATGGAACAGGCTGCGAGATCGTCTGGAGCAGGAACC
The DNA here is from genome assembly GCF_018812145.1 of Gluconobacter sp. P5E10. Classification (NCBI taxonomy): domain Bacteria; kingdom Pseudomonadati; phylum Pseudomonadota; class Alphaproteobacteria; order Acetobacterales; family Acetobacteraceae; genus Gluconobacter; species Gluconobacter sp. P5E10. The sequence goes on along the minus strand of NZ_JACRVZ010000005.1, from coordinate 109,043 downwards.
GCAACCTGTGTTCCCGCTTGGAGGCAAAGAGGCCAGAGACGCCGGGATTATGCCGGGCCCAGGTATGGGGCAGTGGTTGGCTAAGGGGCGTTTGTGGTGGATGAACCACGGGTGCCTTCCGGGTCGAGACGCATGCATGGCGTATCTTCTGGATGAGATGGGCGACGCGTCAGAGTAGGCTCATGGCGTCGTCGCGGTTTCGTGCTTTTGCAGAGGCCTGCTAAACCCCCTCGAATGAGCAGAAAGACAGCCCTTGATACAGACAGCCAGATTCTGATTCGACGGATCTGGCGTGATGAAATGCGTCATCACGTGCGCCAGATTGTGAGCGTGGTTGTGCTGACGGTTCTGATGGCAGGACTGACTGCGCTCTATCCAGTGGTGATCAAACGCGCTGTAGACATGTTTGCGGCTCAGGACCCGCGCATTCTCTACCAGGTGCCGGCACTCGTTGTGATTGTAACGACCCTCAAAGCTGCGTCGCAGTATGGGCAGACAATTGCCGTTCAGGGGCTGGTACTGACTGTTATCCGCGGGCTTCAGTCGCGGATGTTCGCACATGCCCTGCAAACAGACATTTCGCGCATTGAGCGCGAAGCGCCTGCTCAGTGGGCCGCACGTTTCACAACGGACGCTGTTTCGATCCGTGAAGCCATGGTCCGGGTCGTGAATGCGTTGGGCGACGCTGTTACTGTGGTCGGGCTTGTAGCAGCCATGATCTGGGCTGACTGGGAACTTAGCCTGATTGCTCTAGTGCTTTATCCCGTCGCAGCAGTGCCGATTCAGAAGCTTGGTAAAAAGGTTCGTCGGGCTTCGGGGGGAATGCAGGAGCAGATTGGCGAGACCTCTGCGCTCCTCAATGAGAGCTTTGCCCTGGCGCGTCAGGTGCGCATTTACCGGATGGAAAGTCGGGAAAGCGAGCGCGTCGATCATTCTCTGGATCTGTTGCACACTGCTTTTCTGCGGATTGCGAAGGGACGTGCACGCGTCGATCCGGTTCTGGAAGTTCTGGGTGGTACAGCTGTTGCCGTTGTGCTGGGCTTCGCTGGGTGGCGTGCCGCCATGGGGGGCGCCACGCTTGGTGATTTCACAGCTTTCATCACAGCGCTCTTGACGGCGGCGCGCCCAATCCGGGCTCTGGGCTCTCTTAATACGGCGATGCAGGAAGGATTGGCCGGGCTGTCTCGTGTCTTTGCAGTGATTGATGAGCCTCCTGCGGTTGTCGAACAGACGGACGCTCTGGTTGTTCCAAGTGGGACAGGGCATCTGGTTTTTGAAGAGGCGTCTTACGAATACGAAGATGGGCGTGTCGGACTGGCCGGTCTAACCCTGGATGTTCAGCCGGGGCAAACAGTCGCGCTGGTGGGCCCTAGTGGTGCGGGAAAATCGACTGCACTCTCCCTGATCCCACGCCTGCATGACGTGACGGCAGGGCGTATTCTGCTGGAGGGCGTAGATATCCGGGATGTGCGCGTATCGTCCCTGCGTGATGCGATTGCGTATGTCAGTCAGGACACGACGCTTTTCGATATGTCGCTCATGGAGAATATCTGGATTGGCCGCCCGGATGCGAGCAGGGAAGAAGTCGAGAACGCCTGTCGGATGGCGGCTGTCGATTTTCTCGGTAATCTCCCACATGGACTGGAAACGCGTGTTGGGCCGGGGGGACGGCGCCTTTCAGGGGGACAGCGACAGCGTGTTGCTCTCGCGCGGGCTCTTCTGCGTAACCCGCGCGTACTGTTGCTGGACGAAGCAACAAGTGCGCTGGATTCCGAGAGTGAATCTCGTGTTCAGGAAGCTCTCGGTACGCTTCGCACCGGTCGCACCACTGTTATTGTGGCGCACCGACTTTCAACCGTGCAGGCTGCCGACGTTATCGTTGTGATGGATGGAGGCAAGGCCGTTGAATCTGGGTCTCATGCGGAGTTGCTCAAAAAGAACGGTCTCTACGCCCGCTTGGTCCGAAGCCAGTCTCTTGAAGCGGCCTGATAGAGGTTTTTGAGTTCAGGCAGGAGCGTTTCATAAAGCTCTCGCTTGAACCCCAGATTGCGCTGAAGAAGATCCTCAGGGGCAATCCATTCCCATGTATCGAACTCGGGCGGGAGATGAAGATCCAGACGGATATCCCCGTCCTCCCCATCAAATCCGAGAACGAACCATTTCTGTGTCTGGCCTCTGAATTTTCCGCCTAGCGCGCGACCAATCAGGGGAGCAGGAAGATCATAGGACAGCCAGTCCGGCCGTTCTGCGAGCAGTGTCGCCTTCGTGCAGCCAGTTTCTTCTTCAAGTTCACGGAAGGCCGCAGTTCGCGGGTCTTCTCCGTCATCAATACCGCCCTGGGGACATTGCCAGATGTCTCCAGGAAGATCGGCGCGACGGGCGACGAAGAGCTCTCCATGACGATTGAACAACGCCACGCCAACATTGGGCCGGTAGGGCAGGTCTGAAAAATCGGTCATAGGGGTGCCGTATGGATGTTTGTTGACTGAATGGATGCCTGATGATCCGTCGTGCCGTTATCGGCAAGTGCGGAGGGCGGGACCAGAATGAAACGCTCTGCCGCCGGGCTTTTCAACCATGCTTCAAGGCGGTCGATTGCAACGGGTGTCAGCGGCCCCATCATCAACAGAACATGGGTGGGCTTGGCCCCTTCCGGGACTAGGGCTGCAAACTTTGCGTCAAGCGTTTTGGCATCTGTGTCACCATTGATCCACGTGGACGCTGTCATACCCCGGATACGGCGGTCTTCCTGCGAAGATCTGCTGATATACAGAAAGCCACGGCTGGAAATCGTATCTGCCAGAGATTGAAATGCAGGCGTAGTTGCGTAGCCATCTGCCGGTTGGCTGTCTCCGGCTTCGGAGGCATCGGTTAGACCTGTGGCTCCTTTAGCCTGCGAGAGGCACCAGTCCAGTTCCTGTCGGTCTTCCGCTTCCGAATTGCCATAGCCTAACGCATGAGGGCCTTCGTCAACCTGCTCCGGATGAGCACTTTGCATGGGGAGTGTGACGTAAGTTTCGCGATGGGCCGCGTGCGCTCGGGACAGGACATCTGTCAGATTGCCAAGATAGGGCGAGACACCGACCGCAACAGGCTCAGGGATGCGGGAAAGGACGTCATATGTCATGGCGTCTGAATACCCGAAACCTTCGAGCACGATGGCCACAACGCTTTTGCCTGAAGCGGTAATTGTTGCCAGATCGGTATGGGTTGTCTGCGCAATCGGGGGCGGCATTTCCGGCGTTTTTATAGCTGACGCAGGTTGCACTGGTGAGACCGATGAATTTGCATTGAGAGCGGCTTTGGAATTCTGAATTACCGGCGTAGCCTGGGGGGAGGTATTCTCACCGGAAGCAGCATTTTCTGGCGGGTGTGATGGTATCGCCAAAGCCATTTTAGTTTTTTGTGGTGGCATGTCAGCAGGTGTCTGATGCCGAAGCATCAGGGCTGCTGCCGTGCTGCCAACCAGGACGACACCCCAGAACACGATCAGAAGACGCCCGATAACGGGGAGGCGGCTCCAGAGCCCAGAGCGGGATGAAGCGGGACGGTTCTGCACGGTCTGGGCTGTCCTGTATCGTTCTACGGGTTAGTGCGTCGGCGCCGGTGCAGGGGCGGCCTTTTTGTCTGCTGGAGGCGCTTTGACTTCCGTAGCCTGCTCTACAGCCGGTGCAGGATTGGAAATTCCAGCCATGGCGTTCACGACCTTGATGGCCTGCTGCAGCTGGAAGTCCGTCGCAGGTTTGGTCAGATCAAATTTCGGCCAGTCTGCCGGCGGAGCTTTCGGAATAGACTTGGAGATCGGGGGCAGATCGGTCCGAGGCGTTTCTGCTGTCCGGTTTCCACCGACATTGGTCAGAATGTGGGACAGGTCTGCTTCCCGATAACCATAGGCGTCATCGTCCTTGGTTTCCGCAACGGGGATGTCAGGCGTGATGCCCAGTCCCTGGATGGAACGGCCAGATGGCGTGTAGTAACGCGCCGTTGTAAGGCGAACGGCACCCTGATCCCCAATAGGAATCAGCGTTTGGACAGACCCCTTGCCGAACGTCTTTTCACCCAGAATGACAGCCCGACGATGGTCTTTCAGCGCTCCGGCCACGATTTCACTGGCAGACGCAGAGCCACCATTGGTCAGAACGACAATCGGGAGGCCATTTGTGATGTCCGTGCCGCGCGCATCCCAGCGCTGGTTGTTTTCAGCATGCCGCCCGCGGATGGAGACGATTTCTCCCTCCTTGATGAAGTCATCAGAGACGGCAATAGCCTGATCGAGCTTGCCGCCCGGATTAGACCGCAGATCAAGGATGATACCTGTCAGCTTGTGGGCTGGAGTCTTGGCAGCTTCAGCCTTCAGCTTGTCAAAAGCGGCATGCATTGCGCCTTCGAGATCATCGTCGAACTCTGTCAGGCGAATATACGCAGTGCTGCCGTACAGAGCGGACCGTACGATCTGGACGTGAACGATTTCGCGCTTCATGTCGAACGTGAGTGTCTTGCCCGTTTTCGGGCGAACCACGGTCAGGCTGATGGATGTTCCCGGATCGCCGCGCATCTTGCGAACAGCTTGATCGAGCGTCAGGCCATCAATGCTTTTGTGATCCACCATCGTGATGAAATCACCAGTCTGGATACCAGCCCGTGCGGCGGGCGTGCCATCAATTGGAGACACAACGCGCACATGGCCGGATTCAGCCTGAACCTGAAGGCCCAGACCACCGAATTTGCCGGAAATCTCGGTCTGCATGTCCTTGAACTGGGCGGCGGTCATGTAAGACGAGTGGGGATCGAGTTCGCCAACCATGCCGTCCAGGGCATTGTTGATGAGATCTTTATCCGTCACGGGATGGACGTATTCAGCTTTCACAACATCCATGACCGTGCCGAGCAGGGTCAGGAGGCGAACGGTTTCAGCGCTGTTGTCGTGAGAGACGTCGCGAGCGATGGCGGCGGTGGGGAAACTGCCAGCGGACCCGACGAGACGCAGTGCGCCCGGTCCGACAGCCAGTCCGGCCAGAAAGGCGGTGCCCAGCAACAGGCCAGTACGGAACTTCATGTGATCTCCATCCTCGGGAACGGGCGTGCTTCCGGCGTCTCTTGCAGTGTGTGAACTAGCGCGAAACGGGTTGCCGAAATGTTAAGACGTGATCTTACAGTGTCCTGCCCTGTCAGAAAACAGGGTCACAGAAACGGAGCAGGGCTGACAATCTGGGCGCCGTGGCGCAACTGGACAAAGAGCAGCCCCTCAGCAGACGGCATTTGCCCAAGTGCGGCAGCTTTCCTGACACTTTGCCCGCTGGAAACACCCAGTGAACCTAAGCCAGAGAGAACAAAGCGGTAATTCTGTCCGCAATCCAGAATCAACATCTGTCCAAAAGAGCGGAACGGACCGGAAAAGACGATTCGGCCACTGCACGGAGCTTGAACGGAGGCAGAAGGTGCAGCGGCATAGGTGATGCCTGTTGACGGACCTGCTTCCGTATCCTGTCCCCACCGGACCGCAATACGCCCGGTGACAGGTGCGTGGCCGCTCCCGGAAGAAACACCATTGCCGGCGGAAAGAGCTTTGACCTGAGCACGGGCTTTGCGCGCCTGTTCCATCTGATGGCTCTTTGCGAGCGCGCGGGCTTCGGCTTCTAGGGTTGCTTTGGCCTGAGCTTCCTGTCGGGCGATTGCGTCGATTTCCGCGGAAAGGTCCGCAGACGCCTTCATCGCTTCGGCAACTGCGGATTTCGCACGGCGTGCGGCCTGGTCCGAGACGTTTTCCTGCTTGGCTGCAATCCGGGTTCTGGCGGCCGCGATATCACGTTGATGCGTCTGTGACTGAAGGAGGCCATCGAGCTCTTTCTGGCGGGCTTCCAGAGTGGCCCCTATTTCCTGAAGCTCATCTTCCTTCGTTTGCAAGTTTGCAGCCCGCTGCTGGGTCAGGCGGGAGAAACCTCCTAAAATGGAAAGTGCGGTAATGCTCTCAGTTGCAGTCGTCGGGGAGGCTAGCAGAGCAGCATCGGGCGCTATCGAGAGTCTCGCTGCAACGGGCAGGAGCGGTTGGAGCGCTTGGTTTTCGTGGGCGATATCCTGCCGCACGGTTGCTTGCCGACTGGTGAGATCTGCGATTTCGGTATTCAAAGCCGCGATACGGGAACGTGTCGTCTGTACAACGGTCTGGGCCGTGTGGGTCTGAGCGGCCAGTGCATCTTTTCGCGCGCTGTCCTGCAAGGCCTTTTGCTGTGCGGCAACGGCAGCAGCCTGTCTGGCACGGAGTGTGGCGGCTTCCTGAGCCTGCTGTGTCTCAAGCGCTTTCCGGGCAGCCTGAGCTCGGGCAAGTGCTTGTTGTCCCGCGCTCAGGGCATGCATCGGGTGGGCGTGGGCAGTGGTATGATGCCCATGAGGCGTGGACGCAGTCGCGGCCACCAGCAATGGCGAGAACGCCAGAACCAGTGGCAGAACGACGGCTGGGTCAGGCGTTTTCAAGCAGGGAGACGCCTGTCATCGCTGGGGGCTGAGCAAGACCCAGAAGTGCCAGAAGCGTCGGGGCCAGGTCTGCCAGGCGTCCGTCGTGAATCGTTTTGCCATCAGCATGGGCCAGAATGACCGGAACGACGTTGAGTGTGTGGGCTGTATGAACGCCGCCCGTCTCAGGGTCGCGCATGGTTTCGCAGTTTCCATGATCGGCGGTGACGATCAGTGTGCCCCCCGCGCGGACAAGTGCGTCATTGATGCGGCCCAACCCCTGATCAACGGTTTCGCAGGCCTTGATGGCAGCGGGCAGGGAGCCTGTGTGGCCGACCATATCCGGGTTTGCGAAGTTCAGAATGATCATGTCGAAGCGGCCGGAATCAATGGCTCCTACGGCACGATCTGTCAGCTCAGGAGCGGACATTTCTGGTTGCAGGTCGTAGGTAGCGACCTTGGGAGACGGCACGAGAATGCGTTCTTCGCCCGGAAGCTGAACTTCACGACCACCATTCAGGAAGTACGTGACGTGAGGGAATTTCTCAGTTTCTGCCATACGAAGCTGAGTCTTGTTAGCCTTGGCCACGACCTCACCCAGAAGATCTTCCAAAGGAATTTTTGGGAACAGGACTGTCATGTAAGGGGACAGGTGATCCGAGTAGCGCGTCATGCCGGTAATGGCCGCAAACTTGATGCGGCGACCGCTGTCGTATCCATCAAAGTCCGGAGCCACGAGAACGTCCAGCAACTGACGGATACGATCGGCACGGAAATTACAGGAGAGAATGCCGTCGCCGTCTTTCATACCTCCATACTGGCCGAGTACGGTTGGAAGAACGAACTCGTCTCCCTTGTCCTCCGCGTAACTGGCTTTGAGTACAGAGAGGGCGCTATCTGCATGAGGGCCTTGACCATCACGGATAGCATCCACGGCCAGCTTGACGCGCTCCCAACGACGATCGCGGTCCATGGCATAGTAGCGGCCACTGATCGTGGCAATCTGTACGGTCTCTGGCAGATCTCGAAGGAGGGCTGAAATGAATTCCTCGCCGGAGCGTGGGGGAGTGTCACGGCCGTCACTGAAGATGTGTAGAGCGACAGGCACTCCTGCTGCGCTGACGATTTTCGCGAGAGCCAGAATATGGTCCTGGTGTGCATGAACGCCGCCGGGCGAGACGAGACCCATCAGGTGGCAGGTTCCACCTGAAACCTTCAGTGCATGAATATATTCTTTGAGGGCTGTATTTTCGGCAAGTGAGCCGTCACGGGCACTGCGGGAAATGCGAGGCAGTTCCTGCATCACGACGCGACCTGCACCAATATTCAGGTGGCCGACTTCGGAGTTTCCCATCTGGCCTTCAGGAAGTCCGACATCTTCTCCGCATGTTTTAAGAAAAGCATGTGGGTTATTCGCCCAAAGTCCGTCAAACGTTGGGGTGTTTGCCAGTCTTACCGCGTTATCGGAGTTTTCTTCACGCCAGCCGAACCCGTCCAGAATGACAAGCATAACGGGGCGGCGTGGAGAAGAAGCGGTATGGGACATGATTGGACTTCCTGTCTCGCATTAAGGAGGAAAAGACTGTTGGGCATTATGCCACCTCTCCTCCAAAATGCGAACGCCCGCCAGATGGCGGGCGTTGCAGGTGACATGACAGTCGCGTGAGCGTCAGATCTTGTCGATGCCGCCTTTGACGGCATCCTTGACGTCACCCTTGGCGGTCTGGGCCTGTCCCTTTAGATTTTGGACAACGCCTTCACCTTCAAGCTTTTCATCGTCGGTGACGCGACCAACTTCTTCCTTGATCTTGCCGACGACCTTGTTGGTGGCGCCTTTGATCTTGTCTTCAATGGAGCTCATGACATTACCTCCTGAAACAGGGTTGCCGAACATAAACGGCTGGTGAGGCAGGAAGTTTCATATCTTGCGTTCAGATATGCGTGACAAAGCGGCGTGCGGCTTCCATATATCCAAGACTGAAAACCTCAGATTTTCTGGAGATTGACCATGACCCAAAGCTGCGGTCCCGTTTCGGGAACCAATGGCGGGGGGTGTGGCGTCGGCCTTACGCCGGAACAGCGCCGTATCCTGCTCGAGCATGGCACCGAATATCCCGGTTCCAGCCCGCTGAATGATGAAAAGCGCGCGGGAATTTATGCCTGCGCAGGATGCGGGCGTAAACTTTTTTCATCCGCCACGAAATACGAGAGCGGAAGTGGCTGGCCGTCTTTTTTCGCGCCTTTGGAAAAGGGTGTCGGGACGACGCAGGACGCCAGCCACGGAATGGTTCGGACAGAGGTGCACTGTGCGGGTTGTCATGGGCATCTGGGGCATGTTTTTCCTGATGGGCCAGCGCCCACAGGGTTACGGTATTGCATGAACGGTCTGGCACTCGATTTTCGCCCGGCCGAAGGAGAAAAAGCATGAGTCAGGCGCTGCCGCCTATCGTTCTCGACCACCCGCTGGTGCGCCACAAGCTGACCCGTCTGCGTGATAAGAATACATCTACAGCAGGCTTTCGTCGGCTGACCCGTGAGCTCAGTCTGCTTCTGGCCTATGAAGCGACGCGCGGGCTTTCTCTGGCATCTCGCCATATTGAAGCCCCGAGCGGGCCAATGGAAGGTGAGGAACTGGACGGCAAGAAGCTCTGCTTCGTCTCCATTCTGCGCGCAGGAAACGGCCTTCTGGACGGAATGCTGGATCTGGTTCCGTCTGCGCGCGTGGGACATATTGGTCTGCGCCGCGACCATGAAACGCTGGAAGTCAGCGAATATTATTTCAATATGCCAAGCGACGTTCCGGGGCGGACATGTATTGTTCTGGACCCGATGCTCGCCACGGGACATTCCGCCGCGGCGGCTGTTGCGCGCGTCAAGGAAGCGGGTGCGATTTCACCAGTTTTCGCCTGCCTGCTCGCGGCACCGGAAGGCATTGATTACATGACGAAGCTGCATCCCGATGTGCAGATCGTAACGTGTTGTGTTGATCAGAAGCTTGATGAACACGGATATATCGTCCCCGGTCTGGGCGATGCTGGCGATCGTCTTTTCGGGACGCGCTAAAACAGCTCAAATGTTCAGCACACGCGCTTGTGTGCTGAACATCCCGCCGTTTTGTGGCCGGTTATGCATCCCCCCGTTCAGGAGATGAAGTACCATGACCGCTTACGCTATTTTCATTCGTGACAAATTGACCGACCCAGCCGAGTTTGAAGCCTATTCAAATGGTGTTGGTGAGACCTTTAAGGGGCATCCGGCCAAAATTCTTGCTGCCTACGGAAAGCAGGAAAAGCTTGAAGGTATCGAGCCGGATGGTGTCGTTATTGTCGAATTTCCGGATATTGCTGCTGCCCGGGCCTGGTATGACAGCCCAGCCTATCAAACGGTCGCGAAGCATCGCTGGAAGGCCGCTTCTTACAACGTGGTGATTGTAGAAGGCGTCTGAATTTCGGAAATTAGGTTGCAGTTGCATTGTGTTCGACGCTGGAAGACCAGGTCGAACACAATGCGTGCAGTTTCAGTCCCGTCGAACGATGTAATGACGGGCAAGATCGGTTTCGATCTGCGTGGCGTGCTGAGTGTCACGGGCTTCGATCATCACAACCAGCTCGGCTGTCTGGACTGACGGCGAGGCAAAAAGGCGATGATGGGACACCTCAATGATGTTTCCGCCGTAGTTGCCAATGCGCGCAGAAATGTCAGCCAGCATTCCGGGGCGGTCGGGAATTTGGAAGATCAGGCGAAGAATTCTTCCGTCTCGGAGAAGGGAGCGAAGGATTGTATTGGCCAGAATACGGGCATTGATGTTGCCACCCGACAAGGGAAGGGCAACCTTGCGGCCTTTGAACAGCTCAGGGTTGGCCAGAACAGCAGCCAGACCCGTCGCGCCAGCGCCTTCGCAGACCTGCTTGGCTTTTTCCGCCAGCGTCGTGATGGCGCTTTCGACCTGAAGCTCGTTAACGACGAGAATTTTGGAAATCCGGTGACGAAATGCCCTGAGGCAATGATCGCCCAACTGCGTCACGGCAATGCCTTCAGCAATTGTCGAGCCACCGAGAGTGGCGCCACCTTCCGTCGGAAATGCAGCTAGAGAGGCATAAGCCTCGACCTGCACGCCAATGATTTCCACATCGGGGCGAAGTGCAGCCATGACGGTTGCAAAACCACCGATCAGGCCGCCACCGCCCACAGGGACGACAACCGTATCAATGTCGGGTGCATCTTCGAGAAGCTCGAGTGCGGCAGTCCCCTGACCCGCAATGACGGCAGGGTCATTGAACGGATGGACGAGGACCCGGCCTTCTTTATTCTGAATTTCTTCCGCCGTTACGCATGCAGAAGCAAAATCGTCGCCTGCGAGGACAACATTTGCTCCCCATGCCTGCGTCGCTGCAACTTTGGTTGCTGGCGTAAAGCGGGGCATGACGATCGTGGCATCAATGCCAAGGAGGCTGGCCTGACGCGCCACACCCTGTGCGTGATTGCCTGCCGAGACTGTAATAACGCCGCGGGCGCGTTCCTCGGGCGTCAGAAGCGCCATTTTGTTGGCTGCTCCCCGTTCCTTGAACGAGCCAATAGCCTGAAGATTTTCAAGCTTGAGCGTAATTTCGGCACCTGTCAGGCGGGAAAGGGCCGGGCAGGCAATCGTCGGCGTGCGAACGACCGTGGACGCAATACGCTTCTGAGCGTTTTCAATGTCCAGGAGGGTCACAACAGGGGCGACGGACGTCAGGACGTCAGACATTAGCGGTATGTGACTTTCAGGATCTCGTAGCTGCGGTCACCGCCGGGAGCGGGAACGGAGATGGTGTCGCCTACATCTTTGCCAATCAGCGCCTTCGCCAGAGGAGACGAGATTGAAATCAGGCCCTGCTTGATGTCGGCTTCATGAACGCCAACGATCTGATAGGCGTTTTCCTTGTCCGTCTCTTCGTCAACGACTTCGATATGCGCGCCGAAACGTACTTTCGTGCCGGTCAGGGTCGAAGGATCAATAACTTCTGCCGAGGAAACAATGCTTTCCAGCTCAAGTACGCGACCTTCGATGAAAGACTGACGGTCTCGGGCGGCGTGATATTCGGCGTTTTCGGAAAGGTCGCCATGTTCGCGGGCTTCTGCGATGGCACGAATGACTGCAGGGCGGTCAACGCTCTTGAGGGTACGCAGTTCGTCTTCAAGACGCTGCAGTCCCTTTGCGGTCATGGGGATCTTCTGCACTCTGAAATCCTCGGAAAAGCGTGACTGAAATTGAATGAACAGCCTGACAACATAGGATTTTAGGGGGATTTATGCAAGGTGGCGCGTTTTTGTTTATCGAAAAGCAATAAATTCTCTAGCGAAACGAAATGAAACATATTATTGAAAAACGATAAATTCATTGTCAGGGTGAGTAAGAATGATTGCAGGTGCGCGTAAGGGCAGGACAGAGAGAAAAATCGAATATGCATTGACCCTGCTCAAGCTGTTCCGTCTGCTCCTTTGGCTTCCCATTGGCTTTTTCGGGCTGATTACGTTTGGTATCATTTTTATTGTAATTTTTGATCATTTCCCTTTGGAAAACTCTCTTGGGTACACGAAAGAAGATATATGCTGGAGTTTTATACTTATTGCCGAAGTGGTAATAGTTTACTCCTGTTTGGAAGTAATATTCAGAATTTTGTCCGAAATTTTAGTGAGCTTGATGCAGGGAAAAATTTTTACAAAAGAGAATGTGAAAAGAGCATATAAAATTTTATTTCTCGGGTTTGTTTATGATTTTCTTATTCCTTTAACGAATTACATCCATGACGTTTGGAATTTGCCAGGGTTGAGTTTTGCAAATTGGTTTGGATACTTTTTTGAGTTCCTGTCAGACGTGCCTGAAGCGATCATCCTGTTTGCTGTTGTGTGGCTTTTCGATTTAGGAACCCAGCTTCAGTCCGAAATGGATGAGGTCATTTAATGCCGGTTCAGGTCAGTCTGGATGCACTGCTGAAAGAGCGCGGTATGTCTCTTACGGAGCTGTCAGAGAAGGTTGGCCTGACTCTCGCCAATCTTTCAATTCTCAAGACTGGTAAGGCAAAGGCAATCCGGTTTTCCACGCTTGAGGCGCTCTGCCATGTGCTGGAGTGTCAGCCGGGAGATCTTCTGCGCTATTCCAACGATTGAATACAAAGAAGCCCGCCAGATTGCTCTGACGGGCTTCTTTGCTGGAAGGGCTTAGAACTCGCCCTTGAAGTAGGACTGAAGCGGAGCGACGCCGAGGTCGCCTTCCTTAAGAACCGCGATGGCGTAGGTTGCCGCGCGGGCACCGGCAATCGTGGTGTAGTGCGGGATGCCCATGGTCAGAGCGCCGCGACGGATATCGTAGCTGTCACGTGCGGCTTGGCCGCCCTGTGAGGTGTTGATGACCATCTGAACGTCACCCGAGCGGATAGCATCCACGCAGTTCGGACGGCCCTGCATGACCTTGTTCACGCGCTTGACCGGAATGTTAGCCGCTTCCAGGCGTGAAGCTGTTCCGCTGGTTGCAAGAACGGTGAACCCCATTTCAACCAGTTTGCGGGCTAGCGGCTGAACATGTCCCTTGTCGCTGTCACGAACGGACAGGAAGACCGTTCCAGCCAGTGGTAGTTTTACGCCAGCAGCAAGCTGAGACTTCGCAAAAGCACGCTCGAAGCTGGAATCCAGCCCCATGACTTCACCCGTGGAGCGCATTTCCGGACCGAGGATCGTGTCTGCGTTTGCAAAGCGATGGAATGGGAAGACGGCTTCCTTGACCGCAACGTGCGGGGAGACCGCCCCGCCATCCAGACGGAACTCGGACAGACGCGCGCCAGCCATCACACGAGCGCCGATCTTGGCAACCGGAACGCCTGTTGCCTTGGCAACAAACGGCACCGTGCGAGACGCGCGGGGGTTCACTTCCAGCACGAAAACTTCCTGGTCCTTGATGGCGTACTGCACGTTCATCAGGCCGCGGATGCCAAGCTCACGAGCCATGGCTTCTGTCTGCGCTCGAAGTTCTGTCACCAGTGCCGGAGACAGCGTGTAGGGCGGTAGGGAGCAGGCAGAGTCACCGGAATGGATACCAGCTTCCTCAATGTGTTCCATGACGCCGGCGACATAGACGTTTTCGCCGTCCGAAATGCAGTCCACATCGGCTTCGATGGCATCGTTCAGGTAGTGATCGAGCAGGACCGGACCGGTAGAGACTTCGGGGCCGGCAGCGCGCAGAACCGTATTCAGGTAGTGCTTCAGACCTGCGTTATCATAGACGATTTCCATGGCGCGGCCGCCCAGAACGTAGGACGGACGGGCAACGACCGGATATCCGACCTCTTCGGCCACTTTCTCGGCTTCTGCCGGATTGCGGGCAATGCCGTTACGTGGTTGGCGAAGGCCCAGCTTGCGCAGCATGGTCTGGAAGCGTTCACGGTCTTCCGCGCGATCAATAGCGTCAGCCGGGGTGCCGAGCAGCGGAATGCCTGCCTCTTCAAGAGCACGGGACAGCTTGAGAGGGGTCTGGCCACCGTACTGAACGATGCAGCCCAGAACCTTGCCACCCTTCGCTTCCGTGCGGATCAGAGCAATGACGTCTTCCGCAGTCAGAGGTTCGAAGTACAGCCGATCGGACGTGTCGTAATCGGTGGAAACCGTTTCCGGGTTGCAGTTGACCATGACCGTTTCGAAACCAGCTTCACGCAGGGCGTAAGCGGCATGAACGCAGCAGTAATCGAACTCGATGCCCTGACCAATCCGGTTCGGGCCACCACCCAGAATAATGATCTTGTCGCGGGTGGTCGGGCGGCTTTCGCATTCCGGCGTGCCATATCCGCCTTCATAGGTGGAATAGAGATACGGAGTGTCAGAAGCGAACTCTGCGGCACAGGTATCGATGCGGCGATAGACGGGTACGACTTCAAGAGCTTCGCGCTGTGCTGCGACGTCCGTAATGCTTTGGCCTGACAGGCGGGCAAGCTGGGCGTCAGAGAAGCCCTGGGCCTTCAGGCGGCGCATGCCGTAGGCGTCTTTTGGCAGGCCGTTCTTTTCCACGTCCCGCTCAGAAGACACGATGTCTTCAAGTTGGCGCAGGAACCAGGACTCGAACTTGCAGGCTTGTTGGATCTCTTCGACCGTCAGGCCCGCGCGCAAGGCCTGCGTGGCCATCAGGATGCGTTCTGGGCGTGGTTCTGCGAGAGCAGCCAGATAGGCGTCTTTCGAACCATCGCCGGGTGCTTCAACCGGGTCCAGACCCATCAGGCCCGTCTCCATGGAGCGGAAGCCCTTCTGGATCGCTTCTGCAAAGGAGCGGCCTACGGACATGGCTTCGCCGACCGACTTCATGGACGTCGAAAGCAGGGCTGGGGAGCCTGGGAACTTCTCGAACGTGAAGCGGGGGATCTTAGCGACAACGTAGTCGATCGTCGGCTCGAAAGAGGCCGGGGTCGTCTTGGTGATGTCGTTCTTGAGTTCGTCCAGCGTGTAACCAACGGCCAGCTTGGCGGCGATCTTGGCGATCGGGAAGCCGGTGGCCTTTGAGGCAAGCGCGGAAGAACGGGAGACGCGCGGGTTCATCTCGATGACGACCAGACGGCCATCGGCAGGATTAACGCCGAACTGCACGTTGGAGCCACCGGTCTCGACGCCTATCTTGCGCAGGCACGCGATCGAGGCGTCCCGCATGCGCTGATATTCTTTATCGGTCAGCGTCAGGGCCGGGGCGACGGTGATGGAGTCACCGGTGTGCACGCCCATCGGGTCGATGTTTTCGATGGAGCAGATGATGATGCAGTTATCCGCGGTGTCGCGGACGACTTCCATCTCGTACTCTTTCCAGCCGAGGACGGACTCTTCGATCAGCACTTCGGTTGTCGGCGAGGCATCGAGGCCGCCCGTGACGATCTGGTCGAACTCTTCCCGGTTATAGGCGATGCCGCCACCCGCGCCGCCCATGGTGAAGGACGGGCGGATGATGGCGGGCAGGCCGACGTCACCCAGAGCTGCGCGGGCTTCTTCCAGCGTATGGGCGATGGTGCTGCGCGGGCTTTCGATCCCGATCTCGTCCATGGCCTCGCGGAACTTCTGGCGATCCTCCGCGCGGTCGATGACCTCTGCGTCTGCGCCGATCAGTTCCACGTTGTGCGTCTTGAGGAAGCCGGACTTGTCGAGCGCCATGGCGGCGTTCAGGGCTGTCTGGCCACCCATGGTCGGCAGGACGGCGTCGGGCTTTTCCTTGAGGATGATACGCTCGACGAATTCCGGCGTGATCGGCTCGATATAGGTCGCGTCCGCCAGGCCCGGATCAGTCATGATCGTGGCCGGGTTGGAGTTGATGAGGATGACGCGATAGCCTTCCTCACGCAGGGCTTTACAGGCCTGTGCGCCGGAGTAATCGAACTCGCAGGCCTGTCCGATAACGATCGGGCCTGCGCCGATGATCAGGATGGACTTGATGTCTGTCCGTTTTGGCATGGCTCAGGCTCCTGCTTTAGCGCGACGGTCCATGACCGCGACGAAACGCTCGAAAAGATAGAAACTGTCAGACGGGCCAGGGCTGGCCTCGGGGTGGTACTGGACGGAGAAGGCGTCCTTCGTGGTGGAGGCGATGCCTTCGTTGGAGCCGTCAAACAGGCTCACATGCGTCACCTTCACATCAGCGGGCAGCGACTTCTCATCCACGGCGAAGCCATGGTTCTGGCTGGTGATTTCCACGCGGCCACTTTCGATGTCCTTGACCGGCTGGTTGGCGCCGCGATGGCCACGATCCAGCTTGTAGGTCTTGCCGCCGAGAGCCTGTGCAAGAAGCTGGTGCCCAAGGCAGATGCCGAAAACTGGCACGTTGGCATCCAGAACGCTCTTGATAGCCGGGACGGCATAGATGCCGGTCGCTGCCGGATCGCCCGGGCCATTGGAGAGGAACACGCCTTCGGGCTTCAGTTCCAAGATTTCCTCGGCCGTTGCCGTCGCAGGCAGAACCGTGACGTCACAACCGGCGGTCACGAGGCAGCGCAGGATGTTGTCTTTGGCGCCGTAGTCCATGGCGACCACGCGGCGGCGGTTCTCGGTACGGGCCGGGCGGGTGCTCTCCCACACGCCGTCGGTCCAGACGCGCTTTGGCTGCGTGACCTCTTTGGCAAGATCCATGCCTTCGAGCCCAGGCCACTGACGCGCGCGGTTCAATAGGCTGTCCGTGTCGATCCGACCATTCGCCGGGAAGGCAAGGATGGCGGTCTGTGGGCCATTGTCACGCAGGGAACGGGTAACTGCACGGGTGTCGACGCCGCTGACGCCAGCGCGGCCGTGTTGCTTCAGCCATCCGTCGAGAGACTCTGTGGAGCGCCAGCTTGCCGGGGCGGTGATGTCTTCCTTCACGACGGCGCCAAGAGCAGCCATTTTTGGCGCTTCGTTGTCGTCCGTGTTCGTGCCGACATTGCCAATATGCGGGAAGGTGAAGGTGACGATCTGCCCGGCGAAAGACGGGTCTGTCAGGGTTTCCTGATAGCCGGTCATGCCGGTGGAGAAGCAGAGCTCACCGACGGCGCCATCGGTATGGGCACCGAAGCCTCGGCCCCACAGGACCGTGCCATCTGCAAGGACAAGGGCGGCATTGGCGCCGGCAGGGCAGGAATTGGACACGTCCGTCTCTCTTTCTTGCGGGGTTTCAGCGGAAGTTAGGTCCTGGAGTTCGATTCCGGGAACGCGCAGTAGGGCGGGCCAGTGCTTGGTCGGCACGGTTCGCGACTGACGCCACTTTCGTACGGCTTCAAGGCCGACACCAGCCAACGCAGCGATTTCTTCCGCGCCACCAGCTTTTTCAATGATTCTGTCGATGTCCATGGTCGCCCGTTCCTGGCTCCGCGTTCACTTTCCCGTCTGATAGGCTATCGAACCGGGAATGGGAAGTTTTTTCCCAATGAGTTTTTGTGTCTGTGGAGTGGTATGGGAAAAAACTTCCCTACACCTTGTGACGATGCTGGAAAGAGCTGTGCTTTCCATTGTTGGGGGGAGGCTTTTATGCGATTTTGCCGCCATTGACTGAACAGGGGCTTTTCAGGCCCCGCGCAAACAGGAGAAGACGCATGTCGCTTCGCACGCAGATCATGGATGACCTCAAAACAGCAATGAAGGCTGGTCAGTCTGAGAAGGTGGCGCAGATCCGTGGCATCACGGCGAAGCTGAAAGATCTTGAAGTTGCTGCTCGCGCCAAGACAGGGGAAGTGACGGAAGCAGAGATTATTTCTGCTCTGCGCTCCATGATCAAGTCCCGTACTGAATCCGCAACGATGTATCGTGAAGGTGGTCGGCCGGAACTGGCGGAAAAGGAAGAAGGTGAGATCGCGACGATCAAGGCTTACCTGCCGCCAGAACTCGATGAGGCAACTCTGAAGTCTGCCATCGATGAAGCCGCGACTGCTGTAGGTGCGGAAAGCATGAAGGACATGGGCAAGGTTATGGCAGCGCTGAAAGAGCGTTTTGGTGCCGATCTGGACCCGGCCAAGGCCAGTGCACTTGTGAAGGCGCGTCTGTCTGCCTGAAGCGGGCTAGACATCGTCGCTTGAAGAAGGTCGTCCCTTGTGGGCGGCCTTTTTTATGTTGGGGTCATGAACCCCTGAAAGCTCGCGAAGTTTGACTTAGGTTATCCGAGGTCCCCAATCTGGCCTTTGCTTACGGAAATGAGGGCTTCATGTCTGCTGGTGGTTCAACAAAAGTCGTTTTCATCGCGCTGGGTGTCAATTTCGGCATTGCCTGCGTGAAAGGGATGGCCGCCCTTCTAACTGGCTCTGCTGCGATGTTGGCTGAGACGGTTCATTCCTTTGTGGACTGCGGAAACCAGATCCTGTTGTTGGTGGGCATGAAGCGGTCAGCGGCTCCGGCAACGAAGGAGCATCCGCTGGGCTACCATCGCGAGCTGTATTTCTGGACGATGGTTGTGGCTGGCGCGCTGTTTGTGGGTGGCGGCGTCGCGTCTCTTTATGAAGGTTGGGAGAAGGTCATGCATCCGGCGGAAATGCAGCCGGTGAATCTCCTGGGTCATGTCTTTCCGGGATGGTGGATGAACGTGGCCATTCTCGCGATTTCTGGCAGCATGGAAGGGTATGGGTTCGTTGCTGCGGTGAAATCCCTGCCACGTAGTGAGGGGGTTTCATTGTGGAGAATGATTCGTCGGAGTGCCGATCCCGGCCTGTTTGTCGTGCTGTTTGAGGATGGGGCCGCGCTGGTCAGTCTGGTGATTGCGCTGGTGTTTACAGTGCTTTCCGTAGTGACGGGTCTGCACGTTCTGGATGGAATTGCATCGCTGCTGATTGGTGTCGTGCTGGTTGTGGTCGCAGCATTGCTGACCAACGAGACGCGCTCTCTTCTTGTGGGTGAGAGCAATCCAGAAATTGATGCCTTTGTGCGCGCTGAAGCGCGGAAATTGCCCGGTGTTGTCGGGATCAATGAGGTTGTGACGGAGACCCGAGGCCCCGAGAGCATTGTCGTTCTGCTATCTCTGGACTGGGATGACGCGATCTCAGCCGGAGACGTGGAGCGGGGAGTTTCGATGCTGGAGAAAATAACCCGCACGCGATACCCCGCTGTATTGCGGATGTATGTTGAGGCGCAGGACCAGAGGGACGGGATTCCAGCCCCTCTGGTCTGATGGCGGGTACTACTTCGCTGCTAGGAACGGCTCGACGGCTTTAAGAAAAGCCTCGGGTCGCTCAATGCTGGGGGCATGCCCTGATTGCGGAATGACCGTCAGATGTGCTCCGGGAATTTTTGCGGCAAAATCGTGGCCGTCGGCCAGTGAAATGACCTGGTCATTCTGTCCCCAGATCACGAGTGTGGGAACATGAATGGCCTTCATGCTGTCATCGAGAAAGGTGTCTGGCGCATTGGCATTTCTGGCAAAGCTCTCCTGCGTGTATTGCGCACCTTCGGCCAGTCGGGTTTGGAATGTTGCCAGAACCAGTTCATCTGTAATGAGGGCTTTGTTGTAAAACAGCCATCTTAGCCCCGTGCGAATGCCAGAAAATGAGACCGGCCCGAACAGGGGAAGACCATGTTCGACGAGGGACTTGTGGCCAGCGGCATCGCTCAGGATGAGGCGCACGGGCATGGCCATGGAGGAATTCTGTGCCGCCTCAATTGTGTAAAGTCCCGCAATCCAGCCGCCGAGGGATTCTCCGGCAAGCATGAAGTGCGTGATGTGGCGTGCTTTCAGGAAGCCATCCAGCATGTCCACCCATGTCTGAATTCCGTAGGCGATCAGCGGCTTTTCCGAAGCGCCAAAGCCGAGCTGATCCATGGCGATGACATGATAATGCCGGGACAGTTCAGGAATGACTTTGCCCCAGTCCATTGTGGCGCTGCTTCCTAGTCCATGAACCAGCACAAGGTCCGGACCCGTACCAGCTTCCAGGAAACGGATCTGCTGACCGTAAACGGAGACAGTTTGCAGGGGCGGGAGAGTTTGCGCCTGGCCGGGGCTGGGGATGCATGCTGCGCCAAGCGTGGATGCGAGTACGGCGGTTCGAAGTGTTTTGGACAGTCGTCTCATGGCGGCCGAGCCTTTATGGTCAGGTGATATGTTTCTTGTTCGGAATAGTATTATCGATCTGGCCCGGCTGTCTTCAACATATCATTCCCGGAATGAACGGGATCTTTCGGTGCGATGCCCTGATCATGAGCAGTTGCCTGATACTTCCGGATATGGAGGGGCGTCCACGGCAGCGGAGGTTCTTTGGTGAGAGAAGGGTCTGACGCGGGAGAGAACCAGATGGCCGCACGAGGTGGATCCAGAAGGATATGGAAATGGTTCAGAGCATCAGTGCCTAACTCGTCATAGGCAATCGTGGAAGCGATGACGATCTTCGGGTGAGACAGCAGAAACGGGCCGATTTTCAGTGTGTCGAACGTATGGAGATAGCCACCAACTGTATTGCTGGCATTGATACGGACCGGATCATCTGTGTTTGGCTCAGGCGCAATACCTATTGCTCTAGCTGTATCTTGCTGGATCAGAGTTCGGTTGGAGCTTAGGTTGATTTTCATCCGAACTGGATGGCCGTTGAGTTCAACAAGAACCGTGTTCGAGAGTGGATAACCGTCTTGATAGAGGTGCAGTTTGGTTGTCGGCGCGGGGAGCAAATCTCCGATCGATGGACATTTCTCATCGTCGTATCGAAAGAACGTGACGTTGCGAGAGGAGCGGTCAATCAGGGTGGAAATATGGGAGAGAAAGTGCTCTCCCAATTCGACCTGGAGTGGTGGAATAATAGTGTTGGGTACTGAATAATCCACCACATAAGCAGTATAATTTTTGAGTATGAGGGGACCAATATTTACGGTTGAAAGCGTTTTTACGAATACCGTCGCTTCGCCTGTCTCTGATCCGGCATCTTCAGGAGCTGAGCCCGAAAACGTGACAGTGTGATTGGCAAAAACAAAAGTATCGCTTGCCTGTGGGGCAAGGAAAAAGCGGGCAGGTAATCCGTCTATACTGCCCAGCATGGAGGGTGGCGCATTATAGTGCTCTAGTGGAACGGAGACCGCGCCGTGAAGGCAATTCTGCCAGGGCGCAGCTTCAGCACGCCCGCAGAATTGAAAGACGATCAGGAGAAGAGCTGTCTTACGCATGAAGTGCCTGTCGCCTTATTGTGACACAGTATGTCTTTCTTAGGCGATGGGGCTATTAAGAGCGAGGGTAGAGCAGTGATGTCCGCTCATGGAATGAGAACAGCGGCTCCCTCAAAGCGACCATGGCGCAGGTCATCCAGAGCCTGATTGGCATCTTTGAGGGCATAAGGCGTATTCGTTACCTTGATGCCGATCTCAGGAGCCAGTTTCAGAAAATCCAGTCCGTCCTGCCGGGTCAGGTTGGCAACGGAGACGATTTCACGTTCTTCCCAGAGTGTATCGTATGAGAAGGACGGGATCGGGCTCATGTGGATGCCGCCACACACGACCTTTCCACCCTTGCGGACGGCTTTCAGTCCGGCAGGAACCAAAGCACCGACAGGCGCAAACAGGATTACGGCGTCAAGTGGTTCGGGGGGGAGTTCGTCTGAACCGCCTGCCCAAACGGCGCCAAGGGAGCGGGCAAATGTCTGCTTCTCTGTGTCTCCGGGGGAAGTGAAGGCATAAACCTCGCGTCCCTGCCAGCGGAGCACCTGAATGATGATGTGAGCGGCGGCTCCGAAGCCATACAGGCCGATCTTTTTGCCGTCTCCAGCTTTGCTGAGACAGCGCCAGCCGATCAGGCCAGCGCAGATCAGGGGAGCAAGATCCTTGTCCTCCCCTTTGTCACCCATGGGAAAAGCGTATTTTGCATCAGCAACCGTCATGGTTGCGTAGCCGCCATTGCGGGTGAAGCCTGTGAAAAGGGGGTGATCGCAGAGATTTTCCATCCCGTGCGTGCAGTAATAGCAATGCCCACAGGTATGGCCGAGCCAGGGAATGCCGACCCGTTCCCCGACGCTAAGGCTTTTAACGTTGCTTCCGAGCTTGTCGATCCGGCCAACAATTTCATGCCCGGGAATGATGGGAAGGGTGGGGTTGGCGAGTTCGCCGTCTACGACATGCAGGTCTGTGCGGCAGACGCCGCAGGCCCCGATGAGGATGCGGATTTCGTCCGGTCCGGGTTCGGGGTCTGGCAGCTCCACCCATTCCAGAGGCTGGTGGTGTTGGCGGAGCTGCATGGCAAACATGGCGTGTGCTTTCTAAAGTCTCAGGCGTCCTGTTTCAGGACCGGAAATCCAGAACCGTACGGCCCTGAAGGCGGCCGTTCTTGAGGTTGTCGAAGATCGTGTTGATGTTCTCGATCTTGTCTGCGGTGACGACGGATTTCACTTTGCCACGGGCGAAGAAATCCATGGCTTCGATCATGTCCAGCCGTGTGCCGACGATGGAGCCACGAATGGTCGTGCCATTCATGACCATATCGAAGATCGACACCGGGAAGTCTCCGGGTGGCAGGCCGTTCAGAACGATTGTGCCGCCACGGCGGGCATAACCCATGGCCTGCGAGAACGCGGTGCGACCCACAGCCGTAACGAGAGCGCCATGAGCGCCGCCGACTTCCTGCTGGATAAAGGCTGCCGGGTCCTTGTCCTTGGCATTGACGGTCAGAGCTGCGCCAAGCTTTGTGGCTGTGGCGAGCTTATCGTCGTCAATATCGACGGCCACGACATTCATGCCCATGGCGACCGCATATTGAACGGCCATCTGACCAAGGCCGCCGACGCCCGAAATAGCCATCCACTGACCGGGGCGTGCCTCGGTCATTTTCAGGCCCTTATAGACGGTCAGACCTGCGCAAAGCACGGGTGCGGCCTGTAGGGCATCGATGTTGCTGGGCAGGTGAGCGACGTAGTTTGGATCTGCGACGACATATTCGGCGAAGCAGCCATTGACGGTGTAGCCGGTGTCGTCCTGATCCTTACACAGCGTTTCCCAACCGCCGAGGCAGTGTTCGCAGTGTCCGCAGGCCGAGTAGAGCCACGGCACGCCTACTACGTCGCCGATCTTGGCGTGGCTGACCTGACTGCCAACGGCCACGATATGGCCGATGCCTTCATGGCCCGGAATGAACGGTGGATTCGGCTTTGCGGGCCAGTCACCCTCCGCGGCATGCAGGTCGGTGTGGCAGACGCCGCAGGTATCGACTTTCACGAGGATCTGGTTGGGCCGGATCTCGGGGATGGGAAGCCTCTCTACCGAGAGAGGCTTCCCGAACTCGCGGACGACGGCGGCTAGCATTGTATCAGCCATGAGAGTGTCTCCTTGAGAAGGGGTTTATGATGCGCCGAGAGCCTTGACGGCTTCGACCATCTTGCTGAGGACGGCCTGCGCATCGCCGAAGACCATGGCGCAGTTGTCCTGGAAGAAGAGCGGGTTCTGAACGGCGGAGTAACCCATGCCCATGCCACGCTTGATGACGAAGACCTGACGGGCCTGATCCGCATTCAGGATCGGCATGCCGTAGATTGGGGAGGATTTGTCCGTCCGGGCGGATGGGTTCACCACGTCGTTGGCGCCGATGATGAGGGCGACATCCGTGTCAGCGAAGCTGTCGTTGATGTCTTCCATGTCATAGATCATGTCGTACGGGACGCCGGCTTCGGCGAGCAGCACGTTCATGTGGCCCGGCATACGACCGGCGACCGGGTGGATGGCGAACTTGACGTCCACGCCTGCGGCCTGAAGCTGCTTGACGAAGTCGTACAGCTTACCCTGAGCCTGAGCGACAGCCAGGCCGTAACCCGGCACGATGATGACAGACGACGCATAGCGCATCGTCGTGGCAGCATCGCTTGGAGCGACGGACTTGGCTTCTTTCTCGGGACCAGTTGCTGTGGAGGCAGAAGCTTCACCGAAGTTGCTGAACAGCACGTTGGCAATCGAACGGTTCATGCCCTTGGCCATCATGACCGTCAGCAGTGTACCAGCAGAACCCACGACCATACCGGCGATCATCAGAGCCGGATCGGCCATGACATAGCCTTCGAGGCCCACAGCCAAACCCGTGAAGGCGTTATACAGCGAGATCACGACCGGCATATCTGCGCCGCCGATGGGGATCGTCATGCAGATGCCAGCCAGCAGGGCGCCGATGAAGAACAGCAGCGTGGCAATACCGCCACCATCCTGATGATACAGGAAGGCTGCCATGATGCCGAGCAGGACGGTCAGCATAAAGACGGCCGCATTGACGATACGCTGGCCGCCGAAGCGGATCGGCTTGTTCATGCGGCCATCGAGCTTGGCCCAGGCGATGATGGAGCCCGACAGGGACATGCTGCCGATCAGGCCACCAGCGACAGTGACGAGAAGCGGAACGATGCCTGTCTCTTTCGGGCCGGTCAGGGCAATGACGGACACAGCCGCGGCCGCACCGCCACCCATGCCGTTGAAGAGGGCGACCATTTGCGGCATGGCCGTCATGGCAACGCTGCGGCCTTTCCAGCCAGCCCAACCGCCGCCGATGACAAGGGCGAGGATGGCCAGAATGACGTTGACGACCAGATGTGGTTTTGCGGCTTCAGAAACACTGAAGATGCCGAGGAAGCTGGCTGCCGTGACGAACAGCATACCCCAACCCGCCGTCACAATGCCGGAAACGGCCGTGACGGGAGAGGACATGCGCTTGAGGCCGTAGACCAGCAGGCCGGAGGCGATAAGGGCGCTGATAGCGACGATATATTCGAGGAGGATCATTTCTGTGCTCCCTTCTGCGGAGCAGCTTTGTCACTGGGCTTGAACATGGCCAGCATACGGTCTGTCACGACGTAACCGCCGACAACGTTACCAGCACCCATCATGACGCCGAGAAAGCCAACAACCTGTTCGAGCACAGAAGAAGCGTTGAAAAGGGCTGTCAGCGCACCCACGACCACGATGCCGTGCACGAAGTTCGAGCCGGACATCAGCGGTGTGTGCAGAATGGAGGGCACGCGGCTGATGACCTCGTAGCCCGTGAAAGCCGCGAGCATGAAGATGTAGAGCGCGATGATGAAGGTCATTGCGGTGATCATCGTGCGGCCTCCTGTCCTGAAGCCTGTGCCGGTGCGGCGGGGGCGGCAGCCGGGGCAGGGGGTTGCGGTGCGGGCGGCGCCGGGGAATTCGGATCGACCGCCGTGCGGATGCCTTCGTTCGTGATGTAGCCATCATGAGTCAGGGCTGTGCCGGAAATGACTTCATCCGTGAAATCCAGCTGGATCTGACCATCCTTGGTCAGGATCTGCTGGAGCAGATGCATGATGTTCTTGGAATAAAGTTCGCTGGCCTGGAGGGCGAGCATGGACGGAACATTGATCGGACCAACGATTGTGGTCGGGCCGACCTGCACCGTCTGGCCAGCCTGTGTGCCTTCACAGTTGCCACCACCTTCTGCACCGAGGTCGATGATGACGGAGCCGGGCTTCATGGCCTTGATCTGCTCGGCATCAATCAGGCGAGGAGCCTTTTTGCCGGGGACGGCTGCTGTCGTGACGATCAGGTCAGCCCGTGCGATGTGGTCGCTGATGACCTTGCGGACCGTCTGTTTTTCTTCGTCTGTCAGTTCGCGGGCATAACCGCCTTTGCCGGTGCCATCCACGCCGGTATCGACGAATTTGGCACCCAGAGACTGTGCCTCTTCGCGTGTTTCGGGGCGGACGTCATAACCTTCCGTGACCGCACCAAGGCGCTTGGCCGTGGCGAGGGCCTGTAGGCCAGCGACACCAAGGCCCATGACAAGAACCTGTGCAGCCCGCAGGGAGCCGACGGCCGTGGTCATCATGGGAAGGATCTTGGTCATGTGCACGGACCCGAGCAGAACGGCGTAATAGCCGGCAAGGGTGGCCTGACTGGACAGGGCGTCCATGGCCTGTGCGCGGGAAATGCGGGGAACCAGCTCCATGGCGAAGCAGGTGACTTTCTGGTCCCGCAGGGCTTTGACCAGATCAGGGTGGTTTCGGCCGTAAATGAAAGACACCAGAACGGCGCCGGGCTTCATGGCCTGAACGGTTTCAATGGTGGGAGGCTGAACGGCGAGGACAATATCCGCATCGCCGAGGAGAGCCTTCCGGTCTGTTGAAAGGGTTACGTCTTTATAGGTTTCATCCGGATAGGAAGAGGCGACACCGGCCCCGTTTTCCATCGCGAAAGAGACGCCGAGGCTGCTAAGGCGCTCGACAACCTGCGGGATCAGGGCGACGCGACGTTCACCGCCTTCGTCCTGTTCTTTTAGTACCGTGATTTTTACGGTCATAGGTTGAGATCCTGCGTCTTTAATCTTTTGTGAAGGCGCGACTCATCCACCCCACTAAAGGGATGCAGGGGCCTGCACCTCGTTCGACTGCCATATTGACGCTATATTTGCGCCTCTTCCATTGATGGGTGTCAAAAGAAAAAAATTTCTTTTAGTTGTCATATTGTAATCGTTTCCAGATCAGGAAAACGGCTACGATTGTTTTGGAAACGGCCAGTAACCTTTCTGTTTTTCTTTGAATGCTCGCTGTTCGAGCCAGAGTGGATTTTCCTGTCTCAGGCTTGTAAGAGCCATCTCTTCCGACGGAACTGATTGAAAGGCTCCTGCTGCCCGATGGCATTCGACGCCGCCTTTCTGGACGAACTCCGCAATCGAACGCCGCTGGCCTCCCTGATCGGGCGTCGCAACAAGCTGGTTCGCTCCGGTCGTAACTGGAAGACATGCTGTCCTTTCCACGGGGAAAAGACGCCGTCTTTCTACGTTTATGATGATCATTTTCATTGCTTTGGCTGTGGCGCGCATGGCGATGCGATCTCCTTTGTCATGCAGAGCGACGGCCGGAGTTTCCCTGAGGCTGTTGAGCAACTAGCCGCTGAAGCAGGCCTTGAAGTTCCGAAGCAGGATCCACGGAGTGAGGCGCGTGCGCGGGAGGTCAAATCTCTTGGCGATGTTCTGTCCCTTGTTCAGGCCAGTTACCGGCGTCGGCTCTTCCTTCCGGAAGGACGGGAAGGGCTTGCTTATCTGCGTGGGCGTGGACTGAGTGACGCGACTATCGAACGGTTTGGTTTGGGGTGGTCTGGCGATGGGCGGCATCTGGTTGAAGAATTGCGCGCCCATGATGTGACGCCTGAAATGCTAGTTCAGGCGGGTATTTTGCGCGTGGATGACCGGGGACAGCCCAAAGGGGAACTGTTTTTCAATCGCGTGACGTTTCCGATCCGGGATCGCCGCGGCAAGCTGATTTCTTTTGGCGCGCGCACCCTGGGGGACGGGCAACCAAAATATCTCAATGGTCCGGAAACGGCGCTCTTCTCCAAGCGGCGCACACTCTACAACCTCGATCTGGCGCGTGAGGCTGTCCACAAGGGCGCTGAGCTTGTTGTGGTTGAAGGGTATATGGATGTCATTGCTCTGGACCAGGCAGGCTTTGGCGGTGCTGTGGCGCCGTTGGGGACTGCGCTGGGCGAAGAGCAGCTTGATCTGTTGTGGCGCATGACGCCCTCTCCGATCCTGTGTTTGGATGGTGATGCGGCAGGAGCCCGCGCCGCTTTGCGGGTCTGTGAAGTCGCGCTTCCGCTGCTGTCTCCCGAACGAACGCTCAGGTTCTGCCGCCTGGACCCTAAAGATGACCCGGACAGTCTGATCCGTACACGCGGCGTTGCGGCCATGAAGGAAGCCCTGTCTGGGGCGACGTCTTTAGCGACTGAATTGTTCGGGTTGATGACAGGGGGAATGGTTGATCCCGGTCCCGATCAGCGGGCGGCGTTGCGTGAGAAGCTTGTTGCTCTGTCAAAGCTGATCCCGGATCGGGCACTTGCGTCTGAGTATCGCAGTACGTTTCTGGATATGTTTTTCGCGCGATTCAGGCGCGGTGGTGGAAGCAAAAAGCCGTTCCAGAAGAAAGGAGCGCCGCTGCCTCTTTCAACGCAGGCCCCTGGCGAGATGCGGCATATCGAGCAGGGGAGTGTGGAGCGTCTCAACATTCTGACTGCGATGCTGCTGCGCTATCCGGATATTCTTCCGGAGGTAGAGCAGGCCTATAGCAGTCTGGCTCTCCCGGTGGATCTGGATCGGATTCGCTCCGCCCTTTTGGACTGGAGTTGTCAGGACGAGGATCTGACGGAAGAGAACTGCCATCGCTGGATCGAGGCTCATGGGCTGACGGATATCGTGGCGGCCGTGACAGAAAGTCCGATGCCTCGGGAAGTGGGGCTCGGAAAAGACAGGGATGAAGTTCTCAAGATCGATGTCGTGGAGAGCTGGTGGCACTTTTACGGGCTTGTAAATTTTCGCAATTTCGAGCGCGAAGTGGCCAATGACATTCAGGCAACCATCATGCAGGTCTATTCTGGTGGAGGGGGCGGAGACTCATCTTTTCCGGAAAGCCTGCTGGCGCGGATGAGGGTTCTGGAAGCGCTGCGGCGAGGTGAGGATGTTGAAGAAGAAGGGTGAAAAGGCCGGGGCTAACGTTTTTTATTGCCCTGAAGTTGCTTTCTTTTTCGTCTAAACCTTGACTTACGGCTCAGGATCGACCACCTGCACGCTGCCGAATTGCTTGCTTTCGGTGGAGTTGAGGGAGAGACGCATGGCGACGAAAACAGCCTCTGGTACGGATCGGAACGCGCAGGAACAGGAGGGGGATGCCACTCTTCTTGATACGCAATCCGCTGCCGTGAAGCGGCTGATCGCCAAAGGGCGTGAGCGTGGCCATATTACCTTTGACGAGCTGAACGCCGTTCTGCCGCAGGACCAGATGTCCTCTGAGCAGATCGAAGACGTGATGGCAGCTCTGTCAGAGATGGGCATTCAGGTTCTGGAAAACGAAGAACAGGACGAAGCTGAGCCGGCTCAGGAAGAAGCCAAGGAAGAAGCTGAGGAATCAGACGAGCCTCAGGGCGGCAATATTGATGCCGAGGCTGCCAGCCGCACGGATGATCCGGTTCGGATGTATCTGCGTGAGATGGGGTCTGTAGAGCTCCTGTCCCGCGAAGGCGAAATCGCGATCGCCAAGCGCATTGAAGCGGGTCGTGACGAGATGATTGGCGGGCTTTGCGAAAGCCCGCTGACGATCCGCGCGATCATTTCCTGGCATGAACGCCTCAAGGACGGCGAAATGCTGCTCCGTGACATCGTCGATCTGGAAGCCAGTCAGGCTGTCGGTCCGGGTCCTGAAGGCGAAGAGGGCGAGGAAGGCGAGGAAGCTGCGGCTGACGAAGACGCCACGGACGACGATGCCGAAGAAGGCGACGGTGACCAGCAGGAAGGCAGTGGCCTGTCCCTGTCTGCTCTGGAAGAGAAGCTGAAGCCAGAAATCCTGGCTCGTTTCGAGGCCATTGAGCCGCTGTATCACAAGCTGCGTCAGCTTCAGGTCAAGCGTCTGGAGGCTCTAACGGCCGGTGAGGAAAGCTCGGACAAGTCTGAGAACATCTACGAAGAGCTGCGCCATGAACTGGTCAGTCTGGTGGAGCAGGTTCACCTGCATAACAACCGGATTGAAGAGCTTGTTGCCCAGATCAAGATGCATGTTCAGCGTCTGAATAACCTCGAAGGCCGCTTGCTGCGTCTGGCTGAGGGCTGCAAGATTTCGCGTGACGACTTCCTGCTGAAGTATCGTAATCGCGAGATGGACCCAACCTGGGTTGATTTTATTTGCACTCTGCCCGGTAAGGGTTGGAAGACGCTGACAACCAAGCACCTGGACCAGATCCGGTCCATGCGTGCTGATCTTGCGGCGCTTTCTCACGAGACTGGCCTGCCGGTTGGGGAATTCCGTCGTGTGTATGCGACCATTTCCCGTGGTGAGCGTGACTCCACGCGTGCCAAGAAGGAAATGATCGAGGCTAACCTTCGTCTCGTGATCTCGATTGCCAAGAAGTACACGAACCGTGGTCTGCAGTTCCTGGATCTGATTCAGGAAGGCAACATCGGTCTGATGAAGGCTGTGGACAAGTTCGAGTACCGTCGTGGTTACAAGTTCTCGACCTATGCCACCTGGTGGATCCGTCAGGCGATCACGCGTTCTATCGCCGATCAGGCCAAGACGATCCGTATTCCGGTGCACATGATCGAAACGATCAACAAGCTGGTGCGGACGTCCCGTCAGATGCTGCATGAGATCGGGCGCGAGCCTGCTCCAGAAGAGCTGGCTGAGAAGCTCGGCATGCCGTTGGAGAAGGTCCGGAAGGTCCTGAAGATCGCCAAGGAGCCGATCTCCCTTGAAACGCCGATTGGCGACGAGGAAGACAGCCATCTCGGTGACTTCATTGAGGACAAGACGGCTGTTATTCCGTTGGATGCCGCGATCCAGACCAACCTGCGTGAAGCAACCACGCGTGTTCTGGCATCATTGACGCCACGTGAAGAGCGCGTTCTGCGGATGCGCTTCGGTATTGGCATGAACACGGACCACACCCTTGAGGAAGTGGGCCAGCAGTTCAACGTGACGCGTGAGCGTATTCGTCAGATTGAGGCAAAGGCTCTTCGCAAGCTCAAGCACCCGAGCCGCAGCCGCAAGCTGCGTTCCTTCCTCGACGATAACTGATCGTCTGGGTCATGCTGCCGGCCTGGCTTCATCCGCAGGGATCATCCACCCGTTTTGAAGTGGGTGTGACTTTTCTGGAGACGAGGGCAAGCCGCCCAGCTCCGGTTTTGCCAGAGGGGGTCTCTCTTGAGAGAGTTCTCCCTCCGGCATTGCCGCTATACCGCAAGCTTTATCGGGAAGTCGGTGAGGCATATTGCTGGTGGATGCGTCGTCCGATGCCGGACGAAAAACTTGCTGAAATTGTCCATGATCTTGACGTTTACTTCATGGTGCTCTGGCAGGCAGATGGTACGCCTCTCGGGTTTTACGAACTGGATCTGAGAGAGGGGGGAGACGCTAATCTGGCGTATTTCGGACTTCTGCCAGCAGCGATTGGTCATGGCTTAGGTCGGGCATTGCTGGATTCCGCGATTTCTCAGGCGTTTGCGGCAGGGTGCTGGCGATTGCGGGTCAATACCTGCACACTGGATCATCCCAGAGCTCTGACCAATTATCAGAAATGTGGGTTTGTAATTCAGTATGTTGTTCAGGAAATCTGGAACGTTCCTGACGAATATGTCCCGGCAGAGCTGCGTCGACTCTGAGTTTATCCTTGATTTCCGTTAGGCTGCATGATTAATGCAGCCTTTCCCTGCCGGGCGATGTGGCGTCGCGCCGGCTATACCCGCGCTTTCCCCAAAGATTGCACTGTCTCCGGCACGGGCTGGACCAGTTGGGTTGACCTTATCCGAAGGGAGTTTTCATGCCACTGTACGAAAGCGTGCTCATCGCACGTAACGATGTGTCTCAGGCACAGGTCGAGAGCCTGGTTGAGACCATTGAAGCCCTGCTGACCGAGAATGGTGGTTCCATCCAGAAGCGCGAATTCTGGGGTCTCCGTTCGCTCGCATACCGCATCAAGAAGAACCGTAAGGGCCATTACGTCCTGCTCGGTATCGACTGCACGCCGGATACGCTTCGTGAAGTTGAGCGTCAGCTTGGCCTGAACGAAGACGTGCTTCGCGTTCTGACGCTTCGCGTTGACGAAATCGACGAAACTCCGTCCCCGGTTCTTGCTCGCAAGAATGATGACCGCGGCGACCGTGGTAGCTTCCGTGGCGGCTCCAAGCCGGCTGGTCGCTTCGAGAGCGGCCGTGGCGGCCCGCGTCGTGGCAGCGAAGACCGTGAAGAATACCGTGCACGCGGCGAGCAGGACGATGCTCGTGAGGCGGCTGGAGCGGAGTAAGAAACATGTCCGATACAACCACCACCGACGTGAACGACGTCAACCCAGCAGCCCGTCGCACGGCTGTCGGCGCACGCCGTCCTTTCTATCGTCGTCGTAAGTCCTGCCCGTTCTCCGGCCCGAATGCGCCGAAGATCGACTACAAGGACGTGCGTCTTCTGAGCCGCTTCCTCTCTGAGCGTGGCAAGATCGTGCCGAGCCGTATCACGGCTGTTTCGGCCAAGAAGCAGCGTGAGCTGGCGCAGGCTATCAAGCGTGCCCGCTTCCTTGCCCTGCTCCCCTACGTCGTAAGCTGAGGAGAGCACCATGTCCCAGACCGCACTGATCCTGCTCCAGCGGGTCGAGCATCTCGGCCAGATGGGCGATCTTGTTTCCGTGAAGCCGGGTTACGCCCGTAACTTCCTGCTTCCGCAAGGCAAGGCGATGCGTGCTACGGCCGCAAACCGCAAGCGCTTTGACACGGAGCGCGCCCAGCTTGAAGCGCTGAACATCAAGAAGCGCGAAGAAGCTGAGCGTCTTGCCGAACGTATGGACAGCCTGTCTGTCGTCATCATCCGTCAGGCAAGTGACAGCGGCAACCTGTACGGCTCCGTCAGCACGCGTGATATCGCTGTTGCTGCTACGGATGCTGGCCTTACGGTTGCTCGTCAGCAGGTTGTTCTGGCTCACCCGATCAAGTCTCTTGGCCTGACGGAAGCCCGCATCGTACTGCACCCGGAAGTTTCCATTCCGCTGACAGTCAACGTTGCACGTTCTGCTGAAGAAGCTGAGCGCCAGGCCCGCGGTGAAGCCGTTGGCGTGGAAGAAGAGGATGACAACATCCTCGGCGAACTGCAGGCAGAGAACGCAGCTGAAGAAGCTGCTGCCGAAGCTGCAGTCACGGAAGAAGCCGAAGGCTGATTTCGCTGGCATAGCCAACAGAAAACCCGGCCGGGTATTCCCGCGCCGGGTTTTTTGATGTCTGCTCTCCCGGTCCGGCAACTGAAGACTGTGTCATGTCTTGTCATGACGCGTGAACAGGAGGGAGACAGGCGTGAAACCCATTCTCGATTTCGTTCTGAAGAAATTTATTCAGGTCGGAACACTGCGAGTCACGTTCAGTGACGGCACGATACAAACCTATCGTGGGGCCTTACCCGGCGTTGAAGCGGGCTTACATCTCAAAACAAAACAGGCTGAGCGTTCTCTGGTTATTAATTCCGGGTTGGCGTTTGGCGAAGAATACATGGCTGGCGAACTTGCGCCGGAAGGATGCACTCTTGAGACACTGATGATCGTCCTCATGGCGAACATCACCCAAGGCGGTCATGTTTTTGAAGAGATCGAGGATCGACTCCGTTATCTTCTCCGACCTTTCAAGGGGCTGAATTCCCTGAAACGGTCATGCCGGAATGTTGCGCATCATTATGATCTGAATGGTCGCCTTTATGACTTGTTCCTGGATAAGGACCGTCAATACTCCTGCGCCTATTTCCAGCGTGAAGACATGACGCTTGAGGAGGCTCAGATCGCGAAGAAGCGACACATTGCCTCCAAATTGAATCTCAATCGTCCGGGACTGGAAGTTCTGGATATTGGCTGTGGTTGGGGCGGTCTGGCGCTGACGCTGGCAAAAGAATATGGCGCAACGGTTGTCGGTATTACGCTTTCCAAGGAGCAGTTGGAGGAAGCGCGGGCTCGGGTGCGCGCCGAGGGGCTGGAAGGGCAGGTCCGTTTCGAGCTCATGGACTACCGCAACGTTCACCACGAGTTCGATCGTGTCGTGTCAGTCGGAATGTTCGAGCATGTTGGGCAGCCGCAATTTGAGCGCTATTTTCGCGGAATCAAGGAATGTCTGAAGCCGGATGGTGTGGCCTTAATCCACTCGATCGGCCGAACGGACGGGCCTGGAACGACTAACGCCTGGCTCCAGAAATACATCTTTCCCGGCGGATATTCCCCGTCTCTAAGCGAGACGCTGGCTGCTGTTGAGCGCACTGGCCTTTGGATGACGGACTGCGAAGTTCTACGTTTGCACTATGCCAAGACAATTGCAGAATGGCGTAAGCGCTTTGAGGCCAACAGACAGAAAATTATTGATCTGTATGACGAACGGTTTGTGCGGATGTTCGAGTTATATCTCGTGGGGAGCGAGCTGGCGTTCCGCGTGCAAGGGCACATGAATTTTCAGCTTCAGCTGACACGGTCCGTGGATGCCGTGCCTTTGACCCGTGATTACATGTTTGAAAGTGAGCGTGCGAAAAGCGCGGTCTGAGTTTTTAAACCTGGGGTTTGTAGCGAAAGCAGCATGGGTCATGATCGTGGATCAGACCCACGGCCTGCATCCAGGCATACACGATGACAGGTCCCACGAAGCGAAAGCCCCGGACTTTTAAAGCTTTAGACACAGCTACTGAAAGAGGCGACTGCGCCAGGACCGCTCCGGTTGAATTATAAATCGGAGCATCCGGGACCAGGGAGGCAATGAAATCTGCGAAATCTTCGCCTTGTTCCTTCATGGCGAGGTAGGCTTGTGCATTGCCTATGGTGGCTTTGATCTTGGCACGGGCTCGGATAATGCCGGGATCCTGCATGAGGCGGTCGATATCCTGTTCCGTAAAGAGTGCTACTTTTTCAGGGTCAAAGTTAGCGAAGGCTTTTCGAAATCCTTCGCGCCGTTTCAGAACAATTGCCCAGGACAAGCCAGCCTGAAAGCTTTCCAGAACGAGGGTCTCCCACAGTTCACGACTATCACGGATCGGAACACCCCACTCTTCGTCATGGTACTGACGAAGAAGGGGGTCTGTTACGGCCCAACGACAGCGAGGAAGGTTCTCAGGCGCGGGAGCGGGCAAGATGCAGCTCTGCAAGGCGGCCAAATTCTGCAACGCTCAGGGTTTCAGCCCGGCGTGTGGGCTCGATACCCGCAGCGTCCAGAAGTGCTTCCCCACCAATCGATTTAAGAGATGAGCGTAGCATCTTGCGGCGCTGTCCGAACGCGGCGGCTGTAACGCGCTCCATCGCACGGAAAAGCTCTGGTGCGGGCTGCTCTACATGCGGAATGAGAACCGCAACGGCTGAGTGGACCTTGGGCGGTGGGGAAAATGCCCCGGGTGGAATGCGCAGAGCCACGGAGCAGGACGCGCACCATTGAGCCAGGACAGCAAGCCGCCCGTAAGCAGACGTATCTGGCTCAGCACAGATGCGTTCAGCAACTTCAAGCTGGAACATCAACGACAGGCGTTCCCAAGAATGGGCCTGTCTCAACCAGCCAACAAGAAGGGGCGTGGCAACATTATAAGGCAGGTTAGCGATGATCTGTCTGGGAGCAGGGGCAAGGCTCGCTGCATCCAGTTTCAGAGCATCCTGCCGGATAATATGCAGACGATCCGGATAGTGCCCGGTCAGTTCTTCGAGCAGCGGCCACGCGCGTTCATCAATTTCCACAGCATCGACGCGGCTTGCCGGACTATCGAGCAGAGCGCGTGTCAGGCCACCAGGACCAGGTCCGATTTCAACAACGCTTCGCCCCGTCAGATCGCCACCCAAGGTGACGATCCGGGCACAAATTCCGGGATCCAGAAGAAAGTGCTGACCGAGGGATTTTTTTGCATCCAGACCGTAAGCCTGGATGGACTCTTTCAGAGAAGGAAGGCTCACGTCAGTTGAGAGCCGGCTTCGCTGCGGGGCGGATATCGATGATGGACCGGCGCTGTAGATCCCGCTGGAGCTGACGGGACGCCTGCTCAACGCGCTCGTTCATGAGCTGATCGGCAATTTCCCCCGGTGTCTGCTGTGCCAGATTTTTCTGCTGGCGGTCACAGACCATCAACAGGGCAATACCATCCATGGACACCAGCGGGTGGCTCACCTTGTTTATGGGCAGAGGCTCGATAATGGAGCGCATCTGGGGCGCCAGGCGTTCCAGAACCTGAGTTCCGGGATTGCTGGGGCGCTTCTCACCCTGGGCTTTGTTAAGCGCTTCCAGAGCATCGCAGCTATGGATCGTTTCGACAGCGTGCGTCGCTTTCTGAAGAGCTGCCTGCTGCTGAGGTGTAGGGTTCTGTGGGTTCAGCGGCGCATCAAACGGGAAGAAGGCCTGACGCAGGGCAACGAGCGTGCCCATCTGTTTGCCGACGACACGTTTGGCCTGAACTGTTGCGATGACAAAGCCGCCAGCAACCTGGATCGGGTTGGAAATGGCGCCAATTGGCATCTGTCGCACGACATTCACGACCTGTGGGTCAAGGTTGTCTTCCTGCACCCAGCCCATGGAGCCGCCATCGAGAGCAGACTGTGCTTGCGAGAACTGCGCGGCAACAATCGGGAAGGGCGCGCCTTCGCGAAGCTGGGAGATGATGGTGCGTGTGAATGTGAGTTCGTTTTCATCGTGGCGCGGGTCAGCAACAGGAACGAAAATTTCGCTCATCATGTACTGCGCGCGACCCTGCTCAGCCTGAAGGGCCTGCTCACGTTGTGCGATCTGGGTGGCTGTAATGCGGCCCCCTTCGCCCAACTGTTCACGAAGGACCTGCATCCAGCCAATCTGCACACGGATCTGATCGATCAGCGTTGTCAGGGAAACGCCATCGGATGCCAGACGGTCACGCAGGGCATTTTTGGGCATGCCGTTGCGCTGTTCGATGTTGCTGATGGCTCCGGCAATCTGCTCAGGCTCGACATTGATGTGTCGCTTGAGCATTTCCTGAGTCTTCAGGCGTTCTTCGATCAACTGGTGAATGATCTGGCCGCGCATGCGGTTCATGACATCCGGGCTGACGGGCAGGCCGGTGGAAAGCACGAACAGCTTGGCGCGGTTATCCACATCACGCTGGGTCAGCACCTGACCGTTGATAACAGCCAGGATCTGGTCTTCAGGCGGTTTCGCTGCGGGTGCCTGCTCCTTTTTGGGAGCACTTTTGTGTGCGGGTGCAGCATGCGCCACAGCGGTTGGAGCCGCCGCAGAGAAGGCCAGCAGGGCAACCAGGGCAGTAGATGCGATGCGATGGGTCTTGGACATGCTCAGCCGTTAATTCCGAAAGTGCCGATCGTTTTGAACGTGAAGTTGAACATCACAGTGGTGTTCCGCTGCTCGCCGCCGATCCGTGTGTACTGTTTGATATACATGATATCCAGCCCGAAGCAGTCGTTGGAATACCCAATATCCCCGCCATTTGCGACGAACTGTTTCCGGGACAGGCTGCGACGGAAGAAGCCTGACGCATGATACTGGCGCCAGTGGGTAGAGACACTGCCCGTAATTTCGTTCGTCTTGACCAGATAGGGCGAGTTTACGCCGCTCTCACGATAATTGGTGGCGTAATAATAATACGGTGTCACCGGGGCATAGAGGTAGCCGGCACTGAAGCGCAAAGCCGGGATGCCGGCGCTGAACAGGCCTTCGCCGTAGTCCACCTGATGAGTCCATGGATTATAACGACCGCGGGCCGTTACATCGAGGTACTTGTTGGGTGTGAAGCGCACACGGCCAACCGGGTCCGAAAGGTGATGATCCAGGCCGGAATACGGAATGCGGTTCTTTGTGATGTGCTCCTGGATGCTTTCACCCACCAGCATGTCGATGGAATGGCCGTTCCACGTCCAGCTCTGATGAACGCCGATATTGCCGCGCAATCCGCCATCGAGGCGATCTGTACCGGCATAGCGGTTTAGGGAGAACATGGTTGTATCGGTGAATTCGTACGTCAGGCTGTCTTCATTCGGCATATTGCTGTTGGCGGAGTTGCCGGTGTTAGGTGCGGCAATCAGCTGAACAATAGGCTCAAGAACCTGCGTGCCACGACCGCGGGCGAAAGACCGGAGGAACGGCCAGTTCATTTTGACGGCAATGGTTGGCAGAACCTGCCCTGTAATTTTTGTGCCGCCAACGGCGTAATAGGTCGGCTGCTGTGCAAGACGAGTGGCCCGATAGACGTTTGAGTCCAAGCGTGCCGTTACAAGCCACTGCTGGCCCAGACTGTTGTGGAACGGTCGGTCCCACTGCATCTGAAGCTGGCCACGCTGATCAGACACGCCCTTTGTACGGTACACGTCAAAGTCTGTGGTGTTCATGCTGAAACGCCCACCCAGTGCATCAGGCTGGCCCTGATAGGCGTAGGTGAAGCGGGGCAGTGCCCATGGCAGCTCGGAGTTCTGAATGACGCCCTGGTTCAGGCCCTGATAGGCCTGTGCGTCGAGGCGGGCGTAGGCACCTACGCCGTAGCCTTCAAGATAGACGTTCGAGTTGAGCGATTCCTGACCGTAACCAGGGACGCGGTAATCTCGCATGTAGTTGGCAGACGTCGCCAGATTGACGTTGATGCCCGCCTGCCAATGCTTGTTGATTGCGAAATTACCCTGACCGAACACGTAACCCTGAAGGCCGTATTCGCCTGAAGAGTTGACGTTGTTTCCGAACGTATTGACGTAGCGGCTCTCTCGGTTGGTGTCGTATGCTCCACCGGCCGTGATATCCAGCGTGCCAAAGTTGAAACGGCGGCGATATTCGCTGGTGATTTCCGGGCCGGTCTTTGTGGAGACCAGTCCACGAACGGTGAGGTCCTGACTGTCGTCAATGGCCCAGAAATATGGAAGGGTGAAATACGTTCCAAGATAGCGGTCATGCGGGCTGATACCGGCCATCAGGAAGCCGCTCTGTCGTTTGACCGAAGGGTCGGACATTGAGAAGAACGGAAAATAGAACACTGGAAGGCCGAGCATTTTCAACCAGGCATGGTTGAACTCGATACGCTTGTGCTGGGCATCCTGTGTGGCGCCATAGGCCTGGAACTGCCAGAATGGGGGAGCGTCAGGATTTGTTTCGCAGATCTTGCACGCCGTATAAACGGCATGTGAGAGATCATTGATCAGACCATTGGTGCGACGCATGCCGTTGCCGGCCAGCTTCGCATTGTCCTGCATCTGCATGTAGATGGACGTGCCGATGCCGTCATGCATGCCATGGCTGAATTCCATATAGACGGCATAGGTGGTGCTGCCATCTGGTTCCATGATGGCGACATGGCCGCGCGCTGCCAGAACGCCTGTGTTCCGGTCATAGGTGATCTTGTCGGCACGGAGAGCGTGGTCGCCCTGCCAGATGCGGACATTGCCTTCCCATGTGACGAGACCGTTCTTTGCGTAGCTTTCGCTGTCAGCCAGATAGGTGAGAGGGTCGTGCTCGGACGTCGGCTTGCCAATGACGATGATATGCGAATTGTCGCGCTGCATCGTATTGGCAAACATGTCCTGCGGCGCCACGAGCGCAGTTCCCGTCAGGGCGACGCCTGCAAGAGAGACGCATCTGCGGGCGCGTTTTGGGAGCCACCGGGGCACCGACATCAACCATCCTCCATATGCAGCAAAAGCGCGACCGCAAGGCAGAGCCCTGCGCCCGTGGGCGCCCATGCGGCAAGAACCGGCGGCAAAGCGCCAGATTCACCAAACTGTTCAGCCACTTTCGAGATCGTGAAAAGCGCAAAGCCTGCAGCAATTCCCGATCCCAGCATCCGGGCCACTCCGCCGCGTCGTGCGGGACGCATCGAAAACCCTGCGGACACCAATGCCATTGTACCAGCAAGGATGGGAAGAGCCAGAAGCGATTGGAAATGTAACCTGTGTCGAATTGAAGGGAAGCCGGATCGCTCCAGAAGGGAGATAAAGCTGGGTAGAGCAAAGACCGACAGCGTATCGGGCGATGCAAAACTTTCCTGAATGCGACTGACCGTAAGATCGGACGGAAGGCTCAGGGTTCCGATTTTTTCCGGCAGATGATCCGGATGCAGCAGGGACGAATCATTCAGGCTCCACTGCTGATGGGCGAGTGTTCCGGTTGGCGCTTCGACGCGGACGATCAGACGGTCCCGGTCATCCAAGCGGAAAATGGTCACGCCAGAGACATCGAGCGTATCCTGCGCAAGTTTGACGTTCTGGGCGTGGAGAATGGCAACGCCGTGTGGGGTCAGTCCATCGTCGGCCTGCCTGAGCCAGAGTTCGCCACCCTTGAGTGTGAGAACGCCACCACCCGTTCGAAGATAAGACTGATCCAGAAGCTCCGCCTGCCGATACATCGACGAGGAAAGCGCTGAGATGCCGGTGGTTGTGAACAGACCGATCAGGAGGGCGCAGGAGAGAGGGCTGGCAAGAAACTGCCAGGCAGAGATCCCTGCGGCTCTGGCAACGATGAGTTCGGACGACCGTGTCAGGCGGGAAAAGCAGACAATTCCGCCAAGCAGAATACCAAACGGCAGCACGTAAATGACGTAATACGGAATGTGCAGCCCTGCGATTTCAAGAATGAGGCTGGTGGGCACATTGGGGCGGGTTGCGGCGCGTCTGAGCAGATCAATGAAGTCGAACAGGGACACAAGCCCTGTCAGAGCCAGAACCATCGACAGCGTATTTAACGTGAAATGACGTGCGATGTAGATCGCCAGGGTCGTAGAAAACCCGACTTCCGCTTCCTGTGGTCTCAGGGTGTGGATGAGCGTGGAAAACCAGCTGCGATACCCGTCAGTGGTGGATTTCATGAGGGGCGTCCAGTCTGGCGCGTGGTTCCGGTCCACTGCTCGGCGAACAGAAGAGCTGCACAGATGATGCTTGGAAGAAGGGCTGCAACCCAGAGCAGGGGAACAAGAGCAAGATTTCTGCCAGCAAAATTCTGGAGCATGAGTGAAAGTGCGAGAAGCCCCACGACTGTCAGAATGGCGATCAGAGGACGGGTGATATTTCCATGGCGGGAGAACGTCCCCCGAAGAACAGCCACAAGCCCGATCATGGCGAAGGATAGCACAGTCAGTGGCGCAGTCAGGCGATGCCACCCTTCGACCGCAAATTTGCCCCTGTCACGCTCGGACACCTCGTTTGGATCCGGGTGGAATAGATCGTGCAATGGCATTTCCGATGCGTCCCGCTCTTCATGGTTGTTCTGGCGGGACGACGTTAGATCAATCGTGTTGCGGCCAAATGTCAGGACGTTCAGTCGCCCTGTATGCCGGTCAATTTCTTCACGAGAGCCATTGTAAAGGACGACGCGAGGCTTGTCGTTGACGGTTACGATCGTGCCCCGTTCGGCCAGAACGGTCGTATGGGCATCTGGATCACGATCATCTTCCACCAGAACACCGTGCAGCAGCCCGTTGGAATCCCGGGAGCGGACATACACGGTCATGTCCCCCGAGACCTTTGTGAAAACACCATCCTGAAGCAGGAAGGCGGCCATCTGATTGCGGATCTGGAATTCGTATCGATGGAACGCGTGATAGGACACCGGTGCCAGCCAGAGCGTCAAAACGTAGCACAGGCCGACGCAGGCTCCTGCGCAGATCAGGCCAGGGCGTGCCAGTTCCAGGGGGGAACGGCCAGCGGCGCGCATGACGGTCATTTCCCGGTCGCCGGACATTCGCTGATAGGTGAAGAGGATCACGAGGAAAGTTGTGATCGGCAGAATGACCGCCACAAAGGACGGCAACATCAGAGAGGTAAGCTGCAGGAAGACGCGCAGCGACAGCCCATGCTGAACAATCATCGAGACAAAATGCAGCGATTGTGTCAGCCAGATGAGCGCTACGGCTCCTCCTGTCAGCGCCAGAAGGGCGATGACAAGCTGGCGGAGAACGTATCGGTCAAGAAGGGGCAGCAGATGTCGCTTTGCAGCGCCGGGGGAAGAGGCCATGGCCCTTCATCTATCCTTAGCCTGTGACGGGAGAAAGGCAAAAAAACAAAACGGTATCAGCGGAAGTAGACTGATCGGTCAATCGGAGGCCGGTCTGTCAGGCTATGGTAGAACTGGCTTGTCGCGATCCCAAGCAATAGCCCCGCGCTGATCCCAAAGGCAATTGTAATGTAACGCCATGGGCGCTGGGCACGCTGCGTCGCGATCTCCGTCATGAGAGCTCGGCTCTCCATCTGCGTATGACTGAGGGCGCCCTGAGCGGACCGGAGGTGACCCTGGGCTTGTCGTAGTTCGCGCTCAAGATCGGAAATTCTTTGGCGGAACTGTTTTTCCCGGTCGGCTGCGTTTTGGCGTCCGGTGTCAGCAGCAAGGCTTGCGAACAGGTTTTTGAGTGCGCCGCCTGACAGATTATTGCGTTTGGCACGGAGACGGAGTGCTTCGAGCGCATTTTGGGCAGAACCAGACGGCTCTGCGAGAACCAGCGCGAGAATATCGGAAAGAATTTTGATATCTTTGGGGTCGAAGCGGTTCTCAGCCATGTGTCAGCCAAGAGCTTGAGAAAGTGGGCGTGGTTCAGCCGCACGCCGTAGCCGATCCCGAATTGCAAGCCCAAGACCCTGACGGGGAATGGGCTGTGCCGCGATGCATGTCAGTCCGCGTTTGGTGCCTTCTGCGTCCAGAAAGCGCAATCCTGCAAACAGGCGCGCTGCAGCTTCTTCCAGACTCCCGGTTTCACTCAGATTCCAGGTCAAGCCAGCATTGGAAAGCGCCGGGCCAAAGGCCAGCAGTGCTTCGTTGGGGCGGACGTCATAGGCGTCAAGGCGGACTGGCAGGGAGGGCGCATAATGAGACGCCAGCCTGCCAGGGGAAGAGGGAAGCGCTTCGGCAAAATCGTCCGGATGCTGGATTGGGCCACAGAGAGCCGTCAGTTCTTCCAGTGTCACGCCACCCGGCCTGAGCAGGACAGGTGTATCGCGTGTGAGATCCAAAACGGTGCTTTCTACTCCGACGGAGCACGGACCAGAATCCAGAATGGCATCAATCCGTCCATCCAGAGACCGCAGAACATGCGAGGCGTCTGACGGGCTGACAGTCCCGGAAATATTCGCAGATGGCGCTGCGATGGGGGCGCCAACCTCACGGAGGAGGGCAAGAGCCGTTTTGCCTCGGGGGACGCGAAGGGCCAGCGTGTTCAGGCCAGCGGCCGCCAGGTCCGAAACAGTGGAGTGTGGTCCGCGGGGCAGGACCATCGTCAGGGGCCCCGGCCAGAACTTGTCGGCCAGCGCATACGCCATGTCTTTGATCCGCCCATGCAGATCTGCCTGTGCAAAGGCGCTTTCTGCATCTGCCAGATGGCTGATGAGGGGATTGAAGCGGGGACGTCCCTTGGCTGCAAAAATACGCGCGACTGCAGTGTCGGACGACGCGAGCGCCCCCAGGCCATAAACGGTCTCGGTTCCGAAGGCGACGAGCTTACCGGCCTTCAGAAGCTCTGCAGCGCGGCGGATTCCGTTTGTGTCAGCAGTCAGGCATTCCGTGTTAAGGGTCTCGCTCACGAAGCGCCTCCGGTGCAGTAAAATGAAGAGTTCAGGCGGTCGGGCTTACCGTAACGCAAGGGCTGGCCGTTTTCATCCAGCAGGCTCCCCCCTGCGGCTTCGAGAATGGCCTGCGGGGCGGCGGTGTCCCACTCCATTGTCGGGCCGAAACGGGGATAGAAATCCGCAGCGCCTTCTGCGACGCGCATGAATTTTACGGAGGAGGCCAGCTTGTCGATGGATGCGACTTTCCGTCCGGCGAGCCACCGCTCAAGAAGCTCGGTATTCCCATGATGGCTGGACGCAAGAACGCGCAGCCCTTCAGCGGAAGGCTTGGCCGTGTGGATAGGGGTACTGGTCGTGCCATCGAAACGATGCGCGCCGAGCCCTATGCCCCCGCTGTAGATCAGTCCGTATCCTGGAAGTGCGACGACGCCCAGAGCGGGTC
This sequence comes from Gluconobacter sp. P5E10, assembly GCF_018812145.1. NCBI lineage: Bacteria > Pseudomonadati > Pseudomonadota > Alphaproteobacteria > Acetobacterales > Acetobacteraceae > Gluconobacter > Gluconobacter sp. P5E10. The sequence goes on along the minus strand of NZ_JACRVZ010000005.1, from coordinate 65,758 downwards.
TGTCGCCACGGATCAGGCCTATATTGACGGTGAAGTCCTTGCCGCCGGACGAGAAGCCGCGGGTTCCGTCCAATGGGTCCACCAGCCAGTAGGCGTCCCCGGCTGTAACCTCAATCCCTGCGGACATTTCCTCTTCTCCGATCGCAGCGAGCGACGGGCACGCGGTGCGCAGGCCACGCAGGATGTGGTCTTCAGAGGCGCGATCTGCCTCCGTAACCGGAGAGGCGTCTTTCTTGACTTCCGTGAGGAAGCCTCGGGCACGGATTTCGTTGATGATGTCCGCTGCTTCCGAGGCCAGACGGAATGCGAGGGACAGCAGGGCGCGGTCATCGTCTGGGGAGACCGTATGGAGGGGGGCTGAGGTCATGCCTGCAAGGCTACTTCATGAAAGGCGTTTCGTCATGTGCTGATGCGAGGGATGTCACGTCGTGATTACGGGAAGCATCCATCTGGAGAGGAGGGCGGCCCCGCATCGGCGGACAGGGGCAGGCCTGTGGCGACTTTCAATGCGATATCGGAGCTACAGAATGTGCCCGGGACTGCGATCTTTTTGACAAAATGAAAATAGAGCGGTGTCCATCCGGGAACGCCATCTGATGCGACAAGGCTGTAAATGTAAATGATGGTTGGGCCACGAGAGGTTACAGGGCCATCTTGTGGGTTTCGAATGGCTTCGAGCAAGAGAGTCGCGGGTCTTCCATCCAGTATGCCATGAGCAAATTGAACGGTGGTCAACGCGTCCTCGCCCGTATGAGGTGAATCTCTCAGATGGTCTTCGAATGAGTGATCGGGTGTCTCTGTGGATCCTTCGATACCAATAACGCTGGTTCTTTTGTCGATGACGGTCGTCAGAACATACATGTGATAGCCCCACGCATTTCCGTTGTCCCGCCATGCCTGGAAAATGGAGAACGGTCCGAGTGGGCTTTCGAAAGTGTTCAGTCCGTCATGCAGGGGCAGGAGTGAGAGCCGGCTGAGTTGCCCGGAGGCCTCGTGCGCTGTTGCATGCGGAACAGAGCACGCCAATGAGGCGATGATTGCAGCGGAAATGAAGCCGGAACGCAGTGACATGTGACGTCTCCGTTGTGCTCATCGAACTGCTCCCCTCTTGTGTGGAAGCACGCTGTTCCCGATAACGGGAGCACTGAAATGGTTCTGCCATGCAAAAGGTGCGATATGCTCGATATTTCTTTTGGTTCGCTTCCAGCGCTGAACGACGCTCAGCCACAGGCCGTTGCCTTGATTGGGCATGGGAAGGCGACCTTTGAAGACAGCACCTTCAAGGCACTCGATGACGCGACGGCTGGTGCATTGAGCCGTGCTGCGTCTTTCAAGGGTTTTAAGGGCGAAGTTGGGCAGACAGTTGTGCTGACGGCTCCATCTGCTGGTCTGTCTCAGGTTGTTCTGGTGGGATGTGCGGCTAAGGATGGCTCGGCTGTCGGATCGGTTGCTGTTGAAAATGCTGGTGGCTCTGCGGCTAAAGCGCTCGATGGCGTGGCTGATGCTGCTCTCGCCCTGACGGCAGATATTGCAGAATTTGCACCGGAAGCTGCGTTGGGTGCGCGTCTGGCTCGTTACGACTTTGCTCTGTATCGCACGAAGAAGTCTTCCGAGAGGCCGGTTCTGAAGGCTTTGACGGTCGTGGCTTCGGATGTTGCCGCCGCTGAAGCGCGCTGGACGGCTCTGGATGCCGTATCTCGCGGTGTGTTTCTGACCCGTGACCTTATCAGCGAACCCGCCAACATTCTGTCTCCGGAAACGTTCACAGCGCGGATCGAAGCGCTCCGTGAGACGGGTCTTGAAGTGGAGGTTCTCGATGAAGCCGCCATGCAGGAATTGGGCTTTGGTGCCCTTCTGGGTGTGGCACAGGGAAGTGCGAACAAGCCCCGCACGGTGATCGTCCGTCATAATGGCGGTGGTGATGAGGCCCCTTTAGCCTTCATCGGTAAGGGCGTAACGTTTGATAGCGGCGGAATTTCGATCAAGCCTGCTGCCGGCATGGACGAAATGAAGACCGATATGGGCGGTGCCGCCACGGTGATCGGCCTCATGAGCGCACTGGCGCGCCGCAAGGCTCCCGTAAATGCGATCGGTGTTGTCGGACTGGTGGAAAACATGGTGTCCGACCGGGCCCAGCGTCCGGGCGATATTGTGACGAGTTATAGCGGCCAGACCATTGAAGTGCTGAACACGGATGCCGAAGGCCGTCTGGTTCTGGCGGATGTTCTTGCCTACACAAAGGATCGTTTCAAGCCGAAGCTGATGGTCGATCTGGCCACATTGACTGGTGCGATCGTGGTGAGTCTTGGAACGGAAAACGCAGGTTTGTTCAGCAATGACGACACGCTGGCTTCCGGTTTGTTCGAGGCTGGAAAACAGGTTGGCGAAGGTCTGTGGCGGATGCCGATGGGCGAGGCCTACAACCGCCAGATCGACTCTGACATCGCTGATATGAAGAACATTGGTGGCCGTCCGGGGAGTGCCATTCTGGCGGCTGAGTTCCTGAAGCGCTTCGTTGGTGAGACTGTCTGGGCGCATCTGGATATTGCGGGCACGACATGGAAGACGACGGCGTCCCCGACGGCTCCGAAGGGTGCAACTGGGTTTGGGGTTCGTCTTCTGAACCAGTTCGTACAGTCTCATGAGGCCCGTGCCTAAGAGTGGATGTCGGATTTTATCATCTGACGCGGACGCCTCTGGAAGAGGCGTTGCCTGCGCTTTTGGGTAAGACGCTGGATGTTGGGGAGCGGGCCTTGGTCCGTTGCCCCGATGCAGCGTCCGTTACGGCTCTGGATGCCGCACTCTGGGCGTCCCGCGATCCTGTGTGGCTTCCGCATGGCACTGCGAAAATGGGTCATGCGTCCTGGCAGCCAATCTGGCTGACAGAAGGGACTGATGTGCCGAATGGCGCAAAGTTCCTGTTCCGGATTGATGGCGCTGGAGAAGACGATTTTTCTCCGTTCACAAGAATTTTTGACCTGTTCGATGGGCGTGACCCCGCGAGCGTCCAGAAGGCCCGTCAAAGATGGGTAGCCTTGAAAGCGGCGGGCCATACTCTTGTGTACTGGCAGCAGCAGGAGCGGGGCTGGAAGAAGTCCGGCTGAGGTTCAGGCGGAACATCTTCGGGGGGTATGTCGTTGTGTGACAGAGTTCTTCCCGGGAGACGCCTTATGAAAACCGTTACGCTCCGCAACGGCACCACCGTTCCTGCATTGGGAATGGGGACATGGAATGTCGGAGACAGTGCAGATCGCCGCCCTTTGGAAATCAAGAGTTTGCGCACGGGCCTCGAAGCCGGTTTACGGGTTATCGACACAGCGGAAATGTATGGAAACGGCAGGTCTGAAAAGCTGGTTGGTGAAGCTATCGCGGATGTGCGGGATGATGTTTATCTCGTCAGCAAGGTTCTCCCGTCCAACGCGTCTTATGACGGCGTGCGCCGGGCCTGCCGGCGCTCGCTGGACCGCCTGGATACGGACTGGCTGGACATGTATCTGCTGCACTGGCGTGGTGGTACGCCGCTGGAAGAGACCATTCGGGCGTTTGAAGACCTCCAGACAGACGGGCTGATCCGGGGATGGGGTGTTTCGAACTTCGATGTTGATGACATGGAAGAAATCGAGGCGCTTTCAGGGTCCTGTCAGGTCAATCAGGTTCTTTACAGTCTGGAGCATCGCGGAACAGAGTTTGATCTGCTGGATCATGATCTTTCGACCGGCACTGTGACGATGGCTTATTCTCCCTTGGGGCAGGGCGGTGAACTTCTCCAGCACCCCGCTCTTGCCGAGATCGCAGGGAGACATGAGACGTCTGCTGGCCCGGCTGATCCTGCTCAGATTGCACTGGCCTGGGTGATGCGTCGGGAAAATGTCATGGCTATTCCCAAGGCTGGCTCTCCAAAGCATCTCATCTCCAATGTTGCCAGTTTGGAAATCAGCCTCACTGAAGAGGACCTGAAAGTTCTGGATCATGCTTTCCCTCCGCCGCAACGCAAGGTATCTCTCGCCATGATCTGACGGGCATGATCTGATACGGCCCGTTCCCACTCTGGACCGGACCGTACCCTGCTCACTTTTTCTGCCCTGTTTCATACTGATCCGGTCTCTCTTTGCCTTGCGGCATTGACCTTTCCTGCTGCTCTTAAGACAGACCGGGAAAGCCGTGTTGGCCGGGGGCGCTTTGCGCTTCCGGCAGCTCTTGCGGCTGTATTGTTGACGTTTGCCCCGGCTGTTGCTGTAGCGATTGGCGTGCTGATGACGCAGGAGCGCAAAGCGTGCCCGGTATGGTGGGCGCTGCCAGCTCTCATATGCTCGACGTTGATGCCAGACAGTACGTTGGCGCTTCTTTCTCTCTTTCCGGTGCTGTTCTGGTCGGCGCTCTTTACGCGTGAGGGTGCGCTGTTTCCGGCGTTGTCGTCTGTTCTTGCCGTTGCGCTTGTCTGGCATGCGGGGGCCGTGGTCCCTATCGGCTGTGCAGCGGGACTGGCTGCTCTTGTTTTGCTCGTTTTAGGGCGCAGCGTGTTCTGGGGAATTTCCCCTGGCGATCTGGGACTGGTCCGGCCTGCCATTCTGGCAACGCTTCTGATTGCAGCGCAGGATGAGGGCATGGGGACAGGCGCGCGGATTGCGCTTGAAAGTCTGTTGCTGGATCTGACCCTGATAGCGCTGTCCGTTCCGGTGCTGAGACTGATGCCAGTCCTCGTGACGTTGCGTCTGCCGTTTCCACCCCTGCCGGGGTTTCTTGTGTTGTGGCTGGGAATTCACGCTGCGCTGGGGCTGGCTGCCGGTGTGCAGGGCTGGAGCGTGATTGGAGTGCTTGTGGCGCTTCTGATTGGCCTGATTTCACTGTTTGATGTTTTGACTGTGGGGCGTCGGCCCGACACGGGCGTTTTGCCTATCGGTCCAGCTGGTGCGGTCTGCGGGGTTATTTTAGGCGCGCTGCTGCTGCCGATGGCAGTGTTTGGTGTGTTCAGTCCCGTGCTTCATCACGTCGAGGGAGAGTGGGTCTGGCCGTTCTGGTCTTTGGGTGGGGGAGACGGCGCGCACCTCAAGGTGCCAGCTTTGATGTTAATTCTCAGTGTGATGTGGCTGTTCTTTGTAAAATCGTGGCGCACGGAGCGCGGTCTTGAAAAGGCTATCGCGAACTTACTGCTTCCGGGGACGCAGACCGGACGTTCCGAGACCGGACTCTTCGAAGAACCTCCGGCTCTGCCCTGGATCATGCGTCGTTTGATTGTCGGTGGTCGTATTCGTCTTCAGGCACTGGCGGCGCTTAAGAGCGGTCAAATGCCAGATATGCGGCAGATGGCGGTGGGGCTCTGGCTTGTGCTGCTTGCGCTTGTTCTGGTGGTTCTGGGTCTGACAGCATGATGATGACCGGTCTGTGGGCTGTCGCCCAGACATTGTTTCAGCTTTTTATTCTTCTGGCTCTGGCGCCTGTCATGGGGTGGGCGCTGGCAGAGTTGCCTCGCTGGATAAATGGCGAAGCAATTTGCGGGCCTCAGCGTCAGATGCGCAGGGCAATCGGTTTCTGGGGCGTTGTCTTAAGGCAGCCTGTCGCACCGAGACTGGCGCTTGTCTTGGCCATTGCATTGTTGATCTTTGTTGTTCTGCCTGCCGTGACGACGGGCGGGGCATTTGTTTCTCTCGCCAATCCTCTGCTGATCGGCCTTTTGCTGCTGGCCGGTCGCCTCATGTTAGGTGTTCCACAGCAAAGGGAAGAATGGCGGCGGGTTCTCCCTGCCGTTCTGGTGCTCTGCCTGACGGAAGCCTTGATTGCGCTTGCGGCACCGGGCGCGGATGGTCTGGGGGGCTTATGTGCCATGTTGCACATTGAGCCAGCACCAGGGCTGGAAGGCGCGCTGGGCGCATGCGCATTGGCGTTGGCAATTTCCTGCCCGCCCCTGCGTGAAGACGATATGATCCAGCGTCTGGACGGCGAAAAACGCCGTCAGGCTCGTGAGATGTCGCGGAATGTTGCGGAAGTTTTGAATGCGGCCTGGCTTCTGCTGCTGGCTGATCTCGCTCTGCCCATCACGGTTGGTCTGGGTGGAAGCGATGTGACGGGCTGGTTTGTTGGATTGGGCGGGCTGTTGGGTCGACTTGCTCTTGTGGTGGTCGTGCTTATTGGACTGAGGCTCACCGCACAGGAACGCAGTGAACGACTGACGGCGCTATTTGCCGGAGTGGCGCTTCTGCTCGCGCTCGCCGGGAGGTTTGCGACATGATTGTCGGATTTGGCATGCTCCTGTTGCTGGCGCTTGCCGGGCTGGGGCGAGATGGACGAGGCCTGCCCCTTTACGGTCTGGTATGTGCTTTTGCAGGGGCGACAGTCTGTGGAGGGCTTCTGGCGCTGCTCACCTCAATCGCGTTAATCGGTCTGAATATTGGTGCCTGGATATGGCTCAGGCGGTTCGCTGGTCATGTGCCAGATCGCGGTGCCGTGCTGCCTGTGGTCGGGGCGTTGCTTCTGCTGCTGGCACTAGGTCTCTCAGGTGCGAGTCTTGGGTTGGCGCCTGTGTTGGGAGCGGGAGCGGTTCTGGTGGGCCTGTGTGGCGCTGCTTTCGGCCCAGCCCTTGTGCAGTTTACAGGGCTGCTGATGGCTGCTGACGGACTGATTGTCATGGCGTGTGTTCTTCAGTCGTGGCCGTTCTTTGCTGCGGCTGTAGCGCTATGGGGTGTTCTGGGCGCACTGGGTATGACGCTGTTGCCACGCCTTGCCTGGCGGCGGGTGGAGGAAAACTGATGCATCCACTTGCTCCCGTTGGAACTCTGTTCGCCGTGACAGTCTGGCCGCTTCTGGCTGCTTTTCTGCTACTCATGACACCTCCCGGTCGACAGGCTGTCAGCAGTCGTACGTTTGCGATTGCTGGTGCTCTCATGACCCCTGTTGCAGTTTGGCTGATGCCGGGTGCGGATGCGCTCGCCGCCGCGTGCTCCTGCGTGGTTGCAGTCATGCCGCTTCTTTTACCGCCTGCGGGAGACCGGGTTGGACGCATTCTGCCCTTTCTGGTGACTGGATGCGCTTTGATGGCCCTGAATGTTCATTCAGCTTTTGCCGTCACGGTGCTGTGCGGCGCAGGAACGGTTCTCTGGGCCTGGCGCGAGGGCCGGGGAGCGCAGAAGGCTGCCATTGTCTGGGATATGGCGAGGTCACGTCTCGGTGGAGTTATTCTGGGAGTGCTGGGGGCATCCCTGCTGTCGATGGATCAGTCTCCTCTGGGGCCGGTTCTGCTGACAGTCGGGTTGTGCATGATGGCCGGTCTGGGGCCGTCTCCCGTCCCGGAACCTGATGCCGTATTGCTTGATACGGGTCTGAGGTTTGCGGCCATTCTGCTGATGTTGCGCCTGGACGGGCACCCGCTCGTTCATATTCTGGTGCTGGTCGCAGGGTTTGGGACACTGATCATGCGTATGGCAGGCCAGTCCCGAGGTCGCGGTGTCTTCTTGCCCATTCTGTCCTCGCTGGGTGCGATTGCCGCGGCGGTTGGTGAAGGAAGTGCAATTGTCCTTCTTTTGGTGGCGTCTGTCGGATTGGCTGTTCTGGAACGTCAGAATGACGGACGTCGATACGAAATGGTTGCTGCTGGTGTAGCGCCATGGCCGGTCTTTTGCGCTTTGTTGGCGATTGGTCGCTCTCTCGAGCCACTGCTCCTGGTGCTGATGATCGTTTGTCTTCTGCCCGGGTTGAGGCAGGTTCGTCTGGCCGGGCTGATGCCGTCCGGTCTTAGTCTCAAGGGTGGCATTGTTCCGGCCGTTGAAGCTGTTCTTTTGCTTGTCGGTCTTTGTGGGCCAATGCTTCTGGCATGGCATCCAGCACCCGGGTGGCGGCCATGATAAGCATGGAACGCATCATCCGGAGTGGTGAGCGAATTGCACTGGCGCATTACCATCTTGATCCCGAGCAATGGGAAGTGATGCTGACTGCACCTGGCAGAGCTTTGTCACTGTTGTCCTGCTGGGCGGATGAGCAGCGTGTTTACGTGCTGTTGCTGGACGGCGATTGCCCGCTGATGGCCAGTACGCCGGTGGAAGATCGTCGCTATCTGGCGCCATCTTCACGTTTCCCTGCGGCGGAGTGGGGGGAGCGTGTGGCCTATGATCTCTGGGGCGTTGAGGCCATGAGTGCCTGCGGAGATGGTCGTCCTGCCCTTGATGATGGTTTCTGGGAAACGACATGGCCGCTGTCCTCAAGGCCGGGGCCTGGAGGGCAGGCTATGCCCTTGCCTGCGGGCCGTAGCCGTCTGCGCGCGGAAACAACAGGATTGAGCGGTCCGCTCGAACTCTCTTTCGATGTTGTGCGCGGCGCAGTGCAAGGGCTGTCCGTCGATGCCGGACTGGCTCATCGCGGTGTGTTGCAACGCATGGTTGGATTGTCGCCTGAAGAGGCTCTCCCGCTGGTTGCCCGCATGACGGCTGGGGGTTTTGTCGCTCACCCAATGGCGTTTTCCCGGGCTGTTGCCCAAGCGCGCGGGTTGCAGCCGGGTCCAGGGACGCGGGATGCCTGGATGATCCTTCTGGAAATCGAGCGAATTTCCGTCCACCTCTTCGATATGGCGAGAACAGCACGTGCCGTGGATGCGGGGCTGCTGGCAACACACTGTGAGCATGCGCGGGAGGCTATTGCCGCCGCTTGTGCAGAGCAGGGCGTACCGCGCCGACTAACAGACGTAATTACGTGTGAGGGTGTGCGGTCTGGTTTGGAAATCGTTCCGCTGGCTCAAGCTGTTCTGGAGGTCATGTATTCCCGCATGGCGCAACTGCGCGAACTGCAATCCGTATTTGCACCCCGTTTGAAGGGACTGGCTGTTTTGGCGCCCGCGCAGGCACGTGAGTTTGCCGTGGGTGGTCTGGTCGGTCGGGCTTCAGGTCGAAGCCTGGATGTGCGTCGCAGGGAAGTTGGTATGCGGCTGGATGCTTTGCGGGCAACAGGCTCTAGCGATGGCGATGCGGCAGCTCGCGATGCGCTGCGTTTGACGGAAATCCGGGATTCTCTGGCTTTAATCAAGCGGATTTTGGGGAGCATCGGCATGGATGATGACGAGCCCGCACCTGAAGCCACGCAGGAAGGCATCGGCGCGGCTGAAGGGGCGAGAGGTGACGTCTGGTACTGGGTCCGTCTGAAGAATGGGAAGATTGAGTCTGTCCATGCCCGAGACCCGGCTGTCTCTTTGCTACCCGTTCTGCATCGCGTTTTGCAGGGAGAGGCTCCAGAGCGTCTGAGCGCCGGGCTGAAGTCTCTGGCTCTGGCCCCGTCTGGAGTGGCGATGTGACAGCGTTTCAGACTATGGGCCCACTCAGTGTGTTGCACGCTTTCCTGAATGTCTCGCGGTGGAGAGTATCTGCTGACAAAGGCACGTCTGTCCGTCCCGATACGATCAATTTGTACGTATTGGAGACCGGGGGATGTGAAGGCTGCGCCATGGAAGTGGAGAGTTTATGCGGCAGTACTTTCGCTCTTGAGCAATATGGCTTCGCACGCGTTACCGATCCGGCAGATGCAGACTGGCTGTTGGTTACGGGGCCGATGGGCAGGGCTTGTGTTCAGATGCTTGAGCGGGTCTGGAACGCGATGCCGGCTGGAAAAAGTCTGGTGGCTGTAGGCGCCTGCGCTGTTGATGGCGGGATGTTCGGGCCGAATTATGCCACTTTGGGAGGCTTGAAGGCGCTCACGCCGGTCCGTCGGGCTATTCCAGGATGTCCGCCGTCTCCCCAGGACATTCTTGTGGGTCTTCAGCGTCTCGCTGAGAGATGAATGGCGGAGTTTGACCAGCACTCGATCCTACAAAAACAGAAACATTGATTTTTTGTGATCGGATGACTTGCCGACAGAGGCTTTCACGTTCAATCAGACGAGCGCATACAGTGCGTTAATCTGTTTTCAGGCTCTCTTTTCAGACGGCCGCCAAACAACACAGGGCATGAGATGGCTGACTATCGCCTTGGTATTGATCTCGGTGGAACCAAGATCGAGATCGCAGTTCTTAATCGTCAGGGCGATCTTGTCCTGCGTGAGCGAATTCCTAATCCAGGTGTTTATCCGGAAGCGGTTCTAGCGATCCGTGATCTCGTGACGAGCGTGGACCACCGTCTGGGCGCTGTTCCCAGCCACCGCGTGTCTGCCGGTCAGAGCACGTCCACGCTGGGTATTGGCATTCCAGGATCGATTTCTCCGGAGACGGGGCTGATCAAGAACGCCAACGCGACCTGGCTGAACGATCAGCCTTTCGGCATGGATCTGGAATCGGCTCTGTCCCGCCCTGTTCGCACAGAGAACGATGCAAACTGCTTTGCGTTGTCTGAAGCGGCCGATGGTGCAGCTAAAGGTGCACAGACTGTTTTTGGCATTATTGTCGGAACGGGCATGGGCGCTGGCATTGTCAATAACGGCCGTGTGCTTGAGGGCCGCCACCATATTGCTGGTGAATGGGGACATCTGCCACTTCCTTGGCCGCTCCCTGAAGATGGTGAGCCGCGTCCTTGCTTCTGTGGAAACAAGGGCTGCATGGAGCGCTATCTTTCCGGTCCCGCTTTGGCTGCTGACTGGAAGGGGCCTGGTAACCGCAACACGGCTGGTATCGAAGATGCTGCTGCAAACGGCGATCAGGCTGCCATCCGCGCATTGAACCTCTACATGGAGCGGTTTGCGCGCGCCTGTTCCCTCGCGATCAACTTCCTTGATCCGGACGTGATTGTTCTCGGAGGCGGGATTTCCAATCTGGCGTCTCTGTATGAGCGTGTTCCGCCGCTTCTGAGCAAGCACGTCATCACGCCGGTCTGCACAACGCCAATCGTTAAGAACCTGCATGGTGACAGCTCTGGCGTTCGTGGCGCAGCATGGCTGTGGGATGTGACCGAGTAAGTATTTTCCACATGGCTGGAAGACTGCTTCCAGCCATGTGGAGACATAAAAAAAGCCGCCGGTCATTCCGGCGGCTTTTTTTTGTTCAGATTGCTTCTTCTTCAACCGTCTCGGACATGTCTTCAGCGGCCCGTTTCAGCCGGTGATAAGACCGGCGAGAAAAGGGCAGTATTGCGACATAGAAAAGTCCGGCTGCGGCTAGTGCGCCCCACGGGTCTGCAACGAGAACGGCCGCATAAAGGCCCGTTCCCAGCATAAGCGGCAGAACATAGCGGGCCGGAACCTTGAAATTCTTGAAAGACCAGACCGGCAGCGTCGAGACCAGCAGCAGACCTGTCAGGATCAGGCAGACTGCCGAGACGATGGGTGCACGGGCGAAAGCCGCAAGGCCTTCGGCATGCATCCTGTCTGCCTCAAGGCCCAAGAATACGGGGAACAGAACGATACCTGCGCCAGCAGGGGCTGGAACGCCGGTAAAGAAGTTGGCGGAGTAATCCGGCTTGTCATCATCATCCAGGCTTGCGTTAAAGCGTGCCAGACGAAGGGCCATGCAGACCGTGAACATGATGCAAGGGACGAAGGCATAGCGCCCGGCATCTTCAAGGCACCAGATCAGCAGCACGAATGACGGTGCCACACCGAAGCATACAAAATCTGACAGACTGTCGAATTCGGCGCCAAAACGCGTTGTGCCGCGCAGAAGGCGGGCAATCCGGCCGTCCAGTCCATCAATGCAGGCTGCGATCAGGAGAGCGACCGCTGCGTGTGCAAACTGGTGTTCCAGCGCAAATCGCATCCCGCTCAACCCGGCACACAGGCCGAGCATTGTCAGGATGTTGGGAATCAGCCGGTTAAAGGACGGTCCCCGCACGCGTGTGCGGGGGGTGCGTCCCATGCGGCGCAGTCGGCGACGAATGCGGCGGCGTCTGGCAGGACGGTTGGGTTCAGCCGTCTCGAGAATGGTCATTGGCGCGTTCTGGCTCAGAGCTTCGCCAGGACGGTTTCGCCCCCGATCATGGTCTGGCCTTCAACAACGATCGGCTCAACACCCGGCGGCAGATACACGTCCGTGCGGGAGCCAAAACGGATCAGACCGAAGCGTTCGCCAGCTTCCAGATGCTCGCCTTCTTCAACGAAGCAGAGGATGCGGCGGGCAATCAGGCCTGCGATCTGCACGACGCCGATATTGCGGCCGTCCGCAAGGGTCAGGCGGATTTCGTTGCGCTCGTTATGCTCTGAGGCCTTGTCGAGGCTCGCGTTTAAGAACTTGCCTGCATGATAGGCAATCTTCGTGACCTGACCGGCTGCAGGCATCCGGTTGATGTGCACGTCCAGCACGGACAGGAACGTCGAGACGCGCCAGACCGGAGTTGTACCCATTTCAAGTGCTGCCGGCGGAGCAACGAGGGAAACCGACGTTACGCGGCCATCTGCAGACGCCAGTACGAGATCTGATCCCGATGGTGGTGTGCGCTTCGGGTCCCGGAAGAAGTATAGGCAGAAGGCAGAAAATGCGATGCCAGCCTTTCCGAGGAGACGCGTGAACCGCCAGGGCGTCAGGCGGCCGATGATGCCAATGAAGGCACCAGCAGCGAGGAAGGGAGTCGCAGCGCGATGTGGCGGCGACAGGACAAGTTTGAGGGACTGGATCAACGACATGGAACGCACTCTTACGGCACAGGAAGCTAGGGTCAAGAATTCGCCACAAAGAAGGCGTTTTTCAGGCAGGTTCTGCAACCCGTCTGGGGACGGTCACACGCGCTTTTTCGTCCATCAGGGGAAGGCCTGCATAGACGTTCTTGCGAGCCACCACGATATGGACGCCCGCGCAGGGGTAGCGGATCATTTTTCCAACGCGCTCTGGAAGTGTGCCTGAAAGGCGCGACAGCAGAGCAGGGGGCGTCATGAGGGCGCCAGTATGGTGTTCGATTTGGAACAGTCCCTGCTCCAGCAACCGCGTCAACTGTCTGGTGCTGAAGGGGACGCCGTGACCAAAAGGTGTTGCATCCGTATGGGCCCAGTAGCCGGAGCGGTTTGGTACGACGAGAATCAGGTAGCCGTCATCCGTCATGACTTTCCAGGCGGCGCGAAGAAAATCTGCTGCTGAGCGGGTAAACTCCAGTCCATGAACGACCAGCACCGTATCCATTGACAGGTCATCGAAAGGCAGGCGCCCGCTCTCAATCAGGCAGTCCTGAACGATGTGGTGAAATGGGCGCTGGGTCTGGGGATGCTGCAAACGTGCAGAAATTGCGCACCCGGCTGTGGCAGGAAGATAGGGGCCGGGGTACCCTATCCCGAGAAGTCGACGCGCCCGGAGGTCCGGCAGGAGGCTGTTCAATCTTCGGTTGAGGAGACTGGCTGTGCGTTGGCCTGCCCAGCTTTGATAGAAAGCGGCAGCATCTTCGGAACGGGTGCGTGTCAGGCGCGTCAGCATGGAAGTATCTAACCAGCAAGCTCAGTTCAGGGGAACTGTCATGTCACTTGATATTCAGTCCATTCCGGTTTTGTCAGACAATTATGTCTGGCTTTTGAAAGCAGAAGACGGGACGCGGGCTGTCGTGGACCCAGGCGAAGCTGGCCCAGTCATGGACGTGTTGGGAGAAGGGCGTCTCGATCTGATTCTTCTGACGCATCACCACGCGGATCACACGGGAGGGGTGGAAGCCCTTCGCGATCGATATGGCGCGAAAGTGTTCGGCCCATCCCAGAAGCAGGAATGGCTCCCCAAGCTGGATCGTGGCCTTGAAGATGGTGACAGCTTTTGTATCGGATCCACCAAAGTGGATGTTCTTCTAACGCCGGGACACGCTGTCGGGCATCTTTCCTATGTCGTGCCTGAAGTGCCTGCGTTGTTCTGTGGTGATGTGCTGTTCAGTGTCGGATGTGGGCGCCTGCTGGAGGGGACAGCAGAAGAACTGTATCGGAGTCTCCATCGTTATGATGCACTGCCCGATAACACGCTGGTTTGTGCCGGACATGAGTACACCCGCTCGAACGTCGCGTTCGCATTGCATGTCGATCCAGACAATCAGGCTCTGAAAGCACGGGCAGCGGAAGTGGAAACGCTTCTGGAAGCGGGGAGACCAACATTGCCAGTCTCTCTGGGAACGGAGCGGGCTACGAATCCATTTCTGCGAGCGTCCGATGTGTCGCATTTTGCGGACTTGCGTCGGCAGAAAGATACCTTCTGAGGGCATAAAAAACCCCGCCTTTCAGGGGCGGGGTTTTTCTTTGGGAGGCCTCGGTTAGTGATGGCCGCCGAAGATGATCCTCTTGAGGAGTTCAGCGCCCACGCCAACGACGAGGACACCGCTGAGCCAGAAGAGTACGAACCATCCCACCCGTTTCATCCAGGCGACGGTGCCAGTTTTCTGGTTGGGCTTTCCGTACTCGATTCTCATGGCGCGAACTCCCTGAAGGTCAGTGGTAGTGATGCTCGTTCGTCACTTTTCCACGGAACACATAGTAGGAATAAATCGTGTAGCCGAGGATGACTGGCAGCAGGAACATCGCACCGAACAGGACGAACGCCTGACTGCTTGGTGGCGAAGAGGCCTGCCAGATCGTGATGGTCGGCGGCACGATATACGGCCACACGTTGATCCCGAGACCGGAGAAGCACAGGAAGAACAGACCCAGTGTCGAGATGAACGGCAGCAGGTGGGACTTGCGGTTGCGCAGGCCCAGGAACAGCGCGCCAGCGACAGCTACGACAGCGACGGGAACCGGCAGGACCAGAGCAAGCTGTGGCCATTCCAGCCAATGCTGCATGTAGGTCGTGTGAAGCTGTGGCGTCCAGACGGATACAGCGACGATCGTCAGCAGCATCAGGCCAGCAAGGCCGTAGGAAACACGACGCATCGTATCCTGAAGTTCGCCTTCACAGCGCCAGATGAGCCACGTGGAGCCCAGAAGCGCATAGCCGATTGTGACGGCTGCACCACAGAACAGTGCAAATGGCGTCAGCCAGTCCAGCGAGGTTCCGACGAACACGTTGTTCTGGACAGGAATGCCCTGCACCAGCGTCCCGAGGATCACACCCTGCATGAATGCTGCAACGATGGAGCCACCGCAGAAGGATGCATCCCAGAACAGCTGTGAACCGGGAGACTTCATCTTGAAGCGGAACTCGAAAGAGACACCGCGCAGGATGAGAGCCAGCAGCATGAACAGGATGGGCAGGTACAGCGCGGGAAGAATCGTGCCGTAAGCAACCGGGAAGACGCCGTAGAGTGCGGCGCCGCCGAAGATCATCCAGGTTTCGTTGCCGTCCCAGACAGGAGCGACCGTGTTGACCATGACGTTGCGGTGATCGTGATCCCGTTCTTTGAGGAACAGGACGCCGATGCCCAAGTCAAAGCCGTCAAGGATGACGTAGAGGAAGATGGCTGAGGCCGCGAGAACGGCCCAGACCACGGGAAGCCAGAAAGCGGCGGATTCGGTCATGATCGCTTACTCCGCCAGACCAGCATTGTGGGGGTGATGTGAGACCTGCGTGGTACCAGCGGACATCTGCGGCTCGTGCTCGGACGGACCTTCCTCACCAGAGTGAGGCTCTTCTGCGAAGCTGCGCAGGAGAATGGTGATGCCACCTGCGAAGACCACAAAGTACACAATCACGAAGGCAACCATCGACGTCGCCATGCTCGGCAGAGCGATCTGGGAGACACTGTCGGAGGTCTTCAGGAGGCCATAAACCGTGTACGGCTGACGGCCGACCTCAGTCGTGATCCAGCCACACAGCAGGGCGATAAAGCCTGCCGGGGACATCCACAGAGCGACACGATGGAGCATCGCGTTGCTGTAAAGGCTGCCCTTCCAGCGCAGGAAGAGAGACCACAGACCAACCAGAACCATGAGCGAGCCAAGCGCGATCATGATGCGGAAGGAGAAGAACAGCAGCGGCGAATACGGGCGCAGATCCTTCGGGTAGTCCTTAAGGCCTGGCACTTTGCCATCGAGGCTGTGTGTCAGGATTAGGGAGCCGAGGAGCGGAATCTGGACCTTGTAGTGCGTCGTTTCGTTTTCCATGTCCGGAATACCGAATAGGATTTCCGGCGCACGGCCTTCGGAGTCCCAGTCGCCTTCCATCGCGGCGATCTTGGCAGGCTGGTATTCCAGCGTGTTCAGACCCTGCGTGTCACCCGCCAGAAACTGGACCGGAGCAACGATCGCGGCCATCCACATGGCCATGGAGAACATCAGGCGGACCTGTTCGGACGCCTGACGACCTTCACGACGGGCCTTCAGCAGGTGCCAGCCAGCGACGCCAGCCACGATGAACGCGACGGACAGGAACGCTGCCAGTCCCATGTGCACGAGGCGGAACGGGAAGGACGGGTTGAAGATGATCTGCCACCAGTTACCCGGCAGGAAGCGACCTGTCGCTTCATCGATGATGTAGCCCTGCGGCGTCTGCATCCAGGAATTGGAGGCGAGAATCCACGTCATGGAGATCAGCGTGCCGATCGAGACCATGCAAGTGGCGCCAAAGTGCAGGCCTTTGCCCACGCGGTTCAGGCCAAACATCATGACGCCAAGGAAGCCGGCTTCGAGGAAGAAGGCCGTCATCACTTCGTAGGCCAGCATTGGGCCGAGGATGGGGCCAGCCTTCTGCGAGAACTGGGACCAGTTGGTCCCGAACTCGTAGGACATGACCAGACCGGAAACCACGCCCATCGCGAATACGACGGAGAAGATTTTCAGCCAGTATTTGAAGAGATCCAGATAGGCGCTGCGTCCCGTCTTGAGCCAGAGGCCCTCAAGAACGGCGAGATAGGCAGCAAGCCCGATCGAGAATGCCGGGAATACGATGTGAAACCCGACTGTAAACGCGAACTGAAATCGCGCGAGAAATAAAGCCGACAGGCCAAACATTGCGATGGTGCCTTCTGCTTGGGAGGCGGACCGCAGAACCGGTCCGCATGGACCCGTCAGCTACGCTCGCACCCTAGAAGTCAGGAATGAGCTGAGATCATGCGCACCGCACTGCACACATGACCCGGATCTGAATCTTGAAAGCCGCAGCACGGGAATAGTTTTCTTTCCGCGCCATGGTTTTGACAAAAATCAAAACATTCCCTGCGTCTACTCGCGCAAATGTGACGCGTCAATTTTTTGTGTGGAGATTGTTTGCAAAAGTTGTTCGAGAGCAGGTGCAGCATGACCGTTCACGACGGAAACTTCTGCGACAACAGGATGACTTTCTGCCAGTCCGGATGAGGGTGTTGCGTGCAAAATATGCTCAAGAAAGACGCGCGTGTCTGGAGCAAGCGAGGCCTGAAGGCGCGGAATATTCAGGATTTTTTCGGCGGCATCATGCCAGTTTAGAAGCGTCAGGGTGAGGTGGCCGTTGAGCGCTGGGTATGTCAGTTCACCGGAAAAGGAAAGATGTGCAGAAGTCGCTTCCGACCCCATCGAAAATGATGCTGTCTGCACAAGTAGGCGCTCATAGCCTTCAGGACTAAAAAGCGGGCTTTCAGGATGTGTGCTGGACGTTGTGAGAGCTACCACGAGATGAGCGTTGTGCAGTGGATACTTGGCAACGTTCAAAAATGATGTGCCGACAGTGGAAGACAACACATCCAGTCCGAGGCGCGTGGCTCCTGCTGGGGCCTGGGGTTGGATGAGGATGCGTCCAGAAAGGAGGGACAGCGCGACTGTCTGATCCACAAGGTCCATTGCGACGGCGACTTGAGCAGAAGGAGCATGGAACATCACGGTTCCGTCCTCTGAGATGTGCAGTCTCAAAGCTTCTGTGAGAATGGTTGCTCTGGCCGAAGAAGTGATAATGCGCGCAGCCTGACGACCAGAAAGGGAGACGGTGAGGCTGTTTCTGAGGAGCTCCGTCCATGGTCCGCCAAGCCTGAAAGTTTCACCTGCCCAACCCGCTTCGAATGGTTGGGCAGGAAAATTTTTATGGCTGAACTGGGGTTTTTGGATGTCGATCCATGCTCCGAAAGGCCAGCCTCCACGACGAACTTCTCCAGTTTCTACAGACCATCCCGTAGCTTTCAGGTTCGCGACTTCGTTTTCAATTTGTGCCTGCATTCTGGTGGTGACGTGATGCCACAGGGCGGTATCTGCAGCTGCCACAACTGTAATGAAACAGAAGATGACAAGCGTGATTTTCAGGTAACGGGCAGTATTGGAAACTGGGTTCACTGGGCCTGTCTTTGTGTAACTGGATAAAGAGGCTGGTTCGATGGGCGGTATTTTATCCCCAAAACAGCATTTCGCGTGCAGTCATTGTTTGACAGCCGAGTCTATGGAAGGCGATCTGGGTACATTGAAGTCAGGGAATAGCTGAAAACCGCAGAAAAACAGGGTTTTTTAGCTATGTATGGAAACCGTCGGGTTTCTTGAAATTCGCCCGAAGCCTCTGGCCTCAAAACTCCTTCTGTTCCGGCGGTTGTTAAACCCTCTGAAGCTCCACAGAGTTATCCACAGTATTGCGCGGTAATTCATGGGTTGCGCACAGTTCATCCCATGCTTCGTTCAGCGCGGTCGTGAAGCCGTTGCGTCCCTCTGTGGAGGGGAGTGGCGCACCGATGACGACCTTCAAAACACCAGGTTTTTTCCGCCAGGGAGATCGGTCCCAGAAGAGGCCGGAATTGGTGGCGACCGGCACGACAGGAACATTAGCCTGTCGGGCTAATGCAATAATGCCCGGTTGGATGGGGTGGCGTTCTCCGGGGAGGGTGCGTGTGCCTTCAGGAAAGATAATAATCTGTCTGTCAGATGCGTGAGCGCGTGCGCTGTCTTTCATCATGGTCCGCAGGGCTTTAGATCCAGCGCTTCGTTCCACAGGGATCATGCCGCTCAGAACAAGCATGGGGCCGACAAGGGGAATTTTAGTCAGTTCCGCTTTGATGATGTAGGTCGGTAGGAGGACCAGATTCATCCAGACGAAGCCATCGAAGAAGGACTGATGCTGGGATGCAATGAGGCTTGGGCCTGCAGGAATATTATCCCGACCATGAACTTCGATTTTCACGGAGCAAAGCTGTGCAAATCCGAACAGCACCGCTCTGGACCAGAGTTTGGCGTAGGAGAGTGCCAGATCCTGTCGCTTCATGA
Source organism: Gluconobacter sp. P5E10 (assembly GCF_018812145.1). NCBI lineage: Bacteria > Pseudomonadati > Pseudomonadota > Alphaproteobacteria > Acetobacterales > Acetobacteraceae > Gluconobacter > Gluconobacter sp. P5E10. The sequence goes on along the minus strand of NZ_JACRVZ010000005.1, from coordinate 46,816 downwards.
GGCGGATCGGGATTGCACCGAGGCCCATGATGACTGTGAGGATCAGGAAATAAAGATTGAACAGCAGGCCGCGAAGAATGCTCATAATTTTGTCTGCTCACCAGAAAAGCTGCGGTTACACAAGAGGCCTTAGTGAGGCGTAAGGCCGATCTTGCCGTCTGGCAGGCCCGTCAGGTTACTAAGCTCTGCACCCAGAAGTTTGAAATATTCCCGGATGAGTAAGTGCAGGGTCTGGCGGGACAGGGGCGCTTCCAGAGCCGGCGGGAGAACCGGATAAGGCACGAGTTCCAGATCTGGGGCAGTTCGGCTGAGCTCTATAATGGCGCGGCGAATGTGGTAGCCAGCGGTAACGACCAGCAGGCTGTGCATCTTGTGATCTCTGGCCCACGTCGTGGTCTCATAAGCATTACCAATCGTGCTAACGGCACGGCGACCCAGAGTGACACGGCTGGCCAGATCGCTGGAAAGCGTCTGGTTCTGAAGGCGCACCAGTTGATCGAGTGTAACATGGGGCCCGACGCCAGAAATCAGTAAAAGCTGGCCATATCCGCCCTTGAGAAGGGTGAGGGAGGTTTCGATACGGGATTGGCCACCTGTGAGGGTGACGATGCCATCGCAGACAGTGGCAACATGCGGTGGCTGTCGGGAATCGTGGATGAACCAGACGAAGCCAGCCGACCAGAGCACGGCAATAAGAAACAGCGAGGAAAGAAAGGCCTTCACGGCAATCGACGAAGCCACACGAGCACAACGCCCTGAGCTGTGATCCATCCCAGAAGAGCCGCAATGACGGGCAGGGCACCGAGCTCTTTCAGGAGGCTGAGAGGTAAAATGCGGAGTGTTGTCCACCAGCCATCCAGTGTTGTTGGAAATGTGCTTGGGACGGTGGCCTGATGCGTGAAGGGGGCGAGGGTTGTGGCAAGGGAGGTTGTCAGTGGCGTGAGGAGGACGAGGCCAGCCACGCCGCCCATAAAGCTGAGGAGTGCAGCCCGACCGGCAATATGGCTGGAAATTGTAAAGTCCCCGGCGCCAAGGGAATGCACGATTTCCACAGCCCGTTTCTGGGCAGCGACAGAGCGGCGGACAGTGATGCCAATGGATAAAACGGCAATCGCTGCGATCAGGATAACGGCAAGCCAGGCGCATCCGACGAGGCTTGTGCCCAAATGTTCAAGCCTCTGGCCCCACTGCATGTCTTCCTGAACAATGGCTTCGGGTAGCGTCTCATGAACAGTGGAGCTTAGGTTAGCGTCAGGCGTGTGGGCGACGATGAGGACGGTGGGCAGTGAGAGGCCCGGCAAGCCTTTCCGTGAATCCGTAGGCTGGCCAAGCCAGGGCGCCAGTAGATCCTGCACTTTGTCTGTGGAAAGCTTTTGCAGGTTGGTAACGCCCGGCAAGGCTTTGAGAGCGCGAATGAGTGCGTCCGTGCGATCTGAGGCGTTTGGAATGTCTGTCGGGATTTCGATCGTTGCAGCACTTCGGGCCGCCTGCGCCCAGCCAGCTGCAAGCGCTTGAACACCGGTCAAACCGGCAAGGGCCAAGCCTGCCAGCAGGGTCATGAGAGCAACAAGCAGTGGGAGGCTGCCTGAGCGCAGACCGGGAGAGACGCGGCGGCTCACGCTATCGCCTCATTTGCGTGCGGGTCGAGTGTGCCATCACGGAGCATAATGGATGGGGCAGGAGCATCGCGCACGAGACCTTCGTTATGCGTCGCGACAATCACGGTTGTTCCCAGATCAATCAGTTCCTGGAACGTTGCAAGAAGGCGTCTGGCCTGAGAATCCTCAAGAGCGTTTGTTGGTTCATCGGCGAGAAGGATGTCGGGTCGTCCGATCAGGGCGCGTGCAATAGCAACACGCTGCTGTTCGCCCCCGGAAAGAGTGGTTGGCCGGGAATGGGCGTGCGGGGAGACATCCAGCCAGTCCAGGACGGCAAAAACCTCCTGTCGAATATCGCGTTCGGAGCGCCCGCGCAGACGCAACGGGAGGGCGACGTTGTCAAAAACATTCCACTCCCCGATCAGGCGGTAATCCTGTGGGACGAACCCGATACGTCTTCTCAGGTTCCGTAGAGTGCTTCGGCTGGCGCCCGTGACTGGGGTGTTGAGAATATCCATTTGGCCTGAGGCGGGTTTTGCCCCGAGTGTCAGAAGCTTGAGAAGGCTGGATTTACCTGCGCCTGATGGCCCGAGAAGCCAGCGGAATTCTCCCTGAGGGATTGTCAGGGTCATGCCGTGCAGAACAGGCTGCCCAACGCCAGCAGGTTTCAGGGAGACATCGCGCAGGCGGATCATATGAAAACGATCAAAGGTGTTGCAGGCGTATTAACCATTTATTAACGACAACCTCGTCATATGGGCAACCCAGTTGAGGTCAGACCGAGGCCGGTACGGTCTGATTTTTGAAGGATACCGTGATGCGTGTTGAATGTCCCCACTGTCATGCTGTTTTTGAAGTGCCTGATGCACTTTTGGAGCAGGCGCGGCGGCTGCGTTGCGCGAACTGTGGGGATAGCTGGTCTTTACAGGAAGCTCAGGAGCCGGAGCTTGCGCAAATTCCGTCTCATGACTTGTCATCGCTCAAGGCTGAGACTGAAGAGCCTCCAGGCCCTGAAACATCACAGTCTTATCCTGTTGGATTAAGCGCGTCCGAAGCACGGGACGCTGCGAAACATGCGTTTGTTCTACATTCCCGGACAGTAACGCGCGGTCTGGGTAAACCCGAGACTGTCGGGACGAAAATGATCGGAAGTCTTGGGACTTGGAGTGCCGCGTGGGGGCTAAGCCTCGTGGTGGTCGGCGGAGGCGTGGCCGCACTGTGGCACTGGAAGGCTGGAGAGTTGGTGACTTTATGGCCGGGTATCGGCCATGTCCTTACTCCCTGAGCCTGGGGTTTACATGTTGCGAGCAGCCAGCGCGGACAGGGTCGCTCCGATTGCGGCAAGTCCCATCAGGACAAAGCCGTCGAACATAAGGGAGCCTGGGGTTAGCAGGTGACTGCCGATTTGAAGATGGGTCGGCAGGGTGCCCGCCACATGGTTCATGATGTCTTTCGCCTGCGGGTCCGCGCTTGCAGCACTCGTCGTAATGGCGTTCACGATGTGCGGAAGGATGTACCAGCCGAGACCAAGAATCAGGAGAAGCGGAGCGAGAAGCTCTGCGACCTGCTGGGCGAAGTAGAAGGCGAAATAGCAGATGGACCAAATGCCCGTCCGGATCAGCGCGCCGGTTGAAAGAGGGCCGCTTTCCCCGCTGCGGGAGTTGAGCAGGCGATCCGTCAGGTTGCGCGAGGGCTGAATGTCCATGAGATACGGCTTCCACTGATCCGGTAACGGGAGTTATCTTCGCCCCTTAGAAATCGGACGAACATCAGCTTCGGACTAGCTGCAAGAGGCCGTTAATGCAAACATTCCGTCATTCTCATGCTGCCTTCTGATCTTAAAGCTCCGCTCGGAGCCACAGAGACCGCACGTGTTCTGCTCGTGGAGCCGGATGATGCTCATGCCCAGCGGATCTGGCGTGTTCTTCTAAAGGAAGGCTTCACAGTGACCTGTCTCGGCAGCGGTGAAGCTGCTTTGGGAACGGTTGAGGATCTGATGCCTGACCTTGTGGTCGTGTGCTCTGAGCTGCCCGGCATGACGGGTGGGCAGTTGGCGCGGCGTTTGCGGCTGGATGCCCTGACACGCACCATCCCGATCCTGATGCTGACGGAAGATGCTTTTCCCGGTGGTGAGCGAGAGGGGCTGGAAAGTGGGGCAGATGCCTATATTTCCAAATCCGCTCATCCTGACCTGCTGGTGTTGCGGATGCGGGCTTTGCTTCGGGAAGGACCGGAGCTTCTTCAGGTGGATGAAGCCTCTCGCTTTCGCCGGGCCAGAATTGTCATCGTCAATTCTCCCCGTGAAGAGGAGGAAGACGAAGAGATTACCGAGGATGCACCCGAGACAACGTTAGGTGAGCTGCTCTGGCGTGATGGGCATACGGTCACGTCCATCGAGCGTTCAGACGATCTGATTGATGGTGGATGGTTGCGCGGCGCAGACGGCCCGGACTGCCTGGTGCTGGAACTGGGGAGCGGGGATGAAGATCTCAAGTTCTGCCGCCTTCTGGATGCGCGGCGTCAGGCTGTTCTGGAAGCTGGTGGAATTCCGTTCCGAACGCTTGGCATTGTGGAGGCCTCACGCTTCCGGAGGCAATCTTCCGGTGAATTCTTCGAGGCCGGCATTGACGATCTGGTTCCCAGCGACATTGCCATCGAAGCCCTCGCCATGCGGATCAGGACGCTGGCGCAGAGACGCATGGCGCAGGATGAGTTCCGACAGCAGGAAATTGAGCGCCAGCAGAATGCGCTTACTTTGGAAGCGGCAAGAGCGAAGGCCGAAATGGCTGAAGCTCTGGCGCAGGCCAATATGGAATTGGCGCGAACAAACGAACAGTTGATTCAGGCGCAGTCGAAACTCGTGCAGACTGCCAAGATGGCTTCGTTGGGTGAGCTGGTGGCGGGTATCGCTCATGAGATTAACAATCCGCTAGCCTTCACAATTGCTCATGCCGATACAGTGGAGCGGACGTTGAAACGCCTTCAGACGCTGGGGAGCCCAGACGATGGGGCGCCACTCATGCAGAAGGGGATTTCACGTCTGGAATCCATGAAGCTGGGGTTGCAGCGGATTCAGAATCTCGTTTTGAGTCTCCGGCGATTTTCCCGGCTGGATGAAAGTTCATTCCAGACAGTCGATGTTCCTAGTGCGCTTGAGACAGCATTGGCGTTGCTGGGACATAAGCTTGGTCCGGACATTAGAATTGAAAAAGATTTGCAGGCTCCGGCGCATTTGGTCTGTCAGCCTGCGTTTCTGAATCAGGTGGTTATGAACATTATTTCCAATGCGGCCGATGCATTGGCGGATATCTCGCCTGAGGGCGGCCCTGTGCAGGGGCGTATTGTGATCAAGTCCCGTCTTGAAAATGGCCGGTATGACATGACGATCAGCGATGACGGTCCGGGTTTGCCGATGGAACTGAGAAACAGGGTGTTTGATCCGTTCTTCACAACCAAGCCGGTTGGAACAGGCACGGGGTTGGGGCTTGCGATCGCTTATAGTGTGATGGAAGCCCATGATGGCATTATCGAAATTACGGATGCCCATTTGCCGGATGGCCGCGGAATAGGGGCGTGTTTCCGGCTCAGCCTTCCCGTCACAATGACGGAAGATGGACCGGTGGCAACGGGGCGTTCCGTATGAGTGTGTGGAGCGTGAAGGGGCCAGTACGTCCCTGTATTTTGCTGGTGGATGACGAGGAAGAAATTCTCGTTGCCCTAGAAGATCTGCTGGAAGACCAGTACGAAATTCTTGCAACGACGGATCCCCTGCGAGCTCTGGAGCTTTTGCGGGCGCATCCTGATGTCGCCACCATTATCTCCGATCAGCGGATGCCTGGACTGACGGGGGATCAGCTTTTGATGCGGGCCCGAGAGTTTTCGGATGCGCGCAGTATTCTGCTGACGGGCTATGCGGATCTGGATGCTGTGGTGTCTGCCCTGAACCTTGGACAGGTGCAGGCTTACGTGCACAAACCCTGGGATTCGGACGCGCTTCGGTCTTTGGTTGGGGAAGTGACGCAGCATTGTATTGCCCAGCGGGCGTTGCAGACGGAACAGGCTCTGTTGCGGGGTCTGATGGATGCCCTTCCGATGGGGCTTGTTTTTTCGGATGCTCAGGGGCGCTGTATTCGCAGCAACGTACGCGATGAGGCTGCACAGGATCTGAACGACGAACTGATGCATTTCCCGGAAGTGCTGCGTGCTGATGTTCAGCAAATGCGCGACAATGTTCGTAGCACGGGGCAGGAAGAGCGGCTGGTTGCTGAAGTTCTGCCAGATCATGACGGAGGAACCGTTCAGCGCTGGCATGAATTGAGCCGCCTTTCTTTGGCCTGGCCACAGGGAGTTCCGACGGAAGACCGCTGGCAGGTCAGCATGGACCGGGACGTTACGCAGCGAGTACTGATGGAAAGCCGTCTGCGGCAGGCGGACAAGCTTCAGTCCCTGGGCACATTAGCTGGGGGAATTGCCCACGATTTCAACAATCTTCTCGCTGCCATTTCCGGTTCCTTGGAATTGCTGGAAGATATGGTGGACCTGGATGAGACATCCGGTGCTCTGGTGAAGAACGCCATGGAATCTGCGCAGCGTGGTGCTGTGCTGACACGGCGGTTGCTTCAGTTTGGACGTCCACGTGAGGCACGCCTGGCACCTGTGGCGTTGCAGGATCTTCTGCCGGGGCTTGAAGCGCTTCTGGTTCAAAGTCTCAAGCGCCGAAGTGGCGAAAGAAGTGTGGCCTGCAAGCTGTCGCTTGAGGATATGCCTGCTGACTTCCCCGCTGTCTGGTCAGATCAGGATCAGCTCGAAATGGCGCTTCTGAATCTCTGTGTGAATGCTCGGGATGCCATGACGCAGGGTGGGACAGTGTCGGTGTCGGCCCGTGTAGTGGGGCAGAAATTCAAAACGCTGCCTCCGGAATGCTGTCTGGATCGTGCGGTTGCGATTGATGTGGTTGATGAGGGTGAGGGCATGTCACCCGAGGTGACGAAGCGGATTTTCGATCCATTCTTCACCACCAAGGACGTCGGGCGTGGAACAGGGCTGGGCCTTTCCAGTGTGTATGGGTTCCTGAGCCGCAGCTATGGCGAGATCGTTGTGGACAGCACGCCTGGCAAGGGGACGTGCATGACATTGCTGCTTCCTGTCGTCCGAAGCGATGTCGTGGCAGATCGGGTGGCGGACGATGAGAAACCTCATTCGCTGAAGGTACTGGTCGTCGATGATGAGGCGCCGGTTCGTATGGTGACGGAGGGTTTCCTTCGCCATGACGGGCATAATGTAGCCGCTGCGTCGTCTCTGGCGGAAGCTCTGACCCTGACAGACGAACATGGTCCATTCGATCTGGCTGTGATTGATATGCGCATGCCTGATCATGATGGCCCAACATGCGCAGCCATTCTGATGGACAAAATGCCTGAGCTGAAAGTGCTGTTTATCAGTGGGCACACAGATGCGCAGTCTGAAAATGCGCCGTTGCCCAAGCCCTTTACACAAAAAGGTCTTCAGGATGCGATCAAGCGGTTGATGCAGGGGGCAATATAACCTGACGGGAGTGGTCCTCTTGTCAGGCGCTATATCCGCACCATCTTTTTGAGTGATGTCTTACCAAATCACTCCCCACGATCCGGTCGGCTGGCATGGCACGACCATTCTTTGTGTCCGTCGCGATGGCCGGGTGGCCATGGCGGGGGACGGCCAGGTCTCCCTCGGGCAAACCGTTGTCAAGGGTAATGCTCGCAAGGTTCGGCGAATTGGACCTCATAGCAATATCCTAGCGGGTTTTGCTGGTGCCACGGCTGACGCCTTTACCCTGCTGGAGCGCCTTGAAGCGAAACTGGAGAGGTATCCAGGGCAGCTTGAGCGGGCCTGCGTCGAACTGGCGAAAGACTGGCGCACGGACCGCTATCTGCGGCGTCTGGAAGCCATGATGCTGGTGGCTGACGCAGACCGCTCTTTCACCCTGACCGGAAATGGCGATGTGCTGGAGCCGGAAGACGGCATTGTGGCCATCGGCTCCGGCGGGAATTACGCACTGTCTGCAGCGCGGGCATTGATGACGGTGGACGGCCTGAGCGCCGAGGAAATCGCACGTCGGTCCATGAAAATTGCCGGTGATATCTGCGTTTACACGAACTATTCCGTGACGCTGGAAACATTAGGCGGGGAGGCCTCCTGAGATGTCTGTTCCAAATTTTGCCCCCCACGAAATCGTATCCGAGCTTGATCGCTTTATTGTTGGCCAGTCCGACGCAAAACGTGCGGTTGCCATCGCGATGCGTAATCGCTGGCGCCGGTCCCAGCTTCCTGACGGTTTGAAGGATGAGGTTGTTCCCAAAAACATTCTCATGATCGGCCCCACGGGTTGCGGCAAGACAGAGATCGCCCGTCGACTGGCCAAGCTGGCGCAGTCTCCGTTCCTGAAAGTGGAAGCGACCAAGTTTACGGAAGTTGGCTACGTTGGGCGGGACGTGGACAGTATTGTCCGGGATCTTGTTGAGGTGTCTCTAACCATGCTGCGGGATGGGCGTCGTAAAGACGTGCAGGAGAAAGCTGAAGCCGCGGCTGAAACCCGGCTCGTTGATGCGCTGGTTGGCGAAGGAGCGACAGCCGACACCAAGGTAAAGTTTCGCCAGATGCTGCGAGATGGTGCTTTGGAAGACAAGGAAATTGAAATCCAGATTGCTCCTGATCCACAGCGCGGTAAGGAGAGCGGCGATATTCCAGGGCTCCAGCCAGGGCAGGTCATCAGTTTCAACGATATGATGAAGGGGTTCATGAACCGGATGCCTTCACGCAAGAAACTGAAGGTTTCGGTGGCCCGTGAGCAGTTAATCCGTGAGGAGGCTGACAAACTTCTGGATGACGAAGCCCTGACGCGTGAGGCGATTGAGCACACCCAGAACCATGGCATCGTGTTTCTGGATGAAATCGACAAGGTCTGCGCGACATCTGAACATGGAACGCGCAGCGGAGATGTCTCTCGTGAAGGCGTGCAGCGTGACCTTCTTCCACTGATTGAGGGGACGACCGTCAGCACGAAGTATGGATCGGTGAAGACGGATCATATCCTGTTTATCGCGTCCGGAGCTTTTCACATTGCCAAGCCTTCAGACCTTCTGCCGGAATTGCAGGGGCGTCTGCCTATTCGTGTGGAGTTGGCTGGCCTGAGCAGGGACGATCTGAAGCGTATTCTGCTGGAGCCTGAGCATTCGCTTCTGAAGCAGTATGTGAGTCTGCTGGGTACGGAAGGTGTGACGCTGGAATTCGGTGACGATGCCGTGGATGCTTTGGCGGAACTGGCGGCTGATATTAACGAGCGCGTTGAAAACATTGGGGCCCGCCGCTTGGCAACAGTTCTGGAAAAGCTGCTGGAGGACGTCTCATTTTCTGCATCGGACCGGAAAGGCGAGACCGTGAGGGTGACGGCAGAGGATGTTCGTGACAGGGTGGCGCCGCTTGCCCGCAAGGGTGATTTGAGCCGCTTTATCCTGTGACGGAGACGTTTTTTGTGAGTGATGCCTTTCTTGCCCCTCAGGAAGAGACGGCGACCGCTGCCATCGAGGAAATTGAAGCCGAACTGGCGATGTTCGACGATTGGATGGAGCGGTATCAGTATATTATTGAAATGGGCCGCAAACTTCCGGCTTTCCCTTCGGACTGGCAGGACGATGTCCACCGTGTTCCGGGGTGTCAAAGCCAGGTCTGGCTCGAAGCGCAAGACCGGGATGGTAAGCTCTTTTTTGCTGGCGCTTCAGATGCGGCCATTGTTCAGGGATTGGTAGCTCTTTTGCTGAGAGTGTACTCAGGACGAAGCCGTGAAGAGATCCTTCAGACGAGGCCGGTCTTTTTGCATGATATGGGACTGGTCAAAGCACTGTCCACGAACCGGGGGAATGGGGTTGAGGCAATGGCTCAGGCCATCCTCAAGCGCGCTGCGGCCTGACGATCTCAGTTTTTCAAAAAAGCCCCTGCCAGCGTCTGCTGACAGGGGCTTTTTTGTTTGAGCTTAGTGAGCAGGCTGAGCAACTTGTGGGGCTGTTACGTCACACTTGGTGAACTTGCCTTTGGCATCCCGGCAGGCCTTTGGCTTCTTGGGGGTTTCACACTTGGTGAATTTGCCTTTGGCGTCCCGGCAAGGCTGAGACTTGGCATGTGCGAACTGGCCGCCGAAAGCGACGGTAGCGAAGGCAAGAAGAGCAAATTTGCGAAGGGTCATGCGTAGCCTCTGTGCAGTTTTTGCCCTGAACCGACAGGGCTTTCGACGCTGATTATGGAATGGACTGGCCTGCAGACACAAGGTTTCAGCGGAACCCGTCATTCCGGTCTTTCGCGTCTGATTCCCAGTTTATGTTGCCATGATAGGGAGCGGAGATGGGCTGCCCGTCTTTCATCGCCGGAAGGTATCTGGCCAGCGTGAAATAGGCGAGCGATGCCCGTCGTAAAATTTCGGGCCCCGGGCTGGCGGTACAGTCATGCGCGATGCCTGCGGTATCAACCTGACAGGTGACGGCTACTCTTCCTGTAATATTCCTGTCGTTCGCAAAGTCTGGATAGTAGGGGCGTGGACTGTGCTCGTGATCCACGACGGGGAGAGTTGCTGCGCCACGAGCCTCGAAGGGAATGGTCTTTTCCCAGCGGCCTTCGATGGGTTTGCTGTCCTGGTATGCTGGAAGAAACTTGGACGAATAGGCATAGGCTTCCGCTGCAAGTGCGAAATCGGGTGCGCTCGCTGAAGTTTCGCAGCTCTGGGGCTGACCGTCTTTTGTGATGACGCAGACAATATGCGCCGTTCCCGAATGCCGCAGTTCAAGTTCAGCCGGTGGATAGACGAGACGCCCGTGATGGCTCGGATCCAGAACCGCCGTTACGGAAGCAGTATCATCGCTGTGGGCTGGAGACGGAGCGACGGCGATGAGGCCAAAGACGGCCAGAGCCATTCCAGATCGAGAAAAATGCATGCTGTCCTTACTTTATGGAATATATTTCATAACGTAACGAGAGCTTAGAAAGCTTTTGCCGGAACTTGAAGACAAAAAAAGGGGCACCCGACGGTACCCCTTTTTCTCGATAACCAATGGCTTACTCAATGATCACTTCTGATCAGCGAGGCTGTAAGCAATTAGGTCGTCGCCCATAACGGTCGGGAAGGAGTTGTGGCCACCAGCATAGGTGACAACGAACTGCTTTCCATTGACCGCATAGGTCATTGGCGTGGCTTGCGCGCCAGCTGGGAGGCGATCCTGCCACAGGGTCTTACCTGTCGTCAGGTCGTAGGCGCGGATGTAGTAGTCCATCGTGCCCGTCAGGAAGCCAACGTTGCCAGCCGTGGAGAGCGGGCCGCCGAGGCTCGGGACGCCGATCTTGATCGGAGGCAGCGGGATGGGCAGAGAACTGCCGTGCATGGAGTCACGGAGCGTACCGTTACGATGCTGCCAGACCACCTTGTTGGTGCGCAGATCGATACCGGCCACATAACCCCAAGGCGGCGTACGGCAAGGCATCTTGATGCCAAGCGGTAGCAGCACAGGGTCCATGAACGGATGCAGGTCAACAGCATAGGGGATGCCGTAGTTCGGCTGCAGACCGGTTTCGCCACCGGAGCCCTTTGCATTCGGTTCCGGCCATAGCGGGTTACCCGGACCACGGGGCACCAGACGGGAAACGAACGGCAGAGAGATCGGGTTGGCAAAGGCCACCTGACGCTGCGGATCGACAGCCAGACCACCCCATTCGAACATGCCGAGGTCGCCCGGGAAGATCAGAGATCCCTGGAGTGACGGCGGCGTGAACGGACCTTCATAGCGAAGCGAGTGGAAGTAGATGCTGCAGAACATCTGATCGAAGATTGTGCCACCCCAGATATCGGAATCGGAGAGGGCTGCCTTCGGACGCAGACTCAGCTGAGACATCGGCTGCGTTGGGCTGGTGTGATCGCCCGGTGCGGCGCCACCAGGAACCGGTGTTTCCGGAGCCGGGACGACTTCCTTGCCCGTACGACGATCAAGAACGAAAATGTCACCAGTCTTCGTCGGAACGTAGATGGACGGAACAATCGTGCCGTCTTTCGACGTGATGTCTACGAGGCTCGGCTGGGACGGGGCGTCCATGTCCCACAGGTCATGGTGAACGGTCTGGTAATACCAGGCCAGCTTACCCGTCTCTGCGTTCAGCGCGACGATACCCGGAGCAAAGCGCTCGGATTCCTTGGTGCGGTAACCGCCCCATTGATCCGGCGTGCCTACGCCCATTGGGATGTAAACGAGGTTCAGGTTCTTGTCGTAGGACGACACGATCCAGGAGTTTGGAGAGTTCGGATGGAAGACCGGATGATCCGGGTCTGGCATTTGGTTCGGGTCAGGGTTGGATGCGTCAAACACCCAGACGCGCTTGCCGGTATAAACGTCAAATGCCTGCGTTGCGCCCGATGCCTGCTTGATTGAGCCGTTATCGGTGATGGCGCTGTTGGCAATGATCAGCTTGTCGGTGATGACCGGCGGAGACGTCGGTTCATACATGCCCGGCGTGGTGTAAGGCTGGTTCGGCAGGCGCAGATCCAGTTCACCATCGTTACCGAAGCCAGAGCACTTCTGCCCGGTTTCAGCATCGACTTCGACAAGGCGGCCGTCATTGACGGGCAGCACGATACGCTTGGCGCAATCGGTTGGAGCCGAATTGCCATCGCTGTCCGTGGCATCCGCCGCTGTCTGGTGGAAGCTCACGCCACGGCACGTCAGATGCTGGAAGCCTGGGTTGATCTGCAGGTGCGGATCGAACGTCCATTTGACGTGACCCGTTGCAGCATCAACGGCCCAGAGCTTCTGGTGCAGCGAGCACAGGTAAAGCGTGTTGTCGAATTCAATCGGTGTGACTTCGTTGGTTGCTTCGCCCGGATCATTCGGTCCCATCAGATCCTTGGTGTGGATGTGCCATGCCACCTTGAGGTTCTGAACGTTGGACGAGTTGATCTGCTTCAGCGGAGACCAGCGATCGCCAGCCTGCGTGCGGCCATAGGCGTGCCACTCGCTGTCTGGAACGTTATCTGCGTCAACCGGTGCTGCGTTGGTCAGCTCTGTTGGCAGATTGCCGCTGATGTCGTGCGGGTCTGTGAAAAGACCGGCAGCAAGCACCAGTACGGCGAGACCGACGGAGCCTGCCAGGGGAAGGACAGATGCGCGTGTGCCGCCGATCTGGCGGGACACGAACGGGATCAGCAGCCAGATGCCAAGAATGATCACGATGTCGGAGCGGGGAACCAGTGCCCAGAGGTCGAGACCGACCACGGAGAGTTCCCATACGACCGTCGCGAACACTACAGCGGCAAAGAGCCAGAGTGCGGCCGGGTTACGGCGCCATGCGAGGAAGGCAGTCGCAAGAAGTGCGATGCCGAGGAGGAGATAATACAGGGGGCCGCCGAGGGAAACGGCCCATGCGCCGCCCACGGTAAGGATCGCGCCGCAAAGCGCGAAGACCGCGGCCGTGATCAGGGCCCAGAGCCCTGGCCGGGATGATGTGCTCATGATGTTCCTAGAGCTGTTATTTGGTGCAGCACTTGACCTTCGGACAAACACATAGAAGCGCGTTAAGAATCAAGATGTCAGATGGTTCATGTTGCTCACGTCACTGTGAGCGAGATCACAGTGACGTGACTTGAACAAAGGGGCGTCTTTTGCTTGCGCGTTAAAGAAAATAAAGTTCTTGGCGGAATCAGTCCGATGGGATAAGGCAGCCGCTCCGTGTACGCGTCCGGGCCATAAGTGGCATGCCCGGCCGTGCAGAGTCCCGCTCCGGTGGGACCAATCGTTTACGGCGAGGGAGACCGAAATGCCCAAGATGAAGACGAAGTCGTCGGTCAAGAAGCGGTTCAAGATCACCGCGACCGGCAAGGTAATGTGCGGCCCAGGCAACAAGCGCCACGGCCTTATCAACCGCCCGCAGAAGATGAAGCGCACCAACCGTGGTCCTCAGACCATGACGGATATGGACGCAAAGACCATCAAGCAGTGGGCGCCCTACGGGCTCTAAGGGAGATTAAGGTACATGGCACGTGTTAAGCGGGGCGTAACGACGCACGCCCGTCACAAGAAAGTTCTCGATCTCGCCAAGGGTTACCGCGGCCGTTCGTCTACGAACTACCGTATTGCTCTCGAGCGCGTTGAGAAGGCGCTGCGCTATGCGTATCGCGACCGTCGCAACAAGAAGCGTGATTTCCGCGCTCTGTGGATCCAGCGTATCAACGCTGCCGTCCGTGAGCACGGTCTGACGTACAGCAAGTTCATCAATGGCCTGGACAAGGCTGGCATCGAGATCGACCGTAAGGTCCTTGCTGCCATTGCTTTTGACGACGCAGCTGCTTTCGCAGAAATCGTCAAGAAGGCACAGGCCGCTCTCGCAGCCTGAGCTATTCAGACCTGATCCCCACTCGTGGGGGCTGGTGACTGGCGGGCCGTCCTGTTATCAGGGCGGCCCGTTTTGTATTTGTACTGTAAGCGATGGGCGGTATGGCTGACGATCTCGACACGCTGAAGAATGACACTCTTGCTGCGCTGGGCGCTGCTCAGGACCGCGCGCAATGGGATGCCATTCGCGTTGGAACACTGGGGAAGTCTGGTGCCCTGACCTGGCTGCTCAAACAGCTTGGTAAACTCGACCCCGAAGAGCGCAAACTGCGCGGACAGGCTCTGAACCGCCTGCGGGACGAATTGACCAAAGCTGTTGAAGAGCGCGGACGCGAGATTGAGGAGCAGGCTCTTGAAGCGCGTCTGAAGTCTGAGCGGGTGGATGTGACGATGCCTGCGCCGTCTGTTGCGACGGGCGCCATTCATCCGATCAGCCGTACCATTGAAGAAATGACAGCCATCTTTGGCGCCATGGGTTTTTCCGTTGCGGAAGGGCCCGATGTTGAAAGCCAGTGGCATAATTTCTCGGCACTCAATACGCCGGACCATCATCCGGCCCGGACTGAACACGATACTTTCTATCTGCCGCCCAAGTCAGGCACTAACGAGCCGCGCGTTCTGCGGACCCAGACGTCTGGCGTGCAGATCCGGACGATGCTGGGGCAGAAACCGCCCATCCGCATCATTGCTCCTGGCCGCACCTATCGTGCCGATCATGACGCAACCCATTCCCCGATGTTCCATCAGTGCGAAGGGCTGGTCATTGACCGCAATATTACTCTTGGGCACCTCAAAGGCTGCCTGATCGAGTTCCTGCGCGTCTATTTCGACAAGCCTAATCTGCCGGTGCGTTTCCGTGCATCTTATTTCCCGTTTACCGAGCCCTCCATGGAAGTGGATATCGGCTGGTCAAAAGCCACGGGCGAGATTGGCGGTGGGTCCGACTGGCTGGAAGTTCTCGGGTCCGGCATGGTGCACCCGCGCGTGCTGGCAAATTGCGGCCTCGATCCGGCCGAATGGCAGGGCTTTGCGTTCGGTATGGGCGTCGAGCGTCTGGCCATGCTCAAGAACGGTATCCCGGATCTTCGGTCTTTCTATGAGAGCGACCTCCGCTGGCTCCGCCACTATGGCTTTTCTGCTTTCTCTCCCGCAACGCTGACGGAGGGCGTGTGACATGAAGTTCTCTCTCTCCTGGCTGCGTGAACATCTTGATTTTACAGCATCTTGCGAAGAGATCTGTGCCCGTCTGAACGGCATCGGTCTTGAAGTTGAGAGCGTTGAAAACCCAGCCGAAAAGCTGGCAGGTTTTAGAACGGCCAAAATTCTGGAAGCCCATCGCCATCCGGATGCGGATCGTCTTCAGCTTTGCCGCGTCGCTGCTGGTGCGGGTTATGAAGATTTGCAGGTCGTGTGCGGTGCACCAAATGCACGGTCTGGTCTCCATGTGATTTTTGCGCCTCCGGGGGCGTATGTTCCGGGGCTGGATATCACCATCAAAAAGGGCAAGATCCGCGGCGAGGAAAGCGGCGGTATGCTGTGTTCCCTGCGTGAGCTGGGTCTTGGTGAGGAGAGCAACGGTATTGCCGAACTGCCGGAAACGGCTCCGATCGGCGAGGCTTATGCGACTTACGCCGAGCTTGATGACCCGGTCATTGAAATCGCGATTACACCGAACCGTGGCGATGCGCTGAGCATTCGCGGTATTGCGCGTGATCTGGCCGCTGCTGGCATGGGGCATCTCAAGCCATGGCTGACGGAAGCGGTTGAGGGTGATTTCGAGCCCGCCGTCAGCTGGAAGATCGCGCATCCGGATTGCTCTTATGCCGTGGGCCGCGTCATTCGTGGTGTAAAGAATGGCCCCAGCCCGGACTGGCTACAGCGCCGCCTGAAGGCCGTGGGGCTTAAGCCGATTTCGAAGTTGGTTGACGTCACGAACTACTTCACATTTGACCTTGGCCGTCCGCTTCATGTCTTTGATGTTGCGAAACTTTCCGGAAATACGCTGACTGTCACGCATGCTGCACGGGAGACCTTCACAGCTCTGGATGGCAACGAATACGTCCTTGGCACGGATGATATGGTGATTGTTGACGATGCTGGTGTGCAGTCGCTTGCAGGCATTATGGGCGGTCAGCAGAGCGGTGTGGATGAGAACACGACGGACGTGTTTGTTGAATCCGCGTTGTTCGATGCTGTTCGTATTGCCCTGACGGGCCGTCGTCTGGCGATCCATACAGATGCGCGTCAGCGTTTCGAGCGTGGTGTTGATCCGGCACTGGTGCGAACTGGGCTCGAAGCAGCCACCATCATGATCCGTGACCTTTGCGGTGGCGAGCCAAGCGAAATTACGGAAGCTGGCGACCTGCCCAACTGGAAACGCACGGCTACGCTGCGTTTTGAGCGCCTGGAAACGCTGGGTGGTATTAATATCCCTGCGGATGATGCTGTGCGTTCTCTGGAGCATCTGGGCTTCGAGGTTGTTGATCGGAAAGACGATCAGGCGACCTTCGCGGTCCCGTCCTGGAGGAATGACGTTGCATCCGGTCAGGTTTTGGCTCAGGCCGTGACACTTAATGAGGACGTCGCGGCAAAGGCAGCAGCGAATGTTCCGCGCATGGAAGCGGAATGTGACCTCATAGAGGAAGTGCTGCGTCTTTATGGACTGGATGCGGTGCCGGCTGTGCCACTTCCTCAGTTGGCCATGGTCGCGGCTCCGGCAGTCACGCCTCTTCAGGCACGTGCAGCGCTGATGCGCCGTATCTGTGCAGCCCGTGGGATGATGGAAACGGTTGGTTTCTCCTTCGTCGCTCATGAAGACGCGGTTCTGTTCAGTGATGTGCCCGAAACGCAGCGTTTGCTGAACCCTATCGCCATGGATCTTGATCAGCTGCGCCCGACGCCGCTCGTCAATCTGGCCCGCGCACTTGGCCGCAATCTGGCGCGTGGTTTGGGGCTTTCTGGCGAAGGCGCATTGTTTGAAATTGGTCCATGTTTTGATTTCGAAGGTCAGCACCTGCGTGTTGCTGGCTTGCGAGGCGGATTGACGGCTCGTGAACCCGGTCAGGCTGCGCAGGAAGCAACGCTCTGGGATGCCAAGGCGGATCTGACGGCTGCGCTGACGGCGCTCGGTGTTCCGGAAGCTTCTTTGTCTGTCACTGCAGATGCTCCGGGCTTTTATCACCCAGGTCGCTCAGGTCAGGTACGGCAGGGGCCTAAGCTGGTTCTGGGCAGCTTTGGTGAACTGCATCCTCGCACGGCACGCGCGCTTGGTTTGACTGGGACTGTCGTGGCGTTCGAGCTGTATCTGGATCGTATCCCTCAGCCTAAGGCTAAAAAGAAGACGCCTCCTGCGCTCTCAGCGCTGCAGCCAGTGCGTCGTGACTTCGCGTTCCTTGCTGGGCCAGATGTCGAAGCACAAACTGTTCTCAAGGCCGTTCGTATGGCCGACCGGAACCTGATTCAGGATGTTCGCCTCTTTGACGTCTTTGAAGGTGGTAGCCTGCCGGAAGGACATCGTTCTCTCGGTGTTGAGGTTGTCCTACAGCCGCAGACCGAAAGTCTGACGGATGTCGGCCTTGAAGCGCTTTCCAAATCGGTGGAAGCTGCGGTTCTCAAGGCAACAGGAGCTACGTTGCGCCGATGAACTCTCTTCCAGAATCCGAACTGGCGCATCAGCCGGGCAATAGGGCCTTCCAGCCGGGGGCTCCCACGCCCCAGCATGGGCGCGTGATTTGGATTCTGGCGGGGGAAGCCAGTGGAGACGTGATTGGTGCACGTCTCATGCTGGCGCTTCATGCGCAGGACCCGACGCTGGTGTTTGCCGGAGTCGGGGGTGGCCGCATGGAAGCCCTTGGGCTTCACAGCCTGTTCCCGATGAGTGATCTGGCTGTCATGGGGCTTGTGGAAGTCTTGCCGAGGGTCAGGCATTTGCGGCAGCGGCTTCTGGAAGCTGTTCAAGATATCGAGCTTCGTAAGCCTGATCTGGTTGTCACAATAGACAGCCCAGGTTTCGCACTTCGACTTCTTCAGAAAATTGAAAATTCTGGCTTCAAGCGCGTCCATTACGTTGCACCGCAGGTCTGGGCCTGGCGCGAAAATCGCGTCAAGGAATTCCCCGGGCTCTGGGATCGGTTGCTCTGCCTTTTACCGTTTGAGCCGGAATGGTTTGCGCAGAGAGGACTGGAAGCGCGGTTCGTCGGTCATCCGGTGTTGCAGTCGGGTGTGAGACAGGGAAACGCTGCACGCTTTCGGACGCGGCATAATATTCCTGAAACGGCACCCGTCCTGATTTTGATGCCAGGAAGCCGGCGCTCTGAAGTTCCGAAGCTGTTGCCAGTTTTTCGCAAGATGCTGGACATTTTGCGCAAGAAGTATCCGGACATCTGCCCGGTGATACCGGTTGCTCCGGTCATTGCGCCGACCGTGCGCAACCTTATTCGTAAATGGCCCGTACAGCCGCATATCGTGACCGATATTCATGATAAGCACGACGCGTTTGCAGCGGCTCAGTGCGCTCTGACAAAGTCGGGGACGTCCACGCTTGAGCTTGCCATGGGCAATGTGCCGATGGTGGTGACGTATCGGGTGAATCCGCTAACGGCGATGATGGCGCGTCGGATGATCAAGGTGCCATACGTCGCCATGGTCAATCTTCTGGCCGGACGTGAAGTCGTGCCGGAAATGTTGCAGGAGAACTGCACGCCTGAGAAGCTGGCAGATATGGTTTCAAAGCTGCTTGATGATCCGGCAGCAGCAAAGAAGCAGCAGATGGCATTTGAAGAGGTGCTGGAAAAGCTCTCTCCCGCTGTGGGTACGCCTGCGGATGCAGCTGCTGCGGAAATTATGGATCTTCTGGACGAGCCGGTGTCCCGCTCGTCCAAGAAGAAAAAAATCAGCGAATAAAGCCGACCAGTCGCTCTGCTTCCTGCACGATTGGCTCGGAAATTTCACGGGCTCGGTCGGCGCCTGCGCGCAGGACAGAGATGATGTGGTCTTCGTTCTGCATCAGGCGGGCTGTTTCGGTCGCAACTGGCCCAAGTTTTTCTACGAGCAGATCGGCCAGAGCGTTTTTGAACGGGCCAAAGCCCTGTCCACCGAAACGCGCCAGAACGTCAGACATCGTCTCGTCTGACATGGCCGCGTAAATAGCTACCAGATTGCGGGCTTCCGCCCGGTCTTCCAGTCCCTCAACGTCGCTTGGCAGCGCGTCGGAATCTGTCTTGGCGCGGCGAATCTTCAGAGCGATTTCGTCCGGGGTATCTGTCAGGACAATGCGGCTCTGCTCGGAGGGGTCCGACTTGGACATTTTCTTCGTGCCGTCGCGCAGGCTCATGACGCGGGCTGCTGCCGGCGGGATGAACGCTTCGATCTGAGGGAAGAACTCCGTACCCATGTCATGGTTGAATTTTTGGGCGATGTCGTTGGCCAGCTCAATATGCTGCTTCTGATCGTCACCGACGGGGACGCGGGTAGCGTGGAACGCCAGAATGTCCGCAGCCATGAGGTTCGGATAGACATAGAGGCCCGCAGAGTGGTTCTCGCGGTTCTTGCCAGCCTTGTCTTTGAACTGTGTCATCCGGTTCAACCAGCCGAGGCGGGAAACACAATTGAAAATCCATCCCAGTCGCGCATGGGCGCTGACGGCAGACTGGTTGTAAAGGCGTGTCGGTTCAATGCCGGTTGCCAGAAGGCAGGCTGCTGAGCCAAGCGTCTGACGACGCAGGTCTTCCGGATTCCAGGGCATTGTGATCGAGTGCATGTCCACGAGGCAGAAGACACAATCATGGTCTGCCTGCATGGCCGCCCAGTTGCGGAGTGCACCCAGGTAGTTACCCAGATGAGGAATGCCAGTTGGCTGAATGCCGGAAAATACACGCTGCATGATGGATCTGTCTTCAGCTTTGGGGAAAGGTCATGCTCTCAGGGAAGCGGCTGCTTCTGCTCCAGGAGCTGTCGTTCTTGGTAACTCGCTGCCGGGTCACCCTGCTGTGCACGTGCATTGGCGACCTCGGCTGGCGTGATGGTGGGGGAAGGCTTGATATTGCCGCGTGCAATCAGCCAGTTCAGAGTATCAGCAATCTGCTGGTCAGTGAGGCGATCACGATATGCGGGCATGGAATAATTATAGCGATAGCCCTGAGTGGTGAAACTACCACGAAGGCCATTCAGAAGAACATTCGCGAGATAGTGGCGACCCTCAGGTGTTTGGGCGATGAAATCTACTCGGCCTACGAGGGGTGGTGTTTCCCCGGGCATTCCACTTCCGCCATGGTGGCAGATACCGCAGTTGGGCCCATAAACGGCTTGGCCAGCCGGTTTCTTCCCGCAGCAGGCAAGTGCGAGACAACCAAGAAAAGCGATCCGTTTCATGGGAGAGGGGACTGCTGTTCCAGTTTCTGGCGTTCAAGCAGAACTTCCTGAGGTGACAGCGGATGTTTGCGTTCTTCAGCGATCTCGGCAGCCGTGAATGTTGGGCCCCCTGCGGCCATTTCTTTTCCTCCAACAAATGTCAGGATCCGTGCAATTTCATCATCTGAAAGGCGATGAAATGATGGCATCGAACTGTTGTAAGGAGCGCCACCCGCTGTGATCGGTCCGTCAAGACCATTCAGCAGCACGTGGATAATGTAGCGATGGCCTTCCGGAGTCAGGGCAATATGCCCAACCCGCCCGAATATTGGAGCAACGGCTCGCACCTGCCCGTGGCCACCATGATGGCAGATACTGCACTCGTTCGAATATTCTCGAGGGGCCTGTTCACGATTTTCCCACGCATGGCCAACCACAAAAACAATTGCCATGAAAATGGCAATAAACAGGGGAAGCCGGATTGCTGGGTCTAATCTGATCACAGAAGGTTTGTCGCATTTTCATGGTGCGTTCAGCAAGGGTGGCTCTTGGCAAAACCGTCCCGATAGGGCTCATGGGCGCATCAGAAGGAGAAAGCATGAGCGGCAAGGGACGTCTGGTACTGTATGTGGGGCCAATGTTTGCGGGAAAATCCTCGCATCTGATCAAGGCTGCGTCTGCGCATGAACGCGTTCTGGCACTGAAGCCGGGATTCGATACGCGTGACGGTGCCGAGCTGGTCAGTCGGGATGGCTCACATTTTGCAGCGCGCTCCGTGCGGCGCTGGCCGCCTCATTCCGAAGACTATTCACACATTGTTCTGGATGAAGTGCAGTTCATGGTCTCACCTCATTACGAGGGAGATATCGTTGCAGAGTTACAGTCTGCCCGATTGCGCGGAGCAACGGTCACTGTTGGCGGCCTGGATAGTGATTACCGCCAGGAGCCGTTTGAAATTGTATCGAGACTCATGCAGTTCGCCGATGAAATCATTCATCTGGAAGCTCGGTGCCATATCTGCAATCAGCCAGCCCAGTGGACTGCCAAGACACATGAGACTGGGCATCTTCTCGAAACGGGAGATCAGGAGCTTTATGAGGCGCGGTGCGATGAGCACTGGTGCCTGCCAGAGGTGCCTTGAGGCCTCTCTGGCAGAGCTGAAGTGAAGCAGCAGGACTTACTGCTGTCCGTTATTGACGCCCAGAAGCTGGAGCTTGAAGATGAGTGGGCTGTTGGGCGGAATGATGCCCATGGAGCGCTTCCCGTAGCCTAGCTTGGCTGGAAGATAGAGCATCCATTCATCGCCAACGTGCATCATCGGCAGAGCTTCGAGCCAGCCATCAACCAGGCCATCCAGCGGCATTTCCATATAGGCACCGCTGCCATGCTGGTCAGAGCTGTCAAAAATTCCGCCGTCTGGCAGGCGTCCTTCATAGATCACCATGATGGTGGAGCCACGATGCGGGCTTTCACCATCTTTTGGGCCGGACTTCAGAACCTTGTAGCTCAGGCCATCCGGGAGGGTTTTGACACCCGGTTCCGCCTGGACCTTCGCCATGAACTGTTCGGGCGTCAGTTCTGGCGCGTCTTCCTTGTGTCCGGCGCATCCTGCAAGGAGTGCGCCGCAAAGGGTCAAGGCTGATGTAAGGCGAAACAGGCTGGTCATGGTCCCCCGCTACTGGTTTGTACTTAGAGTGCGCCGCCGCGGCGGCCAATCTGACCACCCAGGCGCAGGCGCAGGGCGTTGAGCTTGATAAAGCCCTGTGCGTCCTGCTGGTTATACGCGCCCTCGTCATCTTCAAATGTCACGACGCGGGTATCATACAGGCTGTTCGGGCTTTCGCGTCCGACGCAAACGACATTGCCCTTATAGAGTTTCATGCGGACACGGCCGTTGACGGAATGCTGGCTGGCATCAATCAGAGCCTGAAGCATCCGGCGCTCTGGAGAGAACCAGAAACCGTTATAGATCAGCTCCGCATAGCGGGGCATGATGCTGTCCTTGAGATGGGCAGCTTCGCGGTCCAGCGTGATGCTCTCGATGGAACGGTGAGCGGCCAGCAGGATCGTGCCACCCGGCGTTTCGTAGATGCCGCGGGACTTCATGCCCACAAAGCGGTTTTCCACGATGTCCAGACGGCCGATGCCGTTGTCGCGGCCTAGTTCGTTCAGGCGTGTCAGCAGTGTTGCCGGGGTCATCGCAACGCCGTTGATGGCAACCGGGTCACCATTCACGAAGTCGATGCTGATTTCCGTAGCCTTGTCCGGCGCGGCTTCTGGGGAGATGGTGCGCTGGAAAACGATTTCGTCAGGTGCCACAGCCGGATCTTCGAGCAGCTTGCCTTCGGACGAGGAGTGCAGAAGGTTGGCGTCAACGGAGAAGGGGGCTTCGCCACGCTTGTCTTTCGTGACGGGGATCTGGTTTTCTTCAGCAAATTCCAGCAGCTTTGTGCGGGATGTCAGTTCCCATTCGCGCCATGGGGAAATGACTTTCACGTCCGGCTTCAGAGCATAGTAGCCAAGCTCGAAACGGACCTGGTCGTTGCCCTTGCCGGTTGCACCGTGGGCAACGGCATCCGCACCAACAGCTTCGGCAATTTCGATCTGGCGCTTGGCGATCAGCGGACGGGCGATGGACGTACCGAGGAGGTACTGGCCTTCATAAACCGTGTTCGCGCGGAACATCGGGAAGACGTAGTCCTTCACGAAGGTCTCGCGCAGATCCTCGACGAAGATTTCCTTCACGCCGAACATCTCGGCCTTCTTGCGGGCCGGCTCCAGCTCTTCGCCCTGACCAAGGTCAGCCGTAAAGGTCACGACCTCGCAGTTATAGGTCTTCTGGAGCCATCGAAGGATGACCGAAGTGTCCAGCCCGCCGGAATAGGCGAGAACGACTTTCTTGACGTCCTGATGGGCGCTCATAACTGCGTGGTCCTTAATGGTGTTCGTTCGGAAGGCGTTTCTAGCATCCCGCGTCCGTGAGGGAAACCGGGCGTCAGACGCTTTTGCGCTGACGCTCGCTTTCGGTTTTGAGCTGTCCGCAGGCTGCAAGAATGTCCTGGCCACGCGGTGTACGGATCGGGGCTGCAAATCCTGCATCCATCACGATCTTTGCAAACTTTGCGAGCTGCTCTTTTGTGGAGGGACGGAACTCTGATCCCGGCCACGGATTGAAAGGAATAAGGTTCACTTTCGCCGGCAGGTCTTTGATCAGGCGGACCAGCTCTCGTGCATCGGCTTCGCTGTCATTCACGCCGCGCAGCATAATGTATTCGAAAGTGATGCGACGGGAATTGGACGCTGCAGGATAACGCTTGCAGGCGGCCATCAGTTCCTCGATCGGGTATTTGCGGTTCAGAGGGACGATCTGATCGCGCAGTTCGTTCGTGACCGCATGCAGGGAAACGGCGAGGCCTATGCCTAGTTCTTCACCACAGCGATCCATCATCGGCACGACGCCTGACGTGGACAGCGTGATGCGGCGCCTGGAGAGGGCAATGCCTTCTCCATCCATGACGATGCGCATGGCTTTGGCGACGTTATCGTAGTTGTAGAGTGGTTCGCCCATTCCCATGAGAACGATGGTGGAGAGAAAGCGTGGCATGTCCGCGCTTGGACTTGGCCACTCCTTGTAGCTGTCTCGTGCAGCCATGAACTGGCCGACAATTTCTGCTGGGCCGAGGTTGCGAACGAGCTTCTGCGTCCCTGTGTGGCAGAACGTGCAGGAGAGCGTACATCCGACCTGTGAAGAGATGCAGACAGCACCACGGTCTTCCTTACGGTCAGGAATATAAACTGTCTCAGCTTCCTGACCGTCGCGGAAGCGGAAAAGAAATTTCCGCGTTGCATCCACCGACGTCTGTTCCGTCGTTGTCGTCGGGCGGCCGACGATGAAGTGCTCTGCAAGTTTCGCCTGAAGGGGTTTGGCGATTGTGCTCATCTTCGAGAAATCGGTGGCACCCTGATGGTAGATCCAGTGCCAGATCTGTTTTGCGCGGAAAGGCTTTTCGCCAATTTCCGTCATCAGGGTCGCCAGCTCTTCGCGTGACATTCCGACCAGATCACGCCGTCCGTCTTCCAGTCGTGCCTCAGGTGGGGCGAACAGGGCGGACTTTGCGCGAATGCGTTCGCGCTCCGCCTCATTCAGATCATCTGAAGCGATGGAATTGATACGGGGGAGGGTGTCGGGATGTTTCAAAGCGGTCATGGCGGCGGAGCCATAGCACGGGGAGGGCGCAGATTTCCAAGGGAAAGTGAGGTGGTGCAAGAAAGATTGGACTCTTTGTACCGTTCGGTACAAAATATGGTTTCTTCTTTGGTTCTGAAAGGTACGACATGCAGACGCGTCCACCTGTGCCGCCGTTCACGCGGGACACCGCTCTTCAGAAAGTTCGAGCGGCTGAAGATGCCTGGAACCGTCAAGATCCGGAGACAGTTGCGCTGGCCTATACGGCCGACAGTCGTTGGCGAAACCGGGATCAGTTTGTTCACGGGCGGTCTGAAATTAAGGAATTTCTTGCGAGAAAATGGGAGAAGGAGCGTGAGTATCGGCTGATTAAGGAGCTTTGGGCATTTCACGAGAACCGGATCGCCGTCCGCTTTGTTTATGAGTGGCGAGATGGGCAGGGCCAGTGGTGGCGATCGCACGGGAATGAAAACTGGGGTTTTGACGAGGCAGGCCTGATGGCAGAGCGGCATGCCAGCATCAATGATGTGCCAATCAAGGACGCTCAACGCCTGTTCCACTGGGAAGGCAAGGTTCGACCTGAGGGACATCCTGGACTGAGTGATTTGGGGCTATGACGGGATCAGGCGGCCGTAGCCGTACTGCCATCTTACAAAATATCGCTGAGGTATTTCGCCAGTATGGGTACGAAGGGGCGTCTCTCAGTCGCTTCACAGCTGCGACCGGGCTGGGAAAAGGCAGCCTCTATAATTTCTTTCCGGAAGGGAAGAAGCAGATGGCTGCTGAAGTCCTGGAGCATATCCAGCAGTGGTTCGATGCTGAAATTTTTAGCCCTCTGGAAACGGAAGAAGACCCCGAAGCCGGCCTGACAGCCATGTTCGAAGGTACCGAGCAGTACTTTAGGTCAGGCCAAAGAATTTGTCTGATGGGGTTGCTGGCCCTGAGCGTAGACACATCGTTTGCTATGCAGATTAGAAACTATTTTCTGCGATGGCAGGAAAGTCTGTCTCAGGCGCTCCAGAGGCAGGGGCGCTCGAAAAGCGACGCTGTTGATCTGTCTGAGGAAATTGTTAGTGGCATTCAGGGGGCATTGGTTTTGGCCCATGCTCGAGGCGAGGCGGATGTTTTCAAACGTCGTCTTGAGGCGTTCAAGCTGCGTCTGGATCTTCCAGCGGACCATGACGACGAGCGGCAATGAGAAACTCCCGATTGCCTTCGGGGCCAGTAATGGGGCTGGCTTCAACGCCCATAACTTCCCATCCTGGAATGGCCGAAAGCCAGTCATGGATTTCGGCACAGACGCGTTCGTGAACGGCGGGGTCCCGTACCACGCCCTTTGCGCCGACTTCGTTTCGCCCGGCTTCAAACTGCGGCTTGATCAGAGCGATAGCCCAGGCATCCGGGGTTGTGAGCTTAAGCGCGGCGGCCAGCACGGTCTTAAGGCTGATAAAGCTGGCGTCGCAAACGACGATGCCTGCGCGTTCAGGAATCTGCTCCGCTGTGAGAGCGCGCGCGTTCGTCTTTTCCATGACGACGACGCGTTCATCAGAGCGGATTTTCCAAGCCAGCTGACCATGCCCGACATCAACGGCATAAACTTTTGTCGCGCCGTGCGTGAGAAGGACATCCGTAAATCCGCCCGTTGAGGCACCGACATCAATGGCAATACGACCTTTGGGGTCCAGCCCGAAATGCTCGATGCCGTGAATGAGTTTTAGGCCGCCGCGAGACACCCAAGGATGATCTTGCCCTTTGAGGGACAGGGGGGCATCCTCTGGAAGCTGGTCTCCAGCCTTGGCGATGCGCCGATCCCCCGTATAGGCAAGACCTGCCATAATGAGGGACTGGGCACGAGTTCGGCTGTCAACCAGTCCCCGATCAACGAGGAGCTGGTCTGCGCGGCGTTTGGCCATGTCTCAGGCAGACTGCTGGACGACTTCGACGCCCAGTGCAGATGCTGCCGTGCGAACGATATGCCGAGCTGTCAGGCCAGCTTCGTCATACTGAACGTCAGGGGCATTATGATCGATGTACCTGTCTGGAAGAGCTAGCGGACGGAATTTCACCGTATCCAGCAGACCGGTTTCTGCAAGGTGCTGCACAACCAAGCTGCTGAAGCCGCCAATCGCACCTTCTTCAAGGGTGATGAGCACTTCATGCTGGCTGACCAGATCATCAACGAGCTTCGTATCGATCGGCTTGGCGAAGCGGGCATCTGCTACCGTGACCGGAACGCCCTGAGCGGCCAGCTGGTCCGCTGCGCGCAGAGATTCGTGCAAACGTGTACCGAGCGACAGGATGGCGACACCTGCGCGGGCGCCAGGTGCCTGACGCGCTTCGCGAACGATGCGGCCCTTGCCGATTTCCTGCACTTCGCCCTTTTCCGGAAGGTCGAGGCCGATGCCGCTGCCACGGGGGTAACGGAAAGCAATCGGGCCAGCGTCGTATTCGCAAGCCGTTGCCGTAGCATGCAGCAGCTCGATTTCGTCTGACGGTGCCATCACGACCATGTTTGGGAGGCAGCACAGATAGTTCAGGTCGAAAGACCCGGCATGCGTCGCGCCATCAGCGCCGACCAGGCCAGCGCGGTCGATGGCGAAGCGGACAGGAAGGTTCTGAAGCGCCACATCGTGCACGACCTGATCATAGGCGCGCTGAAGGAACGTCGAGTAAATGGCGCAGAATGGACGCAGACCTTCGGACGCAATACCTGCAGCAAAAGTGACGGCGTGCTGTTCGGCAATGCCGACGTCAAAGAAGCGGTCCGGATAGGCTTTGGCGAAAGCTGTAAGACCTGTGCCGGAAGGCATCGCTGCCGTGATGGTAACGAGCTTGTCGTCTGTTTTCGCGCGACGCAGGAGTTCGCGGCTGAAAATCGACGTGTAGCTTGGCGGTCCGGCCGGAGCCTTCTTCTGCTCGCCTGTCACGACATTGAATTTGCTGACAGCGTGATATTTGTCGCCAGCAGCCTCGGCAGGCTTATAGCCGCGGCCTTTTTCCGTGATGATGTGGAGCAGGATCGGGCCTTGATCGTCCGCGTCACGCAGGTTGCGCAGGATGGGGACGAGCTGGTTCATGTCATGGCCGTCAACCGGGCCGACATAGTAGAAACCGAGCTCTTCAAACAGCGTGCCGCCTGTGATCATGCCACGGGCATATTCTTCAGCGCGCTTGGCCGTCCGCTCGATCTTGCCGGGGAGGCGCTTGGCAACCTTGCCAGCCAAGTCACGCAGACCGAAGAACTGGCGCGAAGACATCAGGCGGGACAGGTAGTTCGACATTGAACCGACAGGCGGTGCGATCGACATTTCGTTGTCGTTCAGCACCACGATCAGGCGGTTCGCGCCCGGACCTGCAACAGCGGCATTGTTCATGGCTTCGTAGGCCATGCCAGCGGAGATGGAGCCGTCACCAATGACCGCAATCACGTTGCGCTCGTGGTAGCTCGGATCTTCTTCCGCACGCAGGTGATGCGCGACGGCCATGCCAAGACCAGCGGAAATGGACGTGGACGAATGAGCCGCGCCGAACGGGTCGTATTCGCTTTCCGCACGACGCGTAAAGCCGGACAGACCTTCCGGCTGGCGCAGGGTTCGGATGCGATCACGACGGCCTGTCAGGATCTTGTGTGGGTAAGCCTGATGGCCAACATCCCAGATGATACGGTCATCCGGCGTGTTGAATACGGCGTGTAGCGCAACGGTAAGTTCGACGACGCCAAGAGAGGCGCCAAGGTGGCCGCCAGTGGTGGAAACGGCGTCAACCGTTTCGGAGCGCAGTTCGTCGGCAAGCTGCTTGAGCTGATCGACGGAAAGATTCCGCATATCTGACGGCAGGGTCACGCGGTCCAGAACTGGATAGCGGCCGTATGTAGGAATCGTGGAAGACGGGTTGCTCATGAAATCAGTTCCTGCGCTCGACGACGTAGTCTGCAAGAGCCCTGAGGGCCGCGGCCTGTGCGCCGAAAGATAAAAGGGCCTCCCGGGCCTGATCGCTCAGGCGGCGGGCCTCGGCGCGGGCTCCGTCAATGCCAAGCAGGGAGACATAAGTGGATTTGCCGCTAGCTTCGTCCTTGCCAGCGGTTTTGCCGAGTTCCTCGGCGCTTGCGGTCGTGTCCAGAACATCGTCTGCAACCTGAAAGGCTGTTCCAAGATTCTGGCCGTAGGCGACGATGGCGTCCCGGCGATCATCCGTCACACCAGCCAGAATCGCTCCTGATTCGGCGGCATAGCGGATTAGGGCACCTGTTTTCAGGGCATGAAGACGACGAACTTCATCCAGAGGGAGGGCACGGCCTTCCCCCCGGATATCGATGACCTGGCCACCAACCATTCCCGCTGCGCCTGAGGCACGAGCTAGGGCCAGTGCGAGGTTGGAGCGGATGGTGGCGTCGGAAGACGTTTCATCCTCAAGAAGGATCTCGAAAGCCCGCGTCTGAAGAGCGTCGCCGGCAAGAATGGCAATGGCTTCGTCAAACTGACGGTGCGTGGAGGGACGCCCACGGCGGAGATCATCGTCATCCATGGACGGAAGATCATCATGCACAAGAGAATATGCGTGAAGCAGTTCGACTGACGCCGCAACGCGCAGCGCAGCCTGGCGATCTGCACCAAATAGAGACGCAACTTCTACGGCCAGAAAGCCACGAAGACGCTTTCCGCCACCGAGGGCAGCATAGCGCATGGCTTCAAGAAGAATGGATTCGTCACCCGGCACCATCGGGAGCAGGGCGTCGATTGTTGCTTCGATGTCCGTGCAGGCGTGGGCGAGAGCCTCCTTGAGGGAGGTGGACGTGGTGGCACTCATCGGCCGGTCTCTCCGGTATCGGCAAGAGGCTCCGTGCCTGTGCTGCCGTCATCGTTCTGGACAATGGCGCGCACACGCATCTCGGCCTCTCCCAGCTTTGCATCGCAGTGCTTGCGTAGGGCGGCACCGCGTTCATAGGCAGAAATGGCGTCTTCAAGCTTCATCTGTCCGCCTTCAAGGCCACGGACGATCCGCTCCAGCTCGGAGAGGGCATCTTCGAAAGACATGGCATCAATGGGTTCGGGCATGGAAAGCCTCAAGACACGCTTTGGGAAACAAGGTAGCGAGGGATTACAGCCAGATGACAGGTTTTGCCAGCCCTGTGCTTGGGAACGGGGGAGTTTCCTCAGGAGGGTTGCGTTTCTGCACGCCTGCGGATGACAAATGAAAGAACGCCAGCGCTCTCCGTAAAGGCCACCATCGCATGGCCTGTTTCGCGGCAATAAGACTGGAAATCCGCCACTGAAGCGCGATCCGTTGCCAGAATACGAAGGCGTGTTCCAGGCGCCATGTCACGAAGGGCGCGGTTCGCCTTGAGAACGGGCATGGGGCAGGCAAGACCGCGCAGGTCCAGCAGGGTCTCCGTCGGAGGTATCGTCATGACGTCTGTTATGCCCTGCGCCGTGCCGTGGGCCAAGTAACGGATTTCCCATTGCCGGAATAGCACGGTTTTTCTATAACTATGGCTCAATGCCACAAAGCGTCCTTCGGGGCGCTTTTTTTGTTTTTGAGGAACACATGGACAAACAGATCTCCGAAAGGGCGCCGTCTTCCGAGGGAAATGAGCATCGGGCTTACACGATCCGTATCTTGGAAGACCGTGTTCTTCGACTGGAAACAGTCGCTGGGGGGTTGTCAGATCGGTACGAACAACTGCGTACGGAGATGCGGCAGGAAATCAGTTCTCTGCGGGATCAGATGAAATCCCTGGAGACCAAAGTCGATAATGGTAACAGGATTGTGAATGGAAAGCTGGACCGTCTGATCGGTGGCCGGGCTGTTCTGACGGCGATAGTGACGCTGGCAACATCCATCCTCGGAACTGGGATGGTGCATTTCGCTCTGTCTCTCAGCACGCATTGAGGGGACGAATCATGGAAGGTCTTGACGTCGGACAACTCAAGCATCTGGTGGTGGAACCAGCCCTTGCAGCGCTCGGACTGGGCGGGACAGCAGCCGTTAATCTTCTGACGGGCACGGCATTGGCTGAAAGCAGAGGAGCTTACGTAAAGCAGATTGGGGGAGGGCCAGCGCTGGGGCTGTGGCAAATGGAACCTGCAACCCACGACGATTGCTGGGCTAACTTTCTGCGTTTCCCGGTTGGGCAGCCATATGCTGGTATTCTGGAAAACATGCTGGCTCATGATCTGCCACGCAGTGCGCAGATGGTCAGTAATTTACGATATGCCTGTGCGATGGCGCGAATCCGGTTTTACCGTGTTCGGGAAGCACTGCCTGCTCCGCAGGATCCGTTTGCCTTAAGCCGGTATCACAAGGTGCATTACAACACCCCGCTCGGCGCGGCAGACCCTATGGCCAATGTCGATTATTTCAGGAGAGCTGTTCAGGCTTAAAGCGAGAGCGATGCCGGGGACCTGTATGCATCACGCTCCCGACATCGCAGGTTTACCTTAGATCGGTATATTATGACCGAATAGTGGCGTAGCTGAATATGCCAATTATTTAATCTGATTTTTATGGGTATTTAACGAAGCGCGAAAAGCCTGTTTTGGGGATTGCCCTGGAATGTCGCGGGACCAGTGTGGGACAGGCGCAGTCCCCGATGAAGCCAGACGCTTCCGCCGATTTTGAGCCATCGACGACAAAATGCGAAGTCTTCGGAGAGATATGTTCTCGTCTCCGGGTCAATCATGCAGTCAAACAGGGCAAAAGGCTGCTGTGGGACCGAAGGATCGGTGAGATGGCCACTTTGTTGAGCATCGATGCGCTCGTATTCGGTCTCAGGATAGGCGCTCATCATCTGGCTAATGGTGGCGCGCGTCAGCAGCATGAAGCCGGTTCCGATGTAAGAAACGGAAGTAATTTCGGCTGGCGGTGAGGTGTCATACAGCGCAGAGCAGTCGCCAACATAGCGCAAACTGGCACTTTCCGGGGGTTCGCCCTCGTTCATGAACCGCTGGGTATTATGGTCCCAGTAGTGAGATTTGAGCGGGTAGGCTCCGCCGATAACCGGCTTTTCGGCGTTTAGAAGTGCTTGAATATCTGCAAACGAAAAACCAATGTCACTGTCTGCAAATAACAGGTGTGTGGCGTCTGTTTGGGTTATGAACTGGTGAAGAAGCGTATTGCGTGCCCGTGTAATCAAGGCGTCGCTTCCTAGTGTCGAGAGCGTCAGGCGAATATTGTGAGAAGGCGCTTCACTCATGCAGCTGATAATGGACTGCATGTATGCCTGGGTAACTGTTCCCCCAAAGCAGGGTGTCGCAATGAAGACGTGTAGGGCTGCGTTCATGGGGAGATAGTGTTCTATCTCCCCTTAAGAAAGGCTTAAAACTGAGCGGTCAAAGTTTGTTAGCCGCCCATGTGACTTTGCAGAACCATATAGAAAAGAAACGCAGCATCGAGGCCGAGCACAATTGGCGTAAGGCGTTTGAAGTCCCGCAATGCGAGGGCCAATCCCGTATAAAGCAGCAAGCCGCAGGACAGGCTGAGCATGAAGTTTCCGGTGATCCCGGCGATGAGCAGCATCGTGAGGGGCGGAATAGCATCGGACGGGTTGGAGGCCACGCGGTGGAGGCTGCCAAGCATATTGAGTCCGACCAGAACCAGAACAGGCGCCGTCGCGATAGCCGGGATAGCTGTAATCAGTGGCCAGAAAACGGAAGAAGCTGCGAAAAGCAGGGCGACGATCAGGGCGCTCAGGCCAGTTCGGCCTCCAGCTTCGACACCTGCGAGGCTTTCGACATAGGCTGAAACCGTACACGTCCCGAGGCTGGCCCCAATGATGCTGGCTGCGCCGTCAGATGCAAAAGCACGATGATCCAGCGCCGGTTTCTCTGGCGTTCCGTCCAGACCTGCACGATGGGCAACACTCATCATCGTTGCCGTCGCATCAAAAAAATCACTGATGAGGAAGTAGAGCGTGATGGGAACGAGAAGGCCGAGGTGGGAGAAAAAACCTGCAAAATCAAAAGGGAGAAACAGATTGGTGGGATAATGCGGCCAGTCTACCATATGCGTGGGCAGGGTCGTGATTGCGCCCTTATCAGTATGAATGAACAGGCCTGCCACGGTTAGTGTCAGAATCGCCAGAAGAAGCCCGGCGGGTACTCTCAGAACCACGAGAACGGCACAGAGAAGCACGCCAGCTAGGCTGAGAATAACGGACGGATCACTCAGAGAACCGAACGTCAGCCCCTGAGCCGTAGGGACGGCAATGCCACTGGTGGTGAGGCCGATGCGTGCGATGAAAGCACCCAGCGCGACTTGAATGCCCAGGACAATTGAAGGCGGAAACCCGCGGATAATGCGCTGGCGTATCTGGCTGAGAGAAAGTGCTGTGAAGCACAGACCGCTGAAAAGGACGACTGTAAAGGCGGTCCGTGGGCTCACATGGGCCTGCTGAACGACAACCTGCGCGAACAGAACGTTGCTGCTCATGGCCGGAGCTAGAGCGATTGGCAGTCTCGCCCACAAAGCCATGAGCAATGTGCCAGCGACTGCTCCTGCAATCGTGGTCATGACCATGTCGTGGCGATCCAGTCCCGCCGCCGACAGAATGGCTGGATTGACAGCGACGATATAGGCCATGGCCCCGAAAACCGTCAGGCCAGCGATGATCTCACGCGGAACGGTGGAGCCGCGGGCGGAAATATGAAACCAGCGGTCGAGTGTGGACAGCAACGATCAGGCACTCCGGCGGGAATGAAAATTTTGCTCAGCTATAGTGAAAAAAGTTCATTCCGCCATGGGGCCTTGGTGATTTTTCATTTCGGGTTCGTTTTTTGAGCCCATGCTTTTTTGACCTGAGCGGGTGTCAGGCGCTTCGCAGGCTTGCCAGAAGATGCCGCCTTTGACGGATGTGGCACACTGCTTGCTCCACCTCCTGTTGTACCGCCAGGCGCAATTCCTGCAGCCGGGTTGGTGTTGGCTTCTCGTACCGCACGTTCACAGGCTGAACCTTCCCCAACACCCAGTTGAATCGTTGGGATGAGTGCAGCAGGCGGGAAGAGAACACCAAGGCCTACGGACGCTGCAACACGCCCTACCAGTTCTGCGCCGGGCAGAATATTGGGGCCGCTGAGAGGGCCAAAAATATGCACTGCGCCTGGAAGAGAGAGGATCTGCGGGTGAATTGAGCGGGTGGTGACAGCATAGTCGAGAGTATCGTTGTGGAAATTGACTGTTCCCGTTCCGGTCGTGCGGGTGGTTTCTGTCTGGAGCAGTAAAGACTTGGTTTTCAGAATGCCGCTGTCCAGCGGCATATCAGCGACAAGACATTCAAGTCTCGATCGGTTTGGAATTCCAAGAGCGGACAAAACTGCTGATCCCAGCTTTAGCCCCAGCAGATCTGGGAGAAGAGCCGTAACGTCTCCGCCCCGATCCAGCACAAGTGTGGTTCCGCCATCTCCGTTCGCGACCAGCGATGCGACGGAATTTCCTGTTGATGTCAGCGTGACATGGCCACCGATTGTTCCCTCACCTTTGAAGGTGTCAGTTGCTTTCATGATCTGCGAGAGGGGGAGGCGAGAAACATCAAGACGAAACTTGGTCCGGAACTGCTCATTCTTCGTTGGTTCCAGGGTCGCAGCGGCGCTGATTTTCCCGGATCCTGTCGCAAAAGTCAGATGTTTCAGATCAATGGCGCCGTCTTTGACGTCGAACTCCGTATCAATGTTGTCCAGCGGCAGGTCTTTGTTGCGAATATGATCACCGTGATAGGTCACGTGGGCATTCACGGCATTCAGCTTGGGAACATTGATTTTCTGATCGGGCAGCACGCTTTTGCTTGGAGGAGCGGTTTTCTTTGGCTCGCCCGTTTTCGCACCAATGAATCCTCCGAGATCCGCCAGATCGACTGAGCGCGAGTGTAGGGCAGCCTCAACGAAAGGTGGTTTCAGGTGGGGATTGACGTTGATGTCTCCACCAATGTCAGACGATCCCATCTTCCCTTCAAATTTCTGGAAACGAATGGCATTTTCGGAATATCCGAGGTTACCCGTGATGCTGTAGGCCGGAGTGTGCGGCACAGGAACACCCGTCAGTCCATAAAGCAAAGACATGTCTGGGCCCGCGAAGTGAAGGGCGAGCTTTGTTCCCTTGAAGTGCAGTGGGTCGTCGACCGTTCCCTTGAGGGTTACGTAGGTTGGGCCGTTAGCGATACGCCCATCAATGGGGTACGGCTCAGCAGGCTTGGTGAGCGAGAGAAGAGCTCCACCAACAATGTGCCCGTTGATTGGTGCCTGAGCGTAGCGCCCCTTGAGATCAACGACGACGTTTCCTTTTTGATTGGCCTGAGCCGGTGTTGTGTGAACAAGCACGTGCATATCGGTTTTCAACTGAGCAAGTGCCAGATGAATGTCCGCATTCTGGATGTCGATTTCGCCGAGATCCGGTAGCGTTGTTGTGCTTGAGGATGAGGCTGATTGGTTATCTTTGGATGTGTCGCCGAACGTATAATTATTACGGCCGTTCATCAGGGAAATAATGTCCCCTCTCGGCGTATCCATGCGGATTACCGGGATAAAAAGGCCACGTCCGGTCAGGTAGCGCCAGACATCCACTTTCACTGTCAGGGATTTGGCAGACGCAAAGTCAGATTTTTCTTTTTCAAAGCCTTCGGGTTGGGAAATTTTCAGGTCATCGACCGTGACGCTGGTGCGCAGGCCGGGTGAAACGTGAAGATGAGCAATGCTGACCGGGCGATGCAATGCCGCCGAGGCTTTGCGATTAATGAGAGGTACGAACCAGTCCCATTGCCAGACAAGCACCAGAACGATGATGGCAATGGCGAGAGCGCCCAAAAAGCCGCCTGCTACTTTTAGAACAGGATGCTTGCGACGAACCTTTTGGGACGAGGCATCACTCATCATTGAAACTCCACATCACGAAAAATCTGGCCGAAGAAGAAATATGACTGCATTGGTATGAATACGATTTGCAGCCGACCCAGTTGCGCCTGAAGACATTAAGAGCGTGGAAAATGAGTGAGACCGTGAACGATATCAGAGCCGAGCATGATCCCCTGACAGCCTTGCGTCAGGTCAGTCGCACTGTGCATGAACGGGTCGATCAGGCGTATTCACGTTTCAATCTGTCAGATCCAACGTCTTATGGTGCCTTTCTGCAGGCCCATGCGAAGGTGTTACCTGTTGTGGAGCAGTGGCTTGCCACGCAGCATGATTTGCCAGCGTGGCGTGGTCGCACTGATCTTTTGCAACGCGATCTACAAACTCTTGGCCACTCACTACCCCCCGCGCTGGATTGGCACCCTCCAACAGGAGCGGGAGGTGCTCTGGGTGCTCTCTATGTGCTGGAAGGATCTCGCCTCGGTGGAAAGATGCTGTCAGCGCAGGTGGGGGAAGGGCTACCCCGGGAATATTTGTCGGCAGCGCATGAAAAAGGTGGCTGGCCCGCCTTCCTTCAGATGCTGCGTTAGCGACTTTTCACCGGGGATGCGACTTATCGGGCTGCGGTCATGGATGGTGTGACGGCAACGTTTGATCTGTTTCGGAAGGCGGCTGTTACGGACTGACGGGCCGGACGCTCAACGGAACGAGTCCTGGAAATATGACCGCCAACTGTTCTGCCTCTGCGGGAGAGAGCATGGCAATTGCACACCCCAGTGCAGTTGCATCAGGGGCAGGAAGTCTTTCAATGCCCCGAAGCAGCGCTTCCAGTGTGTGTCCGCCCTGACTCAGCACCATCAACGCCGTGAGGCGTGCGTAGAGCTCGGACGTGGCTTCCTGAGGGAACAGCGTGGGATCAGGGATTTCAAAATCGACACTCTGCCCCGTGATTGCAGAAGCCATACTCTGGTCTTCTGGGCGGAAACGTAAGGGAACGGCTGCGAGAAGTGATGGAGAGCCTGTGATGGTCAGGCACGGCGCCTGGCAGGGGCGTTCAGGAAAAAGAAATGCAGGATATGGCGAGACTGAACTGGCCTCGACAGCAAGGATCATCCGGACATGCCGGGTAGGGTCTAGATCACTCGCTGGAAGGGCAATGAGTTGCTCTGTGTGAAGGTCCAGCACGAACGGCTGTGTCTCACTGAACGCGTAAAATTGAAAATCAGGAAACGTACCGTCATCTTCCGCAGAAAGCGCGGAGGCACTGAGACCAAGCTTTTCCAATGTATTTTCGTCATGCTGGACCACAGTCTGACGAAGGCGCCAGTAAAGGTCAGTCAAACCTGACTGAACAAGCGAGGCGGCAATTCGGCGCGTTTCAGGTAGCCAGCGCTGCGGTCCTGTTTCTAATGCATCATTGCGATCAAAATGTTTCCAGGCCTCTTCTGGCGTTTCACTTGAACCGCGTTGGAAAAAGCTCTGGCGATCGCCTGCTGCGTAATGAAGAACGCGTGCCTGAGACCAGTCAGGATGAGAACTGATATGTCCGAAAGGGTCAGGCAAAGCGCTTTCGAACCGGTCAGCCGGTAAAAGGGTTCGCGTGACTCTGTGGTCAGCACTCTCAAGAAGTGCGTGATGCGTGAAGGCTTGGCTCGGTGCAAAGGGCGACGGTGTTTCATGGCCATTGGAACCAAACAGACACCAGTTTACCTGAATGGGCTGCCCATTTGCCGAACCCAGAAACTCTTCAAGAGACGAGGCCTGTTCAAGATGCAGATATTCGTCTGCGGCTAGAATCATCATCCACTCGAATTCGGTGCGCCCATGTTCAAAAACACCCTTTTGAAAGGCTGTCTGGCGCTCCAGACGATCGGGGATGGTCTTGTCCGATCGTTGAAGACGAATGTCGTAAAATGAAGCGGCATTGGAAAGAAGAGTCCAGGTGCCGTCAGTTGAATGATCGTCGCAGACGATCAGTGTTGAGAACCCAATCGTGGCATGGTGACTGAGCCACCAGCCGATGTTGTCGGCCTCGTTATGGACGAACAGGACAGCGGCTGTTTTGGGCATAAGGCTGGGTTAATCCATTTTGAGGGCTGCGAGGAAGGCACTCTGCGGAATTTCGACCTTACCAAACTGTCTCATCCGTTTCTTGCCTTCTTTCTGCTTGTCCAGAAGTTTGCGCTTACGGGAGATGTCACCACCATAGCATTTTGCCGTCACGTCCTTGGAGAGCGCGCCAATGGTTTCACGGGCGATGACCTTGGAGCCGATAGCGGCCTGAATAGCGATCTTGAAGAGCTGCTTGGGGATCAGATCCTTGAGCTTGCCGCAAATGGCACGACCACGTGTCTCTGCCACGGTGCGGTGAGCAACGAAGGACAGCGCATCCACTGGCTCATGATTGACCAGAATGGAAATGCGGACCAGGTCGCTCTCTTCGTATCCATCAACCTGATAGTCGAAGGACGCATATCCGCGGGTCAGGGATTTCAGACGATCATAGAAGTCAAACACAACTTCATTGAGCGGAAGACGATAGACGGCCATCGCACGGTTGCCGACATACGTGAGATCGACCTGAATACCGCGACGTTCTGAACAGAGTGTCAGCACGGAACCCAGATATTCATCCTGAACCATGATCGTAGCCTTGATCCAGGGCTCTTCAATGGTTTCGATTTGGGCGGGATCGGGCATGTCTGCAGGATTATGCAGTTCTTCCTTCGTGCCGTTCGTCAGCGTCATGCGATAGACGACAGACGGCGCGGTGGCGATCAGATCCAGATTGAATTCGCGGGAGAGGCGTTCCTGGATGATCTCCAGATGAAGTAGTCCGAGGAAGCCGCAGCGGAAGCCGAAACCAAGAGCGGCAGAGCTTTCCGCCTCGAAGTGGAAAGATGCATCGTTCAGGCGCAGCTTACCGAGGCTGTCACGCAGCTTTTCGAAGTCGTCGGCGTCGATCGGGAAGAGGCCGCACCACACCACAGGGATGGAAGGCTTGAAGCCTGCAAGCGCCTTTTCGGCCGGCTTGCGATCCAGGGTAATAGTGTCACCGACCGCGACGTCCGCAACGGTTTTGATGGCTGCATTAATGAAGCCCATCTCACCTGGGCCAAGCTCATCAACGTTGGTCATCTTGGGAAGGAACACACCAACCTGATCAACGTGATAGGTCGAGCCGGCCTGCATCATACGAATGCGGTCACCGCGCTTGACGGTGCCATTCATGACGCGAATCAGAATGATGACGCCGAGGTAAGCATCGTACCAGCTATCCACCAGAAGAGCCTGAAGCGGTGCTGAACGGTCACCCTTCGGCGCAGGCAGACGCGTTACAAGTGCTTCAAGGACGCCTTCGATGTTGATGCCGGTTTTGGCGCTGATTTCCACAGCGTCGTCTGCCGGGATGCCAATGACCTCTTCGATCTGCGTGCGAACACGCTCCGGCTCGGCTGCCGGAAGGTCGATCTTGTTCAGGACTGGTACAATTTCGTGGTTCGCGTCGATCGCCTGATAGACGTTTGCCAGCGTCTGGGCTTCCACGCCTTGGGACGCATCCACAACCAGCAGTGACCCCTCACAGGCGGCAAGCGAGCGACTGACTTCATATGCAAAGTCAACGTGGCCCGGCGTATCCATGAGGTTCAGCGTGTAGATGTTCCCATCTTTGGCCGGGTACGTCAGGCGAACCGTCTGTGCCTTGATGGTAATGCCGCGCTCCTGCTCCAGCTCCATCGAATCGAGGACCTGAGCTTTCATCTCACGAGCCGTGAGAGCGCCACAGGCCTGGATCAGGCGGTCTGCAAGCGTCGATTTACCGTGGTCGATATGCGCAATGATCGAGAAATTGCGAATGAGGGAGAGCGGGGTTTCGGTCATGGCAGGTTACATACGGGATTATCGCAGGAATGTCAGCAGACCTGCGGAAAAGCCTGCCTTCGTGAAAAGGCAGGCAAGGGGAATCAGCGATCCGTCAGACGGAACTCGATCCTGCGGTTGCGGGCGTATGCCGCTGGCGTACTGGCTGCGTCAAGCGGCTGGAAGTCTGCAAACCCTGTTGCTGCCAGATGATGCGGGTCCACACCCTCGGCAATCAGAAGTTTCACAACAGTGATGGCCCGTTCAGAGGACAGCTCCCAGTTGCTCGGAAAAGCGCTGTGAATAGGCTGTCTGTCTGCATGGCCGTCAATGCGCAGAATCCATGGGATATCTGCGGGAATGGTTGAAGACACCTGTTTGAACGTCTTTGCCAGAGTAGTGATTTCTTTTTTGCCCTCACTGGTCAGATCAGCGCTGCCCTGAGGGAAAAGAATTTCTGACTGAAAGACAAATCGGTCTCCTACGACGTTCACGCCCTTCTGGTTCTTCAGGATATCACGCAGGCGGCCAAAGAATTCTGAGCGATATCGTTTGAGCTGGTTCACTTTGTCGGCCAAGGCGACGTTCAGCTTGTTTCCAAGATCCTGAATCTGCGTGTCTTTGGCCTGCTCGTTCTTTTTCTCGATATCGAGGGCATTGCTGATGGCCTGAAGCTGGCGTGTCAGCTCCTCGATCTGAGCCTGTAGGTCCGAGATTTTGCTGTTCTGCTGCTGGCTTGCGCTGTCAGCAGAGGCAAGGGCCTGATCTTTGGACTGAAGCTGGCCATTCAGAAGAGCCATCTGTCCGGCCAAAGCCTTGAGCTGGTCTTCGTTCTTCTGCTTGTCATTGGCCAGGCTGGCGACCGTCGCATTCAGGGATTTGTTCTTGTCTTCCGTCATGGAGAGCATGTGTGACAGCTCAGCCAACTGCTTCTGCAAAGCGTCTAGCGTGTGCTCGCGTCGCATCAGGGCGACGGACAAAAACTGTTGTCCCACCACAAAGACCAGAAGAACGAACGTGACGACCATCAGCAGTGTGGACAGAGCGTCCACATAGCCGGGCCAGGCATCCAGGGCGTTGTTGGGTCCGCGTCTGCGCCGGGCCATGGTCAGTCCTGCCTGCTGGAAGTGCCGTTTGCGGTGCCGGAGGCCGCAGCGATGGTCCGCGCGAGAAGGCGCAGGTCATTGCGAATTTCACCGACGGTTTGGGCGCGACCTTGGTGCAGTTCTTCAACGAGACGGGAAAGATGGCTCTCAATCCGCAGAAGCGGCGTACCTTGCGAGCCCGGTTGACCCTCTTCACCCATCTGGCGAAGGAGCGGAACGAGGGCTGCATTCGTCTCAGCCGTGCGGGTCATGATCTGCTGATTGGCTTTCAGAAGTTCAGTCATGCCGCGCAGACGCTCTTGCAGGCTATCCAGCAGCTGAACCTCACGGACGCGGGCTTCTTCACTACGGGAAACGGCGTTCTGAAGCGTTTCAAGATTTTCCGCTGTCTGCTCGAGAAGGGCCTGCACATAGGCTGGGATCGGAGCCCCGTCGCTCTCAATGCTTGTGCCGCCGCTGACGCGTGTAACGCCCGCAAGCCATTCTTCCAGCTCATTGAAGAAGCGGCTTTGTGCCTGACCGGCTGTCAGATCCAGGAAGCCAAGAACCAGCGCTCCTGCCAGGCCGAACATGGAACCCGAGAATGCGGTCGACATACCAGCCAATGGACCGGCAAGGCCTGTCTTAAGCTGGTTGAACATGGCGTCGAGATCGCCGTTACCCGCTGACATTCCACCGATCACAGAAGCAATGGAACTCACGGTCAGAAGCAGGCCGTAGAACGTGCCGAGAAGCCCCAGGAAAATCAGCAACTGCGTCATATAACGCGAAATTTCGCGGCTCTCATCCAATCGGGACGAGAGACTGTCCAGCATGGCCTGGGTGGTCTGGGTCGAGAGGGTCAGGCGGTCCGTGCGACTGCGTGCGGCCAGCATGCTCGCCATTGGGGCGAGCAGTTTGGGCGGGTTTGGAGCTGCAAGCCCTGCGCGGGGCTGGCGGAGCATTTCCACCCAGCGAACTTCCGGCATGAGCCGCTGGACAACGCGCAGGTTCCAGATAATTCCCAAAATCAGAACGCCCAGAATGACGGCATCCAGCTTCGGGTTGGCATTGAAGGCGTTCAGGAGCGTCTTGGCCATAGACGCTGCGAGAAGCGCAACGGCGGCGAGAAAGACGCCCATACGCAGAAGGAAGGTGGTGGGACGGGTCACGGCGGGTCTTTCCTGGCTTATGGCGTGCCGTTTGCCGGGGTTGCGGAATCGGAGGGCGGCGGATTTTGCTCAGTGACGATATCGAGACGGTCAGCCGGATTGGCATCGCCCTTGTCCGGACGTCCCATGGCGCGGGGATACAGACGCGTGGTTGCAACGCCAGCATTGATGAAAATGGAGCGTACAGCCAGTGCTCGTGCAAGGGAAATGCGCCTTGGCATTGAAATGTCATCACCTGGCACAGTGGCATAGGCTGTCAGGATGATACGTTTTTCAGGCTGATCCTTGAGTGAGGCGCCATAGGCCGTAAGGGCTTTGAGGCTCTCATCGGTGAGATCTGAACTCGACGGCGCGAAAATCACGCGCAGTCCACCCTCTGGCAGAGCTGTCGTGCTGCTCTTCGCATCAGCAACGGCCTTGATATCAACCGGTGGAGCGGGCGCATGCGTCTGAATGGGGACGAAAGGCGGCGGCAGCACAACAGGTGGCGGCGGTGCTGCGGGAACGGCAGGAACCGTCGTTTTG
Organism: Gluconobacter sp. P5E10; assembly: GCF_018812145.1. NCBI lineage: Bacteria > Pseudomonadati > Pseudomonadota > Alphaproteobacteria > Acetobacterales > Acetobacteraceae > Gluconobacter > Gluconobacter sp. P5E10. The sequence goes on along the minus strand of NZ_JACRVZ010000005.1, from coordinate 4,808 downwards.
CCTGTACCTGTAGGTGCAGAGGCGCTGTGCGGAGCCGTACTCCGCGATGGAGAAGGCGTCGCTGCGGCTCGATGAGTGGTCTGGGAAGGGACTGCAGGTTTTGCAACGGCAGTCGGTTTGCCACTGGGAAGATCATCCAGATTGCTGGTGACCTGGGCATGCGCCCCAGAAGGCTGAAGGCAGGCCAGAACGGCCGCCACTGAGAGGGAGGTTAGGATCGGCCTGTACATAGGGGACCGATCCTAACCGAGCGTTCCATCCTCCCGCAATGGGGCAGGAGAGACTTCTGCTTACTCCCGGTTCAAAGCCTCATGCACGATACCGCGCAGAGTGCCATGAAGCTGGGCATTTCCGGCGACAACATTGACGTCGTCGTCGAGGTCATGAAGCTCCTGTCCGTCCGGATCAGTGGCGTGGCCACCAGCTTCCCGAACGATCAGCAGGCCTGCTGCGCAGTCCCATGGCTTGATGCCGAATTCCCAGTAACCTTCGTAACGGCCAGCTGCGACCCATGCGAGATCAAGGGCAGCGGCGCCGAAGCGACGGATGCCTGCAACCTGCGGCATGAGAGCACCTAGAACGCGTGCGAAGGGCAGACGCTTGCTGCTGGGGACCTTTGCGAACGGAATACCTGTGGCGAACACGGCTTCCTGCATGTTCCGTCGTGCGGAAACGCGCAGGCGGCGCTCGTTCAGGAATGCGCCGATGCCTTTCTCAGCCCAGAACATTTCGTTGGCAGCAGGATTGTAAACCAGCCCGGAGACCAGTTCGACCGTACCATCCGGCAGGCGACGCTGAAGGCCAATGGAAATGGCCCAGTGCGGAATGCCGTGCAGGAAGTTCGTCGTGCCGTCCAGCGGATCGACAATCCAGCGCCACGTCCAGTTATCCCCGCCCGAGGGGCCTGATTCTTCCATGAGGAAGGCATAGCCTGGACGTGCGCGGGCGAGTTCTTCGCGGATGATGGTTTCTGCACGCAGGTCGGCCTGGGACACGAAGTCTCCCGGACCCTTGATGCTGACCTGAAGCTGCTCGACCTCTGCAAAATCGCGGAGCAGGCGGCGTGCTGCCTTCTGCGCTGCGTTCTGCATGACGGCCATGTGCGGGGAAAGACGCATGATCAGTCCTTGGCGCGCTCGACGTAGGACGCATCATCCGTACGGACAACGATGCGCTCGCCAGCTTCAATGAAAGGAGGAACCATGGTCTTCACGCCATTGGCGAGCATGGCTGGCTTGTAGGACGATGAGGCCGTCTGGCCTTTCACGACCGGGTCCGCTTCGGTGATTTCGAGCGTGACATGCGGCGGCAGGGTCACGCCAACGGCGTCGCCTTCCACAAGCTTGACGCTCAGTTCCATGTTGTCCTGCAGGAACGGAAGCTGGTCACCCAGGATATCGGTTGGCAGGATAACCTGCTCGAATGTTTCCGGGTCCATCAGAACAATGTTCTCACCGTCCATGTAGGAATAGGTGAAGTCCTTGTCTTCCGTGATCAGGCGCTCGACGGTGTCTGCGGTGCGCCAGCGCTCGTTCGTCTTGTTGCCCGTCTTCAGGTCACGCATTTCAACCTGAATAAACGCGCCACCCTTACCCGGGGTGATGATCTGCTGCTTGAGAACCGTCCAGCGACGGCCATCGTGCTCGATGACCTGACCGGCGCGGATAAGGTTGGCTTGTTGCTTCATGTGTTGTCCTGACCCTGCAATAGTGGGTTTCTTATCACGTCTTGTGGGCTTCTAGCGCCGTGAAGGGGATTTCGGCAAGGCGCAAGGCGGCCTGAGTGGGCTGAATAACTCAGGAAAGTGTGAAGGATGTCGCTCTTGGAGGAAAAGTGAGAGGGGTTCATGCTCGCAATGGCCCTGTCGTGCAGGCGGGGACGGATAACTCAGGGGCTTGCTCTCATGTACGACATGAAAAATCTTTCCCGTATTTCCCATCTCGAAGCGAACGCCAGCAAGGGGATGGACGCTTTCTGGCAGTTTGATCGCGCTGCATTTGAAGACGGAACTGTCAGCGCCCTGACCAAGCAGCTCGCTGCGGTTGCTGTCGCCCTGACCACGCAGTGCCCGTATTGTATCGAACTTCATGCCAAGGCTGCGCGTGAGGCAGGGGCAACAGACGCTCAGCTTTCAGAAATTGCTCTGGTGGCAGCGGCTATCCGTGCGGGTGGCGCCGTCACACATGCGACGCATCTGTTTCCGAAGACGGAAGGGTAAAGCTGGTGCTCGGGGCTGCGTCGCAGTTCGTTGGGTAAGCAGCTCCAAAAGTTCGCCGTTGGGCAATGCTCTATCGTATTGAGCGAGCCTGTCTGCGATTTAGACGGTTAACGTCCAAGGCTGAAGCAGGCTAGGATTTCGATGGCCTGAGCGATAGGCCTTAACCTTCAAAATCCGCAATTTCTCCTTGGGGTGTGCGGACTTTGCCCTTCTCGCCAGGCAACAGGTAATCCGGCCCCAGTGGGACTTTCCCTTTGCCATGGGGAATGTCGAGAACATATGTCGGCCATGCCAGGCCTGTGACGCGTCCACGAAGGCGGCCCAGCAAAGCCCGACCTTCTTCAACGGGAACCTGAAAGTGACTGGTTCCCGGTGCCGCGTCTAGGTGATGCAGGTAATAAGGCTTGATACGTGCCGCCACGAGAGCGCGCAATAGCGCCTCCAGAGAGGCTTCCGTATCGTTCACTCCCCTTAAGAGAACAGACTGGGACAGAACCGGAATAGCGCGCGAAAGAATGGCGCGAACTGCCTTGCGGGCCTCGTCTGTCATTTCCCGCGCGTGATTGATGTGCGCAACGACCCACATGGCGCGATCTGTTTCCATGGCATCCAACAGGTCCGGCGTAATGCGGGCCGGGTCTGCTACGGGAACACGGGAATGAATACGGATGGTCTCGATATGCGGAATCGCCGAGAGGGACTGAACGATATGTTTCAGTCGGCGTGGCGCGAGCATCAGAGGATCACCACCCGTCAGGATGATTTCGCGGATGGCGGGATGCATCCGAACCCAGTCAAGCGCAGTTTCAAGCTCTTTATCTGTCAGAAGGCCACCATCGGGGCCAACATGTTCACGTCGGAAACAGAAACGGCAGTAAAGTGGGCAGATCAACAGGGGCTTCAGAAGCGCGCGGTCTTCGTAACGATGTACGATCCCTTTGACGGGGGACAGCGCATCATCCCCAATCGGATCAACGGTTTCATAGGGCTGCGTGGTCAGTTCCCGGATGTCAGGGATGACCTGCTTTCCGATAGGGTCGTCTGAGGTTTCAATCAGTGCCTGAAACGCAGGTGGAATAGCTGTCGCAAAGTGGCTGCTGACAGCATCAAGGGTCGCTCTGTCGGCTTCCGGAGCCAGACCTGCCTGAATGAGATCAGATGGTGTGCGCAGCACATGCCGCTTGTTCGTGGTCTTGACCATATCGTGCATGTGGTGGCTCTAACGCTGGCTGGCTGTGTGTTGCAACAGGAACTCTTCCCTTATGACCCATTCCTCATCCGATCATGACCGGATTGCTGAACGCCTGCCGTTGCTCAGGCGCCGGGCTGCCATGGTGCAGGCTACGCGAAAATTTTTCGATGATCGTGGTTATCTGGATGTCGAAACGCCTTACGCGGTTCCGGTTCCGGGAGAAGAAGTGCATCTTCGCTGTTTCCGGACAGAACTGGAACAGCCTGATGGAGGTCGCGAAGCACGGTTCCTGCATACCAGCCCCGAATTTGCGATGAAACGAATTGTAGCGGCCACAGGGCTACCGATCTTCCAGCTAGCGCGGGTCTGGCGCAATGGAGAAAGCAGTTCCACGCATGTTCCGGAATTCACGATGCTGGAATGGTATGCGCCTGAAGCTGATCTTGCCGGCCTGATGGATGAGACGGAGGCTTACGTCAGGGCTCTTCTGCCGGAACAGGTCTATAGGGATGGAAGACTAATCCCCCTGTCTGTGCCCTTCGAACGTCTGACAATGCAGGCTGCTTTTGTACGATATGTCGGTGCAGATCTTTTGGCGACAGCCGGGAATGCAGAAGCTCTGGCGACACAGGCGGGCGCGGTGCTCAGAAACGGTGAGACCTGGGAAGATCTCTTTTTTCGCCTGCTTCTGGAGCGTGTCGAGCCTGTTATCGGTCGTGAAAGGCCTACTTTCCTGACGCACTGGCCTGCAGAGCAGGCGGCTCTTGCCCGCAAGGATCCGTCGGACGCGAGGGCAGCCTTGCGGTTTGAACTGTATATTGGTGGGATCGAGCTGGCGAACGCGTTCGAAGAATTGACGGATCCTGTGGAGCAGCGCGAACGTTTCGCTACAGATCGGCAACGAAGACTCGACATTTCGCCCGATCAGGACTGGCCGCTTGATGAAGCTTTTTTGACGGCATTGCCAGATATGCCATCATGTTCTGGTATTGCGCTGGGGTTTGACCGCCTCGTCATGCTTGCGACGGGGGCGCCTGCAATCCGTGACATTTTGTGGTTGGCATAGCCGTTTTGAAACTTGCAGGACTTTTAATCCGTTTCTATCTCCAAACGGGCTAGAACGTCTCACGAAGAAACATATCTGTGCTGGTCACACAGCCGGGGACAAAGAAAATGAAAAAGGCAAAGCTGCTTTCCGTCGTCGCTCTTCTGGCTCTTTCCGCCTGTGAGGTTCCTACCCTGCAGCAGCGTAAGGTCCTCGATTCGATGGTCGGGAAGTCTGAAGTGGACGTCATTCGCCAGTTTGGCGTACCGACCAAGGATTACCAGGCAGAAGGTCACTCGTTCCTCGCCTATATCGACAACCAGACCCAGTATTCCGGTGGTGGCGGCTGGGGT